>NZ_NEIZ01000001.1:0-795462 GCF_002113645.1 Pseudomonas sp. B35(2017) | reverse complement strand
GAGTAACTTGTGATGCTGATAATCTTTCTGACTGCCAGTCTGACTCCACAAGCACCCACACGAATTGCTTGATTCAGTTGTTAAAGAGCGGTTGGTCAATTCTTTCGTCTCGACCGAGGCGCGCATTCTACAGCAGCCTCATTTGCTGTCAAGCGGTTATTTTCAGAAGTTTTCAAAATTTCTTTTTCAACTTCAACCACTTGCGCTTTCGATCTCTCATCAGCGGGAGGCGAATTCTACAGCGTTGCACGCTGCTGTCAACACCTCTTTTCTCCGCTTTCGACCGGGATGATCGAAACGCCGAAAGGGCCAAACATCACCACCCTCTTCGACTCCCTCCGGGCTTCGCTGAACTGAAGCGATCCGCTGCCGAAAACTTCGTAACTCGTTGAATTTCAAGAAGTTTTCCGTTTCGACTGCGCCGGAAGTGGGGCGAATTATAGAGAACTAAAACTCGCCGTCAACCCTTTGTTTCAATCTTATTCAGATTTCAGCGTGATACGCGCAAACGCCTTCTTGCCAGCCTGGCAGACATGGGTCGCACCCAGCACATACATGAAGGAGCGATCGACCACCTCACCATCGACACGCACACCGCCAGAACCCAGCAAGTCGCGCGCAACTGCCGAGTTCTTCACCAAGCCTGCCTTATTAAGCACCGCCGCGATCGGCATGTCCTCAGCAGCGGTCAGCTGGATCTCCGGCAAATCCTCCGGCAGCTCGCCATCCTTCATGCGGTTGCCTGCGGCACGATGCGCATTGGCCGCGGCCTCTTCACCATGGAAGCGAGCGACAATCTCTTCTGCCAGCTTGATCTTGATGTCACGCGGATTGGCACCCGCCTCGACATCCGCACGCAAGGCATCGATCTCGTCCATCGAGCGGAAGCTGAGCAGTTCGAAATAACGCCACATCAACGTATCGGGAATGGAAACCAGCTTGCCGTACATGACACCTGGAGCCTCCTGGATACCGACGTAGTTGCCCAGCGACTTGGACATCTTCTTGACGCCGTCCAGCCCCTCGAGCAACGGCATGGTCAGAATGCACTGAGCCTCCTGACCGTAGCCACGCTGCAGCTCACGCCCCATCAACAAGTTGAATTTCTGGTCGGTACCGCCCAGTTCGACATCGGCACGCAATGCGACCGAGTCGTAGCCCTGAACGAGCGGATAGAGGAACTCATGAATGGCGATCGGCTGATTGGTGGTATAGCGCTTGTCGAAGTCGTCGCGCTCGAGCATGCGGGCAACCGTGTACTGCGAAGTCAGGCGAATGAAGTCCGCCGGCCCCATCTGATCCATCCAGGTGGAGTTGAAGGCGACTTCGGTCTTCGCCGGATCCAGAATCTTGAACACCTGACTCTTGTAGGTCTCGGCGTTCTCCAGCACTTGCTCACGGGTCAGCGGCGGACGGGTCGCGCTCTTGCCGCTCGGATCGCCGATCATGCCGGTGAAGTCTCCGATCAAAAAGATCACCTGATGCCCCAGCTCCTGGAACTGGCGCAGCTTATTAATAAGCACGGTGTGCCCCAAGTGCAGATCCGGCGCAGTCGGATCGAAGCCGGCCTTAATACGCAGCGGCTGGCCACGCTTGAGCTTTTCGATCAGCTCGGACTCGACCAACAGTTCTTCCGCACCACGTTTAATCAGCGCTAGCTGCTCTTCAACCGACTTCATAACAGACCCGCAAGGCTCAGATTCAAAGGGAACCAACCATACAAGATCGCGCACCAAATACAAGGTTTGCCCGGCGCGCGGACGCCAATCCGCAGGCACGTCGCCCGCAGACTTGCTTCAGAGATGATTTGGTTATATTTTATACAGTTATTTCATCTTCATCATGTCATTCATCTTTTCCAATTCATCTTTTTCAAAGTCAAAAGTCCTTTATGACCACAGAATCGTCTAAAGCGCCGCCGCTTTACCCGAAAACCCACCTGCTGGCCGCAAGTGGAATCGCCGCTCTCCTCAGCCTGGCCCTGCTGGTATTCCCTTCCAGCGATGTTGAAGCCAAAAAGACAACCTTGAGCCTTGAACTGGAAAGTCCTGCTGAACAACTGACACAGGATCAAGACGCCGCCGACGCAGTCCAAGCCACAAGCGAGCCCGTCACTTCCCCTTTCGCACAGATTGAAAACAGCGACGAAACGGCTCCGGAAACCGCCCAGGCGCCCGCCGCGCCTGCCGCGCCTGCCGCGCCGGCCGAAGCAAAGAAGGCCCCGGGCCACAGGGAAGTGGTCGTCGCCAAAGGCGATACGCTTTCCACCCTCTTCGAAAAGGTCGGCCTTCCGGCCGCCGCCGTGCACGAAGTGCTGGCCAGCGACAAGCAAGCCAAGCAATTCAGCCAGCTCAAGCATGGCCAGAAGCTTGAATTCGAACTGAACCCCGAAGGCCAGCTGGTCAACCTGCACAGCAAGGTCAGCGATGTTGAAACCATCACCCTGACCCGCAACGACACAGGTTTCGCGTTCAACCGCGTCACCGCCAAGCCGACCGTCCGCACCGCTTACGTCCACGGCGTGATCAACAGCTCCCTGTCGCAGTCCGCCGCCCGCGCCGGTCTGTCCCACAGCCTGACCATGGACATGGCCAGCGTATTCGGCTACGACGTCGACTTTGCCCAGGACATCCGTCAGGGCGACGAATTCGACGTGATCTACGAGCAGAAAGTGGTCAACGGCAAAGCCGTGGGCAACGGCCCCATCCTGTCGGCACGCTTCACCAACCGCGGCAAGACCTACACCGCCGTGCGCTACACCAACAAGCAAGGCAACAGCAGCTACTACACCGCTGACGGCAACAGCATGCGCAAGGCGTTCATCCGCACGCCGGTCGACTTCGCCCGCATCAGCTCGAAATTCTCCATGGGCCGCAAGCATCCGATCCTCAACAAGATCCGCGCCCACAAAGGCGTCGACTACGCGGCCCCCCGCGGCACGCCGATCAAGGCAGCCGGCGACGGCAAGGTGCTGCTGGCCGGTCGCCGCGGCGGCTACGGCAACACCGTGATCATCCAGCACGGCAACACCTACCGCACGCTGTACGGCCACATGCAGGGCTTCGCCAAAGGCGTGAAGACCGGCGGAACCGTCAAGCAAGGCCAAGTGATCGGCTACATCGGCACGACCGGCCTGTCCACCGGCCCGCACCTGCACTACGAGTTCCAGGTCAACGGCGTTCACGTCGACCCGCTGGGCCAGAAGCTGCCGATGGCCGACCCGATCGCCAAGTCCGAACGCGCCCGCTTCCTCGCGCAGAGCCAGCCGCTGATGGCGCGCATGGATCAAGAGAAGGCCACCTTGCTGGCCTCGAGCAAGCGTTAAGCCATGGCCCTTTACATCGGCGTGATGTCCGGAACCAGCCTCGACGGTCTGGACATCGCCCTGATCGAACAGACCTCGGCGATCCGCCTGATCGCCACGCACTACCTCCCCATGCCTGAATCCCTGCGCGCCGAGCTGCTTGGCTTGTGCGCCAGCGGCCCCGATGAGATCGCCCGCTCGGCCATTGCCCAGCAGCACTGGGTGACGCTCGCAGCGCAAGGCATTCACACCCTTCTCGAACAGCAGCGGCTCAGCGCCGACGACATCCGCGCAATCGGCAGCCACGGCCAGACCATCCGCCATGAACCGGCGCGTGGCTTTACGGTGCAGATCGGCAATCCCGCCCTGCTGACCGAGCTGACCGGCATCACGGTGGTCAGCGACTTCCGCAGCCGCGATGTGGCCGCCGGCGGCCAAGGCGCGCCTTTGGTTCCGGCCTTCCATGAAGCGTTGTTTGAGGAGCGTAACGGCAATCGCGCCGTTCTGAATGTCGGCGGTTTCAGCAATCTGAGCCTGATTGAGCCGAACGCACCTGTAGCCGGTTTCGACTGCGGCCCTGGGAATGTGCTGATGGACGCCTGGATCCACCGGCAGCGCGGCGAAAACTATGACCGCAACGGCGAGTGGGCGGCCAGCGGCAGCATAGATCCGGCCCTGCTGGAAGCGTTGCTGAGCGACCCGTTCTTCGCCACTCAGGGCCCGAAAAGCACGGGGCGCGAGGTATTCAACCTGCCTTGGCTGGAGCGACACCTGTCACGCCTGCCGCAGGTTGCGCCAGAGGATGTCCAGGCGACGCTGCTGGAACTGACGGCGCATACCATCGTCCAGTCCCTGCAGGCGGCTCAAACCGAGACGCGGGAGCTTCTGGTCTGCGGCGGCGGCGCCCATAACGCCACACTGATGAAGCGCCTGGCCGAGCGGCTGCCGGACACCACCGTTGCCAGCACAGCGACCCACGGGGTCGACCCCGACTGGGTGGAGGCCATGGCGTTTGCCTGGCTGGCGCATTGCTGTCTCGAAGGCATCACGGCCAATCGCCCGAGCGTCACCGGCGCCCGAGGCTTACGCGTGCTTGGCGCGATCTACCCCAACTGACCGAACCGCAAACAGCAGAACGCCGCAGCTCCGTGAGGAACTGCGGCGTTTTGCTGTTTGCGCAAGAAAAATTCAGATCGAGAACGAAGAGCCGCATCCGCAGGTGGTGGTGGCGTTCGGATTCTTGATCACGAACCGCGAGCCCTCAAGACCTTCCTGGTAATCCACCTCGGCACCGGCCAGGTACTGGAAGCTCATCGGGTCGACCACCAGGCTGACCCCTTCGCGCTCGACGATGGTGTCGTCTTCGGCCACATCCTCATCGAAGGTGAAGCCGTACTGAAAACCTGAACAACCGCCGCCCGTAACGAATACGCGCAGCTTCAAGCGATCATTCCCCTCTTCATCGACCAGGCTCTTCACCTTGTGCGCGGCACCCTGGGTGAATTGCAAAGCCGTGGGGGTGAAGGATTCGACGCTCATGCTGACTATCTCCCGGCGCTAAGCCGTCATATTGCGTGATGACGCGCATTATCCGCTTGTCCTAGAAAATCGGTCAACTATTGTTACGGTATATCAATAAAGCCTTTCACTGGCCCGAATGCGAAAAGGCCCGTGTTCCGGGCCTTTTCGCTGTTCGCAAGGACGTGTTACGGCAGCATGCCGGCATGGGACAGACCCATGCGCTCATCCAGGCCGAACAGAATGTTGAGGTTCTGCACCGCCTGGCCCGACGCGCCCTTGACCAGGTTGTCGATGACCGACAGCACCACTACCAGGTCGCCGTCCTGCGGACGGTGCACGGCGATCCGGCACACGTTGGCGCCGCGCACGCTGCGGGTCTCCGGGTGGCTGCCGGCCGGCATGACGTCGACGAACGGTTCATTGGCGTAACGCTTCTCGAACAGCGCCTGGAGATCCACCGAACGGTCGGTCACGGTTGCGTACAGCGTCGAGTGAATGCCACGGATCATCGGCGTCAGGTGCGGAACGAACGTCAGGCCGACGTCCTTGCCCGCCGCACGGCGCAGCCCCTGGCGGATTTCCGGCAAGTGACGGTGACCTTTCACCGCATAAGCCTTGAAGCTTTCCGACGTCTCGGAGTACAGCGATCCTACAGAGGCACCACGACCGGCACCGCTGATGCCCGACTTGCAGTCGGCGATCAGGTGCGAGGCATCGGCAAGGCCGGCCTCGAGCAAAGGCAGGAACCCCAGCTGCGTGGCGGTCGGGTAGCAACCCGGCACCGCGATCAGGCGCGCCTTGCGGATCTGCTCACGATTGACTTCCGGCAGACCGTAGACTGCCTCGTCCAACAGTTCCGGCGCGCCGTGCGGCTGGCCGTACCACTTGGCCCACTCGTCGGCGTCCTGCAGGCGGAAGTCCGCCGACAGGTCGATGACCTTGGTGCCGGCGGCCAGCAGTTCACCCGCCAAGGCGTGGGCGACACCGTGGGGCGTGGCGAAGAACACCACATCGCAGGCGCCCAGGGTCTTGATGTCCGGAACGCTGAACGCCAGACCGTCGTAATGGCCGCGCAGGTTCGGGTACATGTCGGCGACGGCCATGCCGGCCTCGGATCGGGAAGTGATGACCACCACCTCTGCCTGCGGATGCTGCGCCAGCAGACGCAACAGTTCGACACCCGTGTAACCCGTGCCGCCGACGATACCGACCTTGACCATGAACCTGCCCTCAACGAACCCACTGGAAAGCCGTCGATGATAGGGGCCGCGCGCCCCTGCGACAACCGTCAAGGTGACGTGCGGCCGCCCGAGCCTCTACTATCCGGCTACCGTGAACCTGGGAATCAATCCAATGCTCTATCTGTGGCTCAAAGCGTTTCATATCGTCAGCGTGGTCTGCTGGTTTGCCGGGCTGTTTTACCTGCCGCGGCTGTTCGTCTATCACGCGCAAAGCGAGGACGCCGTCAGCAAGGAACGGTTCAGCGTCATGGAGCGCAAGCTGTACCGCGGCATCATGGGGCCTTCGATGATCGCCGTGCTGATCTTCGGCGGCTGGCTGATCAGCCTCAACCCGAGCGCCTATTTCACCCAAGGCGGGTGGATGCACGCCAAGCTCACGCTGGTCGCCCTTCTGATCGGCTATCACCATGTGTGCGGCGCGTACGTCAAACGCTTCGCCCGTGGCGAAAACACCCGCAGCCATGTCTTTTATCGCTGGTTCAATGAAGTGCCAGTTCTGATACTGCTTGTTATTGTAATTCTGGTCGTGGTTCGGCCGTTTTAACCTTCATAAGCACAACTCATCGGGGGATGTCCCATGTCGCTGCCCGCTTTGCTCGACCAACGCCTGCGCCTGCCCGTCGTGGCCGCGCCGATGTTCCTGATTTCCAACCCGGATCTGGTGCTCGCCTGTTGCCGCAATGGCGTGGTCGGCAGCTTCCCCGCGCTGAACCAGCGCGAAAGCAGCGGCTTCAAGGCCTGGTTGGAACAGATCGAGGCGGGCCTGGCGCTCATGGAAAACCCGGCGCCGTATGCGGTGAACCTGATCGTCCACCCCACCAACCCGAGGCTGCAGGCGGATCTGAACATCTGCGTCGAACACCAGGTGCCGATCGTCATCACAAGTCTGGGCGCGGTCAAGGAAGTGGTCGATGCCGTCCACAGCTACGGCGGCCTGGTGTTCCACGATGTGACCACCCGCCGCCACGCGGAGAAAGCCGCCGAGGCCGGTGTCGACGGTCTGATCGCCGTAGCGGCGGGCGCCGGCGGCCATGCCGGCACCTGGAGCCCGTTCTCGCTGATCGCGGAGATCCGTCAGTTCTTCGACAAAACCCTGCTGCTCGCAGGATGCCTGAACCACGGGCATGAGATTCTTGCTGCCCAAGTGCTGGGCGCGGATTTGGCCTACTTCGGCACCCGATTTATCGGCACCACCGAAAGTCATGCGCCTGACGCATACAAGGACATGCTGCTGACTGCCAAAGCGGCGGACATCATCCATACTCCTGCCGTGTCGGGCGTACCGGCCAGCTTCATGCGCCAGAGCCTGGAGGCCGCCGGCTTCGACATGGCGGCCCTGCAGGGCAAGGGCGACGTGAACTTCGGCGAAAAGCTCAAGCCCCTCAGCGATGAGGCCAAGGCCTGGAAAACCGTCTGGTCGGCGGGCCAGGGCGTAGGCGGAATCAAGGATCTGCCGAGCGTGGAGCAACTGGTGGCCCGCCTGGACAGCGAGTATCGCCAGGCACTGGCGCACGCGGCGCAGTTGCCGAACCGCTGGCCACGCTGAGAAAAAGGCCAGCCGATCCGCGGCCGGCCTTACACTCACCGACTGCGACACCCCACTTCAATCCATCTCGCGACAAGGATGCCCGGCCATGAGCGAAACCCGTTACAAGATCGTGTTCGACGGCGCTCTGCAGCCCGGAGTCGACATCACCACCGCCAAGCTCAACCTGGCGGATCTTTTCAAGAGCGATGTCGCCGCCATCGAGCGGCTGTTCAACGGGCGCACCGTCGCACTCAAGCGCGACCTGTCCCACAGCGATGCGCAGGTTTACCTGCAGGCACTGGGCAAGACCGGCATCGAAGCCCGGATCGAGCCCGAAACCACGGTCGAACTGAACCTGGCGGACGTGCACGAACAGGCGCCCGCTCAGGCGGAACCGGATTCGCCCTACGCCCCGCCCCGGGCCGACGTCGGCGACCGCCTCCCCGAGTTCGCCACCCTCAAGCCGTTCAGTGTCGAAGGCCGGATCGGCCGCCTGCGTTTCCTGGCCTGGACGATGGTGTTGAGCCTGGTGACCCTGCCGATCATCGGCATCTTTGCGTTCATCGGGCTGGGCCTGGTCAGCACGGACTCCACCACCGGGCTGATCATCGGCGGCATCGTCGCGTTCTTTCTGTTCCTGGCCTTCAGCCTCGTCAGCATCCTGTTCAGCGTGCAGCGCCTGCATGACATCGGCTGGTCCGGCTGGCTCTGGCTGCTGAACCTCGTGCCGTTCGTGGGCAGCATTTTTCCGCTGGTGATGATGGTCATGCCGGGCAACGACGGCGCCAACCGCTATGGCCCGCCGCCACCGCCCAACACCACGGCGGTCAAGGTGCTGTGCTCGCTGTGGATCGTGTTCGTCGGGCTCATCTTCGCGGGCGCGATGGTCGGCGGTATTTCGGCGATCCAGGAGGAGTACGAAACCAGCCTGGAAAGCAGCTACGAAAGCGGCTCGGTGACCACCGACGAGATCGACGCCGTAGCCGAACCGGCAACGATTTCCGAGGACGAAGCAGCCGAAGCGGCCCCGCCCCCTGTAGACTCTGGCAAAGAATGAACAGCGCTCCGGCCCGCGACACCTGCGTCGCCGGCCGGAGCTGTTGCGATGGAGAACTGCATGACCCGTTACGCTCTGATCACCGGCGCCTCCAGCGGCATCGGCCTGGCCATGGCCGAAGCCCTTGCCCGCCGCGGCCGCAGCCTGATCCTGGTGGCCCGACAGCGTGATCAGCTGGAAAGCATTGCGATCGAACTGACCCAGCGCTTCGGCGTCGAGGTGCTGTTCCGCGCCTGCGATCTGGGCGAACCCTTGCGCCTGTCCGGCTTCCTGCTGGAACTGGAAGAAGGCGACCGGCAGATCGATCTGCTGGTGAACTGCGCCGGCATCGGCACCTGCGGGCCGTTCCTGGCCCAGGACTGGATGACCGAGCAGGACCTGATCGAGGTGAACATCCTCGCCCTCACCCGCCTCTGCCACGCCATCGGCAACAGCATGGCGCTGCAGGGCGGCGGGCAGATCCTCAACGTCGCCTCGGTCGCGGCGTTCAACCCCGGCCCGTGGATGAGCACCTACTACGCCAGCAAGGCGTATGTGCTGCACTTCTCCGAAGCACTGCGGGTCGAGCTGAAGAAGTGCGCGGTGAAGGTCTCGGTGCTCTGCCCGGGGCCGACCCGTACGGCGTTCTTCCGCACCGCCCAACTGAACGACGGAAAGCTCAACGACAGCCGACTGCTGATGAGCCCGGAAGAGGTCGCGCTGTACACCGTGCGCGCCCTGGAGAAAAACCGCGCGATCATCATCCCCGGCCGGATGAACCGCTGGTTCGCCTTCCTGCCGCGCCTGGGCTCGCGCTGGCTCAACCGCACCGTCACCGGCATGGTCAACAAGGCTTACTGCCCGCGCTGAAAGGCCGGCAGGCAATCGGCTGGGCGCGGTGAACCCGCATGGGTACACTCGACCCGCCCCACACAACGGAGAAAACAGCTGTGGATACTCTGTTCACCAAGATCATCAACCGGGAGATCCCGGCGAAGATCATCTACGAGGACGACCAGGTCCTGGCCTTCCACGACATCGCCCCGCAGGCGCCCGTGCATTTTCTGGTGATCCCGAAAAAGCCGGTGCGCACCCTCAACGACCTGACTGAAGACGACAAGGCACTGGCCGGGCACATCCTGTTCACCGCCCAGCGCCTGGCGCTGGAGCTGGGTTGCGAGGAAGGCTTCCGGGTGGTGATGAACTGCAATGAAAAGGGCGGACAGACCGTCTACCACATTCATATGCATGTGCTCGGTCAGCGTCAGATGAACTGGCCGCCGGGCTGAGTCTTTCCGCGGGAGGGGGCTTGCCCGCTCCCGCCGAAGTCTCCATCCCCTCTGAGTCACGATGACCCAGCGCAATCCTTCTCGGGCCGATTCGGTTAAACTGGCCGCCGAGATTCCCCCCGGAGGTCAGCATGACTACCCAACGTCACTACTCGCCCATTGACCGTCTTCTGCTGCAAGCCGATGCCGCCATGCGCACCTTGCTGCCGTTCAGCGGCCAGCCGCATCGCCCGTCGCCGGCCATCGTGCAGCCCGATGCGCAGATGAGCGACGAAGACACCCGCCATGTCGCCGGCCTGATGCGCATCAACCACACCGGCGAGGTCTGCGCCCAGGCGCTGTACCAGGGCCAGGCGCTCACCGCCAAGCTGCCGCAGGTGCGCGAAGCGATGGAGCATGCCGCCGAAGAAGAGATCGACCACCTGGTGTGGTGCGAGCAACGTATCCATCAGCTGGGCAGCCACACCAGCGTGCTCAACCCCTTGTTCTACGGCATGTCGTTCGGCATCGGCGCCGTGGCCGGACTGATCAGCGACAAGGTCAGCCTCGGATTCGTCGCGGCGACCGAACATCAGGTGTGCAAGCACTTGAACGAGCACCTGGAGCAACTGCCTGCCGAGGACGAAAAGTCCCGGGCGATCCTGGAGCAGATGCGCGTCGATGAGGAACACCATGCCGAAAGCGCGCTGCAGGCCGGCGGGTTCCGCTTCCCGGCGCCGGTGAAGTTCGGGATGAGCCTGCTGGCGAAGGTGATGACCAAGAGCACCTACCGGATCTGAACGCTCCCACACAATAAAAAAGGCGACTGCCCCCGGGGCAGTCGCCTTTTTTTGTGCTCGGGGATCTCAGCTCGGCATGTTGCGGGCGTAGAAGATCTCCAGCATTTCGTGTTTCACACGCTCGGTCACCTGGGCACGCTGCTCGGCCGACAGGTTGCTGGTGGCGTCGCCGAACAGGTAGTTGTCCAGTTCGAAGTTCTTCAGCAGCATTTTGGTGTGGAACAGGTTTTCCTGGTACACGTTCACGTCGGTCATCTGGTACGCGTCGCGGGTGTCTTCGGAGAGATAGTTCTGGATCGAGTTGATCTCGTGGTCGATGAAGTGCTTGTTGCCTTCGACGTCACGGGTGAAGCCGCGCACACGGTAATCCACGGTCACGATGTCCGAATCGAACTGGTGAATCAGGAAGTTGAGCGCTTTGAGCGGTGAAATCACGCCGCAGGTCGACACGTCGATGTCCACACGGAACGTCGCGATACCGTCGTCCGGATGGATTTCCGGATAGGTGTGCACCGTGATGTGGCTCTTGTCGAGGTGGGCGAGGATGATCTCGGGCAGCGGGCCCGGAGACTCTTCGATCTGACTCTCGGTCGGGGTCACCGGCTCTTCGGAGATCAGGATCGTGACGCTGGCGCCTTGTGGCTCGTAGTCCTGACTGGCGATGTTCAGGATGTTGGCACCAATGATATCGACAACTTCCGTGAGGATCTGCGTCAGGCGCTTCGCGTTGTACTCTTTGTTGATGTACTCGACGTAGGCCTGCTGGTCTTGCGGGGTTTCCGCGTAGCAGATGTCATAGATGTTGAAGCTCAAGGTCTTTGTCAGGTTATTGAACCCGTGGAGCTTGAGTTTGCTTTTCACCGTTGAAAACTCTCTATGTATGCGGCACGGCCGCGTGATCAAGCATGCCCGTCAAGTGCGAACGACGCACCTGCGTAGGACGGTTAACACCTCTTCGCGATGGCGATTTTGGTTATCTGTTCAGGCGGATGACCCGTCGGCAGACCGGTCACAGCCCTGAAAAAAGTGGCGCATTATGCAGACGTCGGCGGGGGATCGCCAGAGTCTGCACTGCTTTTATGATAGTTGAATGTCGGCTCAGCCGAGCTCGACGATCTCGTAGTCGTGGGTGATGGCCACACCGGCCGCGCCCAGCATGATCGAGGCCGAGCAGTACTTCTCGGCGGACAGCTCGATGGCGCGCTTGACCTGGGCTTCCTTCAGGCCGCGGCCCTTGACCACGAAATGCATGTGGATCTTGGTGAAGACCTTCGGGTCTTCGGTCGCGCGTTCGGCGTCCAGGAACGCTTCGCAGCTCTCGACGGCCTGGCGGGCCTTCTTCAGGATGCTGACCACGTCGAAATTGCTGCAGCCGCCGACGCCCAGCAAGAGCATCTCCATCGGGCGGACACCCAGGTTGCGGCCACCGGCCTCCGGCGGACCGTCCATGACCACGACATGGCCGCTGCCGGATTCGCCGAGGAACATGGCTTCGCCAGCCCATTGGATGCGTGCCTTCATCGCCAAGACTCCACTGTAGAAAAAAGGGCCGCCAGCTTAGCACAGGGCTACGCTTTGACAGCGACTGCCATTCCTAGGACGGATACGGCCATGACGTAGGTAAATTCTCGAATCTTCAAGGAAGTGTCTGGTAAGCTGGCGCCAAATCACTGACGCCCGGTCGACCTGTCAACGACCGCTCTCGGCGCCTCATAAAAAAATCAAACATAACCGTGCAGTCTTTTCGGGATACAACCATGGTTGGTATTACCCCCACCCCCAAAATCAAGAACCTCGACAAGCTGTTGATGCATTGCCAGCGCCGCCGCCATGCGGCCAAGAGCAACATCATCTGCGCCGGCGACCGTTCCGACACGCTGTACTTCATCATCAAGGGTTCGGTGACGATCCTGATCGAGGATGACGACGGCCGGGAGATGATCATCGCCTACCTCAACGCCGGGGACTTCTTCGGCGAACTGGGGCTGTTCGAACAGGCCGGCCAGGAACAGGAGCGCAGCGCCTGGGTGCGGGCCAAGGTCGAATGCGAAGTCGCGGAAATCAGCTACGCGAAATTCCGCGAACTGTCGCAACAGGATCCGGACATTCTTTACGTGCTCAGCGGACAAATCGCACAACGCCTGCGCAACACCACACGCAAGGTCGGCGACTTGGCGTTCTTCGACGTGACCGGCCGCGTGGCCCGCTGCCTGCTGGAACTGTGCAAGCAGCCCGATGCGATGACCCACCCGGACGGTATGCAGATCAAGGTGACACGTCAGGAAATCGGGCGGATCGTCGGCTGCTCGCGGGAGATGGTCGGCCGGGTGCTCAAGGATCTCGAGGACCGCAACCTGGTGGACGTGAAAGGCAAGACCATGGTGGTCTTCGGGACACGCTGAGCCCGCAGGCTCAAGCGTAGATTTGCGCCAGCATTGCCCGCAAGAGCACGTCGAGCCGCGCCAAGGCCTGCGCATCCGGAAATTTCTCATGCAGCGCAATGTGGCTTTGCGCACGCACCCGCTGCTCCAGCCCGCAGGCTTCGTTGAAGCGGTTGACGGCCGCGACCATCGACTCACGTTCGTCATCCATCAGCATCGCCCCGTGCACCAGCCCCACCGGCCGCTGACCGCCCTGACTCTGGCGCCAGCGCTGGGCGGTGCCGACCATCTTGCGTCCGTCGAGGTTGACGTTGAACCGGCCGTCGCAGAACGCACCGCCGATCTCGCCCAGGGAAGACATGCCACCCAACTCATCCAACAGCTGGCAGATCGGATCGCACAAACGCCGATAGCCGGTCTCGATCCGGTTCAGGTCGCCCTCACTGCGCGGCGGCGCGTACACCAGTGCGATGTTGACGGTCGAGGCCGACTGCGGCACCGGTTCGCCGCCGGTTTCCCGCAGCAGCACGGGCCAGCCGGCCGCGGCCGACACTTCGCAGGCCCGATCGAAACCGGGCAGGCGGTTGAGGCGGCGCGGCATGACCAGCGCCCGGTCGCTCGGCTGCCAGAACAGCAGGCCGCATTCGGAATCGCCGGCGCAGACGGAGGCCAGCAAGTCCTGTTCGGCTTGCAGTCCGGATTCAATGGTCAGGGAGGTGGGGATCATAAGGTTTCCATGGGACTTGCGGTCTGAGGTGAATCTTATGCCGCCTTCGCGGGCAAGCCCGCTCCCACAGGGACAGCGCAAAACCTGTAGGAGCGAGCCTGCTCGCGAAAAGCTTGACTGGACGAACGGAAAATCAGTCGAGGGTCGAACCGCTCACCGGAACGCCGCGTTCCGGGAAGAACAGGCGCTGCAGCTCGGTGCCCGGGCTTTCGGCACGCATGAACGCTTCGCCGACCAGGAACGCGTAAACGTCGCTGATTTCCATCAGTTCGACGTCGGCGCGGTTGAGGATGCCGCTCTCAGTGATCACCAGGCGGTCGCGCGGGATGCGCGGCAGCAGGTCGAGGGTGGTTTCCAGGCTGACATCGAACGTGTGCAGGTTGCGGTTGTTGATCCCCACCAGCGGCGTGTCGAGGGTCTTCAGCGCGCGCTCCAGCTCATCGCCGTCGTGGACTTCCACCAGCACGTCGAGGCCGACGTCCTTGGCGACCGACGCCAGCTCCTTCATTTTCACGTCATCCAGGGCGGAGACGATCAGCAGCACGCAGTCGGCGCCCAGGGCCCGGGCTTCGACGATCTGGTACGGATCGATCATGAAGTCCTTGCGGATCACCGGCAGCGCACAGGCCGCGCGGGCCTGCTGCAGGTAGGCGTCGGCGCCCTGGAAGTAGTCGATGTCGGTCAGCACCGACAGGCAGGTCGCCCCGCCCTTCTCGTAGCTCTTGGCGATGTCGGCGGGCACGAAGTTCTCCCGGATCACGCCCTTGCTCGGCGAAGCCTTCTTGATCTCGGCAATCACCGCCGGCTGTTTCTTCTTGGCCTGCGCCAGCAGCGCGCCGGCAAATCCACGGGGTGCATCGGCCGTCCTGGCCAGGCTTTCCAGCTCGCTCAGGCTCACACGGGCGCTGCGCTCGGCGACTTCCTGAAACTTGCGGGCCAGAATGTTTTCCAGAACCGTCGGTACACTCATCCCTCATTCTCCACTTTGAATACCGCGGTAAAGGCGCCCAGCTCCTCGAGCTTCTCCCGAGCGAGGCCGGTGTGCAGGGCGTCGTGCGCAAGCGCCACGCCCTCTTTCAGGCTGCTGGCCAGGTCGGCGGCGTACAGCGCCGCACCGGCGTTGAGCACAATCATTTCAGCGGCTTTCTGGCCGCTCTCGGTCTTGCGCTTGCCCAGCGCATCGCGGATCAGCGCCAGCGACGCTTCCGGGCCTTCGACCGACAGGCCGTGCAGGCTCTGGCTCTTCATGCCCAGGTCTTCCGGCTCGACCCAGTATTCGCTGATCTGGCCATCCTTCAGCTCGGCGACGAAGGTCGGCGCCGCAAGGCTGAACTCGTCCAGGCCGTCCTTCGAATGCACCACCAGCACATGCTTGCTGCCCAGGCGCTGCAAGACTTCGGCCAGCGGCCGGCACAAGGCCGGCGTGAACACGCCCACCACCTGATGCTTCACACCGGCCGGATTCGTAAGCGGGCCGAGCATGTTGAACAGGGTACGCAGGCCGAGGTCGCGGCGCGGGCCGGCGGCATGTTTCATGGCTTTGTGGTGGGTCTGGGCGAACATGAAGCCGATGCCGACGTTGTCGATGCAGCGGGCCACTTGGGTCGGGGTCAGGTTCAGGTAGATGCCGGCGGCCTCCAGCAGGTCGGCGCTGCCGCTCTTGCCCGACACCGCGCGGTTGCCGTGCTTGGCCACGGTGCAGCCGGCCGCCGCGACGACGAACGACGAGGCGGTGGAGACGTTGAAGATGTTGGCGCCGTCGCCGCCGGTGCCCACCACGTCCACCACGCGGTCGAGGGTCTTGAGTTCGACCTTGTCCGCCAGCTCGCGCATGACCGAGACCGCGCCGACGATCTCGTCGATGCTCTCGCTCTTCATGCGCATGGCCATCATGAACGCGCCGATCTGCGCGTCAGTGCATTGGCCGGTCATGATCTCGCGCATCACATCGCGCATTTCATCGGTGCTGAGGTCGAGGTGGTCGACGATGCGGCTCAGGGCTGTCTTGATGTTCATGAGAGGTCCTTAGCGCACGCCGCCGGTCTGTTTGAGGAAGTTGGCGAACAGTTCATGGCCCTGTTCGGTCAGGATCGATTCCGGGTGGAACTGTACGCCTTCGATGTTCAGGGTCTTGTGGCGCAGGCCCATGATCTCGTCCACCGAGCCGTCCTCGTGCTGCGTCCACGCGGTCAGCTCCAGGCAGTCGGGCAAGGTCTCGCGCTTGACGATCAAGGAATGATAGCGGGTGACGGTCAACGGCCGGTTCAGGCCTGCGAACACGCCCTTGTCCTCGTGGAATACCGGGCTAGTCTTACCGTGCATCACCTGTCGGGCACGCACCACGTCACCGCCGAAGGCTTGGCCGATGGACTGGTGCCCGAGGCAGACGCCGAGGATCGGCAGCTTGCCGGCGAAGTGCTTGATCGCCTCGATGGAGACGCCGGCTTCGGTCGGGGTGCAGGGGCCCGGGGACACCACGATGCGCTCCGGGTTGAGCGCTTCGATCTGGGCGACGGTCAGTTCGTCGTTGCGCACGACCTTGACCTCGGCCCCCAGTTCGCCGAGGTATTGCACAACGTTGTAGGTAAAGGAGTCGTAGTTGTCGATCATCAGCAACATGGCGTTTCGAACCTCTTGAATTCTGGCTTGGAGACAGCCTTCGAACGGTTTGCCCGCAGGGCGCTGCACGATGTCGGACGCGCGGATCGCGTCGGCACAGCGGCGGTTCAGACAGGCAAGGAAGGCAAAGCAGTACAGATCCGGCGGGGCCGGCAGAGAAGATTCAGGCGCGCCAACGCCAGCGGGCGTGCGCCTTGATGACTTGATCCAGGAGTTTGCTGACGATCAACACGGGGAAGGTCTCGTTCATACGTTCCGGCACAGTAACTTAGCTGGGCAGAGCGTGCAATATGATGGCGGGGCCGGCCGGCGGCCAAATCGGACAAAGCGCGTCAAACCCGGGGAGTGTTCGCGACAGATGGCAAAACGCCGGATGTTTTTGGTACTGTCGTTTCGTTCACTACAACAATAAATAAACGGACTTGCTCATGATCAAACAGACGTTGTTCGTACCGCTGGCCGGATGCTTGCTCGCGATGGCCTGCGCCCAGGCGGTCGCCGCCCCAAACCCTTACTCGAATTTCGTCGTCTTCGGCGACAGCCTCAGCGACGCGGGGACGTTCACCGACAGCGGCGGCCCGGCCGGCTCGGGCAAGCGCTTCACCAACCGCACAGGTCCCGCCTACCGGGACGGCAGCGGCGAATTCTATTCGCTCAACGCCACCCAACTGCTCGGCGGACGGCTGGGTTTCACGCCGGACCAGACCGCCTCCGCCGACTCGGCGGTGCGCGCCAACCAAGGCCTGCCGGACGGCAACAACTGGGCCGTCGGCGGTTACCGCACCGACCAGATCCTGGACTCGATCACCAGCTCGTCCGCCTCCGGCGAACGCACCCGCACCGGCTACCTGCCGTCCAACGGTTTTCGCGCCGATCCGAACGCGCTGTACTACCTGACGGGGGGCGGCAACGACTTCCTCCAGGGCCGTGTCACCAGCCTCGCCCAGGCCAGCGCCGCCGCCGACCGACTGGTCGACAGCGTGCAGACCCTGCAAGGCGCCGGCGCCCGCTACATCATGGTCTGGCTGCTGCCGGACATCGGCCTGACCCCGGCCATCAACGGCTCGCCGCTGCAAGCCTTCACGTCGCAGCTCAGCGCCCAGTTCAACAACGAACTGGTCAGCCAGCTGCAAGGCGTCAACGCCAACATCATTCCGCTGAACATTCCGCTGCTGCTGGGCGAAGTGTTCGCCAACCCGGCCCAGTTCGGCCTGGCCACCGACCAGAACCTGGTCGCCACCTGCTTCAGCGGCAGCGGCTGTACCGAGAACGCCCGGTACGGCATCAACAGCGCCACGCCGGATCCGACCAAACTGATCTTCAACGACTCGGTGCACCCGACCGAGGCCGGGCAACGCCTGATCGCCGATTACGCCTACTCGCTGCTGGCCGCGCCGTGGGAACTGACCCTGCTGCCGGAAATGGCCCAGGGCTCGCTGCGCGCCCACCAGGACGAGCTGCGCAACCAATGGCTGGCCGACTGGGAGAACTGGCAGGGCGTGGGCCAATGGCGGGCCATCGTGGCCGCCGGCGGCCAGCATCAGGACTTCGACGACCAGAGCGCCGGGGCAAGCGCCGACGGCAACGGCTACAACCTGAACATCGGCGCCAGCTACCGCCTCGACGACGCCTGGCGCGTCGGCGTCGCGGCCGGGCTCTATCACCAGAAGCTCGAGGCCGGCGACAACGACTCGGACTACAAGCTCAATTCCTACATGGGCACCGTGTTCGCCCAGTACCAGCAGAACCGCTGGTGGGGCGACCTGGCGATGACCGCCGGCCGGCTGGACTACGACAGCCTCAAGCGCAAGTTCCAGCTGGGGGTCAACGAGCGCGGGGAGAAAGGCGACACCGACGGCTACGTGCTGGCCATCGGCGGCCGCGTGGGCTACGACATCGCGCCCGAGGCGAGCAGTCCGTGGCACCTGTCGCCGTTCGTCAGCGCCGACTTCGGCAAGGCGCAGGTGGATGGCTACTCGGAAAAAGGCGCGGACGCCACGGCGCTGACCTTCGACGACCAGTCGCGCATCTCCCGCCGGTTGGGCCTCGGCATCCAGGGCAAGTACCAGGTCACTGCACAGACCCAGGTGTTCGGCGAATTCGCCCATGAGCGCGAATACAACGACGATGCCCAGGACCTGACCATCAACCTCAACAGCCTGCCGAACAACCGCTTCACCCTCGAAGGCTACAAGCCGCAGACCAACCTCAACCGCCTGAACCTGGGCGTGAGCCACAACCTCAGCAAGGAAGTCGCCCTGCGTGCCAGCTACAACATCCGCAAGGACGACGACTTCACCCAGCAAGGGGTGAATGTCGGGGTGAGCCTGGACTTCTGACAGGCAGGCAACAAAAAAGCGGCGCCTTTTCAGGCGCCGCTTTCTTTTTGTGGCGAGGGTGACCCGATGTCAGTCCGGGGTCTGCTCGGCCAACGCCACGGCACGGAACATCGCCCGGCGCTTGTTGATGGTCTCTTCCCATTCCAGCGCCGGCACCGAGTCGGCCACGATGCCGCCGCCGGCCTGCACATGCAGTTCACCGTCCTTGATCACCGCCGTGCGGATCGCGATGGCGGTGTCCATGTTGCCGTTCCAGGCGAAATAACCCACCGCGCCGCCGTACACGCCGCGCTTGACCGGTTCCAGCTCGTCGATGATTTCCATCGCGCGGATCTTCGGCGCGCCGGACAAGGTGCCGGCCGGCAGGATCGCCCGCAGCGCGTCCATCGCGGTCAGGCCTTCCTTCAGTTGGCCGGTGACGTTGGAGACGATATGCATCACGTTGGAATAGCGCTCGATGACCATCTTCTCGGTGAGCTTCACCGAGCCGACTTCCGAGACGCGCCCGGTGTCGTTGCGGCCCAGGTCGATCAGCATCAGGTGCTCGGCGACTTCCTTGTCGTCCGACAGCAGGTCCTCTTCCAGCGCCAGATCCGCCTCTTCGGTGGCCCCGCGCGGGCGGGTGCCGGCGATCGGGCGCACGGTGATCAGGTTGTCCTCGACCCGCACCAGCACTTCCGGCGAACTGCCGACCACGTGGAAGTCGCCGAAGTTGAAGAAGTACATGTACGGCGTCGGGTTGAAGCAGCGCAGCGCGCGGTACAGGTCGATGGGCGCGGCCTTGAAGTCGATCGACATGCGCTGGGACGGCACGACCTGCATACAGTCGCCGGCCAGGATGTATTCCTTGATGGTGTCGACGGCTTTTTCGTAGTCGTTTTGAGTGAAGCTGGAGCGGAACACCGGCTCGGCCGCCTGTTGCTTGCCGAAATCCAGGCCCCGGCGCGGGGTGATCGGCTGACGGAGTTTCTCCAGCAAGGCCTGCAGTTGCGCCTGGCCCTGCTCATAGGCGTCGGCCCGGGACGGATCGGCCAGGACGATGGCGTGCATCTTGCCGGCGAGGTTGTCGAACACCACCACGGCGTCGGAGACCATCAGCAGGATGTCCGGCACACCCAGCGGATCCGGGTTCGGGCATTTGCCCAGCCGTTTTTCCACGTAGCGCACGCAGTCGTAGCCGAAGTAGCCCACCAGGCCGCCGTTGAAGCGCGGCAGGCCGGCGATGGTCGGCACGTTGTAGCGGGCCTTGAAGGCCTCGACGAACGCCAGCGGATCCTCGACGTCGTGGCTTTCGGTCTCGACGCCGTCGACGGTGACGCTCACGTGGTGGTCATGGACCCGCAGCACGGTGCGGCACGGCAGGCCGATGATCGAGTAGCGGCCCCACTTCTCGCCGCCTTGCACCGATTCGAGCAGGTAGGAGTTGGGCTGGTCGGCCAGTTTCAGGTAGATCGACAGCGGCGTGTCGAAGTCGGCCAGGGTTTCGCAGGCCAGCGGGATGCGGTTATAGCCGGCAGCGGCCAGGCGCAGGAATTCTTCGCGGATCATGGGGTGCCTCGTGGTGTGAGGTGCAAATCGGTCAGGTGTGCAAACGCGCCGGCAGGGCCGGCCAGGATCACGTCAGGCGCGCCAACGCCAACGGGCCAGGGCCTTGATGACTTTCATCCAGAGTTTGCGGGTGACCACCACGATGGCGTTTCCAGAAGGGGATTGAGAAGCGTCGGGCAACGTTATCCCAGCGGCCGGATCCAGGCAACCGGGAATTAGCGTGCGCAAATCGTCGATCACCAGCGCCGGGGACTCCTCGGCGATCGGCCGCCCGTGGTTGTAACCGTAGGTGAGGCCGACGCACTTGACCCCCGCCGCTTTCGCCGCCAGCACATCGCTGCGCGAGTCGCCGACGAACAGCGACTGCGAGGCCGGGATGCCGGCCATCTTCATGACGAAGAACAGCGCCGCCGGGTCCGGCTTCTTCTGCGGGAGGGTGTCGCCGCCGATGATCCACTTGAAGTAGCGGCCGATCTTCATCTGGTCCAGCAGCGGCGCGACGAAACGCTCCGGCTTGTTGGTGATCAGGGCCATGGCCACGCCCTGCTTGTGCAGCCATTTGAGGGTGTCGCGCACGCCGGGGTAGACCACGGTCAGCTCATGGCTGGCGCCGTAGGCCTCCATGAAGACCTCCAGCGCCCGCTCGGCCTCGGCGTCGTCCACCGCCGAATGGTCCAGACCGCCGGCCAGCGCCCGGCGCACCAGCACCGGCGCGCCGTTGCCGACCCATTCGCGCACCGCCTCAAGGCCAGCAGGCTCGCGGCCGAGGGTGAGCAGCATGTTGTCCACAGCGGCCGCCAGGTCAGGAACCGAATCGATCAGCGTGCCATCCAGATCGAACATCACCAACCGCGGCAGTTGCCCCGGGAACAGCTGCTCAAAACCGCTCATGGACGGGCCGACGCCAGTTCGGAACGCATCTTGTCGATGACTTCCTTGTAGTCCGGCGCGTTGAAGATCGCCGAGCCGGCCACGAAGGTGTCGGCGCCGGCCGCGGCGATCTCACGGATGTTGTTGACGTTGACGCCGCCGTCGATCTCCAGGCGGATGTCGCGGCCCGACGCGTCGATGATCGCCCGCGCCTCGCGCAGCTTGTCGAGGGTGGCGGGAATGAACTTCTGCCCGCCGAAGCCTGGGTTGACGCTCATCAGCAGCACCATGTCGACCTTGTCGATCACGTACTTGAGCACGTCCAGCGGGGTGGCCGGGTTGAACACAAGGCCCGACTTGCAGCCGCCTTCGCGGATCAGCTGCAGCGAACGGTCGACGTGCAGCGAGGCTTCCGGGTGGAAGGTGATGTAGGTGGCGCCGGCCTCGATGAAGTCGCCGACGATGCGGTCCACCGGGCTGACCATCAGGTGCGCGTCGATCGGTGCGGTGACGCCGTACTTGCGCAGCGCCGCGCAGACCATCGGGCCGATGGTCAGGTTCGGCACGTAGTGGTTGTCCATGACATCGAAGTGAACGAAGTCGGCGCCGGCGGCCAGGACGTTGTCCACTTCCTCGCCCAGGCGGGCGAAGTCGGCGGAGAGAATCGACGGAGCAATTACGAAGGGCTGCATGACGCACCTTTTCTGAGCCAAATCACGATGGCGCGCATTGTAGCCTCATGCTTTGGCGCGCGCACCGTGACCGCGATGATTGGGTTGTGCCATGACGGACGGCCGCCGCGCCTCAGTAGGCTGCGCGGTAGATCTTCTCGATGTCGGCGGCACTGAGCCGGCGCGGGTTGTTGCGCATCAGGCGCTCGATCCCGGCGGCCTCCACGGCCATGGCCGGGATCGCCTCCTGCGTGACGCCGACGCTGCGCAGCCCCGCCGGAACCTCCACCGCCGCGCACAGCTCGGCCATGGCCTGCACGGCCTTGTCCGCCGCTTCGTTGAGGCTCAGGCCGGCGGTCTTCACCCCCATGGCTTCGGCGATATCCTGCATCCGCTCGACGCAGGCCATCTTGTTCCAGGTCATGACATGGGTCAGCAGCAACGCATTGCTCAGGCCATGGGCGACGTTGAAGCGCCCGCCCAGCGGGTAGGCCAGCGCATGCACCGCGCCCACCCCGGCATTGCCGAACGCCATGCCGGCCATCAGGCTGGCGGTGGCCATGTCTTCCCGGGCCAGCAGGTTGGCGCCGTTGGCGTAGGCCTTGGGCAACGCCTTGGCGATCAGCCGGATCGCGCCGATGGCCAGGGAATCGGTGATCGGCGAGGCATTGACCGACAGGTAGGATTCGATGGCATGCACCAGGGCATCGATGCCGCTGGCGGCGGTGACGCCGCGCGGGCAGGTCAGGGTCATCTGCGGGCTGACCAGCGCCACGTCCGGCAACAGGTAGTCGCTGACGATGCCCTTTTTCAGCTGCGCGGCCTTGTCCGAGAGGATCGCGACGTTGGTGACCTCCGAACCGGTGCCGGCGGTGGTCGGGATGGCGATCAGCGGCGGCCCCTTGCGCGGCACCTGGTCGACGCCGAACAGGTCCTCCAGCGCCCCGTGGTAGCCGGCGTACGCCGCGACGCTCTTGGCGATGTCGATGGCGCTGCCGCCGCCCAGGCCGATCAGCCCGTCGTGCCCGCCCTCGCGGTAGGTGCGCATGCAGTCCTCGACGATGGCGGTTTCCGGATCCGGCTGCACCCGGTCGAAGATCTCGTAGTCGCGCCCGCCCATCTGCGCCAGCGCCAGCGCCACGGTGCCGGACTTGACCAGCGCGGCGTCGGTGACGATCAGCGGGTTGTCGACATCCAGCCGCGTCAGTTCCGCCGCCAGTTGCTCGATGGCCCCGGCGCCGGTGATCAGTTTGTGAGCGATCTTGAACGAGGAAAGACTCATTGTGCGCAGCCTCTTATAGATATGGGAGCTGAGCACAAGCGTAGCTGGGGATTCGGGGTTGTCTGCCATTCAGCGCATGAATGGCCGCCGCGCGGATGCCATCGCCAGCAGGCTGGCTCCCACAATGTTGGCTGCGTTGAATGCGGATGCCGTATCCAGCGAGTATCCCTGTGGGAGCCAGCCTGCTGGCGATGGCGCCGGTGAAGGCGCCGCAAGACAGTGGCTCCCGCAGTGGATGGGACGGCCTCAGACCTGGGTGGTACGCAGTTTCTCGCTGCGCCCGCGCAGCCATTCCAGGGTCAGCAGCAGGATCACCGAAAAGGCGATCAGCAGCGTGGCGGCGGCGGCGATGGTCGGGCTGAGGTTTTCGCGGATGCCGCTGAACATCTGCCGGGGCAGCGTCGCCTGCTCGGGGCCGGCGAGGAACAGGGTCACCACCACCTCGTCGAACGACGTCGCGAAGGCGAACAGCGCCCCGGAGATCACCCCCGGCGCGATCAACGGCAAGGTCACCCGGCGGAAGGTCACCAGCGGCGAGGCGCCGAGGCTGGCGGCGGCGCGCACCAGGTTGTGGTTGAAGCCCTGCAGGGTCGCGGACACGGTGATGATCACGAACGGCACCCCCAGCACCGCATGCACCACGATCAGCGAGAAGAAGCTGTTGCCCAGCCCCAGCGGCGCAAAGAACAGGTAGCTGGCCACGCCGATGATCACCACCGGCACCACCATCGGCGAAATCACCAGCGCCATCACCAGCGACTTGCCGGGGAAGTCCCCGCGGGTCAGGCCGATGGCCGCCAGGGTGCCGAACACCATCGCCAGCACGGTCGCGGCCGGGGCGACGATGATGCTGTTCTTGAGCGAACGCATCCATTCGGCCGAGGCGAAGAAATCGTGGTACCACTGCAGCGAGAAGCCCTGCAGCGGGTACACCAGGAAACTCCCCGAGTTGAACGACAGCGGCACGATCACCAGCACCGGCAGGATCAGGAACAGCAGGATCAGGCCGCAGAGGATCCGCAGGCTGTAGAACCACACCCGTTCGACGGGCGACATGTAAGGACTCAGCATCTCGGTATTCCCCTTAACCCAGGCGCAGGCGGCTTGCGCCCACCAGCCAGCTGTAGATCAGATAAAGCACCACGGTGGCCAGGAGCAAGAGCCCGCCGAGCGCGGTGGCCATGCCCCAGTTGATGCTGGTGTTGGTGTAGAACGCGACGAAGTAGCTGACCATCTGATCGTTCGGGCTGCCCAGCAGCGCCGGGGTGATGTAGTAGCCGATGGCGAGGATGAACACCAGCAGGCAACCGGCGCCGACGCCGGCGTAGGTCTGCGGGAAGTACACCCGCCAGAAGCTGGCGAACGGATGGCAGCCGAGGGAAATCGCGGCGCGCATGTAGGTCGGCGAGATGCCCTTCATCACGCTGTAGATCGGCAGGATCATGAACGGCAGCAGGATGTGCACCATCGAGATGTAGACCCCGGTGCGGTTGAACACCAGTTCCAGCGGCTTGTCGATGATGCCCATGGCCATCAGCGCGCTGTTGATCAGGCCGCCCGACTGCAGCAGCACGATCCACGCGGCGACCCGCACCAGGATCGAGGTCCAGAACGGCAGCAGCACCAGGATCATCAGCAGGTTGCTCTGGCGCGACGGCAGGTTCGCCAGCAGGTACGCCAGCGGATAGGCCAGCACCAGGCAGATGCCGGTGATGACCAGCCCCATCCAGAACGTGCGGGCGAAGATGTCCAGGTAGATCGCCTGGTCCGGGGTGGCCGGGGCCAGTTCGCCGAGGTCGTCGATGCGGTGATCGACCGCCGCCAGCAGGTAGAACGGGGTGAGGCTGCTGGTGTTGCGCTTCACCGCTTGCCAGTAGGCCGGATCGCCCCAGCGTTCGTCGAGGCCTTCCAGCGCTTCTTTATAGGAGGCGGGTTCGGTGGCGAACGGCAGGCCCCGGGCGGTTTTGGTCAGCAGGCTGCGGTAGCCGGCCAACTCCATGTTCAAGCGCTTGGACAGATCGCCCAGCGTCTGATTCTTGCGGGCCTCGGCGAGGTCTTCGCCGGCCGCCTTGTAGACCGCTTCGGCGGGCAGGCCGCGGCCGTCCCAGCCGGCGATGGCCGCCACGGTGCGCGGCATGCCGCCGACCACTTCCGGGTTGCCGACGCTCTTGTAGAGCAGCGCCACGATCGGCACCAGGAACACCAGCAACAGAAACAGCACCAGCGGCGCGATCAGCGCCTGGGCCTTCCAGCGGTTGACCCGCTCGGCGTGCTTGAGCCGCTGCTTCAAGGTGGGGCTGTTGCCCTCGTTCAGGGGAACGGCGATGGCCATGACGTACTCCGCAAATCTTCAGGATCGGTAATGTGGGAGCGAGCCTGCTCGCGAAGAGGTCAGCACGTACAACTTTCAGGCTGACCGGACGAGCGCTTTCGCGGGCAGGCTCGCTCCCGCAGGAGTGGGGGCGAACCCACCCCTGCGGGGCGTGTTACTTCGCTGCCCAGGAGTTGAAGCGCTGCTCCAGCTGCTCGCCGTTGTCAGCCCAGAAGCTGACGTCGATCTGCACCTGGTTGGCGATGTTTTCCGGGGTGGTCGGCATGTCCTTCAGGACATCCTTGGCCAGCAGCGGCACTGCCTGGGTATTGGCCGGACCGTAGGCGATGTTTTCCGAGTAGGTCTTCTGCTGCTGCGGCTGCACCGAGAACGCGATGAACTTCTTCGCCGCTTCCGCGCGGGCCTTGTCCAGGCCTTTCGGGATGGCCCAGGCGTCGAAGTCGTAGATGCCGCCGTTCCATACGACCTTGAGGTTGGATTCCTTCTGCACCGCCGCGATCCGGCCGTTGTAGGCCGAGCTCATGACCACGTCACCGGAGGCCAGGTACTGCGGCGGCTGGGCGCCGGCTTCCCACCACTGGATGTTCGGCTTCAGCTCGTCCAGTTTCTTGAAGGCACGATCCTGGCCGTTCTTGCTGGCCAGCTCCTTGTAGACGTCCTTGGGCGCGACGCCGTCGGCCATCAGAGCGAATTCGAGGGTGTACTTGGCGCCCTTGCGCAGGCCGCGCTTGCCCGGGAATTTCTTGGTGTCCCAGAAATCGGCCCAGCTGGTCGGTGCGGTCTTGAGCTTGTCGGCGTTGTAGGCCAGCACGGTCGACCACACGAAGAAGCCGACGCCGCACGGCTGGATCGCGCCCTTGACGTAGTCTTCGCCCTTGCCGAACAGCGCAGGGTCGAGCTGTTCGAACATGTCTTCGTCGCAACCGCGGGACAGTTCCGGCGACTCGACCTCCACCAGGTCCCACGACACGCTCTTGGTGTCGACCATGGCCTTGACCTTGGCCATCTCGCCGTTGTACTCGCCGGCGACGATCTTGCCGTTGCCCGCCGCTTCCCACGGGGCGTAGAAGGCTTTGACTTGCGCGGCCTTGTTCGCACCGCCAAACGACACCACCGTCAGGTCGGGACCTGCGGCCATGGCGCTTGCCGCACCCATCAGGCCCAGGGTCAGGGCGGTGAACTTCAGGGATCTCAACATTTATTGTTCTCTCCACGTGCAGGTTGGTGTTGGTGTTGCGGGGGCGATCAATGCGCCTCTTGAAGAGGGTCGAGCGCGCGGACGTGCTCGACCTGCCAGCCGAGCGGCACCACGTCGCCGACGCTGAGCGCAGGATCGAGCTCGGCGATCGGCTGTTTCACGAAGAAGTCGGTCTTGCCGCAGACTTCCAGGCGCACCCGGACGTGGTCGCCCAGGTAGATGAATTCGGCCACCCGTCCGGAGAAGCGGTTGACGCAGCGGTCGCTGGAGCCGTTGAGGCTCACCCGCTCCGGACGGATCGACAGGGTCACCGGCTCGCCGCTCTGGCCGACGTTGACCGCCAGCGCCTCGACCTTCTCCCCGCGGCCGAGCTCGACCACGCAGCGCTCACCGTCCTGGCTGACCAGTCGGCCGTGGAGGCGGTTGTTCTCGCCGATGAAGTTGGCGACGAAGGTGTTCTTCGGCTCTTCGTAGAGGGTGCGCGGCGGCGCGATCTGCTGGATCTCGCCCTGGTGGAACACCGCGACGCGGTCAGACATGGTCAGGGCTTCGCCCTGGTCGTGGGTCACGTAGACCACGGTCACGCCGAGGCGCTGGTGCAGGTGCTTGATCTCCATCTGCATGTGTTCGCGCAGCTGTTTGTCGAGGGCGCCCAGAGGTTCGTCCATCAGCACCAATTGCGGCTCGAACACCAAGGCGCGGGCCAGGGCCACACGCTGCTGCTGGCCGCCGGACAACTGCCCCGGATAGCGTTGGGCGAACGCATCGAGCTGCACCATGCCCAGGGCCTTCTTCACCTTGTCGGTGACGTCGCTCTTGTTCAGGCCGCGCACGGTCAAGGGGAACGCCAGGTTCTCGGCCACGGTCATGTGCGGGAACAGGGCGTAGTTCTGGAACACCATGCCGATGTCGCGCTTGTGCGGCGGCACGTTGTTGATCGCACGGCCCGCCAGCAGGATTTCCCCGGCTGTCGGCGTCTCGAAGCCGGCGAGCATCATCAGGCTGGTGGTCTTGCCCGACCCGGACGGCCCGAGCAGGGTCAGGAACTCGCCTTTGCGGATGTCCAGGTTGAGGTCTTTGACGATCAGGTTCTCGCCGTCGTAGCTCTTCTGCACTCCACGAAAGCTGACCAGCACATCGCTGGCCCCTGCGTTTGTTTCGACCTGGCTCATACCCGCACCTTTGTTGTTGATGACTGCTGTGGGCTTAAGCCTAGTGGCTGTCCCCAGCCGCGCAAATCGGGGTGCAGGAGAGATTCGCCTCAGCCGGATGGAAGGTTGGGGGTAGGGATCGCCCTACAAGGATGGCGCGTTTGGGCAAATGCAGCGGCACGCTTGCAGCTACGTGCCGCCAGTGCGGGCAGGGGCCGTGTCGCGGATGGATATGCCGACACCTTTCCTTGTGGGAGCGGGCTTGCCCGCGAAAGCGTCGGACCTGCCAGCATGGGTGTTGAATGTGACGGCCCCTTCGCGGGCAAGCCCGCTCCCACAGGGTTCTACAGTGACCGCAAACGTTGCGTTCAACCAAACCCCCTGTGGGAGCCAGCCTGCTGGCGATGGCGGCCACAGGGCAACGGCAAAGGTCAGAGCAGCTTGTGTTCCATGGCGTACTTCACAAGTTCAGCGAGGGAGGTGATGTTGAGCTTCTGCATCAGCCGCGCCTTGTGGGTGCTGATGGTCTTGCTGCTCAAGGCCAGTTGTTGGGCGATGTCGTTGACGTTGGCGCCCTGGGCCAGGCGTTCGAACACGGAGAATTCGCGCTCCGACAGCAAGGAATGCAACGGCCGGGCATCGGTCAGGCCGACTTCGAAGACCATGCGGTCGGCCAGTTCCGGGTCGATGTAGCGCCCGCCCGCCGCGACCTTGCGGATGGCGGTCAGCAGCAGCGACGGGTCGCTGTCCTTGGTGGCGTAGCCGGCGGCGCCGACCTTCAGCGCCCGGGCGGCCATCTGCGCCTCGTCGTGCATCGACAGCACCAGGATCGCCGGCGGGTTGTTCAGCGCACGGATCCGCGGAATCGCCTCCAGGCCGTTGACGCCCGGCATCGAGATGTCCAGCAGCACCACCTCGCACGGCACGTTGCGCAGGGTGTCGAGCAACTGTTCGCCATTGCTCGCCTCCCCCGCCACCTGCAGGTCCTTGGCCAGGCCGATCAATTGCTTGATGCCCTCGCGCACGATGGTGTGGTCTTCGGCTACCAGTACACGGATCACGTCGCTCTCCATTCTTGTTGTTTCAGAGCCCATTTCATTCGCGGACAAGGCGCCGCACCGTCAGGCCTCATTCACCGGCACCCGCACCACCAGGCTGGTGCCCTCTCCCGGCTCGCTGTCGAGCTGCAGGCTGCCGCCCATGATCAACACCCGCTCGCGCATGCCCACCAGGCCGAACGATGTCGGCCGGCCGGCTGCGGCGACAAATCCTACGCCATCGTCACTGACCGTCAGACACAGTTCGTCGCCTTCAAGGGCCAGCGTCACTTCCACAGTATGCGCCTGGGCATGGCGCATGACATTGGTCAGCGCCTCCTGGAGGATCCGGAACAGGCCGACGGCCTTGGCGTCGCTGAGGGCCGGCAGGTTGTCCGGCACTTGCACCAGGCACGGGATCTGGGTGCGCGCCTCGAAGCGCCGGGCCTGCCACTCGATGGCCGACGCGATCCCGGCGTCGAGGATCGGCGGGCGCAGCGCCGTCGCCACGTCGCGCACCAACTGGAACAGCTGGGCGATCAGGCGCTTCATGCTGTTCAGGCGTTCGTGCAGGCCAGGGTCGAGCTGCGCGTAGGCCAGTTCGCACATCGATGTCTCCAGTTTCAGCACCGTGAGCATTTGCCCCAGCTCATCGTGCACTTCCCGGGCGATGCGCGCCTTTTCCTCTTCGCGCACGCTCTCAAGGTGCGCCGACAGTTCACGCAGCTGCTCGCGGGAAGCCGCCAGCTCCAGTTCGATGCGCTTGCTTTCGCTGATGTCCCAGACGATGCCGTCCCAGACGTAGGCACCGTCCTCCAGTCGACGGGTGATCGCCTTGATCTCGGCCCAGCGCTGCTCGCCCTGGCGGGTGAGGATGCGGCCCTGCCACGACCAGTCGCTGTCGGTGTCCAGGGCGCGGTCCTGGGTCTGGTGATAGCTGGCCCGGTCATCCGGATGCACCAGGCTGCGCAGGCCCATGTCGCGGTGGGCGATGGCGGCCGGGGCGTAGCCCACCAGGGTCTCGCTGCCTTCGCTGATGTAGGCGAAATCGATTTGCCCGGTCACCGGCGCCCGCTCCAGCCGGAACACCAGGCCCGGCACGTTGGCAGCGATGCCCTTGAGCCGCGCTTCGCTTTCCTGCAAGGCCGCCAGGGCCCGGCGGCGTTCGGTGACGTCGGTGAGGTAGACCACCAGGTACTCGCTGTCGCGGAACCTGAGGAAACTCAGCGACACATCCGCCGGCAGCACGCTGCCGTCGGCCCGCACGCACAGGCTTTCGAAGCTCAGCGGTTCTTCCTCGCGGGTCCTGGCGCGCTTCCACAGGTTCAGCCAACGATCCATGTGCAGGCCCGGTTCGAAGTCGATCAGGGGACGCTCGATGATCCCGCCCGGCGGATAGCCGAGCATGGTCTCCGCCGCCCGGTTGGCGTAGCGCACATGGCTGTCCCAGTTGACCCAGAGGATGCCGACGGTGCTTTGGTCGATGGAGAACTGGGTCAGGCGCAGGGCCTCTTCGCTGGCGGCGCGCAGGGCGATGTCCTCCCGTGCGGCCAGCAGGCGCTGTTCGAGGCTGTGCTGCTGGCGCCGCTGCCAGGCCACCAGGGCCGCGCAGATGAGCAGCAGCACCGCGAACAGCAGGCTCAGGTTCTGCCAGAACCCCGGCGACTCCGTCAGCCGCGGATACTTGGGCTGCAGCCAGCGGCTGTGCAGACGCTCCAGATCCTTGGCCGGAACCGACCGCAGCGCGCTTTCGACAATGCCGGCCAGCTCCGGCCAGTCCCGGCGCGTGGCCACCCGCAGCAATTGCGGCAGGCCGATGTCGCCGACCACCACCAGACCGGAGAACTCCGGCTCCACCGACAGGCGCCCCAGCTGCGCCTCGTCGACCACCGCGTAGCCGGCCTGCTGGCTGAGCAGCAATTGCAGGGCCTGACGCTCCATCGGCACGCCTTGCAGGTTGAGGTGCGGGTAGTTGCTGCGCAGATAGTCCGCCGTCACGCTCGGCATGCGCACGGCGACGCGGGTCTGGCTGTCGAGCTTCTCCAGCTCCACCGTGCCGCCGGCCTTCTGGTCGCTGACCACCAGTTGCGGCACGCGCATGTACGGATCGGAGAACTGCCACAGGCGCAGCGCAGCCGGCGTCTGGGTCAGGCCCGGCGCGATGTCGATCTCGCCGTCCTGGGCGGCGGCCTCCAACTGCGCCAGGTCAGGGAAGTTACGCCAGGTCAGTTCGACGTCGAGGGCCTTGGCCAGCCAGTTCATCAGGTCGACGTTGGGCCCGGACAACCGCTGCAGGCGCCGGTCGTACTGCGCATACGGCGCCTGCAGCACCAGGCCGACCCGCAACTCGCGGTGCTGCGCCAGCCATTGCCGCTCGCCGGTTGTCAACTGCGCGGCATGGGCCGTGGGCGCAGGCGCGGCCCAGCCCATCAAGGGAAACCACAAACAGCCGATAACCCACAGGCAGCAAAATCGCATCATCGAAGTCTCGTACACTGACAAATTCTGACCAACCCATTAGGCTGCCGGGATACTTTCTGGCCTGGAATAACCGATGCCCCCTGTCTACCGCCTGGCAATGCCAGCATTGTGCCTGTCGCTGATCCTGCCTTGTGCGTTTTCTGTCGAAGCCGCCGATCCGGCCCCTGCCGCCCAGGCAGAACAACCTGCCGGCGAGAAGCCGGCCGAACGCCAGCCACTGCCTGAGCGTAGTCAGGAAGAGTCGGCGGCACTCGAACGCAAGGTTCCGGCGCAGGAACAGCAGCAGTTGCAGGCCGGCGGCGACAGTTTCCTCGCCCTGTGGAAACCCGCCAATACCGCTGAACCCAAAGGTGCGGTGATCATCGTCCCCGGCGCCGGCGAAACCGCCGACTGGCCCCAGGCGATCGCGCCGCTGCGGCAGAAGCTGCCGGATGCGCAGTGGAGCAGCCTCAGCATCACCCTGCCGGACCTGCAAGGCGACGCCATCGCGCCGCGCACCGCCGAAGCGCCGGCGGCGCCGAAAGCCGCCGATCCCGGCAGCAAGGACTCCACCACCGCCGAGCCGATCGAACAGGCCGCCGGCGGCGAGGCCGAGGTGGCCGACAAGGTCGTCGCCGAAACCACCGAAGAGCAGGCCAAGGCCGACGCCGAGCGGATCTTCGCCCGCATCGACGCCGCCATCGCCTACGCCGAACAGCAGAGCGCCCGCAGCGTCGTCGTGCTCGGCCACGGCACCGGCGCCTATTGGGCGGCGCGCTACCTGAGCGAACGGCAGACCGCGCAAGTGGAAAAACTGGTGATGGTCGCCGCCCAGGCACCGCTCAAGGCCAAGCCTGAGCTGGCGGAACTGACGCCGACCCTGAAACTGCCGACGGCCGACCTCTACTACATGGACAAGGCGCCGGACCGCAACGCGGCTCTGGAGCGCCTGCAAGCCAGCAAACGCCTGAAGACCTCGGCGTTCAGCCAGGTGGGGCTCAAGGCGCTGCCGGACAAGAAGGCCGAGCAGGAACAACTGTTCCGTCGGGTGAAGGGCTGGCTGAATCCGCAGAGCGCGGACTGAGAGAACCCGTCGAACCCATCGCGAGCAGGCTCGCTCCTACAGTTTGAACACGGTCAACTGTAGGAGCGAGCCTGCTCGCGATTCGACTGATCCAAACACCCCGGAACACCGTGCCTAGCGAAAATCCCGCCGTTCACGGATCAAGGTGTAGGCGGTGTGCAGTTCGCGGGTCTTCTCCGTGGCTTCACGCACTTGCGCAGGCGTCGCGCCGCTGCCGGCGACCTTGTCCGGGTGATGGCGGCTGAGCAGCCGCCGGTACGCCCGCTTGATCTGCGCCGGCTCGCTGGTCGCCGACACCCCGAGCAGGCGCATCGCTTCCTGATAGCTCACCGCCGCACTGACGATGGGCCGCTTGTGCGGCTCGTAGTCCGCCGCCAGCGCCTGCACCTGATGCGTCGTCCAGCCCAGCCACTTGCCCCACTGCGCCAACAGTTCGCGCTCGCTCACGCCGGCCCGGCCGTCGGCCCAGACCATCCGCCAACACGCGCGCAGCACGCCTTCGGCCGCATGGGGCTGGGCCCCCAGCCGCCGCAGATAGCTGCGCAGGTTGTCGTTGCCGGACTTGCCGCGGTTGAACGCGGCGATCGCCCGGCGCTGGGCCGGTTCGCCCATGTCCAGCGCACGCATTTCGTGGCGCGCCTGCTGGATATGCCCGTCGGTGACGCGCCCGTCGCTCTTGGCCAGACGCCCCAGCAGCACGAACAGCAATTCATCGTTGCGCAGCATCGGCCTGCCGCCGAGCCGTTCGCGCAAATGTCCCCAGCTCTGCAGGTGCAGGCGCCGATCCAGCGCTTGCCCCAACAACGCCCCAAGCATGGCCCCCGGAATGCTGGCGATCGCAAAACCCGCTCCGGCTCCAATCAGAGTCCCTGGCCACAACATATCAACGGCTCGCTTCTATCAGTTTTTCGGCTTCGGCCAGACGTTCATGGGTGCCGACATCCACCCACTGCCCCTTCAGCCGTTCGCCCGTCACCTGGCCGCGCGCCATGGCGTCGCGCAGCAGCGGCGCGAGCTTGAACGCGCCCGCCCCGCAGCCGTCGAACAGCTGCGGGTGCAGGACGGCGATGCCGCTGTAGGTCAGGGTCCGCGCCTGTGGCTGTCCATCCTGGACACGCCCGTTGTCGAGGACGAAATCGCCGGCCGGGTGATGGGCCGGGTTGTCCGCCAGCACCAGGTGCGCCAGACCGGCGATCGGCTGATGCAGCACGCTGAAGTCGTAGTCCGTCCAGATGTCGCCGTTGACCACCAGGAACGCCTCGTCGCCCAGCAGCGGCAACGCCCGGAATATCCCGCCGCCGGTCTCCAGCGGCTCGCCTTCCGGCGAATAGCGGATGCGCACGCCGTAGCGCGAGCCGTCGCCCAGGTAGTCCTCGATCTGCTGGCCGAGCCAGGCGTGGTTGATCACGATGTCATCGAAACCGGCCGCCGCCAGGGCGTGCAGGTGGTACTCGATCAGCGGGATGCCGCCGGCGCGCACCAGCGGCTTGGGGGTGGTCAGGGTCAGCGGGCGCATGCGCTCGCCCTTGCCTGCCGCCAGAATCATCGCCTTCATGCATTCACCCCGGCACGCAGGCTGACGAGCAGCGCCTGCAACGGCTCAAGCTCCGGACGGCGGGCGATCACTTCATCTATATAGGCGAAGAAGCGCGGCACATCGGTCAGGTAGCGCGGCTTGCCGTCACGGTGGCAGATGCGGGCGAAGATGCCGATGACCTTGAGGTGGCGCTGCACCCCCATCAGGTCGCTGGCACGCAGGAACGCCTCGAAATCCGGCTGCACCGGAATGTTCAGCGCCGAGGCCTGTTGCCAGTAGCCATGCAGCCAGCCGCGCACACGCTCCGGCGGCCAGCTGAGGAAGGCATCCTTGAACAGGCAGGTCACGTCGTAGGTCACCGGGCCGTACACGGCGTCCTGGAAATCCAGCACGCCGGGGTTCGGCTCGCTGAGCATCAGGTTGCGCGGCATGTAGTCGCGGTGCACCAGCACCTTGGGCTGGGCCAGGGCGCTGTCGATCAGCAGCTCGCTGACCTGCTGCCACTGCCGTTGCTGGGCCGGATCGAACTCGATGCCCAGCTCGCGCTTGACGTACCACTCCGGGAACAGCTCCAGCTCGCGCGTGAGCAAAGCGACATCGTAACTGGGCAGCGGCGCCACCATCGGCAACTGCTGAAACGCCAGCAGCGCCTTCAGGGCATCGTCGAAAAGCGCGTCGGCGTTGTCGCTGCCGATCACGTCCAGATAGGTCTTGTTACCCAGGTCATTGAGTAAAAGGAAGCCGCGTTCCAGGTCCTGCGCATAAATTTTCGGCACGTTGATGCCGGATTTGGCCAGCAGAAACGCGATATCCACGAAGGGTTTGCAGTTTTCCTGGGGCGGCGGGGCGTCCATCACGATGAAGCTGCGCCCGGCGCCTTCCCAGCGGAAATAACGGCGGAAACTCGCGTCGCTGCTGGCCGCGGTCAAGGTGGCCGGGGGGACGGCGCCCCACTGCTGCTCGGCGAAAAGCGTCGCCAGCTGTTCGTCGAGCCAAACTTTCAGGTGTTGCAAGCGTACATCTTGGTCAGGCATTGCAAGGGTCTCCGACGGCGCTAGCCGTCAAGCGGGTCATGCTTTATTATCCAGCATCTTTTTCAGACCATCGAGAGGCGTGCGGCCCACACCGCGGGCAGATGGCACGCAGGAAGCCCGGACTAATAAGATGGCATTGAAATCCCCCGCGTTTCGTAAAAAATTTCCGTTGTTGATGACCGGCAGCCTGCTGGCCATGCAACCTCTGGCCAGTTCCTTCGTCACCGCGGCCGAGCAGTATGACTGCTCCGTCTCGGAGTCGGGCGGCTGGGCCTGTGCGCCCAAGTCCACGGCCGCTGCCTTGCCGCCGCGTCCGGTGCATGACGGCAGCGCCGTCAGCGCCGCCGGCGAAGCGCCGGCCGAAAGCGGCGCCAGCCAGGACACCGGCCCCAAACCCGTGCTCGTCACCGAGTCCAAGGGCCGTGGCCTGAAATCCCGCAGCGAAGACTACAGTCACCTCGACTGGGTGCCGCGCGAGAAGCTCACCGCCGCCCAACTGGCCGAGACAGGTCCTTACTGCTCTGGTTCCTATATCGAACCGATTCGTCCTGGCATGAATGACAAGACGAACAAAAGTGACGCACCGACCTTCATCGGCGCCAAGGCCTCCCGCTACCAGCAGGATTCGCAGGTCGCGAGCCTGGCCGGCGACGTGGTCATGCGTCAGGGCAGCATGCAGGTCGAGGCCGACGAGGCCAACCTATACCAGGCCGAGAGCCGCGGCGAACTGGCGGGCAACGTGCGCATCCGCGACAACGGCGCGCTGATCGTCGGCGACCACGCCGACGTGCAGCTGGACACCGGTGAAGCGAAGGTCGACAACGCCGAGTACGTGATGCACAAGTCGCGCATCCGCGGCAACGCGCTGTACGCCAAACGGGCCGAGAACGCGATCATCCGCCTCAAGGACGGCACGTACACCACGTGCGAACCGAACAGCAACGCCTGGCAGCTCAAGGGCAACAACATCACCCTGAACCCGGCCACCGGCTTCGGCACCGCGACCAACGTGACGCTGCGGGTCAAGGACATTCCGGTCCTGTACACCCCGTACATCTACTTCCCGATCGACGACCGCCGCCAGTCGGGCTTCCTGCCGCCGAGCATCGGCACCAGCAGCGACACCGGCTTCATGCTGGTCACCCCGTACTACTTCAACCTGGCGCCGAACTACGACGCCACGTTGTACCCACGCTACATGGCCAAGCGCGGCTTGCTGATGGAAGGCGAGTTCCGCTACCTGACCAAGTCCAGCGAAGGGCAGTTCGGTGCGGCGTACCTCAATGACGAGGACACCGACCGCAGCAAGCAGACCGACTACCAGAAGAACCGGTACATGTACAACTGGCAGCACAAGGGCGGTCTCGACTCCCGCGTGTTCACCCAGGTCGACTACACCAAGATCAGCGACCCGTACTACTTCCAAGACCTGGAAACCGACCAGATCGGCGTGAAGAGCGCCGACTACGTGAACCAGCAAGGCTCGGTCACCTACCGCGGCGACAGCTACACCGCCCGGTTGAACGCCCAGGCTTACCAACTGGCGACCGTGTCGAACATCACGCCGTATGACCGCCTGCCGCAGATCACCTTCAACGGCCAGCTGCCTTACCATCCGGAAGGCCTGGACTTCGACTACGAGACGGAGCTGGTTCGCTTCGACCGTGACCTGAAGAACGGCAACTTCGTGAACGAGGACGGCAGCGTCGAAAGCCGTCTCGACAACAACGTTACCGGCCTGGCCCGCGCCAACGGCGACCGCCTGAACCTGAAGCCGGGTGTCAGCCTGCCGCTGAACTGGACCTATGGTTTCCTCAAGCCATCGCTCAAGTACCAGTACACCCAGTACCAGCTGGACCTGGACAGCACCGGCAAGAACCAGATCGTGCAGCAGGAAGCGGCGGCAGCCGCTGCCGGCACCAAGTACCTCGGCGGCAAGTTCGGCAGCAACCAGAACCGCGGCGTACCGATCGCCAGCATCGACAGCGGCCTGTACTTCGACCGCGACACGTCCTACTTCGGCAAGAACTACCGCCAGACCCTGGAACCGCGCCTGTTCTACCTCTACGTACCGGAGGTCGACCAAGAGGACATCCCGGTATTCGACACCAGCGAATACACGTTCAACTATGCCTCGCTGTTCCGCGACAACCGCTTTTCCGGCGCCGACCGCGTCGGCGACGAGAACAAGCTGTCGCTGGGCGTGACCAGCCGCTGGATCGAGGACGACGGCTTCGAGCGTCAACGCATCAGCGTCGGCCAGGCCCTCTACTTCAAGGATCGCGAAGTCCAGCTGCCGGGCATCGACGCCAAGACCCGCGACGACGCGCACTCCAACGTCTCGCCGTACGCGCTGGAATACGAGTACCGCTGGAACCGCGACTGGCGCACCACCGCGGACTACAACTGGGATCCGGACAGCCGCAGCCCGCGTTCGGGCAGCGCGATGTTCCACTACCAGCCTGAAGACAACCCGAACAAGGTGGTCAACTTCGGTTACCGCTACCGCAACGACCAGGTCCGCTACGACCAGAACACCGGCAAATGGTCGGTGGGCGGCGGCGACTACGGCGTACCGGGCGATCCGAACTACGTGAAGGACTACTACAAGATCAAGCAGCACGACTTCTCGGCGATCTGGCCGATCGTGCCGCAGTGGAGCGCCATCAGCCGCTGGCAGTACGACTACAACCGCAATCGCACGCTGGAAGCCTTCGGTGGTTTCGAGTACGACAACTGCTGCTGGAAACTGCGCCTGATCAACCGTTACTGGGTGTCCTACGACGAGTTCAGTCAGCAGGCTCCGCAAAACGAAAAAGGCGACCACGGCGTCTTCCTCCAAATCGTCCTGAAAGGCCTCGGCGGTGTCGTAGGCACCAAGGTAGAGAGCTTCCTCGACAAAGGCATCCAAGGTTATCGTCAACGTGAAGACCAAGCTTTCTGATTGTCTGCGCCCGCTGATGCTGGGCGCGCTGTTCCTCGGTACTTCGGCCGGCGCCGCGGTGCAGTCCATCGATAAAGTGGTGGCCATCGTCGACAACGACGTGGTCATGCAGAGCCAGCTGGACCAACGCGTCCACGAGGTGCAGAAAACCATCGCCAAGCGCGGCGGCGGCCTGCCGCCTCCGGGCGTGCTGGACCAGCAAGTGCTGGAACGCCTGATCGTCGAGAACCTGCAACTGCAGATCGGCGAACGCTCCGGCATCCGCATCACCGACGAAGAGCTGAACCAGGCCGTAGGCACCATCGCCCAGCGCAACAACATGACCGTGGACCAGTTCCGCGCCGCGCTGTCCCGCGACGGCCTGTCCTACGACGAAGCCCGCGACCAGATCCGCCGCGAGATGGTCATCAGCCGCGTGCGTCAGCGCCGTGTGGCCGAACGCATCCAGGTGTCGGAACAGGAAGTGAAGAACTTCCTGGCCTCGGACCTGGGCAAGATGCAGCTCTCCGAAGAGCTGCACCTGGCCAACATCCTGATCCCGACCCCGGAAAGCGCCAACTCCGAAGCGATTCAGAGCGCCGCCCGCCAGGCCATGGACGTTTACCAGCAGCTCAAACAAGGCGCCGACTTCGGCCAGATGGCCGTGGCCAAGTCCGCCAGCGACAACGCGCTGGAAGGCGGCGACATGGGCTGGCGCAAGGCCGCCCAGCTGCCGCCGCCGTTCGACCGCGAACTGAGCAGCATGTCGCCGGGCGAAATCACCCAACCGGCCCGCACCCCGGGCGGCTTCATCATCCTGAAGCTGCTGGAGAAGCGCGGCGGCGAAGGCCAGGTGCGCGACGAAGTGCATGTGCGCCACATCCTGGTCAAGCCAAGTCCGGTCCGTGACGAGGCGAAGACCAAAGAGCTGGCCCAGTCGCTGTACAACCGCATCGAAGCCGGCGAAGACTTTGCCGAGCTGGCGAAGAAATACTCGGAAGACCCGGGTTCCGCCCTCAACGGCGGCGACCTGAACTGGATCGACCCGAACGCGTTGGTGCCGGAGTTCCGCGCCGTGATGGCCAAGTCCCCGCAGGGTCAGCTGTCCAAGCCGTTCCAGACCCAGTACGGCTGGCACGTGCTGGAAGTCCTTGGCCGCCGCGCCACCGACAGCACCGCCCAGGCGCGGGAGCAGCAAGCGATGACCGTGCTGCGCAACCGCAAGTACGACGAAGAGCTGCAGACCTGGCTGCGTCAGATCCGTGACGAAGCCTACGTTGAAATCAAACTCCCTGGCGCAGACCAGGCAGCGCAGTGAAACCCAAGCGTTTCGCGCTGACACCCGGCGAACCGGCCGGCATCGGTCCCGACCTGTGCCTGCTGCTCGCCTCGCAGGCCCAGCCGCACCCCCTGATCGCCATCACCAGCCGCGACCTGCTCCTTGAGCGGGCCGCGCAGCTGGGGCTGGCCGTCGACGTGCTGGCCGTCACCCCTGACCACTGGCCGGACGCTCCGGCGCCGGCCGGCAGCCTGTACGTCTGGGACACGCCGCTGAGCGCCCCGGTGGTCACCGGGCAACTGGACAAGGCCAACGCCGCGTTCGTCCTCGAAACCCTGACCCGCGCCGGCCAAGGCTGCCTGAACGGCGACTTCGCCGGGATGATCACCGCCCCGGTGCACAAGGGCGTGATCAACGAATCCGGCATCGCCTTCTCCGGGCACACCGAATTCCTCGCCGACCTGACCCACACCGCCCAGGTGGTGATGATGCTCGCCACCCGCGGCCTGCGCGTGGCGCTGGTCACCACCCACCTGCCCCTGCGCGAGATCGCCGACGCGATCACGCCGCAGCGGCTGGAGCGGGTCACGCGGATCCTGCACGCCGACCTGCAAGACAAGTTCGGCATCGCCCGGCCGCGCATCCTGGTCTGCGGGCTCAACCCGCACGCCGGCGAAGGCGGCCACCTGGGCCATGAAGAAATCGACATCATCGAACCGACGCTGGAGCGTCTGCGCAGCGAAGGCATGGACCTTCGCGGCCCGCTGCCGGCCGACACCCTGTTCACCCCCAAATATCTGGAGCACTGCGACGCGGTGCTGGCGATGTACCACGACCAGGGCCTGCCCGTGCTGAAGTACAAAGGCTTCGGCGCAGCGGTCAATGTGACCCTGGGCCTGCCGATCATCCGCACCTCCGTCGACCACGGCACCGCCCTGGACCTGGCCGGCAGCGGCCGGATCGACACCGGCAGCCTGCAGGTCGCCCTGGAAACCGCCTACCAGATGGCCGAGACCCGTTTATGACCGAGCAATACCAACACAAGGCGCGCAAACGCTTTGGCCAGAACTTCCTGCACGATGCGGGCATCATCGACCGCATCCTGCGCGCCATCCACGCCAAGCCCGAAGACCGCATGCTGGAGATCGGCCCGGGCCAGGGCGCATTGACCGAAGGCCTGCTCGGCGCCGGCGCCCAGCTCGACGTGGTCGAGCTGGACAAGGACCTGATCCCGATCCTCAACAGTCAGTTCGCCGGCAAGAGCAACTTCAACCTGCACCAGGGCGATGCGCTGAAGTTCGACTTCAACACCCTCAACGCCGCGCCGAACACGCTGCGGGTGGTGGGCAACCTGCCGTACAACATCTCCACCCCGCTGATTTTCCACCTGCTGGACAACTCGCACCTGATCCGCGACATGCACTTCATGCTGCAGAAGGAAGTGGTCGAGCGCCTGGCCGCAGGCCCCGGCGGCGGCGACTGGGGTCGCCTGTCGATCATGGTCCAGTACCATTGCCGGGTCGAACATCTGTTCAACGTCGGCCCCGGCGCGTTCAACCCGCCGCCGAAGGTCGACTCGGCCATCGTCCGCCTGGTGCCCCACGCCGTGCTGCCGCACCCGGCCAAGGATCACCGGCTGCTCGAGCGCGTGGTGCGCGAGGCGTTCAACCAGCGCCGCAAGACCCTGCGCAACACCCTCAAGCAACTGCTCACCAGCGCCGAGATCGAAGCGGCGGGCGTCGACGGCAGCCTGCGTCCCGAGCAACTGGACCTGGCGGCGTTCGTACGCCTGGCCGACCAGCTCGCCGAGAAACCCCAGCAGCCGCCCAAGGCCGACTGACGGCGTCATCGGGCAACCGCCGCGCTGGTCTGTTGCCCGATACTTGCCTAGACTGAATCCCCATCAGCCGCACCCCTGCGTTGCGCTTCGCTCTTAAGGCCTTTTGCATGTCCGATCCCCGTTATCAGGTCGACGTCAGCGTGGTCACCCGCTACCTGGCAGACCAATCGCAACCCGAGCACGACCGCTTCGCCTTCGCCTACACCATCACCGTGCAGAACAACGGCGACCGGCCGGCCCGACTGATGTCGCGGCACTGGGTCATCACCGATGGCGACGGGCATGTCGAGGAAGTCCGCGGCGCCGGCGTGGTGGGCCAGCAACCGCTGATCGAAGCGGGCCAGAGCCACACCTACAGCAGCGGCACGGTGATGACCACCCAGGTCGGCACCATGCAGGGCTCCTACGAAATGGTCGCCGACGACGGCAAGCATTTCGACGCCGTCATCAAGCCTTTCCGCCTCGCCGTGCCCGGAGCCCTGCACTGATGGCGACCTACGCCGTGGGCGACCTGCAAGGCTGCCTCGAACCGCTCAAGTGCCTGCTCCGCCAGGTCGCCTTCGACCCGGCGCTGGACCGTCTGTGGCTGGTGGGCGATCTGGTCAACCGCGGCCCGCAGTCCCTGGAGACCCTGCGCTACCTGTACGGGCTGCGCGACTCGCTGGTGTGCGTGCTGGGCAACCATGACCTGCACTTGCTGGCCGCCGGCCAGAACATCGAGCGCATGAAGAAGAGCGACACCCTGCGCGAGATCCTCGAAGCCCCCGACGGCCCCGAGCTGCTGGACTGGCTGCGCCGGCAGAAGCTGATGCACTACGACGAGCGGCGCGAGATCGCCATGGTGCACGCCGGGATCCCGCCGCAGTGGTCGCTGCGCAAGGCGCTCAAGTGCGCCGAAGAGGTCGAGTCGGCCCTGCGCGACGACAACCTGTTCCCCGCCTACCTGGACGGCATGTACGGCAACGATCCGGCGAAATGGGACAACAGCCTCAAGGGCGTGACGCGCCTTCGGGTGATCACCAACTATTTCACCCGGATGCGTTTCTGCACCCCCGAGGGCAAGCTCGACCTCAAGAGCAAGGAAGGCCTGGACACCGCCCCGCCCGGCTACAAGCCCTGGTTCCAGCACAAGGAGCGCCGGACCCGCGGCCTGCGGATCATCTTCGGCCATTGGGCGGCGCTCGAAGGCATCGTCCACGAGCCCGGCATCTGCGCCCTCGACACCGGTTGCGTGTGGGGCGGCAGCCTCACCCTGATGAACGTCGACAGCGGCGAGCGCCTGTCGTGCAAATGCGACGACCACGGCAACGCCCTGCCGACCGTCGCCCCCCTTATCCCCCACTCCACGTCAGCCAGCGCCCCGCGCTAGACTGCGTCACCCGCCGGACCACAGGAACCCGCCATGAGCGAATTCAAACGCATCCCCCCGGAACAGGCCAAGGCCCTGCGCGAGCAAGGCGCCGTGGTGGTCGACATCCGTGACCCGCAAGCCTTCGCCAGCGGGCACGTCACCGGATCGCACCACCTGGACAACCACTCGGTCGCCGACTTCATCCGCAACGCCGACCTCGACGCCCCGACGGTGGTGGTCTGCTACCACGGCAACTCCAGCCAGAGCGCGGCCGCCTACCTGGTGGGCCAGGGCTTCTCCGACGTGTACAGCCTGGACGGCGGCTTCGAGCTGTGGCGTGCGACCTATCCTTCGGAAACCGCCCAAGGCGCCGCCGAATAATTTTTTTGCGACCTGCAAGCCCCGGCTCCCGCGGGCTTGCACGGTGGCGGACGAACGGTCTGCCACAACTAATTACGCATCTCGCCTTTACCTCGCCAATTCCCAACTATCCTTAAGCCCAGGCCATCCAAAACAGGGGAGAGCCGGTACACCGGCGCACGGGTCATCGGGAGTAGCTTTCGCGGTTGTCGGCGCGGAAGAGTTCTGGGGGGTAAACAACAGCTGCTCAAGCGGCTGCTTGCCAGCATCGACTGAGTGATCCGGCGTCGGCTCCACGTATCGAGCGAGGTGACGTCATGAGTATCTTTAGCCACTTCCAACAACGCTTCGAGTCCACACGCCAGGAAGAATTCTCGCTGCAGGAATACCTGGAACTGTGCAAAAAGGACCGCAGCGCCTACGTTTCCGCCGCCGAGCGTCTGTTGCTGGCCATCGGCGAACCCGAGCTGCTCGACACCTCGACCAATTCGAGGCTGTCACGCATCTTCTCCAACAAGGTGATCCGCCGCTATCCGGCCTTTGAGGACTTCCACGGGATGGAAGAATGCATCGACCAGATCGTGTCGTACTTCCGCCATGCGGCCCAGGGCCTGGAAGAGAAGAAACAGATCCTCTACCTGCTCGGCCCGGTGGGCGGCGGCAAGTCGTCCCTGGCCGAGAAGCTCAAGCAACTGATGGAGAAGGTGCCCTTCTATGCCATCAAGGGCTCGCCGGTGTTCGAATCGCCCCTGGGGCTGTTCAACGCCACCGAAGACGGCGCGATCCTCGAAGAGGACTTCGGCATCCCCCGCCGCTACCTGAACACCATCATGTCGCCCTGGGCGACCAAGCGCCTGGCCGAGTTCGGCGGCGACATCAGCCAGTTCCGCGTGGTCAAGCTGTACCCCTCGATCCTCAACCAGATCGCCGTGGCCAAGACCGAACCGGGCGACGAGAACAACCAGGACATCTCCGCGCTGGTGGGCAAGGTCGATATCCGCAAGCTGGAGGAATTCCCGCAGAACGACGCCGACGCCTACAGCTATTCCGGGGCGCTGTGCCGGGCCAACCAGGGCCTGATGGAATTCGTCGAGATGTTCAAGGCGCCGATCAAGGTGCTGCACCCGTTGCTGACCGCCACCCAGGAAGGCAACTACAACAGCACCGAAGGCCTGGGCGCGATTCCGTTCACCGGGATCCTGCTGGCCCACTCCAACGAATCGGAGTGGCACACCTTCCGCAACAACAAGAACAACGAAGCCTTCATCGACCGGATCTACATCGTCAAGGTGCCTTACTGCCTGCGGGTCAGCGATGAGGTGAAGATCTACGACAAGCTGCTGTTCAACAGCTCCCTGGCCCGGGCCCACTGCGCGCCGGACACCCTCAAGATGCTCGCGCAGTTCACCGTGCTGTCGCGCCTCAAGGAGCCCGAGAACTCCAACATCTACTCGAAGATGCGCGTGTACGACGGGGAAAACCTCAAGGACACCGATCCGAAGGCCAAGTCGATCCAGGAATACCGCGATGCGGCGGGCGTCGACGAGGGCATGAACGGCCTGTCGACCCGGTTCGCCTTCAAGATCCTGTCCAAGGTGTTCAACTTCGACCCGCACGAGATCGCTGCCAACCCGGTGCACCTGCTCTATGTGCTGGAACAGCAGATCGAACAGGAACAGTTCCAGGCCGAGACCCGCGAACGCTACCTGCGCTACCTGAAGGAGTACCTCGCCCCGCGCTACATCGAGTTCATCGGCAAGGAGATCCAGACCGCCTACCTCGAGTCCTACAGCGAGTACGGCCAGAACATCTTCGACCGCTACGTGCTGTACGCGGACTTCTGGATCCAGGACCAGGAATACCGCGATCCGGAAACCGGCGAGATCCTCAACCGCGTCGCCCTCAACGAGGAACTGGAAAAGATCGAGAAACCGGCCGGCATCAGCAATCCGAAGGATTTTCGCAACGAGATCGTCAACTTCGTGCTGCGTGCCCGCGCCAACAACAACGGCAAGAACCCGACCTGGCTCAGCTACGAGAAACTGCGGGTGGTCATCGAGAAGAAAATGTTCTCGAACACCGAAGACCTGCTGCCGGTCATCAGCTTCAACGCCAAGGCCAGCAAAGAGGACCAGCAAAAGCACAACGACTTCGTCACCAGGATGGTCGAACGCGGCTACACCGACAAACAGGTACGGCTGCTCTCCGAGTGGTACCTGCGGGTCAGGAAATCACAGTAACCCGCGGCCGGTCAGACCGGTTGTCGTCAGCCCGGGGCCTGTGTGCGCATTTTCTGTTACACAGGCCTCAGGAAGGTGTTCCAAAGGCGGTAGCGGGGTTCAGGCAGCACCCAAAGCGCTTGGGGGAGCGTGTACGTCCCTTGGCATTCGGTTCAATGCTGCATGAGCGCTCGGCCCTTTGCAGGACAGCTTCTAAGGAGCAGTCATGAGCTATGTGATCGACCGACGCCTCAATGGCAAGAACAAGAGCACGGTGAACCGCCAGCGCTTCCTGCGGCGCTACCGTGACCACATCAAGAAGGCTGTCGAAGAAGCCGTCAGCCGGCGTTCCATAACCGACATGGAGCACGGCGAGCAGATCAGCATCCCCGGTCGCGACATCGACGAACCGGTGCTTCACCACGGCCGCGGGGGCAAGCAGACCGTCGTGCACCCCGGCAACAAGGAGTTCACCGCCGGCGAACACATCGCCCGCCCGCCGGGAGGCGGCGGAGGCCGGGGGCCCGGCAAGGCCGGCAACTCCGGCGAAGGCATGGACGAGTTCGTCTTCCAGATCACCCAGGAGGAATTCCTCGAATTCATGTTCGAGGACCTCGAACTGCCGAACCTGGTCAAACGCAACCTGACCGGCACCGACACCTTCAAGACCGTGCGCGCCGGCATCAGCAACGAGGGCAACCCCTCGCGCATCAACATCATCCGCACCCTGCGCTCGGCCCATGCCCGGCGCATCGCGCTGTCCGGCAGCAGCCGGGCGAAACTGCGCGAGGTGAAGGAAGAACTGGCCCGGCTGAAACGCGAAGAGCCGGACAACTTCGGCGATATCCAGGATCTGGAAGCGGAAATCGAGAAACTCAGCGCCCGCATCCATCGGGTGCCGTTCCTCGACACGTTCGACCTCAAGTACAACCTGCTGATCAAGCAGCCCAACCCCAGCTCCAAGGCGGTCATGTTCTGCCTGATGGACGTGTCCGGCTCCATGACCCAGGCGACCAAGGACATCGCCAAGCGCTTCTTCATCCTGCTGTACCTGTTCCTCAAGCGGAACTACGACAAGATCGACGTGGTGTTCATCCGCCATCACACCAGCGCCCGGGAAGTGGACGAGGAAGAGTTCTTCTATTCGCGGGAAACCGGCGGCACCATCGTCTCCAGCGCCCTGAAGCTGATGCAGGAAATCATGGCCGAGCGCTATCCGAGCAACGAGTGGAACATCTACGCCGCCCAGGCCTCCGACGGCGACAACTGGAACGACGATTCGCCCATCTGCCGCGACATCCTGATCAACCAGATCATGCCGTTCGTGCAGTACTACACTTATGTGGAGATCACCCCCCGCGAGCACCAGGCCCTCTGGTACGAGTACGAACGCATCGCCGAAGCCTTTTCCGACACGTTTGCCCAGCAGCAACTGGTCTCGGCCGGGGATATCTATCCGGTCTTCCGTGAACTCTTCCAGCGCAGGTTAGTGACATGACCGCCAAAGAGCAGAAGCGCCAACCCATCTCCACCGGCTCCGAATGGACGTTCGAGCTGATCCAGGCCTATGACCGCGAAATCGCCCGCATCGCGGCCCGCTATGCGCTGGACACCTACCCCAACCAGATCGAGGTGATCACCGCCGAGCAGATGATGGACGCCTACGCGTCGGTCGGCATGCCGCTGGGCTATCACCACTGGTCCTACGGCAAGCACTTCCTCAGCACCGAAAAATCCTACAGCCGCGGGCAGATGGGCCTGGCCTACGAGATCGTGATCAACTCGGATCCGTGCATCGCCTACCTGATGGAAGAGAACACCATCTGCATGCAGGCCTTGGTGGTGGCCCACGCCTGCTACGGCCACAACAGCTTCTTCAAGGGCAACTACCTGTTCCGCACCTGGACCGACGCCAGCTCGATCATCGATTACCTGGTGTTCGCCAAGCAGTACATCATGCAGTGCGAGGAGCGCCACGGCATCGATGCGGTGGAGGATCTGCTCGATTCCTGCCATGCCCTGATGAACTACGGCGTGGACCGCTACAAACGGCCGTATCCGATTTCCGCCGAGGAAGAACGGCGGCGGCAGAAGGACCGCGAAGAGCACCTGCAAAAGCAGATCAACGACCTGTGGCGCACCATCCCCAAGGGCACCGACAAGCTCAGCGACAAGGACAACGCCCGGTTCCCCGCCGAGCCGCAGGAGAACATCCTGTACTTCATCGAGAAGCACGCGCCGCTGCTGGAGCCGTGGCAACGGGAAATCGTGCGCATCGTGCGCAAGATCGCCCAGTACTTCTACCCGCAGCGCCAGACCCAGGTGATGAACGAAGGCTGGGCGACCTTCTGGCACTACACGCTGATGAACGACCTGTACGACGAAGGCCTGGTCACCGACGGCTTCATGATGGAGTTCCTGACGTCCCACACCAGCGTGGTGTTCCAGCCCGGGTTCGACAGCCCCTACTACAGCGGCATCAACCCTTACGCCCTGGGCTTTGCGATGTACCGGGACATCCGGCGCATGTGCGAGGAGCCCACCGAGGAAGACCGCCGCTGGTTCCCGGAGATCGCCGGCTCCGACTGGCTGTCGACCATCAAGTTCGCCATGAGCAGCTTCAAGGACGAGAGCTTCATCCTGCAGTACCTGTCGCCCAAGGTGATCCGCGACCTCAAACTGTTCAGCATCCTCGACGACGACCAGCGGGACGACCTGCTGGTGCCGGCCATCCATGACGAGGGCGGCTACCGGATCATCCGCGAGACCCTGGCGGCGCAGTACAACCTCGGCAACCGCGAGCCGAACGTGCAGATCTACAGCATCGACCGCCGCGGCGACCGCTCGCTGACCCTGCGCCACCAGCAGCATGACCGCAAGCCCTTGGGCGATTCCACGGAAGAAGTGCTCAAGCACCTGCACCGGCTGTGGGGCTTCGACATCCACCTGGAGACCCTGCAGGGCGACCAGGTGATGAAGACCCACCATGTGCCGCCGCGAAACGAGCACAGCGAAGGGGACTACGGTCGGCTCGACTTGGCCGTCATTCATCTTTGATCCCGTTCCAGCCTCCGAAAGTCCGGCGCAAGGGTTATCCTGTCGGGCCAACGGAGGTTTTTTATGCAGATTTACAAGGTCGGCGGCGCCGTGCGCGATCGCCTGCTGGGCAAACCGGTCACCGACATCGACTGGGTGGTGGTCGGCGCGACCACCGAAGAGATGCTCGCCCAGGGCTTTCGCCCGGTCGGCGCGGACTTCCCGGTGTTCCTTCACCCCAAGACCGGCGAGGAGTACGCCCTTGCCCGCACCGAGCGCAAGAGCGGCCGCGGTTATGGCGGGTTCACCTTCCACGCCAGCCCCGAGGTCACGCTTGAGGAAGACCTGATCCGCCGCGACCTGACCATCAACGCCATGGCTGAGGACGACGGTCAGAACCTGACCGACCCCTACAACGGCCAGCGCGACCTTGAAGACCGCATACTCCGTCACGTTTCCCCGGCGTTCGCCGAAGATCCGCTGCGGGTGCTGCGGGTGGCGCGTTTCGCCGCCCGTTATGCGGCACTGGGGTTCACCGTCGCGCCCGAGACCCTTGAACTGATGCGCACCCTCAGCGAATCGGGGGAGCTGGAAGCCCTGACCGCCGAACGCAGCTGGAAGGAGATTTCCCGCGCCCTGATGGAAGAGCAGCCGCAGGTGTTCATTCAGGTGCTGCGCGACTGCGGCGCGCTCAAGGTGCTGATGCCGGAAGTGGATGCGCTCTTCGGCGTGCCGCAGCCGGAAGCCCATCACCCGGAAATCGACAGCGGCATCCACACCTTGAGCGTGCTGGAGCAATCGGCGCTGCACAGGCAACCGCTGACCGTGCGCTGGGCCTGCCTGCTGCACGACCTGGGCAAAGGCCTGACGCCGCAAGAGGAATGGCCGAGGCATATCGCCCACGAGCACACAGGGCTGAAGTTGATCAAAGCGGTCAACGAACGCTTCAAGGCTCCGAAGGAGTGCCAGGAACTGGCACTGCTGGTCGGCCAGTACCACACCCACGGGCACCGCGCCCTTGAGCTGAAAGCCACGACGCTGCTGGAGTTGCTGCAGAGCTTCGACGTCTACCGCCGGCCGCAGCGTTTCGAGGAGTTCATTGCCGCTTGCGAGATGGACGCCCGCGGGCGAAAAGGCCTGGAACAGCGCAGTTATCCACAGGCGGATTACTTGCGCGGCGCCGCGACGGTGGCGCGCAGCGTGGCGGTACAGCCGTTGCTGGAGAAAGGTTTCAAAGGCCCGGAACTGGGCGAGGCGCTCAAGCGCGAACGGCTCAAGGCGTTGAAGGCGTACAAGGAGGCGGCGGCCTCCTGAAACGGGCAGTCCGAATCGTCGCGCCGCCGCTCCCGCAGGGAACGGCGGCGCTCACGGATTCTGTGCTCCCCCAAAAGTGAGGGAGCCAGCCTGCTGAAGAGGGCGTCAGTGAAGACACCGCTCAGGCCGACAACAGATCCTCGGGGGTCAACGGCTCGCCCCGCCACTCAAAGGCCACCGGTGCCAGTTCCTGATCGATCTGCGCCTCTGCCCACAGCGCAGCAAAGCTTTTTCCCACGCCCGGATGCACCCGCTCCGGCGCAATCAGCGACAGCGGCCACAGCACGAAGGCGTTTTTCAGGATCTCCGCCCGCGGCAGGACCAGCCCGTCGAAATTGCCCGTCAGGTCGCCGTACAGCAGCACGTCGATGTCCAGCGGCAGGCCCTTGCGGTCCGGCGCGTAACGGCCGTTGTCCGCCTCGATGAACTTCAAGCGGCGATCCAGCTCCATCAGGGGCAGGTCGGTGAACGCCGACACCACGAAATTGAAGAACGGACCGCTCTTGATGCCCACCGGCTGGCTCTCGAACACCGCCGAACAGCGGATATCCACCAGGAACGCGGCCAGGGCCTCGAGCCCGGCGCGCAAATGGGTTTCACGCTCGATATTGCTACCGAGGCCGAGGTAGACCTGAGTCAGCGACATCCGCGCTCGATCTCCACACCTACGCCGCCCTTGGCGGCCGGCACGGCGCCCGGCTTGGTCAGCTTCAGGCGCACCCAGGTGATCTTGAATTCGTCCATCAGCGTCTCGACCAGCCGTTCGGCGAAGGTCTCGACCAACTGGAACTGCGCCTGCTCGGCGAAGGCCTGGATCCGCGTGGAGACGCTGGCGTAGTCGAGCGCCAGGGTCAGGTCGTCGCCGGCGGCGGCCGGACGATTGTCCCAGGCGAAGCTCAGATCAAGGCGCAGGCACTGTCGGATGCCGCGCTCCCAGTCGTAGGCACCGATCACGGTGTCGACTTCCAGGCCCTCGATAAACACTCTGTCCAAGCACTTTTCTCCGTTGCACGACAAGGGCGCGTTGCGCCGTTAGAATCAGGGCGTCCTCGCCCGGAATAGTTAGCATGTTTTGGTCACTGGCGGTTTTCGCCTACCTGCTCGGCTCGCTGTCCTTCGCCATCTTGCTCAGCCGCCTGACCGGAAACCCGGATCCGCGAATGAGCGGCTCGGGCAATGCCGGCGCCACCAACATGCTGCGCCTGGCCGGCCGCAAACTGGCGGTCCTGACCTTGCTCGGCGATCTGTGCAAAGGCCTGCTGCCGGTGCTGATCGCCTCGGCGGCAGGCCTGTCGCCGCAGGACCAGGCCTGGATCGGCGTCTGCGCCGTGATCGGTCACCTGTTCCCGCTGTATTTCCGTTTCCGCGGCGGCAAAGGCGTCGCCACGGCGGCCGGCATGCTGCTGGGGCTGTATCCGCCCGCCGCACTGCTGGCCATAGCCGCCTGGCTGCTGACGTTCTACCTGACCCGCACCAGCTCGCTCGCGGCCCTCATCGCCACCCCCCTCACCCTGCCGCTGCTGGCCTGGCAGGAACCGGCCGCCCTGCTGCCGATGAGCACGCTCACGCTGCTGATCGTCTGGCGGCACCGGGGCAATCTACGCGACCTGTTCGCCGGGCGCGAACGGCATTTTTGAATGCCGCCCTTGAACGACGCTCATCCCAACGCGGACAACTGCTCCATCGGCCAGCGCGCCTGCACGGTGATCGCCAGGCTTTCCTGCTGGCCGGCCTGCAGCCGCTGGCAACCGGCGAACGCGATCATCGCGCCGTTGTCGGTGCAGAACTGCGGACGGGCATAGAACACGCTGCCCTTCATGTCGCCGAGCATTTTCTCCAGCGACGCACGCAACGCCCGGTTGGCGCTGACGCCGCCGGCGATCACCAGGCGCTTCATGCCGGCCTGCTTGAGGGCACGCTTGCACTTGATGGTCAAAGTCTCCACCACGGCCTGCTGGAACGCCAGCGCGATGTCGCAACGGGCTTGCTCGCCGTCGTCCCCGGCGCTGACGCTCTGCTGCCAGGTGTTGAGGGCGAATGTCTTCAGGCCGCTGAAGCTGAAGTCCAGACCCGGACGGTCGCACATCGGACGCGGGAAGGTGAACCGGCCGGCGACGCCCCGCTCGGCGGCCTTGGCGATCTCGGGCCCGCCTGGATAGTTCAGGCCCATCATCTTGGCGGTCTTGTCGAAGGCTTCGCCGGCGGCATCGTCGAGGGTTTCGCCAAGCAAGGCGTATTGGCCGATGCCATCGACCCGGACCAACTGCGTATGGCCACCGGAGACCAACAAAGCGACGAACGGAAACTCCGGCGGTTGCGCCTCGAGCATCGGCGCCAGCAGATGGCCTTCCATGTGGTGCACGCCCAGCGCCGGAATGCCCCAGGCGAACGCCAGCGCCTGGGCGCAGGAGGCGCCCACCAGCAGGGCCCCGACCAGGCCTGGGCCTGCGGTGTAGGCGATCGCGTCGATCTCGGTCGGCACGCAGTCGGCCTCCGCCAGCACCTGCCGGATAAGCGGCAGCATGCGCTTGACGTGATCGCGGGAGGCCAGCTCCGGCACCACGCCGCCGTAGACGCGGTGCAGGTCGATCTGACTGAACAGCGCGTCCGCCAGAAGGCCGCGTTCACTGTCGTAGAGCGCGACGCCGGTTTCGTCGCAGGACGTTTCCAATCCCAGTACTAGCATGGGTTCTGGCCTTGTTTAGGCTAAATTCGAAGGCGCGCATGATAGTCGCCGCGTGATGCCCCGACCAGCGGTTTTCGATCAGAGGCTTTGCATTCCGAGCGTTGAGGGGTTAACATCCGCAACCCTTAAAAACCGACGTCTTCAAGTGCTCTTTTGCCGCGAGGATGTTGACCCCGGTAATGAATGAAGGTAGCTCTGGATGCCAGCCGTCAAAGTTAAAGAGAATGAACCCTTCGACGTAGCTCTGCGTCGTTTCAAGCGCTCCTGCGAAAAAGCCGGTGTACTGGCTGAGGTTCGTAGCCGCGAATTTTACGAGAAGCCAACTTCCGAGCGTAAGCGCAAGGCAGCAGCCGCTGTTAAGCGTCACGCCAAGAAAGTTCAGCGCGAACAGCGCCGCGCCGTTCGTCTGTACTGATACACAGACGTTCGTAGCAAGCTTCTGCCAAGCCCGGCCTTCCGCCGGGCTTATGGCATTTGCGGAAAACGCTTGATGCTTCACCGTCGAAGCCGCACATGCGACCGAGACAAATCCGCTTCACCGCGTCAGGCCTGGCTTCTTTGCCAGCGGTGCACGTCTTTTCTGACGGGTCTTTCGAGGCTGCCGACGAGCACACCCACTGATTCCTCTCACGACGATCAGCCCAAGGCACCTGCCTGCTTCATGAGCTATCCGAGGCCGCAATCCGGCCGTCAGCGGATTCAGCGCAACACTTTCAAACGGTCGAAATCCGATGGCTGCTAACGCCAAGGGAATTTCGGCAGATACACTTCCCGACAGCGATCACGCAGACGACACCGGTCGAGCCGCCGAAAGCACGCGCCCCGCCGGATGAGCCACGTCCTTTGCGCCCATCGCATCGGATCCTTTGAGCGCAGACGACGAGAACGCCATGGCCGGGTTGATCCCCCAGAGCTTCATTGACGACCTTCTGAACCGCACCGACATCGTCGACGTGGTCAGTTCGCGCGTGCAATTGAAGAAGGCCGGCAAGAACTTCACCGCGTGCTGCCCGTTCCACAAGGAAAAGACCCCGTCGTTCAGCGTCAGCCCCGACAAGCAGTTCTACTACTGCTTCGGCTGCGGCGCGGGCGGCAACGCCCTCGGCTTCCTCATGGACCACGACAACCTGGACTTTCCCCAGGCGGTCGAGGACCTGGCCAAGGCCGCCGGCATGGAAGTCCCGCGGGAGGAAGGCAGCCGCTCGCACAAGCCGCGCCAGCCTACCGATTCGCCGCTGTACCCGCTGCTCACCGCGGCCGCCGATTTCTACCGCCAGGCGCTCAAGAGCCACCCGGCGCGCAAGGCCGCCGTGGACTACCTCAAGGGCCGCGGCCTGACCGGCGAGATCGCCCGGGACTTCGGCCTGGGGTTCGCCCCGCCGGGCTGGGACAACCTGTTCAAGCACTTGAGCAGCGACACCCTGCAGCAAAAGGCCATGATCGATGCCGGGCTGCTGATCGAGAACGCCGAGACCGGCAAGCGCTACGACCGCTTCCGCGACCGGGTGATGTTCCCGATCCGCGACACCCGCGGCCGGATCATCGCGTTCGGCGGCCGGGTGCTGGGGGACGACAAGCCCAAGTACCTGAACTCGCCGGAGACCCCGGTGTTCCACAAGGGCCAGGAACTCTATGGCCTGTACGAAGCCCGCAAGAACAACCGCAACCTCGACGAGATCATCGTCGTCGAGGGCTACATGGATGTCATCGCCCTGGCCCAGCAAGGCCTGCGCAACGCCGTCGCGACGCTCGGCACGGCAACCAGCGAAGAGCACATGAAGCGCCTGTTCCGCGTGGTGCCCAACGTCCTGTTCTGCTTCGACGGCGACCAGGCCGGCCGCAACGCCGCCTGGCGGGCGCTGGAAGCCACGCTGTCGAGCCTGCAGGACGGCCGCCGCGCGCGCTTTCTGTTCCTGCCCGAAGGCGAAGACCCGGATACGCTGATCCGCGCCGAGGGCACCGATGCCTTCCGCGCCCGGATCAACCAACATGCGCAGCCGCTGGCGGACTACTTCTTCCAGCAACTGACCGAAGAGGCCGATCCGCGTTCGCTCGAAGGCAAGGCGCACATGGTCACACTGGCGGCACCGCTGATCGAAAAGGTGCCAGGCGCCAACCTGCGGATCCTGATGCGCCAGCGCCTGACCGAAATCACCGGCCTGAACAGCGAAACCGTCAGCCAGCTGGCCCAGAGCGCACCGCAGGAAGCGCCGCCGGCGTACGATCCCGGCATCGATTACGGCGCGATGCCGGACTACAGCGACTACCATCAACCGCAGGCGGCGGACATGTACGCGCCGCAGCAGGAGTGGACGCCGAAGAAATCCGGTTCCGGCGGCAAGAAATGGGAAAAGAAGCCCTGGGACAAGAACGGCAAGCGCGGCGGTGACCGCGACCAGCCGCGCGCCCCTCGGGTGCCTGCCGCCGTCGAGCCGCCGATCCAGGCCGCCCTGCGGACCTTGCTGCATCATCCGCAACTGGCGGACAAGGTCGAGGACGCCGGGCACTTCGCGGACGAAAGCCAGACCAACGCACAATTGCTGGTGGCCCTGCTCGAAGCCGTACAGAAGAATCCCAAGCTAAACTCAATTCAGTTGATCGCGCGATGGCACGGAACCGAACAGGGTCGCCTGCTCAGGGCGCTGGCCGAGAAGGAATGGCTGATCGACGGAGACAACCTTGAACAACAGTTTTTCGACACCATTTCCAGTCTGTCAGCCCGTCAACGCGAACGGAATCTGGAACAACTGCTCAGGAAAGCCCGTCAAAGCGAACTGAGCAGCGACGAAAAAAACCAGCTGCGCGACCTGTTGAGTCGCAATGCTCCCGCATCAAACCCGACCTCAACTGGCGCGTGAGGTCATAGCTCAGGTATAATCCTCGGCTTGTTTTTTGCCCGCCAAGACCTTCAGTGGATAGGGTGTTATGTCCGGAAAAGCGCAACAGCAGTCTCGTATTATTGAGTTGATCAAACTGGGCCGTGAGCAGAAATATCTGACTTACGCCGAGGTCAACGACCACCTGCCCGAGGATATTTCAGATCCGGAGCAGGTGGAAGACATCATCCGCATGATTAACGACATGGGGATCCCCGTACACGAGAGTGCTCCGGATGCGGACGCCCTTATGCTGGCCGACGCCGATACCGACGAGGCCGCTGCGGAAGAAGCAGCCGCCGCGCTCGCGGCGGTGGAGACCGACATCGGTCGCACCACGGATCCCGTGCGCATGTACATGCGTGAAATGGGTACGGTCGAGCTTCTGACCCGCGAAGGCGAAATCGAGATCGCCAAGCGGATCGAAGAAGGCATCCGTGAAGTGATGAGCGCGATCGCCCACTTCCCCGGCACCGTCGAGCACATCCTCTCCGAGTACGACCGCGTCACGTCCGAAGGCGGCCGCCTGTCCGACGTGCTGAGCGGCTACATCGATCCGGACGACGGCACCGCGCCGCCGGCCGCCGAAGTGCCGCCGCCGCTCGACGCCAAGGCCGCGAAAGAGGAAGAGTCCGACGACGATGACGAGGCCGAATCTTCCGATGACGAAGAAGAAGCCGAAAGCGGCCCGGATCCGGTCATCGCCGCCCAGCGTTTCGGCGCTGTCGCCGAGCAGATGGAAATCACCCGCAAGGCGCTGAAGAAGCACGGTCGCCACAACAAGGCGGCGATTGCCGAACTGCTGGTCCTGGCCGACCTGTTCATGCCGATCAAACTGGTGCCGAAGCAATTCGAAGGCCTGGTCGAGCGTGTCCGCAGCGCCCTGGACCGCCTGCGTCAGCAAGAGCGCGCGATCATGCAGCTGTGCGTGCGTGATGCCCGCATGCCGCGTGCCGACTTCCTGCGCCAGTTCCCGGGCAACGAAGTCGACGAGAGCTGGTCCGACGCCCTGGCCAAAGGCAAAGGCAAGTACGCCGAAGCCATTGCCCGCCTGCAGCCGGACATCATCCGTTGCCAGCAGAAGCTGGTCGCGCTGGAGACCGAAACCGGCCTGACCATCGCCGAGATCAAGGACATCAACCGTCGCATGTCGATCGGCGAGGCCAAGGCCCGCCGCGCGAAGAAAGAGATGGTCGAGGCGAACCTGCGTCTGGTGATCTCCATCGCCAAGAAGTACACCAACCGCGGCCTGCAGTTCCTCGACCTGATCCAGGAAGGCAACATCGGCCTGATGAAGGCGGTGGACAAGTTCGAATACCGTCGCGGCTACAAGTTCTCGACCTATGCGACCTGGTGGATCCGTCAGGCCATCACCCGTTCGATCGCCGACCAGGCGCGCACCATCCGTATTCCGGTGCACATGATCGAGACGATCAACAAGCTCAACCGCATTTCCCGCCAGATGCTGCAGGAAATGGGTCGCGAACCGACGCCGGAAGAGCTGGGCGAGCGCATGGAGATGCCTGAGGACAAGATCCGCAAGGTACTGAAGATCGCCAAAGAGCCGATCTCCATGGAAACCCCGATCGGCGATGACGAAGACTCCCATCTGGGTGACTTCATCGAAGACTCGACCATGCAGTCGCCGATCGATGTCGCCACCGTGGAAAGCCTGAAGGAAGCGACCCGCGAAGTGCTGTCCGGCCTCACCGCCCGTGAAGCCAAAGTGCTGCGCATGCGTTTCGGCATCGACATGAACACCGACCACACGCTGGAAGAGGTCGGCAAGCAGTTCGACGTGACCCGCGAGCGGATCCGTCAGATCGAAGCCAAGGCGCTGCGCAAGCTGCGCCACCCGACGCGGAGCGAGCATCTGCGCTCCTTCCTCGACGAGTGACACCAGAACCCCCGGCCCAGGCCGGGGGTTTTGTTTTGCGGCAGATTAAATCCCCCGCCTCCCCCTCCCCCCGCGCAGCCCGTCTACACTCGAAGCATTCCCCCGTGCCATAACGAGACCGTTATGCCCAGACTGCCGACCGTGCTTTTTTTGCTGTCGCTGATCACCTGGACCGCAACGGCTGGCGCGCTGACTCTGACCGACGAAGAACGTGCCTGGCTGGCGGCTCACCCGGATTTGCGCCTGGGCGTGGACGCCTCGTGGCCGCCCTTCGAGTTCCGGGACGACCAGAACCGCTACCAGGGCCTGGCGGCGGACTACATCGACGTGATCCGCCAGCGCCTGGCGATCAAGCTCACGCCCATCGAGCCGGTGAGCTGGACGGTGGTGCTGGCGCAAGCGAAGGAGGGCAGCCTGGACCTGCTGCCGGGCATCATGTCCACCCCGGAGCGCCAGACCTACCTGGCGTTCACCCGCCCCTACCTCGACTTCCCGATCGTCATCCTCGCCCACGTCGGCGGCCCGCAGCCGCGCAAGCTGGACGACCTGTACGGCCTGAAGATCGCCGTGGTGGAAAACTACGCGCCCCATGAATTGCTGCGCACCCACCATCCCGACCTGAACCTGGTGGCCATGCCCAACGTCAGCTCAGCGCTCCAGGCCCTGGCGACCGACGAAGTGGACGCCGTGGTCGGTGACCTCGCCTCCAGCGTCTGGAGCCTGCGCCAACTCAAGCTCGACGGCCTGTACGTCAGCGGCGAAACACCCTATCGCTATCAGTTGGCGATGGCCGTCCCCCGGGACAACAAGATGCTGGTGACCATCCTGGACAAGGTGCTCGCCGACATGTCCCCGGAGGAGATCAGCAGCATCCAGGAGCATTGGGTCGGCAACGTCCTCGATCACCGGACATTCTGGTCGGATCTTCTGATATACGGCCTGCCAGGCCTGTTGTTGCTGTTCAGCGTGCTGGCGGTGGTGATCCGCATCAACCGCCGCCTGAGTTCGGAGATCGCCCGGCGCATCGACCTCGAGCAGGAACTGCGCAGCAGCGAGTACCACTACCGCGGTCTGGTGGAGAGCCTGTCGGCCATCGCCTGGGAAGCGCGGATCAGCGATTTCACCTACAGCTACGTTTCGCCCCATGCCGAGGATCTGCTGGGCTATCCGCTGTCCCACTGGCTGATCCCGGGTTTCTGGCGCAACATCATCCACCCGGCGGATCTGACCCGGGCCCAGAGCTTCTGCGACCACGAGGTAGAGGCCGGGCGCGACCACAGCCTCGACTACCGGGTGATCACCGCCGACGGCCGCTGCCTGTGGGTCCGCGACATCGTCAGCCTGATCGAGCACGGCCACGAGCCGGTGATGCGCGGCCTGATGATCGACATCAGCGAAGCCAAGCGCACCGAAGAGGCGCTGCGGCTGTCGGAGCAGAAATTCGCCTCGGTGTTCCAGCAGTGCCCGGACATCCTGGTCATCGCCCGGCTGTCCGACGGCTGCCTGCTGGAGGTCAATGAAGCCTTCGAAGAACAGATCGGGCTGAAGGCCGAAGACGTGATCGGCCAGACCGCCACCGAACTGAACATCTGGGGGATTCCCGGTGTCGGCCCGGGACTCTTGCAACGCCTGCAGGCCGGCAGCATCCGCAACCTGGAGATGCCCTTTCGGCGCAGCAACGGCCAACTGTTCACCGGCCTGATCTCCGCCGAGCCGTTCGACCTGGACACCACGCCGGCCCTGGTGGTGGTGGTGCGCGACATCTCCCAGCTCAAGGAAACCCAGCAACAGCTGCAGACCTCCGAGGAAAAGTTCGCCAAGGCGTTCCATGCCTCGCCGGACGGCCTGCTCCTGTCGCGCCAAAGCGACGGTCTGCTGCTGGAGGTCAACGAAGGCTTCAGCCGCATCACCGGCTACAACAGCGCCATGTCGGTGGATCGCTCGGCGCTGGATCTGGGGATCTGGGTCAACCTCAACGAACGCAAGCAGATGCTCGACCTGCTGCACCGCGACGGCTACGTGCGCGACTTCAGCTGCCACATTCGTCGCAGCGACGGGCAGATCCGCCTCTGCGAGGTCTCCAGCCGACCGCTGCCGATCGGCGAGGACGACTGCATGCTGACCATCGCCCGGGACATCACCGAGCGGCACCTGATGCAGGAGAAACTGCAACAGGCGGCCACGGTGTTCGAAAGCACCGCCGAAGGCGTACTGATCACCGATACCCAGCAGCACATCAGCGCCGTCAACCGTGCCTTCACCGAGATCACCGGCTACAGCGAAAGCGAGGCCCTGGGCCACACCCCTCGCCTGCTGGCGTCCGGCCTGCACGACAGCGCCTTCTACGCTGCCATGTGGCACCAGTTGACCGACGAAGGCCACTGGCAGGGCGAAATCTCCAACCGGCGCAAGAACGGCGAGCTCTACCCCAGCTGGCTGACCATCAGCGCCGTGCGCAACCGCGACCGCTCCATCACCCACTTCGTCGCGGTGTTCGCCGACATCTCCAGCCTCAAGCACGCCCAGGCCAAGCTCGATTATCAAGCCCACCACGACCCCCTCACCGGCCTGCCGAACCGCACCCTGTTCGAGAACCGCCTGCTGATGGCGCTGAACAGCCAGCAGGAGGACGGTGGCCAGGGTGCCGTGCTGTTCCTGGACCTCGACCGCTTCAAACACATCAACGACAGCCTCGGCCACCCGGTCGGCGACCTGCTGCTCAAGGGCATCGCCGTGCGCCTGAAGGAACAGCTGCGCGACATCGACACCGTCGCCCGCCTGGGCGGCGACGAATTCATCATCCTGCTACCCGGCCTGCAGCAGGCCAGCGACGCCGACTACATCGCCAACAAGCTGCTGCACTGCTTCAGCGCGCCGTTCCAGGCCGGCGAGCACGAGTTCTTCATCAGCGCCAGCATCGGCACCAGCCTCTATCCACGGGACGGCTGCGACGTGGCCACGCTGGTCAAGAACGCCGATGCGGCGATGTACCGCTCCAAGGCCAAGGGCCGCAACCGCGTCGAAAGCTACACCCGCGACCTCACCGCCCAGGCCAGCGAACGCGTGGCCCTGGAGCACGAACTGCGCCGGGCCATCGAACGCGATGAGCTGTACCTCTACTACCAGCCGAAAATCAGCCTCGACGACCACCGCCTGGTCGGCGCCGAAGCCCTGATCCGCTGGCGTCACCCCAACTTCGGCGAGGTGCCGCCGGAGCATTTCATTCCGCTGGCCGAAGAGAACGGCATGATCCTGCAGATCGGCGACTGGGTGCTGGAGACCGCCTGCCGGCAGATGTTCGAGTGGAGCCAGATCTACGAAAGCCTGGGCCCGCTGTCGGTCAACCTCGCCGGCGCCCAGCTGCGCCAGCCGAACCTGCTGGGCCGCATCGAGCAACTGCTCAAGGACAACCGCCTCAGGCCGGACCTGTTGCAACTGGAAATCACCGAGAACTTCATCATGAGCCAGGCCGAAGAGGCGCTCGCCGTGCTGCACCAGCTCAAGCGCCTGGGCGTGCAACTGGCCATCGACGACTTCGGCACCGGCTATTCCTCGCTCAGTTACCTCAAGCGCCTGCCGCTGGACATCCTCAAGATCGACCAGTCCTTCGTCCGCGGCCTGCCCGACGACCCGCACGACGCAGCCATCGTCCGCGCCATCATCGCCCTGGGCCGCAGCATGCAGTTCACCGTGATCGCCGAAGGCGTGGAGTCCCAGGCCCAGGAGCAGTTCCTCGCCGCCGAAGGCTGCGAACAGATCCAGGGCTACATCGTCAGCCTGCCCCTGCCGCCCGAAGAGTTCGCCGCCACGTTTCTGCGCATTGCCGTATCGGATTTTTCGGATAGCACAGCCGCCAAACCGTCGCTATAATCCGCCGCCTACTGAGGGCCTATAGCTCAGTCGGTTAGAGCAGAGGACTCATAATCCTTTGGTCCACGGTTCGAGTCCGTGTGGGCCCACCAGACACCAAAAAGCCGCGCGAATGCGCGGCTTTTGCGTTTTTGGCGGGATCGCCTCAGATACGGAATACTCATTTGCAACTCGTAAACCCGAGTGCGAGCCGGGGCCTTTCCTCATCCGTTTTTGTGGGGCCTACATCGCCTACGCCGCCCGGCCTGACTTTTGCTCGACGACTATTCGCACACAATCTACTTGTCAGCCGGCTCGAAGCGATCGCCACGAAACACCCGACGTGGATTGCCACGCTCGATGCGGTGATGGAACAACCGCCGCTCCGCGCGCAGTTCGCTGTCGACCTGCTCCGCCTGTTGCGCCAAGCGTTGACCGATGAGCAGCAGCGCCAAGCGCTTGTTGGCGTGCTGGCTACGCTCGCTCTGTACCTTGACGCTGACGCCGCTGGCCAGGTGCGTGGCGCGCACTGCCGAGTCGGTGGTGTTGACATGCTGACCACCCGGCCCGGACGAACGCAAGGTCTCGAAGTGGATCTCGCTCGCCAATTCCGGTGCCGGTGGCGCAAACCGTGCGCCCCCAAAGAACCAGTTCTTGCGCGCATGCCCCGGCCGGTACGGACTGCTGCACGTCCATTGCAGCGAGCCCGTCCAGTGATCCGCCAGGCGCTCGGCCTGCTCGCCATCCAATGCCAGCAATACCGAGCGCAAGGTACCGCGCCGCGACCCCGGCTCTTCTTCGAGTATCCGTACCGCCACGGCCTGGGCATCCGCTTCGGTCTGCAGCCTGAGCAATGCCTTGGCCACTGCCAGGGCACATTCTTCCGGCCCCTGAGCCGCCGAGAGTTGCAGTAGGATCATCAGCAGCACCCTCCGCGCGTCTTGTAGGTGAGCACCGGTTTCAGTCGTGCCAGCACGCGAACCAACCCCGCTTCACGCAAGGCACCCACCACCGAGTCGATAGCCTTGTAGGCCTCCGGCGCTTCCTCGTAGATCAGCGCCCGGTCGGCGCAGATCACGCGGCTGCCTAGTGCCGTACGACTCAGTTGCTCGACGCTGTAGCGCGAGGCGAGGCGATCCTTGCACTCGCTGCGCATCCATTTGCGTCCGGCGCCATGGGCCAGGGACAACAGGCTGCGCTCGTCGGCGATCGGCTGTACCAAGTAGCTGTAGTCGCCGCGCGAACCAGGGATCACCACCGCCCCCTGATCCGACGGTGTGGCGCCTTTGCGATGCAGCCAACCATCGAGCCCGTCGACCTGCGCTGGCGACACCAGGTTGTGGTGGATGTCGAGCAGTACATCGCCATCGGCACGCAAGCGGTCGAGCATGCGCCGGGCAATCAATTGACGGTTGGCTTCGGCAAAACGCAGCGCGCCATCGTGCCGGCCCAGGTAATGAGTACTGGCCTCGCTGCCCGCCTCCAGTCCGTGATGACCGAACAGGTCGACCTGCTCACGCAAGATCGCCTCGCCCAAACCACGCGAGCCGCTGTGCACCAGCAACAGCAGGTGTTTGTGCTCGATGCCCAAGGCTGCCAGGGCCGCATCGTCGTAGTTTTCATCGAGTTGCTGCAGCTCGGCGAAGTGGTTACCACCACCAATGGTGCCTAGAGAACGCTCGTGCCCCGTGGCAGGCAAACCGAAGCTGGCGACGGCCTCCTGCCACGTCTCGTCGAGCGGCAGGTCGAGGTTGCCGAGGCGTTTCTCCAGTTTGTCCAGATGCAGCTTGGCGGTCGGGATGTCCGTGCGCCACAGCGCCATGCCACAGCCGATGTCATTGCCGACCAGCGCCGGGTACAAACGCCCCACGGAAAAGAATGCCGCGCCGACCGGATAGCCACGCCCCGGATGCAGGTCCGGCATGCCGGCCACCCGATGCATGCCCCCTAGGCGAGCGGTGGTTTCGAGTTGTTGGATCGCTTTTCCTTCGATCCAGGTGTCGTCCGCGGCGACCAATACGGCGCCGTCGGACAAATTGCGAATGCAAGTGCCCATAGTCCAATCCTGATGGGTTGAAACAAAAAGATGTTCGGATTGGCAGGCCAGAGGCCGGGCGTTGCGGTACCGCTAACGAGTAGCGGCGAATGCGATCAAGCCAGGCGCGACCTGCAAAGGGTGATCAACTGTTGCATGATGTACCTCCTTTGCTGTCGGGTGAGAGAAGGCGGGCATCTTAGGTGGTGTAATTGCCACCTTGCAACAACCTTGATCACATTTTTACCAGGAGAACAACGTCATGGCCGAAAAACCTGACCGCTCCGCGGTACAAAAAACAATACACTGGCGGTACAGTGCCCAGCTTCCACCCATTTTGCCAAATTGCGTTAAACACCAGTAACCACGTTACTTCCAGCTAACTATGCCTACGCTAAGCTACGCACGGTTTCACTGGGTTTGCAGCGTCTCCAGGCAACTCATAATCCTTTGGTCCACGGTTCGAGTCCGTGTGGGCCCACCAGACACCAAAAAGCCGCGCGAATGCGCGGCTTTTTCATGTCTGCGTCTCAGCCCTCACCGCGGCAACGCATACGCAATCACATAATCCCCCCGATCCGTCGACTGCCGGGCCCCGCCCGCCGTCAGCAGGATGTACTGCCTTCCGGTCTTGGGCGACACGTAGGTCATCGGCCCCGACTGGCTGCCCACCGGCAGGCGGGATTTCCAGATTTCGTCGCCGGTGCCGGTGTCGAAGGCGCGCAGGTAGAAGTCCTGGGTGCCGGCGAAGAACAGCAGGCCGGACTGGGTGGCGAGCGAGGCGCCCAGGGTCGGCATGCCGATCGGGATCGGCAGGTGCATGCGGATGCCCAAGGGGCCTGTGTCCTGCACGGTGCCGACCGGCACTTGCCAGACCAGTTTGCGGGTCTTCAGGTCGATGGCGGACATCGTGCCGAACGGCGGCTTCTGGCACGGAATGCCCGCCGCCGACAGGAAGCGCTCGCGCATCGCGCCGAACGGGGTGCCTTCCTGCGGCACCACGCCCATCTCGATGCCGCTGGCGCCGGCGGCGATCCGGTTGCGCGGGATCATGTAGTTGGCCAGGCCCAGGCGCATGTCGTTGACGAACAGGTAATGGGAGTTCGGATCCACCGACACGCTGCCCCAGTTCATGCCCCCGAGGGAGCCGGGGAACTGCAGGGCGCGATCCATGCCCGGCGGGGTGTAGACGCCTTCGTGGCGCATGCCCTTGAACTGGATGCGGCACATCAGTTGATCGAACGGCGTGGCGCCCCACATGTCTGATTCGGTCAGGGTCTGGTTGCCGATGGAGGGCATCTCCACCGAGAACGGCTGGGTCGGCGAGTAGCGTTCGCCGGGCACGTTGCCTTGCGGCACCTTGCGTTCCTCGACGCGGGCGATCGGTTTGCCGGTCTCGCGGTTGAGCAAGAAAATCTCGCCCTGCTTGGTCACCTGCGCCAGCGCCGGCTGCGTGCCGCCCCGATCGTCCGGCAGGTCGTACAGCAGCGGCTGGGCCGGCAGGTCGAAGTCCCACAGGTCGTGATGGGTGGTCTGGAAGTGCCAGCGCACCTGACCGGTCTTCACGTCGAGGGCGACGATGGAGGAACTCCACTTGTCGTCGAACTCGGTGCGCTGGCCGCCGAAGAAGTCTGGTGTGGCGTTGCCGGTCGGCAGGTAGACCAGTCCGAGTTTGGCGTCGTAGGACATGGCCGACCACACGTTCGGCGTGCCGCGGGTGTAGGTCTCACCGGGCGGCGGGCGTTTGGTGATGTTCGGGTTGCCCGGATCCCAGGCCCACACCAGCTCGCCGCTGCGCACATCGTAGGCGCGGATGACGCCCGGCGGCTCGCCCGTGGAGTAGTTGTCGGCCACGCGGCCGCCGATGATCACCACGTCGCCGGCCACCAGCGGGGTCGAGGTCTGCTGGTAGTAACCCGGTTTGACGTCGCCCATGTCGGTTTTCAGGTCGACGGTGCCTTTGTCGCCGAAGTCGGCGCAGGGCTCGCCGGTTTCGGCGTTGATCGCAATCAGGCGCGCATCGCCGGTCGGCAGGAACAGACGTTTCGCACAGGCTGCCGGGGCAGCGGCCGACCCGTCTGAAGGCGCTTCGAAGTAACCCAATCCCCGGCATCGCTGCCAGTTCGGTGCGCTGCCCTGAGGGTCGAACTTCCAGCGCTGGGTGCCGGTGTCGGCATCGAGGGCGAAGACCTTGCCGTAGGCGGTGCAGGCGTAGACCGTGTCGCCGATCTGCAGCGGCGTGTTCTGGTCTTCGGCGCCGGCACCGGTGCTCTGCGGGATGTCGCCGGTGTGGAAGGTCCAGGCCACCTGGAGCTTGTCGACGTTGGCCTTGTTGATCTGGTCCAGCGCGGCAAAGCGGTTGCCGGCGGTGGTGTTGCCCCAATGGGCCCAGTCCTTCTGCTCCGTGCCCGGCGTGACTGGGGTGACGGCCGGCACGCTGGAGGCTTCGACCACGTGGGTCGGCACAAACATGTAGGCCAGGGCCGCGACGATGCCGACGCCCAGCACGCCCGCCAGCCCGTGGGCGCCCCGCCCTGCCTTGGCACCGGAGACCCGCGCCAGCGTCGGGTAGACCAGCGCCACAACGAAGCCGATCACGGCGAAGGTCAGCACCCGGGAAACCAGCGGCCAGTATTCCAGGCCAGCGTCCCACAGTGCCCAGATCACGGTGAGGATCAACGCGACGCCGTACAGCCATGCCCCTTGCCGTTGGCCACGGGCGATCATTGCCCCGGACACCAGCATCGCCAGGCCCATCAGCAGAAAGTACCCGCTGCCGCCCAAGGCGACGAGCCAGCCACCGCCGCCGGCCAGACCGAGCCCGATCAAGGCAATCAACACACCCAGACCGCGCAGCAGCCATTTGCTGCCGGCGGCAGCCCCAGAATCGTTCATGTCGGACGTTGTTCCCATTTGTGACAAGGGCGGAATAATGTACCGGACGGTTACTTATGGCAATTTGTCGCAATAGAAATGAACCAGACAGTCCAAAAAACCGTTCGATTATCGGCCGTAAGCGTTCTCGCGCCTGAATCTGTAACATGCAGCCCATCCGTCCGCGCCCCTGGAGACGCCCTTTGCCTGACATCCGCCCGCCCGTGCTCGACGAAATCGACCGCCAGCTGATCGCCGCCCTGCAAATCAACGCCCGCGAAAGCGTGGCGATGCTTGCGCGGCAATTGGGCATCGCCCGCACCACCGTGACGTCGCGGCTGGCGCGGCTGGAAAAGGCCAAGGTCATCACCGGTTATGGCGTGCGCCTGGGCCAGCGGGTGGTGGACGGCGGATTGCAGGCGTACGTGGGCATCACCGTGCAGCCGCGCTCCGGCAAAGAGGTGCTGCGCCGGCTCAGCGCCATGGCGCAGGTGCAACAGCTGTGTGCGGTGAGTGGCGAATTTGATTATGTGGCGTGGCTGCGCACCGACTCGCCGGAGCAACTGGATCAGTTGCTCGACCAGATCGGCAGCGTGGACGGGGTGGAGAAGACGACCACGTCGATCATCCTGAGCAGCAAGATCGACCGGGGGCAGCCGGTTTGACCGTCGGGTTCGGCATTTCGGTCGTGCGGTCGGGCCTCATCGCGAGCAGGCTCGCTCCTGTTTTGCTCACTATGCACACCAGCTTCGTCATATCGACTGATGAATCAGCATAACGACGACACTTTGCGTCTTATTAACGTGTTCTGCGCTCCCTAGAATGGCCGGCATCTTTTCCTATACTCAGACGCGCATCCGGCGTCGGGTCGCCAGCAAGGTCAGCCATGAACAAGAACAATCGCCATCCTGCAGACGGTAAAAAGCCGGTCACCATCTTCGGCCCGGACTTCCCATTCGCCTTCGACGACTGGATCGAACACCCAGCCGGCCTGGGCAGCATTCCTGAGCAGCACCACGGCGCGGAAGTGGCGATCGTCGGCGCCGGCATCGCCGGGCTTGTGGCCGCCTACGAGCTGATGAAGTTGGGCCTCAAGCCCGTGGTCTACGAGGCCTCGAAGCTGGGCGGCCGCCTGCGCTCCCAGGCGTTCAACGGCACCGACGGCATCGTCGCGGAACTGGGCGGGATGCGTTTCCCGGTGTCGTCCACCGCGTTCTACCACTATGTCGACAAGCTCGGCCTGGAAACCAAGCCCTTCCCCAACCCGCTGACGCCGGCCTCCGGCAGCACCGTGATCGACCTGGAAGGCAAAACCCATTACGCACAGAAACTGGCGGATCTTCCTGCACTGTTCCAGGAAGTGGCCGACGCCTGGGCAGACGCCCTGGAAGACGGCGCGCGCTTCGGCGAGATCCAGCAGGCGATCCGCGACCGCGACGTGCCGCGCCTCAAAGAGCTGTGGAACACCCTCGTGCCGCTGTGGGACGACCGCACCTTCTATGACTTCGTCGCCACGTCCAAGGCCTTCGCCAAACTGTCGTTCCACCACCGCGAAGTGTTCGGCCAGGTCGGTTTCGGCACCGGCGGCTGGGACTCGGACTTCCCCAACTCGATGCTGGAAATCTTCCGCGTGGTGATGACCAACTGCGACGATCACCAGCACCTGGTGGTCGGCGGCGTCGAACAGGTGCCTCAGGGCATCTGGCGGCACGTGCCGGAGCGCTGCGTGCACTGGCCGCAAGGCACCAGCCTGAAGTCGCTGCACCGCGGCGCGCCGCGTTCGGGCGTGAAGAAGATCGCCCACGCGCCGGGCGGCCGTTTCGCCGTCACCGACAACAACGGCGACACCCGGGAATACGCCGCCGTGCTGACCACCTGCCAGAGCTGGCTGCTGACCACCCAGATCGAGTGCGAAGAGACCCTGTTCTCGCAAAAGATGTGGATGGCCCTCGACCGCACCCGCTACATGCAGTCGTCGAAAACCTTCGTGATGGTCGACCGGCCGTTCTGGAAGGACAAGGATCCGGAAACCGGCCGCGACCTGATGAGCATGACCCTCACCGACCGCCTCACCCGCGGCACGTACCTGTTCGACAACGGCGACGACAAGCCGGGCGTGATCTGCCTGTCGTACTCGTGGATGAGCGATGCGCTGAAGATGCTCCCGCACCCGGTGGAAAAGCGCGTGAAACTGGCGCTGGATGCATTGAAGAAGATCTACCCGAAGGTCGACATCGCCTCGCGCATCATCGGCGATCCGATCACCGTGTCGTGGGAAGCCGACCCGCACTTCCTCGGTGCCTTCAAAGGCGCCCTGCCCGGCCACTACCGCTACAACCAGCGCATGTACGCGCACTTCATGCAGGACGAGATGCCGGCCGAGCAGCGCGGGATCTTCATCGCAGGCGACGACGTGTCGTGGACCCCGGCGTGGGTCGAAGGCGCGGTGCAGACTTCGCTCAACGCGGTGTGGGGAATCATGAAACACTTCGGCGGCGCCACACATAAAGAGAACCCGGGCCCGGGTGATGTGTTCAAAGACATCGGCCCTGTCGCCCTGCCTGAGTAAGAGGAACCCCCGATGCGTGTAGCCCTTTACCAATGTCCGCCGCTGCCCCTGGAACCGGCCGCGAGCCTGCAGCGCCTCCAGCGAGTGGCGATGGAGGCCAAGGGCGCCGACCTGCTGGTGCTGCCGGAGATGTTCATGACCGGCTACAACATCGGCCAGGAAGCGGTCGGCACGCTGGCCGAGGTCTACAACGGCGAATGGGCGCAACAGATCGGACGGATCGCCAAGGCCGCCGGCCTGGCGATCCTCTACGGCTATCCGGAGCGCACCGCCGACGGGCAGATCTACAACGCCGTGCAGTTGATCGACGCCCAGGGCGAACGCCTGTGCAACTACCGCAAGACGCACCTGTTCGGCGATCTCGACCGGTCGATGTTCAGCCCCGGCGAAGATGAGTTTCCCATCGTCGAGCTCAACGGCTGGAAGCTCGGTTTCCTGATCTGCTACGACGTGGAGTTCCCGGAGAACGCCCGGCGCCTGGCCCTGCAAGGCGCCGAGCTGATCCTGGTGCCGACGGCGAACATGGTGCCGTACGACTTCATCGCCGACGTCACCGTCCGTGCCCGCGCCTTCGAAAACCAGTGCTACGTGGCCTACGCCAATTACTGCGGCCACGAAGGCGACATCCATTACTGCGGCCAGAGCAGCATCGCCGCGCCGGACGGCAGCCGCATCGCCCAGGCCGGCCTGGACGAAGCCTTGATCGTCGGCGAACTGGACCGGCGCCTGATGGCCGATTCCCGCGCCGCCAACCGCTACTTCACCGACCGTCGCCCCGAGCTGTACGACGCACTGAACAAACGCTGACCCTGCGTAATCCGCTAGCATGGGCACCTCACCGTTCTGGAAGTGCCCATGCCTGCGCCGACTCATTCCCGCCCCCACACCGAAACCCTGGCCAGCGGCTTGCGCGTGACCCTGCGCCACGTGCCCGGCCTGACGCGCAGCGCCGCCGTGCTGCGGGTGGCCGCCGGCAGCCATGACGTGCCGTTGGCATGGCCGGGCATGGCGCATTTCCTGGAGCATCTGCTGTTTCTCGGCACCGAGCGCTTTCCCGCGCAGCAGGGGTTGATGGCCTACGTGCAGCGCCACGGCGGCCAGGTGAACGCCAGCACCCGCGAACGCACCACGGACTTTTTCATTGAGCTACCGACTGCGTCCTTCAGCGAAGGGCTTGAGCGTCTGTCGGACATGCTCGCCCATCCCCGCATGAATCCGGACGATCAGTTGCGCGAACGGGAAGTGCTGCACGCGGAATTCGTCGCCTGGTCGCAGGATGCGGCAGCCCAGCAGCAACAGGCGCTGTATGCAGGTCTGGCGGCCGACCATCCGCTGCGCGGCTTCCATGCCGGCAATCGGGACAGCCTGCCGGTGCCCCAGGCGAAATTTCAGCAGGCGCTGAAGGCCTTCCATCAGCGGTTCTATCGCACCGGCCAGATGACCCTGAGCCTGGTCGGCCCGCAGAGCCTCGACGCGCTGCTGGCCCTGGCCCGGCAGTTCGACGCGGCGCTGCCGGTTGGGGATAAGGTTGCGCAAACGCCTCCCGTACCCTTGGTGGCTGGCTCGGCGAAAAGTTATCAACAGGTCGGTGAAGGAGTGCTTCACCAGTTGTTCGCTCTTGAGGATCTGCCGGACGGATCCGCCGAAGCGATGGCGTTCCTCTGCCATTGGCTGAACAGCGCCAAACCCGGCGGGCTGCTCGCCCACCTGCGCCATCAGGGATTGGCGCAAGCCCTGAAGGCCGAGCCGCTGTACCGCTTCGGCGGGCAAGCCTTGCTGCATGTGCAGTTCAGCACTCCCGCCACGGGTGCAGAAGCCCTCGTCGAAACGCTGCACGACTGGTTGAGCTTCTTTGCCGCGCAGCGGGACTGGCCGGCATTGCGCCAGGAATACGCGACGCTGCTGCAACGCCGGCAACAGGTCAGCGGCGCGCTGCAATCGGCGCAGGCGGACAGCGAGCAATCGGAAAGCAGCCTGTCCGATGCCGGCGCCGCTGCGCTCGGACAACTCCTGCGCCAGCTCGGCGTTGTGGATAACTTCAGCGACCGTTGGCATCTGCCCGCCGCCAATCCGTTCTTGCGTGAAGCGCCGCCGCTGGCCAACGCCAACCTGATCCGCGGCCAGACCAGCGCCCACCGCGGCCTGCGCACCTTTGCCCAGGATCGCTCGCGCAGCCGCCGGGAACGCTCGGCGATGCAGTTCAGCCAGGCCTTGCCGGATACCGGCGAAGAAGGCGCGGTGTTTGTGCGCTGGGTGCTCGCATCGGCCCCGGCCGAAGGGCTGCCGGCGAGGCTGCAACGGGCTCTGCAAGACGTGGGCGAGGACGCGCGTCAGGCCGGGGTCGAGCTGACCTTCGCGACAACGGGGAATCAATGGCTGCTGAAACTCACCGGCCTGCAGGAGCCGATGCCGGCGGTCCTCGAATCTGCGCTGCAAACGCTGACGCAAACGGACGGCGATGCCCCGCCGGCCGAACCGGAGAGGCCATTGATGCCGATCCGCCAGTTGCTCAAGGCGTTGCCGGAGCAAGGCCTGGAATCCGTCGGCAGCGCTGACGACGCCGCGCACCTGTGGACAACGGCGCGCTGGGACGGTCTGGCCCTCGGCCTCAACGCCAGGACCCAGTCGGCCATGGGCCTGGCCCTGAGCCGCATTCCGGGCACCGCGGACAATCAATTGCCGCCGCAGCCGGCGATCAACGGCGAACGGCTCTGGACTCACATCGATACCGCGTCCCGCGAGCATGCGCTGCTGCTGTTCTGCCCGGCCGCCCGCCACGGACTCGACGACGAAGCAGCCTGGCGCCTGCTGGCCCACATTGGCCAGACGCCGTTCTACCAACGCCTGCGGGTCGAGCTGCAATTGGGTTATGCGGTGTTCAGCGGGATCCGCTCGGTGCACGGCCAGACCGGGCTGCTGTTCGGCGTGCAGTCGCCGAGCGTTGCGCCTGCCGGGTTGCTCGAACACATCCGGCAGTTCATGGACGCGCTTGCGGCGCTTACCGAAAGCCTTGACGATCAAGCGTTCCGGCAACAGCGCCAGGCGCTGGCCGATCAGTTCGACGTCAACGGCCTCGCCCTGAAGGACGCCGCCGAACTGCTGTGGCAGGCCAGGCTGGCCGGCCATCCGTCGGATTATCTGGCGCAGTTGGCCTGCGCCATCGGCGAGACGAACCGTGTGGCCCTGACCGACGCCGCGCAGCGCCTGATCAGCGCCGAAGGCGGCTGGCGCTGCCTGGCCGACAGCCCTTCGCCGGGTGCGCCGTGGCGAACGGCAAAATGATCATTACCTGAGCTGCAATGAGCTTTCTCGCAGATTCACGGGCAAAGCCTCTGAAATTTTGAGTAACATAGCCGCCTAACTATTTTGAACGTCATCGCGCTGCCGTGGACTATACCTATGGATAGCGCTGTCTCAACCACCCGAAACCATTGAGGAGTCACCTTATGTCCTGGACCAAACCGGCCTACACCGACCTGCGCATCGGCTTCGAAGTCACCATGTACTTCGCCAGCCGCTGAGTCCTGCCCCAGGCAGAACACAGCAGTGCAACGCCTCGGCCCGCCGGGGCGTTTTGTTATCCGCGTTGAAATGATGGAGCGCTCATGTTTGTCCAGATTCTGGGTTCGGCCGCCGGCGGCGGTTTTCCGCAGTGGAACTGCAACTGCGTCAACTGCGCCGGCTTTCGCGACGGCAGCCTGAACGCCCGGGCCCGCACCCAATCGTCCATCGCGATCTCCGATGACGGCGTGAACTGGGTGCTGTGCAACGCCTCGCCGGACATCCGCGCCCAGCTCCAGGGCTTCGCCCCGATGCAGCCGGGCCGGGCCCTGCGCGACACCGGCATCGGCGCGATCATCCTGATGGACAGCCAGATCGACCACACCACCGGCCTGCTCAGCCTGCGCGAAGGTTGCCCGCATCAGGTCTGGTGCACGGACATGGTCCACGAAGACCTGAGCACCGGTTTCCCGCTGTTCAACATGCTCAAGCACTGGAACGGCGGCCTGGACTGGAACCGCATCGAGCTCGACCAGAGCTTCACCATCGCCGCCTGCCCGAACCTGCGCTTCACCCCGCTGCCCCTGCGCAGCGCCGCGCCGCCGTATTCGCCGCACCGCTTCGACCCGCACCCGGGCGACAATATCGGCCTGATCGTTGAAGACCTGAACACCGGCGGCAAGCTGTTCTACGCTCCGGGGCTGGGCAAGGTCGATGCGCCGCTGCTGGCGATCATGGCCGGCAGCGACTGCGTGCTGGTGGACGGCACGCTGTGGGACGACGATGAGATGCAGCGCCGCGGCGTCGGCACCCGCACCGGCCGCGAGATGGGCCACCTGGCCCAGAACGGCCCCGGCGGCATGCTCGAAGTGCTGGAGCAATTGCCTAAGCAGCGCAAGGTGCTCATCCACATCAACAACACCAACCCGATCCTCGACGAGGATTCGCCGGAGCGGGCGGAGCTGGCGCGGCGTGAGGTCGAAGTGGCCTATGACGGCATGAGCCTGGTGCTCTAGTTGATGGCATCATCGCTGGCCAGCCAGCTCCCACAAGGTTCCGTGATACACACAAAACCTGTGGCAGCTGGCTGACCGGCGAAGGCGTCCTGACCGGCACCCAAGAATCCAACGGTTGTTCCCGGAGAACCGACATGAGCGACACCCCGATGTCCCCCGCCGAATTCGAGGCGGCGCTGCGCGCCAAGGGCGCCTACTACCACATCCATCACCCGTACCACGTGGCGATGTATGAAGGCCGGGCCACCCGTGAGCAGATCCAGGGCTGGGTCGCCAACCGCTTCTACTATCAGGTGAACATTCCCCTGAAGGACGCGGCGATCCTGGCCAACTGTCCGGACCGCGAAATCCGCCGCGAGTGGATCCAGCGCCTGCTCGACCACGACGGCGCGCCCGGCGAAGACGGCGGCATCGAGGCCTGGCTGCGCCTGGGCCAGGCGGTCGGCCTCGACCCGGATCAACTGCGTTCCCAGGAACTGGTGCTGCCCGGCGTGCGCTTCGCGGTCGACGCCTACGTCAACTTCGCCCGCCGCGCCAGTTGGCAGGAAGCCGCCAGCAGCTCGCTGACCGAGCTGTTCGCGCCGCAGATCCACCAGTCGCGCCTCGACAGCTGGCCCCAGCATTACCCGTGGATCGACCCGGCCGGCTACGAATACTTCCGCACCCGCCTGGGCCAGGCGCGCCGGGACGTGGAGCACGGCCTGGCGATCACCCTGGAGCACTACAAGACCCGCGAGGGCCAGGAGCGCATGCTGGAGATTCTCCAGTTCAAACTGGACATCCTTTGGAGCATGCTCGACGCCATGAGCATGGCCTACGAACTGAACCGCCCGCCGTATCACAGCGTGACCGGAGAACGGGTCTGGCATAAAGGAATCACCCTATGAGCTTCGACCGCAGCCTGACCCCGCACTGGCGTCCCGGCTACCGTTTCCAGTACGAACCGGCGCAGAAAGGCCACGTGCTGCTGTACCCCGAGGGCATGATCAAGCTCAACGACAGTGCCGCGCTGATCGGCGGCCTGATCGATGGCGAGCGGGATGTCGCCGCGATCATCGCCACCCTCGCGCTGCAGTTCCCCGGCGTGCCGGAGCTCGGTGACGACATCGAGCAATTCATGGAGGTCGCCCGTGCAGAGCACTGGATCACCCTTGCCTGAACCGTCGGTGCAGGTGCCGCCCAAACCCGAGGTCGGCCTGCCGCTGTGGCTGCTCGCCGAGCTGACCTACCGCTGCCCGCTGCAATGCCCGTACTGCTCCAACCCGCTGGACTTCGCGCAGCAGGGCCAGGAACTGAGCACCGAACAGTGGCTCAAGGTGTTCCGCGAGGCGCGGGAGATGGGCGCGGCGCAACTGGGCTTTTCCGGGGGCGAACCGCTGGTGCGCCAGGACCTCGCCGAACTGATCGGCGAGGCGCGCAAGCTGGGCTTCTACACCAACCTGATCACCTCGGGCATCGGCCTCACCGAGCAGAAGATCAGTGACTTCAAGAAAGCCGGCCTCGACCACATCCAGATCAGCTTCCAGGCCAGCGACGAGCAGGTGAACAACCTGCTGGCCGGCTCGAAGAAGGCCTTCGCCCAGAAGCTGGAGATGGCCCGGGCGGTCAAGGCCCATGGCTATCCGATGGTGCTCAACTTCGTCACCCACCGGCACAACATCGACAAGATCGACCGCATCATCGAGCTGTGCCTGGCGCTGGAGGCGGATTTCGTCGAGCTCGCCACCTGCCAGTTCTACGGCTGGGCGCAGCTCAACCGCGTCGGCCTGCTGCCGACCCGCGAGCAACTGGTGCGCGCCGAGCGCATCACCAACGAGTACCGCGCCAAACTGGAGGCCGAAGGGCATCCGTGCAAGCTGATCTTCGTCACCCCGGACTACTACGAAGAACGCCCCAAGGCCTGCATGAACGGCTGGGGCAGCCTGTTCCTGACAGTCACGCCGGACGGCACGGCCCTGCCCTGCCACGGCGCCCGGCAGTTGCCGGTGCAGTTCCCCAACGTGCGCGACCACAGCATGCAGCACATCTGGTACGACTCGTTCGGCTTCAACCGCTTTCGCGGCTACGACTGGATGCCCGAGCCGTGCCGCTCCTGCGACGAGAAGGAACAGGACTTCGGCGGCTGCCGCTGCCAGGCCTTCATGCTCACCGGCGATGCGAGCAACGCCGACCCGGTGTGCAGCAAGTCCGAACACCACGGCGTGATCCTGGCCGCCCGCGAAGAGGCCGAGCACGCCACCCAGACCATCGATCAACTGGCCTTTCGCAATGAACGAAACTCGCGCCTCATCGCCAAGGGCTGAACCGTTCAGCGCCACCGCCGCCGTCACCGCCGGGGTGGATTTCGCCGAACTGCAACTGGGCGCCCTTGGCCTGTTCTGGAACGAATACCGTCCCCAAGACGCCGCATGCCGGATCTGGCACTGGCGGGACGGGCAGGCCCGATGCCTGACCCCGCCCGGGTTCAGCGTGCGCAGCCGCGTGTACGAATACGGCGGCGGGGCGTTCTGCCTGACGGATGACGGGGTGGTGTTCGTCAACGAGGCGGATCAGCAGCTTTACCGCCAAACGCCGGAAGGGGCGCCCGAGGCGCTGACCTCCGGCGAGTGCCGCTATGGCGACCTGGGTTTCTACGGTGGCCAGGTGCTGGCGGTCGAAGAACAGCGCGACCGGCACCGCTTGGTGTCCGTCGAACTGGCTGACGGCCACCGAAAGGTGCTGGCCGAAGGCGCGGACTTCTACGCCGCTCCGGTCGTGAGCCCCGACGGCCGGCGTCTGGCCTGGATCGAATGGAGCCGGCCGCATCAGCCGTGGACGTCGACCCGGTTGATGGTGGCCGAACGCACGGCGCAGGGAGTTGGCGCGGCACGATGCCTCGCCGGGGACGGGCCAGAAGAGTCGGTCCAGCAACCGCGCTTCGATGCTGACGGACGGCTGGGGTGCCTGACCGACCGTGGCGGGCATTGGCAGCCATGGGTCGAGTCCGCAGACGGCCTGCAGCCATTGGCCAGCGCCGAGGCCGACCACGCCCCGGCGCCCTGGCAGATGGGCGGCTGCACGTGGCTGCCGCAGGGCGAGACGTTTCTGGCCAGTTGGAGCGAAGGCGGCTTCGGTCGTTTGGCACTCGCCGGCGAAGACTTCACCGGCGCTTACAGCCGCTTCCGTCATCTCGCGCTGGATGAGCGTTTCATCTACGCCATCGCCGCCTCCCCCGTGAGCCCGTCGGCGGTCATCGCCATCGACCGAACCTCGCACGAGGTAACGGTACTGGCCGGCGGCGCTGCGCCGCTGCCCGCCGAACGCATCAGCCGACCGCAGACCCTGCGCTACCCCAGCGGCGGCGGGGAGGCCCACGGTTTCTTCTATCCGGCCACCAACGGCGACGCACGGCCGCCGTTGGTGGTGTTCATCCACGGCGGCCCGACGTCAGCCTGCTACCCGATTCTCGATCCGCGCATCCAGTACTGGGCGCAACGCGGCTTCGCCGTCGCCGACCTCAACTACCGGGGCAGCAGCGGTTACGGCCGTGAATATCGGCAGGCCCTGCACCTGAACTGGGGCGAGGTGGACGTCGAGGATGCCTGCGCGGTGGTGGCGCATCTGTCCGGACGCGGCATGATCGACGGCGAACGCGCCTTTATCCGAGGCGGCAGCGCCGGCGGCTACACCACCTTGTGCGCCCTGGCGTTCCACCGGGTGTTCCGCGCCGGCGCCAGCCTGTACGGAGTCAGCGATCCGCTGGCGCTGGGCCGGGCGACCCACAAGTTCGAGGGCGATTACCTGGACTGGCTGATCGGCGATCCGCAGCGGGACGCCGAACGCTACGCCGCCCGCACGCCCCTGCTGCATGCGGGCAACATCGGTGTGCCGGTGATTTTCTTTCAGGGCGAACTGGATGCGGTCGTGGTGCCGCAGCAGACCCGCGACATGGTGGCGGCGCTTGAGCGCAACGGCATTCCGGTCGAGGCGCACTATTACGCCGATGAGCGCCACGGCTTCCGCCGCGCCGCGAACCAGGCCCATGCGCTGGAGCAGGAGTGGGCGTTCTATCGGCGGGTGATGGATTCGATGGACTGACCCCATCGCGGGCAGGCTCGCGATGGGGTCAGTCAGACGCCGTAGCGCTCAACGCTTGGCGATGATGTACACCGCATGCACGATCCCCGGAATGTACCCGCACAACGTCAGCAGAATGTTCAGCCAGAACGCGCCGCCGAATCCGACCTGAAGGAACACCCCCAGCGGCGGCAGGATGATGGCGATGATGATGCGGATGAAGTCCATGGGCAGCTCCTGTTCGGGATGGGGTCGGCTCAAGCCGTACAAGCCAATCGACCTGCACGCCGGGTCAGGGGTTCAGTGCAATCGCCGCTCACGGCACAAAAAAACGCCCCACGCGAAAAGAATCAGGCGTGAGGCGTGCGTTATACCGCGAGACGGTTCTTGAATTCGGGTGGGAAACGTCAGCTCAGACGGCAATCCCTTTGCGGCATTGCACCTGCGCGGTGCGCACCCGGGAGAAGGCCCGCGCCAGGCGAACCAGCATCTCGTCGATGTTGGCCTGGCTGACCGTCAACGCCGGGGTGAAGCGCAGGCAGTCCGGTTGCGGCGCGTTGAGCAGCAGGCCTTCATGCAGCGCGGCTTTGACCACAGCATCCGCCGAGTCGTCCGACAGGCTCAGCCCCCAGAACAGGCCCTGACCGCGCAATTCGCCGTGCCCGTATCGATGGGCCAACCGGGCCAGGCCTTCTCGCAGATGCTGGCCGTTGTCGTTCACGTGCTGAAGAAAGGCGCGGTCCTGCACGCTGTCGAGCACCACCAGGCCGGCGGCGGTCATCAGCGCATTGCCGTGATGGGTGCCGCCCAGCTCGCCGGCGTCGAAGCAGCACGCGGTGCCCCGCGCCAGCAGCGCCGCCAGCGGCACACCGCCGCCGAGCCCCTTGCCGAGCACGACGATGTCGGCGCGCACGCCGAAGGTTTGCTCCGCGAGCAACGTGCCGCAGCGGCCGATGCCGGTCTGCACCTCATCGAGGATCAGCAGGATGCCCAGTTCGCGGCACAGGCGCTCGACGCCCTTGAGGTAATGCTCGCTGGCCGGGATCACCCCGGCATCGCTCTGGATCGGCTCAAGCATGATCGCCACGGTCTGCGCGTCCACCGCCGCATGCAAGGCCGGCAGGTCGTTGAACGGCACTTGGTCGAAACCCGGCAGCAGCGGCGCGAAACGGTTGGTCAGGTTGGCGCTGTCCGAGGCCGAGATCGTCGCCAGGCTGCGGCCGTGGCAACCCTGGCGGGCCACGATGATCCGCGAGGCGCCGCCGCGGTGCCGCTGCCCCCATTTGCGCGCCAGCTTGATCGCCGCCTCGCAGGCTTCGCTGCCGCTGTTGAGCAGGTAGGCCTGATCGCTGGCGGTGCCGGCGCACAGGCGCTCGGCGAGGCTGAGCATGCCGCGGTTGAGCAGGTTGAAGCCGGGGTTGATCAAGGCCTGGGCCTGGCCGGCGATGGCCTTGACCAGGGCCGAAGGGCTGTGGCCGAGGCTGTTGGCGCCGCCGGCCTGAGAAAAGTCCAGGTACGCGCGGTCGTTGCTGTCCCACAGCCACGAGCCTTGGCCGCGCACGAATACCTGCTGCGGGCGCTCGACGCCGGACATCAGGCGCTCCACGCCGTCGCCGGCATCGGTTTGCCCGGCTTCGAAAGCCAGGTCATCGAGGCTCGGCGCCGGACGCCGCAATCCGAACAGCGTCATTGGAAAAAACCTCGTTTGAGGTTTTTTGAACTGCCTATGCAAACTCGGTTGAAACAAACGCTGGTCATTGCCCTTTCCGGCCCTGCAAGCCCTGTGAATGCGGTTAGACTAGGCCGGTTCCCGGCGTCGGGCCATTTCGATTTACCAGCATTTTCGATAAGTAACGCTTATGGATTTCAAACAACTGCGCTATTTCGTCGCGGTCTACGAGGAAGGTCATGTCGGGCGGGCGGCCGAGCGGCTGTCGATCTCCCAGCCGGCCCTGTCCCAGCAGATCCGCCAGCTTGAACAGCACCTCGACGTCACCCTGTTCGAGCGCAGCAGCAAACGCCTGCTGCCCACCCTCGCCGCCCACACCCTGTACAACCACGCCCTGCCGTTGCTCGACGGCCTGCAGCGGGCCCGGGAAGCCCTGGGCAACTTCAAGGGCCAGGCTCTGCGCACCCTGGCCATCGGCGTGCTGCAGACCGTGCACACCAGCCTGGTGCCGCAGATGCTCGAACGGGTGCGCAAGGCCCAGCCCCATCTGGTGGTGCAGATCTATGAGCTGACGGGGCTGGAGATCGAACGGCGCCTGCTCAACGGCTCGCTGGACATCGGCATCAGCTACTTGCCGCCGCGCCAGCCCGGGTTGCATGGCGTGAAGCTGTACGAAGATGAACTCACGCTGGTCATCCCGGCGGATCACCCGTTGCGGGAATTCAAGAAAGTCTCGATGAGCCAGGCCGCCGAACTGCCGATGTTGCTGCTGGGGGAAGAGTTCCAGATCCGCCAGATCTGGCAGGCGCAACTGACCCGGCTCGGGCGACGCCCGCACGTGCAGGCGGAACTGAACAACATGGTGGGGATTCTCGACAGCCTGCACCACACGCGGCTGGCGACGGTGCTGCCCGGCCGTTCGCAGCAGGAGTACGACGATCAGGGCCTGCTGTGGAAGCCGCTCAGCGAACCGCGGGTGCCGCTGACGGTGGGGCTGGTGTGTCGCGACGTGCAACGCCAGCAGGCTTCGATGAGCTTGCTGCGAACCTTGCTGGAAGAGGTGATGCAGCGTGAGGCCGATCCGCTGTAGTCCGCGAAAGGCCTTGAGGCGAGGGGTGGAAACTTTTCTGCGGGCATAAGAAAACCCCGCCGAAGCGGGGCTTTGCAGACTGTTTCCCTGACATCCATTTCACTCCGCCACCCTGGCAGAATCCTACGTGTCCGTGTTGTTGCTTTGCGCTTCCTGCGCGACGTCCATGGAAAGAAGATTAGCTCTGGATCCAATCTGCGCATAGGGGAGAAAAGCGGCACGTCATGTAAGCGAAAGCTTACATGACGTGGCTGACTCAGAACTGCGCCGCGTCCAGCAGGTACAGCGACTCGCTGCCGGCCTTCACCGAAGCGCTCAGCGAGTGGATCCGCGGCAGCAGGCGGGCGAAGTAGAACCGGGCGGTGCCGAGCTTGCTCGCGTAGAAATCGTCCTGCGCCTCTTTGCCCAGCGCGGCCTTGGCCATCAGTGCCCACATGTAGGCGTAGGCGGCGTAGCCGAACGCTTGCAGGTACTCGACCGAAGCCGCGCCGATTTCGTTCGGGTTGGTCTTCGCGCGGTCCAGCAGCCAGGCGGTCAGTTCGTCGAGGACATCGACCGCCGCGTTCAGCGGCTGGGTGAACTCGGCGAGACCGGCGTCGGCGGTCGCGGTGAAGTGGCGCATCTCATCGGCGAACAGCTTGTAGAACGCACCGCCGCTGCCGACGATCTTGCGCCCCACCAGATCCAGCGCCTGGATGCCGTTGGTGCCTTCGTAGATCTGGGTGATGCGCACGTCACGCACCAGTTGCTCCTGGCCCCACTCGCGGATGTAGCCATGGCCGCCGAAGACCTGCTGGCCATGGACGGTGGTCTCAAGGCCCAGGTCGGTGAGGAACGCCTTGGCCACCGGGGTCAGCAGCGCCACCAGGTCTTCCGCGCGCTTGCGGGTCGCGGCGTCTTCGCTGAACTTGGCGGTGTCCAGTTGCATCGCCACATAGGTGGAGAACGCACGGCCGCCTTCGTTCGAGGCCTTCATGGTCAACAGCATGCGGCGCACGTCCGGGTGGACGATGATCGGGTCGGCGACCTTGTCCTTGTTCTGCGCGCCGGTCGGCGCACGGCTCTGCAGGCGGTCACGGGCGTATTCGAGGGCGTTCTGGTAGGAGCGCTCGCCGGTGGCCAGGCCCTGGATGCCCACGCCCAGACGCTCGTAGTTCATCATGGTGAACATCGCGGCCAGGCCCTTGTTCGGCTCGCCGACCAGATAGCCTTCGGCTTCGTCGAAGTTCATCACGCAGGTGGCGGAGGCCTGGATGCCCATCTTGTGCTCGATCGAGCCGCAGGTGGCCGGATTGCGGGCGCCCAGGCTGCCGTCGGCGTTGACCAGGAACTTCGGCACCAGGAACAGCGAGATGCCTTTCGGGCCCGCCGGCGCGTCCGGCAGCTTGGCCAGCACCAGGTGGATGATGTTCTCGGTCAGGTCGTGCTCGCCGCCGGTGATGAAGATCTTGGTGCCGCTGACCTTGTAGGTGCCGTCGGCCTGAGGCTCGGCCTTGGTGCGGATGATGCCCAGGTCCGTGCCGGCGTGCGGCTCGGTCAGGCACATGGAACCGGCCCAGACCCCGGCGTACATGTTCGGCAGGTACGCGGCCTTCAGCTCTTCGCTGGCATGGGCGTTGATCGACAGGCACGCGCCGGCGGTCAGCATCGGGTACAGGCCGAACGCGAGGCTGGCGGAGTTGACCATTTCCTCGACCTGGGCCGACACGGCCTTGGGCATGCCCATGCCGCCGTAGGCCGGATCGCCGCCGACGCCGACCCAGCCGCCTTCGGCGTAGGTCTGATAAGCCTGCGGGAAACCGGCCGGCGTGGTGACGGCACCGTCGGCCCAACGGCAGCCTTCTTCGTCGGCGGCCCGGCTCAGGGGCGCGATGCTTTTGCTGGTGACCTTGCCGGCCTCTTCGAGAATCGCTTCGACGGTCTCGGCGTCGACGGTCTCGGCCAACGCCGGCAGTTCGGCCCAGAGCTTGGCGACCTCGAACACTTCATTGAGGACGAAGCGCATATCGCGCAGCGGCGCTTTGTAGTCAGCCATGGCAAACCTCGCAGATCTAAACAGGTGATTCGTGGAGTGGTGGTTTCGTTGAGCCGGAGTGTACATCAACAACTTTTGCGACACATAGGGTCAACAGATGACCATTATGTAATTTTTGGTCACCGCATTCCGCACGTGAAGGCCTTGTGGCGAGGGCGCTTGCTCCCGCCGACAGCGCAGCCGACCCAAAGTCAGCGCTGCGCACTCGAGCGGGAGCAAACCACAGGAGATGTCAGAGCGAGAACAGCTCCGCCGGCAGCTTCATCAGGCAATCGCTGCCCGCCTCGACCGCGGCCCGATGAGCGGCGGTGCGCGGCAGCAGGCGCTTGAAATAGAACTCGCAGGTGGCCAGCTTGCCCCGGCAGAAATCGCCGTCGCCCTCGCCCGCCTCCAGTTGCGCCTGGGCCACCTGGGCCATGCGCAGCCACAGGTAAGCCAGGACGATGTAGCCGCTGTACATCAGATAGTCCACCGACGCGGCACCCACCTCGTCCGGGTTCTTCATCGCCGCGCCGCCGACCAGCAGAGTCAATTCGCCCCACTGTCGGTTGAGCTGATCGAGCTGCGCAACGAACCCGCCCAACTGCGCATGGCCGGCGTGCGCTTGACAGAACTTGTGCACGATCCGGGTGAATCCGCGCAGCAGCTTGCCCTGGCTGCCGAGCACCTTGCGCCCGAGCAGGTCCAGCGCCTGGATGCCGTTGGTGCCTTCGTAGATCGGCGCGATCCGGCAGTCCCGCACCAGTTGCTCCATGCCCCATTCGCGGATGAAGCCGTGGCCGCCGAACACCTGCATGCCGTGGTTGGTCACCTCCAGCCCGGTCTCGGTCATGAACGCCTTGCAGATCGGCGTGAGGAACGCCAACAGGTCCTCTGCCTCGCGGCGGGCGGCCTCGTCCCGGCTCAGGTGGGCGATGTCGAGCATCTGCGCGGTGAAGTAGGTCAAGGCGCGGTTGCCTTCGTTGAAGGCTTTCATGGTCAGCAGCATCCGCCGCACGTCCGGGTGGACGATGATCGGGTCGGCCGGCCTGTCCGGTGCCTTGGCGCCGGTCAGCGAGCGCATCTGCAAGCGGTCGTTGGCGTAGCGGACCGCGCCTTGGAAGCTCGCCTCTCCCAGACACAGGCCTTGCATGCCGGTGCCGAGCCGCGCGTGGTTCATCATGGTGAACATGCAGTTCAGGCCCTTGTTCGGCTCGCCGATCAGAAAGCCTTTGGCCCCGTCGAAGTTCATCACGCAGGTGGCCGACCCCTTGATGCCCATCTTGTGTTCGATGGAGCCGCAGGTCACACCGTTGCGCTCGCCCGCCTCCCCCGCCGCATCAGGCAGGAACTTGGGCACGATGAACAGCGAAATGCCCTTGGTGCCGGCCGGCGCGTCCGGCAGCTTGGCCAGCACCAGGTGGATGATGTTGGCGCTCATGTCGTGCTCGCCGGCGGAGATGAAGATCTTGCTGCCGGTGACCGCGTAACTGCCGTCGGCCTGGGGCACGGCGCGGGTCTTGATCAGGCCCAGGTCCGTGCCGCAGTGGGCTTCGGTCAAGCACATGGTGCCGGTCCAGCGGCCGGCGGTGAGCGGGTTCAGGTAGGTCTGTTTCTGTGCGTCGCTGCCGTGGGCGTGGATCGCCGACATGGCGCCGTGGGTCAGGCCCGGGTACATGCCCCAGGAGGTGTTGCTGGAGGCGACCATCTCGCTGACCGCCAGCCCCAGCGAGCTCGGCAGGCCCTGGCCGCCGTAGGCCGGATCCGCCGCCAGCCCGTGCCAGCCGCCTTCGACGTACTGCGCGAACGCTTGCTTGAACCCTGTGGGCGTCGTCACCGTTCCGTTGTCGAAACGGCAGCCTTCTTCGTCGCCGCTGCGGTTGAGCGGCGCCAGCACGTTCTCACAGAATTTCGCACCCTCTTCGAGGATCGCATGCACCATGTCCGGGCTGGCGTCGTGGGCGCCGAGGGCCGCGTAGTGGGCATGGAAACCGAAGACGTGGTCGATCAGAAAGCGCATGTCGCGCAAGGGGGCCTTGTACTCGGGCATGGTGCTTCTCCTTCAGCGGTTTGCCCTCAACCTACCGCCGGCCGCCCTGCCCCCACAATCAATGTACAGGCGCTGAATGCGCCGTCATCAGTCAGCCCGCAGCATTCTCCGTGCGCACCGCGCCGCGGCGGGTCTGCCCGAACGCCATCACGCAGTTGCGCCCAGCGCCCTTGGCGCTGTAGAGCGCCTGGTCGGCGGATTTGAGCACCTCTTCCGGCGTACGCTGCTCCAGGCGTTCGGCCGCCCCGATGCTGATCGTGACCGACACGCTGGACGCCCCGGAACCGCCGCGGCGCTGACGCCCCTGGTGGTCGTCCTGGGGGCGGTTCTCCTGGTTGCGCAACTGGATGTTGTAGGAGGCGATCGCCTCGCGGATGAGCTCCAGGTGCGGCAGGCATTCCTCCAGGGTCTTGCCGGCGAACACCACGGCGAACTCCTCGCCGCCGTAGCGGTAGGCCCGGCCGCCGCCGGTGACTTTCGACAGTTTGCTGGCCACCAGCCGCAGCACCTGGTCGCCCACGTCGTGGCCATGGGTGTCGTTGAATTTCTTGAAGTGGTCGACGTCGGTCATCGCCAGCACATAGTTGCGGCCCAGGCGCTGCATACGCTCGTTCAGCGCACGGCGCCCGGGCAGGCCGGTCAGCTCGTCGCGGAACGCCATCTGGTACGCCTCGTGCGCAACGGCGGCGGCGATCATCAGCATCACCTGGCTGCACATGATGTTCAGGGTGAACGGCAGGATGAAGGTCTTGGGCAACATCCAGAACACGCCCAGCAACCCCACCAGCTGCGCGGCGTGCAGCGGACGCGGGTTGCGCCAGTACTGCCAGGCCAGCAGCAGGAAGGCCGACAGGAACACCGGGTACGACAGCTGGATCAGGCTCATCCACGCGCCGTGCAGCGCCGGCCAGCGGATTTCCGACAGCCACATCAGCAGCGCCTGGGGATAACTCTGCTCCAGGCCCAACGCCACGCTGCCGAAGGCAAGCAGCACGGCGAACCGCGCCACCATGTCCTGGAACAGGTGCGTGCGCTCCTGCCAGGCGGCGAACAGGCCGAACAGCAGCGGCAGCAGCAGGCAGACCAGATGGAACACCACCGCCGCGTCCTCGCGCACCCGGCCGTTGTCGCGGTAATAGTCGGTCTGGGTGTCGAGCAGAAAGTAGGCGATGTACACGGTGACCATCAGGAACAGTTCGCGCTGGCGACGGTAGACCGCACAGTACGAACCGCCCAGCAACAGCACCAGGGTCGGCAGCACGTTGAACAGCGAAGTGAAGAACACGTTGAGGTCTTTGACGTACGCAGCCGCCAACCCCGCGAGCAACAACAGCAGTGAAGGTAGGAAATGACTGAAACGTACAGCAGAAGAACGCGGCAAGGGTAAAGCTCCGACCCGTCATAGCAAAGAGATATCATTGTGCCTGCAATGTGGACTGATGGGCACACACAATGTGATCCACATCACAGCCAGTCTCTTTAACGGCCGAAACCCTCGATTTCTGAGCGCAGGACTCAGGTTTTTTACAACGGCCGGACGTGCGGGCCAGCATGGCCACCATTCCTGGTGGCCATGCTGGCCAATCTCCCTCACAGATCGTTGTAGAACGGCAGCAACGGCCCTTCTTCCGGCCGCCGGCCTTCGGCGCCGTAGGGCTTGAGGCTGATCGTCGCGTCCGCCGCCTGACGGGTCGTCACCTTCGGACTGGCGGGCCGCTGGGTCACGGCGTTCACGTCACCGACGTGGCCCTGCGGGAGCACCAGCGACGGATGATCGAACGGCGCCCGCTCCCAGGCGACGCGCGGGTCGGTCAGGGCCACTTCCATGAATTTCACCAGCGCGTCGACCTCGTCCGGCGTCAGGTTCAGCGCGGTCATGTCCGGGTCGAGGTTGGAGGTGTTGTGCTGGTTCACCGCCGGGTGCTCGAAGCCGCTGGTGTTGTTGGCGTCCTCCCCGCGCCGGTCGCCGCCGCGGTTGTAGAACTCCATCACTTGCTTGAGCGTCGCGCGGCTGCCGTTGTGGAAGTACGGCCCGGTGAGCGCGATGTTGCGCAGGGTCGGCGTCTTGAAGGCGCCGTCGACCGAATCGCGGAAACCGACGTTCGGCTTGAGCGTGGCGTCGCACGGGATCGCGGCGCTGAGCGGCGCCTCGAAGGTGCACACATCGACATTCAGCGGGTCGGGAATCTGCCCGCCCTGCAGCACGGTGTTGTACTGGCGGGTGAACGACCACGGATTGCCCCACGCGTCCGATCCGCCCAAGGCCAGGTCTTCCGCCGTCGGCCGCACGCCGGTGTTGTAGAAGCCGTTGTCGTAGAGGGTGGTCAGGTTGTCCGCCATCACCATCCGCTCGATGCGTTCACGCGGGTGCATCAGCAGGCGGCTGGCGGCGTTGGTCAACTCGGGGCCGCCGTGGCAGTTGACGCATTTGCCCTTGCCGAGGAACAGGTTCATGCCTTCGACCTGCTGGGCGTTCATCGCCGTCGTGTCGCCTTGCAGGTAGGCGTCGATGGGCGCCTGATCGGACACCAGCGTGGCTTCGTACATCTGGATCGCCAACCCGAAGAACAGCGGAAAGTTGGCCTCCATCTGCGTATACGGCGCACCACCCACCAACACGTTCTGCGTGGCGTTCCACAGGCGCGGCTGGAAGGCGTTCTTGATCAGCTCGCGGTAGGTCGGGCGGCGTGCGCCGGACACCGGCGCCAGCACCGAGTCGGTGGACGAGATCCGCTGCTGCTTGAGCATCAGCGTGTCGAGCATGCGCCGGCCGATGTCGGCGAAGGTGCGGCCGCCGCAGGACATCTCCACCGCACTGCCGGGCGGGCCCACGGCCTGGGAGGCGGCGGACGCGTCGTTGAGTGCCAGCCTCACTTTCTGCGCCACGCCGCTGCTGCCGGCGGTGACGTAGATGCCAGCGTCCGGGTCGCGGTTGCCGAACGGCGAGAAGCCGTTGAACACGTTGTTGGCCCGGCCGTCCCAGAAGTTGCGCACGTTGAAGGCCGCGTTGATCACCGACGGAGCGTTGCGCCCGGTGCTGCGGCGCACGTTGACGCCGCCGATCTGGAAGATGCCGTCCGGCTGCTGGGTGCACTTGTCGAACCGCGCCTGGTTGGGCTTGACGAAGTTGGCGTCGAACACGCCCTGGGAGCCGACCACGTCATCGGTCGAATACACGATGGGCGAATTGCGCTCCAGGGGATTGCTCAGCACATGGGTCGGAAAGTCGGTTTTCTTCAGCGTGTAGTTCGGGCCGCCCTTGCCGCCGGACAGGGTGGCGTAGGACGCCACGTCCCCCGGAATGTTGGAGGCCACGAACGGCTTGTTGAAGATCGACGCGACGTTGGGGTCGGTGTGCGCCTGGCCGGGGTTGAGCTGGTTGGTGATGCGGTGGTCGACGCCCGCGTGGTAATGGCACGAAGCGCAGGCGGTGGCGCCGTCGCTGCCGATCTCCATGTCCCAGAACAGCGCCTTGCCCAGCAGGATCGCCGCCTGGCGGTTGAGCACGTAGTCGGTCATCAGGTCGACCTTGCGTCCGCCCTCGGTGCCCGAAGGATCCGGCGGCAGCATGCCGCGCAGGGATTGCAGGCTGGGGACTTCCGGAACCGGCGGATCGATTTCCGCCGGATCGGCGGCCATGGCGCCGTGAGCGCACAGCGCGAACGGAATCCAGAAGGTCAAACGAACGGGTCGACTGATGTTCATAGGCTTCACCCTGACGGTTGTGTTCAAGTGGCCGGGCGTGATGCTTCTATGAGCAGGCAGTTCTCGTCAGCGCCGGTTGACAGGCGCGGTGCAATTAATTTGCCACTCCTTTCTGAAACATTTGGAATCAATAAACATAGAGTTTCGGCTCCGGCCTGCACCACGGCCAGTGGGGAACCTGCCCCGATATCGGGGAAAACCGAGCGCAAAAAAAACCGCTGCCCCACAGGGGGCAGCGGTCTTCAAGCGGACAGCGCCGAGGCTCAGTAGCCCAGGGCGAAGTCTTCTTCTTTCATGTCCATCAGGTTGTTCGCGCCCGACAGCATGGCCGCCACGTGGGTGCGGGTACGCGGCAGCAGGCGCTGGAAGTAGAAGCGCGCGGTCTGCAGCTTGGCGGTGTAGAACGCCTCGTCGGTGGTGCCGGCGGCCAGTTTCTCGGCGGCCAGGCGTGCCATGTCGGCCCAGAAGTAGGCCAGGCAGGCGTAACCGGAGTACATCAGGTAGTCCACCGACGCCGCGCCGACTTCTTCGCGGTCTTTCATGGCGGCCATGCCGACCTTCATGGTCAGTTCGCCCCACTCTTTGTTCAGTGCGGCCAGCGGGCCGACGAACTCTTTGACCGCTTCGTTGCCTTCGTTGGCCTGGCAGAACTTGTGGACGATCTTGGTGAAGCCTTTGAGGGCCTCGCCTTGGGTCATCAGCACTTTGCGGCCCAGCAGGTCCAGGGCCTGGATGCCGGTGGTGCCTTCGTACAGCATCGAAATGCGGCTGTCGCGAACGTTCTGCTCCATGCCCCACTCGGCGATGAAGCCGTGGCCGCCGTAGATCTGCACGCCGTGGTTGGCGGACTCGAAGCCGACTTCGGTCATGAACGCCTTGGCGATCGGGGTCATGAAGGCCAGCAGTGCGTCGGCCTTCTTCTTCTCTTCTTCGTCCACGCCGTACTTGACGATGTCGACCTGCTTGGCGGTGAAGTACACCATCGCGCGGTTGCCTTCGGCGAATGCCTTCATGGTCAGCAGCATGCGGCGCACGTCAGGGTGCACGATGATCGGGTCAGCGGCCTTGTCCGGCGCTTTCGGGCCGGTCAGGGAACGCATCTGCAGACGGTCGCGAGCGTACTTCAGGCCGCCCTGGAAGCCGATCTCGGCGTGGGCCAGGCCTTGCAGCGCGGTGCCCAGACGTGCGGTGTTCATGAAGGTGAACATGCAGTTGAGGCCTTTGTTCGCCGGGCCGATCAGGAAACCGGTGGCGCCGTCGAAGTTCATCACGCAGGTGGCGTTGCCGTGGATGCCCATCTTGTGTTCGATCGAACCGCAGGCCACAGCGTTGCGGGCACCGACGGTGCCGTCGGCGTTCGGCAGGAACTTCGGCACGATGAACAGGGAAATGCCTTTGGTGCCGGCCGGAGCGTCCGGCAGGCGGGCCAGCACGATGTGGACGATGTTGTCGGCCATGTCGTGTTCACCGGCCGAGATGAAGATCTTGGTGCCGGTGACTTTGTAGGAACCGTCGGCCTGAGGTTCGGCCTTGGTGCGCAGCATGCCGAGGTCAGTGCCGCAGTGCGGCTCGGTCAGGCACATGGTGCCGGTCCACTCGCCGGAGACCAGTTTGGTCAGGTAGGCCTCTTGCTGCTCGGGGGTGCCGTGCTCGGAGATGGTGTTCATCGCGCCGTGCGACAGGCCCGGGTACATGCCCCACGACCAGTTGGCTTCGCCGACCATTTCGCTGACCGCCAGGCCCAGCGATTCCGGCAGGCCCTGGCCGCCGTGCTCGACGTCGTGGGCCAGGCTCGGCCAGCCGCCTTCGACGAATTGCTTGTAGGCCTCTTTGAAGCCGGTCGGGGTTTTCACGCCGGACTCGCTCCAGGTGCAGCCTTCGGTGTCACCCACGCGGTTCAGCGGTGCCAGCACCTGCTCACAGAACTTGGCGCCCTCTTCGAGAATGGCGTCAACCATGTCCGGCGTTGCTTCGGCGCAGGCCGGAAGGCTCTGATAGTGCGCCTCGTAGCCGAGCAGTTCGTCACGTACGAAGCGAATATCACGCAAGGGGGCCTTGTAGTCAGGCATAGCGATAAACCTCTGCTGATGTAACCGGGAATGAACGACCGCGTAGATTTGTTGTGACGGTCAAACAGTTGTTTGAAACATACGTTTACGCCGAAATCTTGTCAAGCGTCGATCTCTGGCCGTTTGTCATGGTGATCGGCGAACGCCGGACGCAGCCGTGCGCCGCGCACCGGGCGAATGCACGCAGGATGAAAAAAGATTAGTTGAGGAAGAAGGACTTACAACGAAAACGCCGCGAACAGGTCGCGGCGTCGGGCAAAGCGGGGCAACAAAAAAATCAGGCGTAGGTGTCGATCAGCGTACCGAGCACTTCATCGGAAGCCTTGGCGACCTTCACGCCCAGTTCCGCCTGGAATTTGCCTTGGGCCATCTCGACCATGTTGCTGGCCAGGTCCGATTGCTGGCTGCGGTCAACGCCGCGCAAGCGCTCGACCTGCAGCTCCGACGACTGGCTGGTGGCGGCACGTTCGATGGTGTTGCCGGCGATCTGGCTGGCCGCCTGATCGACGCGGTTCTGCCCGGTCTGAATGGTGCTCAGCCCGGCATAGAAAGCGGTATTTCCGGAAATTTCCATGGAGCTCTCGTCCCTGGGAAGGATCAATGGCGACCATTGAACCAGAGCCGCCCGAAAAACGCCCGTCAAAAACACTAATGGCACACTGCCTTGTCATAGGCAAAAGCCGCGTTTCGAACCGCTCAGTCGAGCAGATCCAGGTGCAGGTGCCCAGCCACCGCCTCGGCGCTGGCCGGCTTGAGCTTCGGCACCCGGCCCAGGCACGGCGCCGGGATCCGCTCGGCCAGCGTCGCCAGGTTCTCCTCCAGCCGCGAAGTCTTCGGATCGATGATGTTCGCCACCCAACCCGCCAGCTGCAGCCCGTCCCGTGCGATCGCTTCGGCGGTCAGCAGCGCGTGGCTGATGCACCCCAGGCGCACGCCGACCACCAGGATCACCGGCAACTGCAAGGCGATCGCCAGATCCGACAGATTGTCCTGGTCCGCCAACGGCACCCGCCAGCCGCCCGCGCCTTCGATCAGGGTGAAATCGGCGTTCAGCGCCAGGATCTCGCGCATCGGCGCCAGCAGCGACTGCACGGTCAACGCGACGCCCGCTTCCCGCGCCGCCAGATGCGGTGCGATGGCCGGCTCGAAAGCGACCGGGTTGACCTGCTGATACGACAGCGGCAACGAACACTCGGCCTGCAACGCCAACGCATCCGAATTGCGCAGGCCCTTGGGCGTCACCACGCAACCGGAGGCCACCGGTTTGCCTGCCGCGGTGCTCAGCCCTGCCGACCGCGCGGCATGCAGCAAGCCGGCGGCCACGGTGGTCTTGCCGACGTCGGTGTCGGTTCCGGTGATGAAATAGGCTGCGCTCATAAGGGTTTCTCCAACACGGCATAGACCACTTGATAAGTCGCCGGCAGTCCCTGTGCCTGCCGAAACCGTTCGTACGCCTCGACCAACCCGAGAATCCGTGCCCGCCCGGTCAGCCCGTCGGGCCGGCCGGGGTTGAGGTTGTGCGCGCCCAAGGCCTTGAGTTCATGGGTCAGGCTGCGCACGTCCGGGTAGTGCAGCACATGGGGCCGGTTTTCCAGGCTGACCGTGCGCAAGCCGCTGGCCGCGCACAATTGCCCGTACCGCTCGAACTCGCGGAACCGGTTGACATGCACCAGGCCATCGACCTGACGCCAACTGTCGCGCAGTTCGTACAGCGTCCCTGTGCAAAGACTAGCAAACGCGAAGATTCCGCCCGGTTTCAGCACCCGCGACGCCTCGGCCAGCACCGCCCCGAAGTCGGCGCACCACTGCACCGCCAGGCTGGAGTACACCAGGTCGCAGGTCGAATCCCGCAGGGGCAGACGCTCGGCATCGCCCGCCACGAAGTAGTCGGCACCGCCCAAAGGACGGGCGTGATTGAGCATGCCTTCGGCGATGTCCAGGGCCAGCCCCTGGCCGGCGTCGAAACGTGCGGCCAGGGCACGGGTGAAATGCCCGGTGCCGCAGCCCAGGTCAAGCCAGCGGGACGGCACGAAGCCCTCAGGCAAGCGCTGCATCAACTGGTTGCCGACATCGCGCTGCAACTCGGCGACGCTGTCGTAGCTGCCCGCCGCCCGGGAAAAGGAAGCCGCCACCTGGCGCTTGTCTGGCAAGCCGCCGGGTGCAGCGCTGGACCATTCAGTCATCACCGCACTCATGTAGAAAAGCCTGGATCGCGCCCGCCACCCCCTCGGGGTTCTCCAGCGGGAATGCATGGCTGGCCTGCTCGACCAGACCGACCTCGACATCCGCGATCAACGCGAACAGTTCGCCTGCCGCCTCGGCCGGCACCAACCCGTCGAGACCGGCGAACAGGTGCAGTTGCGGCCCGTGGAATGCCTGCAAGGCAGCGCGCGTGTCGAGCCCGGCCAGCACCTGCAGCCCGGCCGTCAGCGCGGCCGGCGACGGCTCCGGCGCACCGCCGAGCAACTGCCGCGACACGCCGCGCGGGTCTTGCGCGCCCTGGGCGCACAACAGCGAGAAACGCTTGAGGGTCGCCTGCGGATCGGCGCGGCACCCGGCCAGAAACGCCTCAAAGGTGTCCTGCGCCATCGCGCTCGGCCATTGCTCGCGCACGACAAAGGACGGGTTGCTCGCCAAGGTCAGCAAGCCGCAGCAATGTTCGCCGCGCCGCGCCGCCAGCTCGCTGGCGAGCATGCCGCCCAGCGACCAGCCGCCGAGCCAGGCGTCCTGGGGAAGGCGTCGGTCGAGTTCATCCAGCCAGTCTTGCGGGTCGCCGGAGTCCAGCGCCGGCAACGGCTCGATCTCGACCTTCAGGTGTTCGTCGAGCCCGCGCAGCTTGGCGGCCAGCGGCTCCAGCGGCGATGCGCCCAGCCCCCAGCCGGGCAACAGGATCAGTCGGTCACGCATGGTTCGGCTCCAAGGCCAGTCGGGCACAGCAATCGGCCAGACCGTCCAACAATTGCTGCACCTGAGCTTCGCTGTGGGCGGCGGTGAGCGTCACCCGCAGCCTCGCGCTGCCGGCCGGCACGGTCGGCGGACGGATCGCCGTGACCATCAACCCGCGTTCGCGCAGCATCTGCGACAGGCGCACCGCGCGCCCGGCGTCGCCGATCAGGATCGGCTGGATCGGCGTGAAGCTGTCCATCAGTTCCAGGCCGATCTGCTCGGCGCCCTGGCGGAAGCGGCGGATCAGCGTCTGCAGATGCTCGCGCCGCCAATGTTCGCTCCGCAGCAGCTCCAGGCTTTTCAGGGTCGCGCAGGCCAGCGCCGGCGGCTGGCTGGTGGTGTAGATGTACGGGCGGGCGAACTGGATCAGGCTCTCGATCAGCTCTTCGCTGCCGGCGACGAACGCGCCGGCGGTGCCGAACGCCTTGCCCAGGGTGCCGACCAGCACCGGCACGTCGTCCGGGCTCAAGCCGAAATGCTCGACGATCCCGCCGCCGTTGGCGCCCAGCGGGCCGAAGCCGTGGGCGTCGTCGACCATCAGCCACGCGCCTTTGGCCTTCGCTTCACGGGCCAGCGCGGGCAGGTCGGCCAGGTCGCCGTCCATGCTGAACACGCCGTCGGTGACCACCAGCGTGTTGCCGGTGGCCTTCTCCAGACGCTTGGCCAGGCTCTCGGCGTCGTTGTGCAGGTAGCGGCTGAACCGTGCGCCGGACAGCAGCCCGGCATCCAGCAGCGAGGCGTGGTTGAGGCGATCCTCCAGCACCGTGTCACCCTGGCCGAGCAGCGCCGTCACTGCGCCCAAGTTGGCCATGTAACCGGTGGTGAACAGCAATGCCCTCGGCCGGCCGGTGAATTCGGCCAAGGCTTCCTCGAGGGCATGGTGCGGGCCGCTGTGGCCGATCACCAGATGCGAAGCACCGCCGCCCACGCCCCAGCGTTCGGCTCCGGCGCGCCAGGCTTCGATCACCTGCGGATGATTGGCCAGGCCCAGGTAGTCGTTGCTGCAGAACGCCAGCAACGGCTGGCCGTCGACCACCACTTGCGGCCCTTGCGGGCTTTCGAGCAGGGGGCGCTGACGATAGAGGTTTTCGGCACGGCGGGCGGCAAGGCGTGCGGCGAGATCGAAAGACATGCAGGCCTCGGCTTTCAATTGACTCGGATCCCCTGCGGCGGGGCTGCCCGCGATAGCGGCGCGTCCGGCATTGAGGCTGCCTGACGCTCCGCTCTCGCGGGCAAGTCCGCTCCCGCAGGTCTTGTGCATTCCTTCAGGGGAATGCGCGCGAACTTCAGACGGCGGCGTTGTAGAACTGCTCGCTGCTCTTCTGCTCCACCAGGGCCTGCTCGATGGCGGCCTGATGCACCTCATCGGAATGCTCTTCGCGGGCCTCAGGCTGGATGCCCAGGCGAGCGAACAGGCGCATGTCCTTGTCGGCCTGCGGGTTGGCGGTGGTCAGCAGTTTCTCGCCGTAGAAAATCGAGTTGGCGCCGGCGAAGAACGCCAGGGCCTGCATCTGCTCGTTCATCGCCTCACGGCCGGCGGACAGGCGCACATGGGACTTGGGCATCAGGATCCGGGCCACGGCCAGCATGCGGATGAAGTCGAACGGGTCGACGTCTTCGGCGTTCTCCAGCGGCGTGCCGGCGACTTTCACCAGCATGTTGATCGGCACCGATTCCGGGTGCTCCGGCAGGTTGGCGAGCTGGATCAGCAGGTTGGCGCGGTCGTCGAGGGATTCGCCCATGCCGAGGATGCCGCCGGAGCAGATCTTCATGCCCGCATCGCGCACATAGGCCAGGGTCTGCAGGCGCTCGCTGTAGGTGCGGGTGGTGATGATGCTGCCGTAGAACTCGGGCGAGGTGTCGAGGTTGTGGTTGTAGTAGTCCAGACCGGCCTTGGCCAGGGCCTGGGTCTGCTCCTGGTCGAGACGGCCCAGGGTCATGCAGGTTTCCAGGCCCAGGGCCTTCACGCCCTCGACCATCTTCAGCACGTAAGGCATGTCCTTGGCCGACGGGTGCTTCCAGGCCGCGCCCATGCAGAAGCGGGTGGAGCCGATGGCTTTGGCGCGGGCGGCCTCTTCCAGCACCTTCTGCACTTCCATCAGTTTTTCTTTTTCCAGCCCGGTGTTGTAGTGGCCGGACTGCGGGCAGTACTTGCAGTCTTCCGGGCAGGCGCCGGTCTTGATCGACAGCAGGGTGGACACCTGGACGCGGTTCGCGTCGAAATGCGCGCGGTGCACGGTCTGCGCCTGGAACAGCAGGTCGTTGAACGGCTGGACGAACAGCGCTTTGACTTCGGCCAAAGACCAATCGTGACGCAGGGTGGCAGTGGTGCTCGCGCTCATGGGCGTTTCCTTGGTTATGCTTGGCTGGCGCCGCAGGCAATGGAATACCCACAGGCGCGACACGGATGTTCGCCATATTTAAGGAAGAGCGATGCACTGTCAACCACATGTCAATTGGCCGGTTTACATCTGGTTAAAAAACAATCAGACCTGCCTGCTCTGCGATGAGCCGGCAGACGCCGAAACACCCCTGTGCCCGGCCTGCGAAACCGAGTTGCCATGGCTGGGCGATCAGTGCCTGACCTGCGCCCTGCCCTTGCCGGCGCCCGGCCTGACCTGCGGCGACTGCCTGAATGATCCGCCGGCGTTCGAACAGGTCGCCGTGCCCTGGGCCTACGGCTTTCCGGTGGACAGCCTGATCACGCGCTTCAAACACAACGCCAAATGGCCGCTCGGCCACCTGCTCGCCGACGTTCTCGGCCAGTTCCTGCACTATCGCTTCGATGAGGGCCTGCCGCGCCCGGACGCCCTGTTGCCCGTGCCGCTGGCGCGCCAGCGCTTGCGCCGACGAGGGTTCAACCAGGCGCAGATGCTCGCCCGCTGGCTGGGCGAGCGGCTCGGGCTGCCTAGCGAGGACGACATACTGCAGCGAGTCCTCGACACCGACGCCCAGCAGGCCCTCGACGCGAAAGCGCGCAAACGCAACCTGCGCACGGCGTTTGCCCTGGCGCCGGACGCAGCGGTCAAGGGGCGGCACCTGGCGCTGGTCGATGACGTGCTGACCACCGGCGCCACCGCCCAGGCCCTCGCCCGGCTGTTGCGCAATGCCGGGGCCGCGCGGGTGGACGTCTACTGCCTGGCGCGCACGCCGAAGCCCGGCCCCCGCTAGGCGCGAGCCTGCCAGGCGCTGCGCCTGGCTTGACTCCGGTGGCGCAAGCCGCCAACTTCACACCCCATCAGCCGAGTTCAAAGCCACCGCCATGTCCCTGCCCACCCTGTTGTCCCAGCACATCGCCCGTCGCCCGCAGCGCATCGCCCTGCTGCAGCACATCGCCGAACAGGGCTCGATCACCCGCGCCGCCAAGAGTGCCGGCCTGAGCTACAAAGCCGCCTGGGACGCCATCGACGAACTGAACAACCTGGCGCAGAAGCCGCTGGTGGAACGGGCCGTGGGCGGCAAGGGCGGCGGCGGGGCGAAGCTGTCCGAAGAGGGCGAACGGGTGCTGCGCCTGTACCAGAAGCTCCAGGCCCTGCAGGCCCAGGTGCTGGAAGCCGCCGAGGACGCCAGCGACCTGGACCTGCTCGGCCGACTGATGCTGCGCACCAGCGCCCGCAACCAGTTGCACGGCAAGGTCGTGGCCATCGAAGGACAGGGCCGCAACGACCTGATCCGCCTGCAACTGGCCGAGCACCTCTGCATCGCGGCGCAGATCACCCACGACAGCACCGTGCACCTGGAGCTTGAGCCGGGCACCGGCGTGGTGGCGTTGATCAAGGCCGGCTGGCTCGAACTGCTGGGCAAGGATCAGCCTGCAACACCCGGTCACAATCTTCTGGACGGCACCCTCGAAGCGATCCTCGACGCCGAGGACGGCCCCAGCGAAGTGCGCATCGTCCTGCCCAACGGCCAGACCCTCTGCGCCCTGGCCGAACCGCTGGAGCTGCGCACCCGCGGCCTGGGCCCGGGCCGGCCGGTGCGCGTGCAGTTCTCGCCCTCCAATGTGCTGATCGGCACGCCGCTCTGACCGGCACCTGCAACGAAAGCGTCATCGACCCACATTAAGGTTGGCTGCCAAAACCAAGCAGGGAGCCTGATGTGAGCCTATTAGAAGAAAACCAATCCACCGACCTCGAGAAAATGGTCGGCCTCAGCCGCCGCGGTTTCATCAGCGCCGGCGCGCTGTGCGGCGCGGCGATGTTCCTCGGCGGCAACCTGCTGAGCCGCAGCGTCCTGGCCGCCGGCGTCAGCGCCGGCAACAGCCGACTGCTGGGCTTCGACAGCATTCCCGCCGCCACCGCCGACAGCATCAGCCTGCCCAAGGGCTACACCTCGTCGGTGCTGATCAGCTGGGGCCAGCCCCTGCACAAGAACGGCCCGGCCTTCGATCCGAGCGGCAACGGCACCGCCGCCGCGCAGGAAGTGCAGTTCGGCGACAACAACGACGGCATGAGCCTGTTCGAATTCCCCGGCGACAAGAATCGCGCGCTGATGGCGATCAACAACGAATACACCAACTACCGCTACCTCTACCCCCACGGCGGCCTGCCGCAGTCGGCCGAGGACGTGCGCAAGGCCCTGGCCTGCGAAGGCGTGTCGGTGATCGAGGTGCAGCGCAGGAACGGCCAGTGGCAGTTCGTCCAGGGCTCGCGCTACAACCGACGCATCCACGGCAACTCGCCGCTGCGCATCAGCGGCCCGGCCGCCGGCCACGAACTGATGAAGACCAGCGCCGACAAGCACGGCAAGAAAGTCCTCGGCACCTTCCAGAACTGCGCCAACGGCAAGACCCCGTGGGGCACCTACCTGACCTGCGAAGAGAACTTCACCGACTGCTTCGGCAGCAGCAACGCCCAGCAACAGTTCGATGCGGCGCAGAAGCGCTACGGCGTGTCCGCCGCCAGCCGCGAGATCAACTGGCACCCGTACGACCCGCGCTTCGACATGGCCAAGAACCCCAACGAACTCAACCGTCACGGCTGGGTGGTGGAGATCGACCCGTTCGACCCGCAGTCGACCCCGGTCAAGCGCACCGCCCTGGGCCGCTTCAAGCATGAGAACGCCGCCCTGGCCGAAACCGACGACGGCCGCGCCGTGGTGTACATGGGCGACGACGAGCGCGGCGAGTTCATCTACAAGTTCGTCAGCCGCGACCGCATCAACCACCGCAACCCGAAAGCCAACCGCGACCTGCTCGACCACGGCACCCTGTACGTGGCGAAGTTCGACGCCGGCGACGGCAACCCCGACCATCCGAAAGGCCAGGGCCAGTGGATCGAACTGACCCACGGCAAGAACGGCATCGACGCCAGCAGCGGCTTCGCCGACCAGGCCGAAGTCCTGATCCACGCGCGGATGGCCGCCACCGTGGTCGGCGCCACGCGCATGGACCGTCCGGAGTGGATCGTGGTCAGCCCCAAGGACGGCCAGGTCTACTGCACCCTGACCAACAACGCCAAGCGCGGCGAGGACGGCCAGCCGGTGGGCGGACCGAACCCGCGGGCGAAGAACGTCTACGGGCAGATCCTGCGCTGGCGCACCGACCGCGACGACCACGCGTCCAAGACCTTCGCCTGGGACCTGTTCGTGGTCGCCGGCAACCCGGGCGTGCACGCCGGCACGCCGAAGGCCGGCTCCTCCAACATCACCCCGCAGAACATGTTCAACAGCCCCGACGGGCTGGGCTTCGACAAGGCCGGGCGCCTGTGGATCCTCACCGACGGCGATTCGAGCAACGCCGGCGACTTCGCCGGGATGGGCAACAACCAGATGCTCTGCGCAGACCCTGCCACCGGTGAGATCCGCCGGTTCATGGTCGGGCCGATCGGCTGCGAAGTGACCGGGATCAGCTTCTCGCCGGACCAGAAGACCCTGTTCGTGGGGATCCAGCATCCGGGCGAGAACGGCGGTTCGACCTTCCCCGAGCACCTGCCCAACGGCAAGCCCCGCTCGTCGGTGATGGCGATCACCCGTGAGGACGGCGGGATCGTCGGCGCCTGACCGGCCCTCATCGCCGGCAGGCTGGCTCCCACAGGAAACGGGGGTGCCAGCCTGCCCGCGATGGCGTCAGCACAGACACCCACCGCCCACCTGCGTTACCATGCCGGGCCGGACGCGGCCGCCTGCCGCGCGCAGGAGTCAGCATGGCCCACCCGTTTGAAACCCTCACCCCAGACCTCGTGCTCGACGCCGTCGAGAGCATCGGTTTCCTCAGCGACGCGCGCATCCTGGCGCTCAACAGCTACGAAAACCGCGTGTACCAGGTCGGCATCGAAGGCAGCGAGCCGCTGATCGCCAAGTTCTACCGCCCGCAGCGCTGGAGCGATGCGGCAATCCTGGAAGAGCACCGCTTCACCCTGGAACTGACCGAACGCGAGATCCCGGTGGTGGCGCCGTTGATCCACAACGACGACACCCTGCACGAACACCAGGGTTTCCGCTTCACCCTGTTCCCCCGTCGCGGCGGCCGGGCGCCGGAGCCGGGCAACCTCGATCAGTTGTACCGCCTCGGCCAACTGCTCGGGCGCCTGCATGCCGTGGGCGCGACCCAACCGTTCGAACACCGCGAAGCCCTGGCCGTGAACAACTTCGGCCATGATTCGCTGAACACGCTGCTGCAAGGCAATTTCATCCCCAAGAGCCTGCTGCCGGCGTACGAATCCGTCGCCCGCGACCTGCTCAAGCACGTCGAAGACCTTTACGCCGCCACCCCGCACCGCAACATCCGCCTGCACGGCGACTGCCACCCCGGCAACCTGTTGTGCCGCGACGACGTGTTCCACATCGTCGACCTCGACGACTGCCGCATGGGGCCGGCGGTGCAGGATCTCTGGATGATGCTGGCCGGCGACCGCCAGGAACGCCTCGGACAACTGGCCGAGCTGATGGACGGCTACAACGAGTTCCACGACTTCGACCCGCGCGAACTGGCGCTGATCGAGCCGCTGCGGGCCCTGCGCCTGATGCACTACAGCGCCTGGCTGGCCCGGCGCTGGGACGACCCGGCGTTCCCCCGCAGCTTCCCGTGGTTCGGCAGCGAGCGCTACTGGGGCGATCAGGTGCTGGCGCTGCGCGAGCAAACGGCGGCGCTGGATGAAGAGCCGCTGAAACTGTTCTGATCCCGCCCCCTCGACCTGGAAGGTTCCCCTGTGGGAGCAGGCTCGCTCCCACCGTTTTTTGTGCGCGAATTCCTGAGCGATCGACTGCGACATTCCAGGGCGAAACTCCTTACAATCCCCCCTTTGTTAGCTGCCTAAGCAAGGACTCTGCATGCAAGCCGCCAACCCGCGCCGCGGGTACATCCTGGGACTGAGCGCCTACATCATCTGGGGCCTGTTCCCGCTCTACTTCAAAGCCATCGCCGCCGTGCCGGCCGTCGAGATCATCATCCACCGGGTGCTCTGGTCGGCCCTGTTCGGCGCGCTGTTGCTGCTGGTGTGGAAACACCCGGGCTGGTGGCGCGAACTGCGGGAAAACCCCAAGCGCCTGGCCATCCTCGCGCTGAGCGGCACCCTGATCGCGGCCAACTGGCTGACTTACGTGTGGTCGGTGAACAACGGCCGCATGCTGGAGGCCAGCCTGGGCTACTACATCAACCCGCTGGTGAACGTGCTGCTGGGCATGCTGATCCTCGGCGAACGCCTGCGGCGCATGCAGTGGCTGGCGGTGGCGCTGGCGGCCATCGGCGTGGCGCAGCAGGTGTGGCAGGTCGGCAGCCTGCCGTGGGTGTCCCTGGCGCTGGCGTTGTCCTTCGGCTTCTACGGACTGATCCGCAAGCAGGCGCCGGTCAAGGCGTTGCCGGGGCTGGTGGTGGAGACCTGGATGCTGGTGCCGATCGCGCTCGCCTGGCTGCTGCTCAACCCGACCGCGGCCAGCGCCCAGGCCGAATTCTGGAGCACGTCCCAAGCCTGGTGGCTGGTGGCGGCCGGGCCCGTGACGCTGGTGCCGCTGGTGTGCTTCAACGCCGCCGCGCGGCACCTGCCCTACACCACCCTGGGCTTTCTTCAGTACCTGGCGCCGACCCTGGTGCTGCTGCAGGCGGTGCTGCTGTTCGGCGAGCACCTGTCGTCGAGCACCCTTGTGGCGTTCATGTTCATCTGGGCGGGTCTGGCGGTGTACAGCGTCGATGCCTGGCTGAGCCTGCGCCGGCGCGCCTGATCAAAAAACGAACACCCCTGCGCAGGCCACGGTTCTCGTGGCCTGCACCGTTCCTTCCCAAGGTTATCCACAGCGTGATCCCCGCCGATTGTGCGCAAGTCGGTGATTGGCGGTGATTTTTTGATCAATCTTCGCCAAGCCACGGCCGGCGTGGCCTGGCGCGCGGTCTCTACAGGTTATCCACAGCCAGGTTCAGTTTTTCACGGGATAACCTGTCCGGCGCTCAAGGGTCTGTGCGCAGCACCAGTTCCACCATCAGGTCGTCGGCCAGGGTCTCCAGCCGCGACTGCAGCACATCCAGCGACAGGGTCAGCGGCACGGCCAGGATCGCCTCGGCGTGGAACAGCGGCTCGCTGCTCATCGGCGCCGGACGCACTTCGGTCACCAGCCGCTCCAGGTTCACCCCCTGCTCGCTCAGCAACCGGGTGATGTCCCGCACGATGCCGGGACGGTCGTTGCCCACCAGTTCCATGGCGATCGGTTTCCAGGTGCAGGCCTGCTCGATGCCGCTCTCGGCGATCTGCACGCGGATGCCCTGGGCCGACAGCGCCTGTAGGGAATCGACTAAAGCTTCGTAAGCCTCCGCCGGCACGCCCACCCGCAGGATCCCGGCGAACTGCCCGGCCATCCGCGACATGCGGCTCTCCAACCAGTTGCCGCCGTGCTCGGCGATGCATTGGGCGATGCGCTCGACCTGGCCCGGCTTGTCCGGGGCGAAGACGGTGAGTACGAGGTGATCCATGGCGCAGCCCTCTGTCGTGACTTTTGTGATGGAAAGGCAAGTATAGGCAAGCGGGCAGACTGTGCGGCGGGGCCGTCGACACCGACAGAACGGTGGGAGCCAGCCTGCTGGCGATGGCGCCCGCCAGGGCGCCCCAGCTTCTGCGGGAGCGGGCCTGCCCGCGAACCCAGGCGCCGCCGATCCCGGCCACAAAACAAATCGTGTACAACTTTTTATATTTAGCTGGAACAATCCAGCACTTTTTTGAGAACATCCCGTTCCGCGCCGTGACCGCAATGCGTCATGGGGTCGCAGAACGACGTAATTAGTCTGATTTTCACAACCGCAGGTCATCATGTAGTATGCCGCAGCGCGCACTACATAATGTTGGACCGATGTCTGCCCAAGGCACGTCCGCAACCCCGAAAGCCCCGTCAGCAAGGCCCCAAGCCGTTGATTGGATGCCAACCCAGCCGCCGGCGACGGCATGTACTGGTAGAGGGGTTTGTGGTTTAAGTGGCCAGTGGCTTCATCGTCAATTCGAAGAGCTGAAAAGCGAAATAGCTGAGCAGAGTGAGGCAAGCAATGACTGAACACGTTCAAGTCGGTGGCCTTCAGGTCGCCAAAGTCCTGTTCGACTTCGTGAACAACGAAGCCATTCCCGGTTCCGGCCTCACCGCCGAGCAGTTCTGGGAAGGCGCCGACAAGGTCATCCACGACCTGGCGCCGAAGAACAAAGCCCTACTCGCCAAACGCGATGATTTCCAGGCCCGTATCGACGGCTGGCACCAATCCCGTGCCGGTCAGCCTCACGACGCCGCGGCCTACAAAGCCTTCCTGCAAGAGATCGGCTACCTGCTGCCCGAAGCCGCCGATTTCCAGGCAACGACGCAAAACGTCGACGACGAGATCGCCCGCACCGCAGGCCCGCAACTGGTCGTGCCGGTGATGAATGCACGCTTTGCCCTCAACGCCTCGAACGCCCGCTGGGGTTCGCTGTATGACGCCCTGTACGGCACCGACGCCATCAGCGAAGCCGGCGGCGCGGAAAAGGGCAAAGGCTACAACAAGGTGCGCGGCGACAAGGTCATCGCCTTCGCCCGCGCCTTCCTCGACGAAGCCGCGCCGCTGGCGTCCGGCTCCCACGTCGATTCCACCGGCTACAGGATCGTTGACGGCAAACTGGCCGTCTCGCTCAAGAACGGCAGCGAGACCGGCCTGCGCAACCCGGCGCAGCTGATCGGCTTCCAGGGCGACACCAACGCCCCGCTCGCCATCCTGCTGAAAAACAACGGCCTGCACTTCGAGATCCAGGTCGACGCCGCCACCCCGGTCGGCCAGACCGACGCCGCCGGCGTCAAAGACATCCTGATGGAAGCGGCGCTGACCACCATCATGGACTGCGAAGACTCCGTGGCCGCCGTCGACGCCGACGACAAAGTGGTGATCTACCGCAACTGGCTCGGCCTGATGAAGGGCGACCTGGCCGAAGAAGTGGCCAAGGGCGGCCAGACCTTCACCCGCACCATGAACCCCGACCGCACCTACACGAAGGCCGACGGCAGCGAACTGACCCTGCACGGCCGCTCGCTGCTGTTCGTGCGCAACGTCGGCCACCTGATGACCATCGACGCGATCCTCGACCGGCACGGCAACGAAGTGCCGGAAGGCATCCTCGACGGTCTGGTGACTTGCCTGGCGGCGATGCACAACCTCAACGGCAACACCTCGCGCAAGAACACCCGCACCGGCTCGATCTACATCGTCAAGCCGAAGATGCACGGCCCGGAAGAAGCGGCGTTCACCAACGAGCTGTTCGGCCGCATCGAAGACGTGCTGGGCCTTGCGCGCAACACCCTGAAGGTCGGGATCATGGACGAGGAGCGCCGCACCACGGTCAACCTCAAGGCGTGCATCCAGGCGGCCAGCGAGCGCGTGGTGTTCATCAACACCGGTTTCCTCGACCGCACCGGCGATGAGATCCACACCTCCATGGAAGCCGGCCCCGTCGTGCGCAAGGCCGACATGAAGGCCGAGAAGTGGATCGGCGCCTACGAGAACTGGAACGTCGACATCGGCCTGCGCGCCGGCCTGCAAGGCCGTGCGCAGATCGGCAAAGGCATGTGGGCGATGCCCGACCTGATGGCGGCGATGCTCGAACAGAAGATCGCCCACCCGCTGGCCGGCGCCAACACCGCCTGGGTGCCGTCGCCGACCGCCGCCGCGCTGCACGCGCTGCACTACCACAAGGTCGACGTGTTCGCCCGCCAGGCCGAACTGGCCAAGCGCGAACGTGCGTCGGTGGACGACATCCTGACCATCCCGCTGGCGGTCAACCCGACCTGGACGCCGGAGCAGATCAAGCACGAACTGGACAACAACGCCCAGGGCATCCTCGGTTACGTGGTGCGCTGGATCGACCAGGGCGTGGGCTGCTCGAAGGTGCCGGACATCAATGACGTCGGCCTGATGGAAGACCGTGCGACGCTGCGCATCTCCAGCCAGCACATCGCCAACTGGCTGCGCCACGGCGTCGTCACCGAGGCCCAGGTGATGGAAAGCCTCAAGCGCATGGCGCCGGTGGTGGACCGTCAGAACGCCAACGACCCGCTGTACCGCCCGCTGGCGCCGGACTTCGACCGCAACATCGCCTTCCAGGCGGCGGTCGAACTGGTGATCGAAGGCACCCGACAGCCTAACGGCTACACCGAGCCGGTGCTGCACCGCCGCCGCCGCGAGTTCAAGAAGGCCAACGGCCTGTAACCCGCGCTGACGCCGGAGACGAAAAAGCCCTGATCTTGCGGTCAGGGCTTTTTTTTGGGGTGCGCCTTGGCTGACGCCATCGCCAGCAGGCAGGCTCCCACCTGGTCTTGCAGCGTTCGCAGGTACCGCATTCACCCAAGATTCCGTGTGGGAGCCAGCCTGCTGGCGATGGCGTCAGCGAGACCACCGCAACGGGCATGGAACCGGGGTAAAAAGAGGCTGCAGATACCGGCCTCGCAAACCTTCACAACAAGGTCAGGGCGCCATCCCCAATTCACGCCTCGCCAACTGCAGCAGCTTGGCGGTGTCGATGGGCTTGAGCAGAAAGTCCACCACGCTCAGGTGCATGGCGGCGATGGCGTCCTTCACCGAGGCGTCGCCGGACACGATGATGATCGGCAGGGCCGCGCGCTCCGACTCGCGCACCCGACGAATCAGCTCAAGCCCCCCCACGTGCTCCATGCGCAGGTCGGTGATCACCAACCCGATCCGCCGTTTGTTGTCCGTGTCGGGCATCAGCATCCTGAGCGCCTCTTCGCCGCTGGAGGCGGTCACGCAATCGATGCCGTCCAAGGCGAGGATCTCCGCCAGCAACTCCCGGGCGTCCTTGTCGTCGTCGACGATCAATGCCCGTTGAGGCGGCAGCGCGGGCTCGAGCATGACGTCCCGCAGCGCCTCCTGTTCGGCGTCGCTCAAAATATCGTGATCGGACATGGCGTTCTCTACGTAGGCAAGTCGTTCCCCTGGCACAGTGGTCAGACATCGCTGGACAGAGCTTCAATGTGCACTTCGTCGGATTGTTTTCCAAGGGGCCGGAAAAAGAAAATCCGACTGATAACGTAGGGCATTTCCGAAATGCCCCGAACGGCATTGCCCACCTAGACTTACGTCCAATGGGCACCCCGGCCGCAGGGGCCGACCATGGCGACAACGCTCCAACAACAATTCAAAGAAACTGCGGTCATGGTCATGAGTAAAGCGGACGCCTTCACCCAGGCAGGGAAAACCGCCGTATTGCAGAACATCCAGGGCACCCTGCAATTCCTTCAGCGCTTCCCGCCCTTCAATCAGATGGAACATGCCCACCTGGCCTACCTGGTGGAGCAGTGCCAACTGCGCTTCTACGGCCAGGGCGAGAGCATCGTCAAGCCCGCTGACGGGCCGGTCGAACACTTCTACATCGTCAAGCAGGGCCGGGTGGTCGGCGAACGGCCCCATACCGCCAAGGGCGGCACCGAAACCACGTTCGAAATCACCGCCGGCGAGTGCTTTCCCCTCGCCGCCCTGCTCGGCGAACGGGCGACCCGCACCGAACACCTGGCCGGCGAAGACACCTTCTGCCTGCAACTGAACAAACCGGCGTTCATCAAACTGTTCGCGCTCTCCGGCCCGTTCCGCGATTTCGCCCTGCGCGGCGTCAGCAGCCTGCTGGACCAGGTCAACCAGCAGGTCCAGCAAAAGGCCGTGGAGACCCTCGGCACCCAATACTCGCTGAACACCCGCCTCGGCGAACTGGCGATGCGGCATCCGGTGACCTGCGCCCCGGCCACGCCGTTGCGCGACGCGGTGAAGCTGATGCACGAGCAGCAGGTCGGCAGCATCGTCGCCGTGGACGGGCACAAGGCGCCGCTGGGGATCTTCACCCTGCGCGACCTGCGCCACGTGGTGGCCGAAGGCGTCGGCGACCTGAGCGAACCCATCGAACGCCACATGACCCCGTCGCCCTTCTGCCTGTCGCCGGACCACAGCGCGTTCGACGCGGCCATCGCCATGACCGAGCGGCACATCGCCCATGTCTGCCTGGTCAAGGAGCAGCGCCTGTGCGGCGTGGTGTCCGAACGCGACCTGTTTTCCCTGCAGCGGGTCGACCTGGTGCACCTGGCGCGCACGATCCGCAGCGCCCAGCGCGTCGAGCAACTGGTGGCCCTGCGCGGCGAGATCGGCCAACTGGTGGAGCGGATGCTGGCCCACGGCGCGTCGTCCACCCAGATCACCCATATCATCACGCTGCTCAACGACCACACCGTGTGCCGGGTGATCGAACTGACCCTGGCCGACAAGGGCGATCCCGGCGTGCCCTTCAGTTGGCTGTGCTTCGGCAGCGAGGGCCGACGCGAACAGACCCTGCACACCGACCAGGACAACGGCATCCTGTTCGAGGCCCGCGACGCGGCGCACGCCGCCGAGATCCGCGGCAAGCTGCTGCCGATCGCCCAGCAGATCAACCACAGCCTCGCGCAGTGCGGTTTCGCGTTGTGCAAGGGCAACATCATGGCCGGCAACCCGCAGCTGTGCCTGTCCCGCGCCGAATGGGCCCGGCGCTTCGCCGCGTTCATCCGCGAGGCGACACCCGAGAACCTACTGGGATCGAGCATCTATTTCGACCTGCGGGTGGTCTGGGGCGACGGGCAAGGCTGCGAGCAACTGCGCCGCGGCATTCTCGAGCAGGTCGGCGACAACCGCCTGTTCCAGCGCATGATGGCCGAGAACGCCCTGCGCAACCGTCCGCCCGTGGGGCGCCTGCGCGAGTTCGTGCTGACGCGCAAGGGCGGCGAAAAGGCCACGCTGGATCTGAAGGTCCAGGGCCTGACCCCGTTCGTCGACGGCGCGCGTCTGTTGGCGCTTGCCCACGGCATCGACGCCAACAACACCCTGGAACGCTTCCGCAGCCTGGTGGAAAAGGACGTCATCGACCGCCTGGACGGCGCAGCCTACGAGGAGGCCTACCACTTCATCCAGCAGACCCGCCTCCAGCAGCATCAGATCCAGACCCGGGAAAACCTGCCGTACTCCAACCGGGTCGATCCCGACAGCCTCAACCACTTGGATCGGCGCATCCTGCGCGAGTCCCTGCGCCAGGCCCAACGCCTGCAAAGCAGCCTGACGTTGCGGTATCAGCTATGAACCTGTTCTCGTGGCTGCGACCGGCCGGGCCCGACCTGCCGGATCCGTTGCGGCAACGGCTGGCGAAGCTGCCGCCGCCCCGCGAGCTGGATGAATGCAGCCTGCGCGAACAGCGCTGGGTGGTGCTGGACCTGGAAACCACCGGGCTGAACCTGAACAAGGACCGCGTGCTGTCGATCGGCGCGGTGGTGATCGAGGACGGCGCGGTGGACTTCGGCCAACAGTTCGAACGCACCCTGCAATGCCGCGAAATGAAGCTGGGGCCCAGCGTGCTGATCCACGGCCTGGGGCCGAGCGCGATCGCCGCCGGCAGCGATCCGGCCGAGGCGCTGCTCGATCTTCTGGAGTTCATCGGCGACAGCCCGGTGCTGGCCTTCCATGCGCCGTTCGACCGGCACATGCTGGGCCGGGCCGTGAAGGAACACCTGGGCCACAAGTTGCAGTCGGTGTTTCTCGACGTGGCGGACCTCGCGCCGCTGCTGTGTCCGCAGGCGCATTTGCGTGAAGCCGGGCTGGACGACTGGATCGGCTGGTTCCGGCTGGAGGTGTTCGAGCGCCATCACGCCAGCGCCGATGCCCTGGCCACCGCCGAACTGGCGCTGATCCTGTTCAGCCGTGCCCGGCAACAGCAGATCCACAGCCCGCTGAACCTGCAGCAGCGCCTGGGCCAGTGGAGGCGCCGGCAACAGGCACCTTCGTTCTGATCCCCGCTCCGCGACGCAGGGCGGGGAGACGCAGGGCAGGCCTGTTCACAGGCTCATTGAACGGCGACGCCGTCCCGGCTTTTTTGCTTGGCGAGACGGCGCCGTTGGCGTGCGTGCAATCCGACGAAGTAAACCAGCGCCCCGGCCAGATAGAGGGGCCACAACGTAATGAGCACGACTTGCAGCCACACATCCAGCATGTCCCCGCCTTCGCGGAAGAACGTTTTGAGCACCAGGGCCATCACGGGATTGCGCTCGATGGGCCGCTCGTTGTCGTCGATCCAGTTCCAGCCGACTCGCCCTGCCTCGCCCAGCAGTAATGCGCCAATCCATGCCGCCATGAAAATCAGGCTGGGCAATGCGAGGTAAATCAGTTTCATCAGGGTGTTTCTCCGGGTCGGCGTCCGATCGTCTGCAAGCGAACGAACGAAAGGCGAATGACATCATATCGCCATAAACTCCGCCTATCCTACCTTGTTGCCCACCCGTTCGGCACCGCCCGGATCAAGTTTCATCATCCGTCTCACTTACGCCGTCGACGGGATTGATCGCCCGGCGATCCCATCCACAGGCAACGGCGCCTCGGGATTACCCGACCGGTGGCCAATTGCTAACGATTCCCACCTCTGACACAATCGCGAACAATTCTCGTTGGTTAACACTTCCCAGTCGGTGATGCATCGTGTCGTCAGCCCAAAGCCCCCACAGTGAGCTCGTCGGTGCGTTGTATCGCGACCACCGCAGTTGGCTGCTGGCCTGGTTGCGGCGCAATGTGGCGTGTCCGCAGCGGGCGGAGGATCTGAGCCAGGACACCTTCGTGCGCCTGCTCGGCCGCGACAAGCTGCCGGTGCCCCGCGAGCCCCGGGCCTTCCTGGTGGCCATCGCCAAGGGCCTGCTGTTCGACTATTTCCGCCGCGCCGCGCTGGAACAGGCCTACCTGACCGAACTGATGCTGATCCCCGAAGGCGAACAGCCGTCGGTGGAAGAACAGCAACTGATCCTCGAAGACCTCAAGGCCATCGACCGGATGCTCGGCCAACTGTCGACCAAGGCCCGCGCCGCCTTCCTCTATAACCGCCTCGACGGCCTCGGCCATGCCGAGATCGCCGAGAAGCTCGGCGTGTCGGTGCCCCGTGTGCGCCAGTACCTGGCCCAGGGCATCCGCCAGTGCTACATCGCCCTGTACGGTGAACCGACATGAGCCCCGCCGGTTCCCGGCCGGTGCCGGCCCATGTGCTGGACGCGGCCATCGCCTGGCAACTGACCCTGGATTCCAGCAGTCCGCTGGAGCGCGAAGAGTTCGCCAAATGGCACGCCGCCAGCGAAGAGCACGCCCGCGCCTGGCGCCAATTGGGCATGCTCGACCAGCGTTTCAGCGTAGCCAAGGGGCCGGCGCGCACGGCCCTGCTGCAATCGCGCGAAGGCATCCGCCGCCGGGTGCGCAAGCTGGGCAGCGGCCTGGCCGGGATGGTGGCGGTGGTCGGCCTGGCCCTGTTCGCCAGCGAGCGCTACCTGCCGCTGGACTACTGGCTGGCCGACCAGCGCACCGCCACCGGCGAACAGCGCACCGTGCGCCTGACGGACGGCACCTTGCTCAACCTCAACACCCACAGCGCGGTGGATGTGCGCTTCGATCAGCGGCAACGGCTGATCGTGCTGCAGGAAGGCGAAGTCCTCATCGAGACCGGCCACGGCGATGCCCGGCCGTTCATCGTCGAGACCCGCGAAGGCAGCATGCGGGCGCTGGGCACGCGGTTCCTGGTCAAGCGCGAAGAACACGGCACGCGCCTGAGCGTGCTGCAGTCGGCGGTGGCCGCCCATCCGCAGAGCGACCTGCAGGAGCGCATCCTGCGCGAAGGCCAGCAGGTGCTGATCCGCCGCGACGGCCTGGATCCGGTGGCGACGCTCGACCCCGGCGCCGATGCCTGGACCCGCGGCATGCTGGTGGTGGACAATGCCCGGCTGGAAGACCTGGTGCGCGAGATCGGCCGCTACCGCCGCGGCCATCTGGGCACCGCGCCGGAGGTCGCCGACCTGCGCATCACCGGCAGCTTCCCGCTGCACGACACCGACAAGGCCTTGAGCGCCCTGCTGCCGACCCTGCCGGTGCAGATCGAACACCACACGCCGTGGTGGGTCACCGTCGCCAAGGCCGATGCCAAGCCCTGAAGAATCGCGTTGTCCGCACGTTCGCCATCGCGCCCCCACATGGAATCCCGAGAACACCCGCAAACCTGGGGGAGCGGGCTTGCTCGCGACAGGGCCATCCGCCGCACCGAAGAGGGCTGACCCCGCCGCCCGAAAAAATTTCACCCAGCCCTATCACTTTTCGAATCTCGTCCGGCACACAGGCAATTGAGAAATATTTCCATTCAGGAGCCGCCGTATGTCCCGTTCGCTAGACACCTTGTTGCGCCCCAGTTTGCTGGCGGTCGCCATCGCCCTCTGCACCCCGCTGGCGAGCAGCCAACTGATCGCCGCTGAACAGGCGTCGAACGTACGCGCGTACAACCTGCCGGCGGCGCCGCTGTCCACCACCCTGAACCAGATCGCCAGCCAGGGCGGCCTCGCGCTGTCGCTGGATCCCGCGCTGGCGGCCGGCAAGACCTCGGCGCCGGTCAACGGCCAGTACGATGCGGCCGGCGCCCTGCGCGCGGCCCTGCGCGGCACCGGCCTGCAACTGGAGCAGAGCGGCACCGGCACCTACACCCTGGTGGCCGTGCCGGACGGCGTGATGGCCCTGCCGGAAACCTCGGTGATCGGCGTCGAGAACACGGAAAGCGCCTGGGGCCCGGTCGAAGGCTACACCGCCACCCGCACCGCCGCCGGCACCAAGACCGACACCGCGCTGGTCGAAGCCCCGCGCTCGATCTCCGTCGCCACCCGCCAGCAGATGGACGACCGCAGCGTGCACAGCCTCGATGACGCCGTGCGCTACATGCCCGGCATCACCGCCAGCAGCTACGGCAGCGACACCCGCGCCGACTGGCTGCGCGTGCGCGGCTTCGAACCGACCCAGTTCCTCGACGGCCTGCCGCTGCCCAAAGGCGTCTACGCCAACCCGAAACAGGAAACCTGGAACCTGGACCGCCTCGCCCTGCTGCGCGGCCCGGCCTCGTCCGTCTACGGCCAGACCCCGCCGGGCGGCCTGCTGGACATGGTCAGCCGGCGTCCCAGCGACATCGCCAGCAGCGAGATCCAACTGCAGTACGGCAGCGACAACCACCGCCAGATCAACTTCGCCAGCACCGGCAAGATCGACGACGCCGGTCAGTTCCTCTACGGCATCAGCGGCGTGGTGCGCGACAGCGGCACCCAGATCGACCACGTCGACAACAAGCGCTACAACCTCGCGCCGAGCCTGACCTGGAACATCGACGACGACACCAAGTTCACCCTGCTGACCCAGTTCACCCGCGACGACACCGGCATCACCAGCCAGTTCCTGCCGGTGCAGGGCACCAAGATCGACATGCCGTTCGGCAAGGTCTCGCACCACAAGAACCTGGGCGATCCGGACTGGGAATACTACGACCGCACCTACTACGCGCTGGGCTATGCCTTCGAGCACCGCCTCAACGACGTGTGGCAGTTCAAGCAGAACCTGCGCTACACCAAGTCGGACCTGTCGTTCCAGGGCATCACCGTCGGTTCCTACCCGTTCACCCAGGTGGATAACGAAGGCAACGTCGGCCGCTCGACCACCATCGTCGACGAAGACATCAGCCAGTTCGCCGTGGACAACAACTTCCAGGCCGACTTCGCCACCGGCGACATCCGCCACACCCTGCTGCTGGGCCTGGATCACCAGCGCAGCAACACCAACTACACCTCGATCTTCGGCAGCGCGCCGTCGATCAACGTGAACAACCCGATCCACGGGCTGCCAATCACCCGTCCGGCGCGCTCCACCGCGTTCTACGACTACGACCAGAAGACCCACCAGACCGGCCTGTACGTGCAGGACCAGATGGCCCTCGACCAATGGCGCCTGACCCTCGGCGGCCGCGAGGACTGGGTGCACACCGGCACCAAGTTCTTCAACAAGGGCAACGCCACCAGCACCGACCGCGACAAGGCCTTCAGCGGCAACGCGGCGCTGAGCTACGTGTTCGACAACGGCTTCGTGCCGTACATCTCCTACGCCGAGTCCTTCCAGCCCACCAGCGGCGCCGATTCCAGCTCCACCGAATCGCTCAAGCCGACCGAAGGCAAGCAGTGGGAAATGGGCATCAAGTACCAGCCGCCCGGCAGCAAGACCCTGCTGACGGCCGCCGTGTATGACCTGACCCAGAAAAACGTGTCGGTCACCACCACCGTCAACAACATCCCGCTCACCAGCCAGACCGGTGAAGTGAAGGTCAAGGGCCTGGAGCTGGAAGCGGTCTCCGACGTCACCGACAACCTGAAGGTGATCGCCGCCTACACCCTGGCCAAGTCCGAAGTGCAGAAAGGTGACGACAAGGGCAACCGCCTGCAACTGATGCCGAACCAACAGGCGTCCCTGTGGGCCGACTACACCTGGCACACCGGCGTGCTCGACGGCTTCGGCATCGGCGCCGGCGCCCGCTACACCGGCAACACCTACGGCGACAAGGCCAACACCTGGCTGGGCAAGGCCGACGCCTACACCGTGTTCGACGCCGCCGTGCACTACGACCTCGGCCGCCTGGACAACAGCCTCAAGGGCGCGTCGGTGGCCATCAACGCCACCAACCTGCTGGACAAGGACTACATCTCCACCTGCGACAGCTTCTACTGCTACTACGGCGACCAGCGCAGCGTCGTCGCCAGCGCCACTTACAAGTGGTAAGCGACTGAGCTGAACCGGCCCCGCAGCCAGGCCGTCCCCCCGGGGACGGCTTTGGCGTTTCTGAAGGTCATGAAATGAAAAGCAAAACAATTCGTCGCTGGTCGTTCGTGCACACCTGGACCAGCCTGATCTGCACCGTGTTCCTGCTGCTGTTGGCCCTGACCGGCCTGCCGCTGGTGTTCCACCACGAGATCGAACACCTGCTCGGCGACGCGCCGGAGTTTCGCGAAATGCCCGCCGACACCCCGCGCCTGAACCTGGCGCAACTGGTGGAGGCCGCCGAACGCCATCGCCCCGACGAAGTCGTGCAGTACTTCGGTTTCGAAGAGGACGAACCCAACGGCGTGCTGGCGATCATGGCGAAGACCGCCGGCACCGAACCCAACTCGTCGCACTCCTTCATGCTCGACGCCCGCACCGGCGAAGCCGTGGAGACGCCGGCGGCCAACGGCGGCCTGATGCTGTTCATCCTGCGCCTGCACGTGGACATGTTCGCCGGCCTGCCGGGCAAGCTGCTGCTGGCGTTCATGGGAGTGCTGTTCGTGGTGGCGATCGTCTCCGGCACGGTGCTGTACCTGCCGTTCATGCGCCGGCTGGAGTTCGCCACCGTGCGCCGGGACAAGTCCGCCCGCCTGCGCTGGCTCGACCTGCACAACCTGATCGGCGTCGTCACCCTGACCTGGGCGCTGGTGGTGGGGGTCACCGGCGTCATCAGCGCCTGCGCCGACCTGCTCATCTCCGCCTGGCGCAACGACGCGCTCGCCGCCCTGGTCGAGCCCTACCGCGACGCGCCGCCGCTGACCCTGCGGGCACCGGCCACCCGCCTGCTCGACATCGCCGCCGAAGTCGCGCCGGACATGCAGCCGGACTTCATCGCCTTCCCCGGCACGCGGTTCTCCAGCGAGCACCATTACGCGGTGTTCATGAAGGGCGGCACCCACCTGACCTCGCACCTGCTGACGCCGGTGCTGATCGACGCCAGCACCCTCAAGGTCACGGCCGTGGCCGAGCGGCCGTGGTACATGGACGCCATGGGCATGTCCCAGCCGCTGCACTTCGGCGACTACGGCGGCATGCCGATGAAAATCCTGTGGGCCACCCTCGATGTGCTGACCATCATCGTGCTCGGCAGCGGCGTGTACCTGTGGGTGGTGCGGCGCAAGGCGGCCAAGGCCTTGCCGCAAGCGACGGAGGCGTCAGCATGAAGCCGCGCCGGTCGAATTTCTGGAAAGTCTTCAGCACGCCGCTGGTGATCGCGCTGCTCAGCGCCGCCGGGCTGTTCGCGGCGCTGCTGGGGGACGGGATCTGGGACGCCTTGAGCTGGATCGGCCTGGGCGTGCCGGCGTGGCTGGGGATGAGGGGATTGCTCGCGCGCCGGTGAGCGTGCAGGCCTGCCGGGCCTCATCGCGGGCAAGCCCGCTCCCACAATGTTTTGCGGTGCCCCCTCACTTTGCATTCAACCGAGAACTCTGTGGGAGCTGGCTTGCCAGCGATGGCGGCAGTCCAGGCGCCGCAGGACAGAAGCAAGACAGCTGCTCCCACAGGATCTATGTCGTGCACAAGACCTGCGCGGTCGGACTTGCCCGCGAAAGGGCCTGACCAGACACCATCAAGCCCTCGCCAGCCGCGCCGGAACTCTCTAGGCTAGACCTCTGCATTTTCGCCGATTGCCGAGGTTTGCCCATGTCCGCCCCCAGCATGACCCTGTTCCACAACACCCTGTCCCCATTCGTGCGCAAGATCATGGTGCTGCTGCACGAGACCGGCCAGCAGAACCGCGTGGCCCTGCACGATTGCGTCCTCAGCCCCGTCAGCCCGGACGCGGCGCTGAACCACGACAACCCCCTGGGCAAGATCCCGGCCCTGCGCCTGGCCGACGGCAACGTCATCCATGACAGCCGGGTGATCCTCGACTACCTCGACCATCAGCACGTCGGCAACCCGCTGATCCCCCGCGACGGCTCGGCCCGCTGGCGGCGCCTGACCCTGGCCTCGATGGCCGACGGGATCATGGACGCCGCCGTCACGGTGCGCTACGAACAGGCCCTGCGCGCCCCGGAAAAGCACTGGGAAGAATGGCTCGACGCCCAGCGCGACAAGATCCGCCGCACCCTCGCGCTGTTGGAGCGCGACGCCATCGCCGAACTCACCAGCCACTTCGACATCGCCGCGATCAGCCTGGCCTGCGCCTTGGGCTACCTCGACCTGCGCTTCCCGGACATGGACTGGCGCACGGCCAACCCGCAACTGGCCGATTGGTACTTCGAGGTGAGCCAGCGGCCTTCGATGATCGCGACGATGCCCAAGGCCTAGGCCGGCCGTCCGGGCCTCACCGCGAGCGGCCTTTCTCCCACAGGTGTCTGCGGCTCCGTGCGGGAGCTAGCCTGCTCGCGACGGCGCCACCTCGGTTCCTCCGGCAACCACCCAAGGATCAGCGTCACCAGCACCTGCGCCTCGCGCCGGTCCTCGCGCAACCCCAACGACCGGCTCATTGCACCGCCCCCAGGTCGAACTCCAGCGGCTTGGCCGGTTTCTGCCCGATCCCGTACCAGTCCAGCTTGCGGGTCAGCACCATGAACACGCCCAGCAGCCCGAACAACAGCAGCGAGCCCATCAGCAGCGCGTAGTCCTCGGCGCTCAGCAAGCCGTAGAGCAGGCCGTACAGCGCCGCCAGCCCCGCCGAGAAACTCAGCCCGTGGCGCACGCTGCGCAGCACGTGGCACACATAGAAACCGATCAGCAGCACACAGGCGCCGGCCGACAGCAGATACGCCAGGGCGAAGCCGATGTGCTCCGACAACGACAGCAGCAACAGATAGAAGAACGCCAGCGCCACGCCCACCAGCGCATATTGCACCGGGTGCACCGCCAGGCCTTTGAGCACCTCGAACAGGAAGAAGCCGGCGAAGGTCAGGACGATGAACAGCAGCGCATATTTGATCGCCCGGTCGCTCTTGAGGTACTGGTCCACCGGATCGATGAAGCTCACGCCGAAGCGGCGCCCGTTGAACCCTTCGCAATCCCCCGCCACGCAGTGCTGCATGGCCTCCTGCAGGTTGGTGGAGAAGAACGAGGTCTGCCAGTCGGCGGTGAAGCCCTGATCGGTGATCTCCCGTTTGGCCGGCAGGAAGTTGCCGACGAAGCTGGGATGCGGCCAGTTCGCGGCCAGGCTCACACGGCTGGTCTTGCCCACCGGCAGCACCTGCAGCGAGCCGGTGCCTTGCAGGCGCAGGTCGAAGCCGAACGTCAGCTGCGTGGCCTTGCCGGCGTCCAGCGGCGGCAGCGTCACCCGCACGCCTTCGCCGAGCCAGCCCACTTCGGTGCCGGGCACGAAGTCCAGGCGCTGGCCGTCGAGTTCCAGCTTCAGCGCGTTTTCGATGCCGCGGATGTCGCTGATGGCCACGGCCAGGAACGGCGCCTCGAACCGGTAGTCGGCGAAGTCTTCCTTGATGCCCAATTGCGCCGGCAGCGAGAAATGCCCGCTGAGGCGGTTGTCGGCATGGAACAGCCTGGCCTCGTAGATGCCGCGGGCACGCAGTTCGGTCTGCACCTGGCCGTCGAGCTCGAAGCGCTCCGGCAGGAAGTACAGCCGTCCGCGGGCTTCGCTGAGCTCTTCATAGCGCTGGTTGGTCTTCTCGTTGGTCTTCCAGATACGGACAGTCTTGCGGTACGGCACCACCATCACCGGCCCGCTCACCTGCTGGCTGTAGCTGGAACTGCGGGCGATGTCTTCCAGCACCCCGTCACGCAACTGCTGGCGCTCATCGATCACGCCTTCGATCATCAGCAAAGGCACCAGCAACAGCAGGATCAGCAGGGCGATCGCCCCGAGTTTCAATGCAAGGTTCTTGTTCATGGGACTCTCCCTGTTTCGGTGGGCAGAGTCTGGTTGGGCGGTGTGGGGGGAATGTGGGGGATGTGTGGAGTTTGTGTGGAGATTTGGCCTGCCTGATCGCGAGCAGGCTCGCGCCTGCACAAAGACAGCAAAGACAGCGACACGCGCTCAAGGCAGGCGCAGGATCACTTCCACGCCGTTCTCGGCATTGCCGACCGCCATCGAGCCGCCGTGCAGTTTGACCACCTCTTCGACGAAGTTCAGCCCCAACCCCGTGCTTTTGCGCCCGCTGTCCGGGCGGGGCAACGAATAGAACCGCTCGCTCAGGCGCGGCAAGGCGTAATCGGGAATCGGCTCGGCCTCGTTGAACAGGCGGATCAGCACCTGCCCGCCGTCACGTTCGGCGCTCAAGCGCAGCAAACCGCCGGCCGGCGTGAAGTCCAACGCATTCTCCAGCAGGTTGGCCAGCGCCTGGCGCAACAGGAACGGCTCGCCGGTCAACGCCAAATCCGCCGGGACGGCCTGTTCGACGCGCAATCGCCGGCCCTCGATCCGGGCGACCTGGGCCTGCAACAGTCCGTCCACCAGTTCCGCCAACGGCACCGTCACCTGTTCCTCCAGGGTCTGGCGCTGTTCCACCTGGGCCAGGTTCAGCAGCCGTTCGATCAACTGCTGCATCCGCGCGCTTTCGCTGTCGATGTTGCCGACGAAGCGTTGCCGGTGCTCCGCCGGCATGTCCCCCTGCAACAGCTCCGCCGCCCCGCGGATCGCCGCCAACGGGCTCTTCAGTTCGTGGGTCAGGGTGTGCACATAGCGTTCGACATAGGCCTTGCCTTCGAGCTGGGTGCGCATCTGCTCCACGGCCGTGGCCAGTTGCGCCAGCTCGCCGCCGCGATAGTGCGGCACTTGCGCCCGGCGGCCCTCGCTCACGGCCTGGGCGTAGCCGGTCAAACGGTGCAGGGCCCGGCTCAGCCACCACGACAGCAACGCGCCGAACAGCAGGCCGAGGCCGATCAGCGCGGCGCCGTAGCCCAGCAACCGGCGCTCGGTGCGGTCCACGTACGGTTGCAGGGAGCTGTTGGGCTTGGCCACCGTCACCACGCCGATGATTTTCCCGCTGTCGCGGATCGGCGCGCCGACGTGCATCACCGACGAGGCCGGGTCGTCCGGGTCGCTGCGGCTGGAGCGGGCGCCGTACTCGCCGCGCAGGGTCAGGTAGACGTCGTTCCAGCGCGAATAGTCCTGGCCCACTGCGGCGCCGCTGGAGTCCAGCACCACGATGCCGTTGGCGTCGGTGACGTAGATGCGGTGGTTGACCTGGTTCTTCGGCAGGCCCCAGATCGTCGCCTTCGGCTGGCGCTCGCCATAGGCGCGCAGCAGCTGCGGCCAGCGGTTCTGGTTGAGGGTGCCGGCCTTGAAGTCGTCGCGCAGGATCTCCGCCATCAGGTTGGCGGTGTCCACCAGGGTCTCTTCGGTGGACTGGCGCACGCCGGGGCGGATCTCTTCCATGACGGTGTTGAGCACGAAATAGCCGGTCAGGCCGATGAACAGCACGTACACCAGAAAGATCCGCAGCCCCAGCGGCATCAGCTGTGCCCCGGACTGTAGCTGTAGCCGAGGCCGCGATGGGTCTGGATCGGCTCGGCGTCGGCGCGCACCAGGCGCAGCTTGGCGCGCACGCTCTTGATGTGGCTGTCGATGCTGCGCTCGTAGCCGGCATCGGCGGCCACGCCCAGGGCATCGAGCAATTGTTCGCGGCTGAACACCCGCTCCGGCTGTTCGAGCAGGCATTGCAGCAGGCGGAACTCATGGCGGGTCAGGCTCAGGGCCTGGCCTCGGTAGCAGATCTGCACGCGCTCGGCATCGATGCGGAACAGGGCCGAGGCGGCCTCGACGGCCGGGCGCGGGGCCATGCGCTTGAGGATCGCCCGTACCCGCGCCGCGACTTCCCGGGGGCTGAACGGCTTGACAACATAGTCGTCGGCGCCGATCTCCAGGCCCACCACCCGGTCGATCTCGGCGTCCCGGGCGCTGAGGAACAGCACCGGCACTTCCGAGAACCTGCGCAGTTGCCGGCAGGTCTCGAAACCGCTGATGTCCGGCAGGCCGATGTCGAGGATGATCAGGTCGGCCGGGGTCTGGCGCTGATGGGCGAGCGCCGCGGCGCCGAGGCTCAGCCACGTGGTGGTGAACCCCTCGCCTTGCAGGGCAAAGATCAGCGTGTCGGCAATCGCCGCTTCGTCTTCGACAATCAGAATGTGAGGCATGGCGTCCGAGCCTGTGGATTGGTGCGCGAACGGTGCCCCAAGCCTCGCCTTACGTCAATGAGACCACTTCGGCATCAGCAATCGGGCTTGTCGGCGGTGAAGCGCCGCGCCGGGTTCACCGCCGCGCCGAACTCGCGCAAGGCCTTGGCCCCGATCAGCAACGGATAGTTGAAGCTGCTGCGGTCGGTCAGGTTGACCTCCACGGTGCGTTTGACGTTGCCCAGGCACAGCTCCAGGTCGACCACCGGACGCTTGGCGACCTCGACGCTGTCGCCCTCTTCGCCTTCCTCCTCGGAGCGGTTCTTGATCTTGCTGATCCGCGCCACCTTGTGCTCGTAGACCTTGTTGTCGGCGCCTTTGGTGGCGAGGCGAAAGCGCACCCACTCGTCGCCGTCGCGGGTGAAGGTCTCGATGTCCTTGGCCGACAGCGACGCGGTCAGTGCGCCGGTATCCATCTTCGCCTTGAGCACTTGGCCGCCGATTTCCGGCAGCGCGATGTATTCGTAGCGACCGTACAGGGTCGGTTCGGCGGCCATGACCGGCAAGGCCACCAGGGAAAGCAATGCAAGGAGGGATTTCACGTTGAGGGCTTCCTTGGGAAATGGGGGCGTCAGACGCCGAACTCTAGACCGCTGAAAATCACAATAGTTGATCACGCGCCGGCCTCTGCGGCGAGGGCGCCTGCTGGCGCCGGGACGGCTGCGCAGCCGGCGGAGGCAGGCGCCCTCGCCACCAGGGATCAACCCTACCCGCGCACAGGTGAAACATTTGTCACCGACGATTTGGCCTGTCGCCCGAAGCCACTTATCATGGCGCGCCCATCCGCTTTCATAGAGTCGCTTATGCGCCGCCTGCTCACCGGCTGTCTCGTCACCCTGCTGCTGTTGCTCAACACCCTGGCGCTGTTCGGCCCGCTGATGGTGTTCGCCTTGCTCAAGCTGATCCTGCCGGGACGCCTGCGCGACGTCGCTTCGGGGGCGGTGATGTGGATCGCCGAGACCTGGGCGGAGATCGACAAGCTGATCTTCCGCCTGTGCATCCCCACGCAGTGGGACATCCGCGGCGGCGACGACCTGCGCGGCGACACCTCGTACCTGGTGGTCAGCAACCACCAGTCCTGGGTCGACATCCCGGCGCTGATCCAGACCCTCAACCGGCGCACGCCGTTCTTCAAGTTCTTCCTCAAGAAAGAGCTGATCTGGGTGCCGTTCCTGGGCCTGGCCTGGTGGGCGCTGGACTACCCCTTCATGAAGCGCTACACCAAGGCGTTCCTGGCCAAGCACCCGGAACTGGCCGGCAAGGACCTGGAGATCACCAAGGCCGCGTGCGAACTGTTCAAGCGCCAGCCGGTGACCGTGGTCAACTACCTGGAAGGCACCCGCTTCACCGCGGCCAAGAGCGCCCAGCAGCAATCGCCGTTCAGCCACCTGCTCAAGCCCAAGGCCGGCGGCGTGGCGTTCGTGCTGGCGGCGATGGGCGAACAGCTGGACGCGATCCTCGACGTGACCGTGGTCTACCCGCAAGAGAAGATCCCGGGGTTCTGGGATCTGATCAGCGGCAACGTGCCCCGCGTGATCATCGACATCCAGACCCGCGAGCTGGATCCGGCCCTGTGGCAGGGCGACTACGAGAACGACCCGGCCTTTCGCGAAAAGGTCCAGGGCTGGGTCAACCAGCTCTGGACCTTGAAGGATCGGCGCATCGCCGAACTGAAGAACGAACGCCGCTGACTCAACTGCCGGCGCCGGTGCCCCAGATACTGCCCAGGCTCTGCAGCAGCGGGCCGCCGACGCCCTGCTGACCGAGGAACTGCAGCAGCACCGGGGCAAACTGGCCGACCATGCCGCTGTCCATGCCCAAGGCACCGAAGGCGTTGTTCAGGTCGTTGGTGTCCTTGACGTTGCCCAGGGCGTTGTCCAGCCCGGCGGACTTGCCCGAAGAACCCAACAGCCCGCTCAGCATGGCCAGGTTGCCGGCCCCGCCCGACAGCTGGTCGATGCCCGGCACGCTCTTGGCCAGCTCCGAGTAGTCGGTGTTGCTGAGCTGGTTCTTCGCCAGCCCCAGCATGGCGCTGGTGCCGCCCACCGCCTGTTGCGGGGTGACGTTCAACGCGCCCAGGGCGTTGAGCAGGCCGGCGGTCTGCGAGGTCGGCGCAGCGTCCGCGGCCTTGTCGCCGCCCTGCATGCCCGCCACCGCGCCCGCCACGTCGTTCAGGCTGAAACCGGCGAACACGGGGCCGGCCAGCGCCATCAGCGAGGCCAGGGCAATACCGCGCGAAATTTTCATTCAGACATCCTCTTGTGGCATCAAAGCCGCCCTGCGGGCAGCGAAACTGCCGGTTTGACCGGGCAGCCGCCGGCATGTTCCGGGGCGGTACGGCCATATTCCGCTTGCCGGTGTCCATACATCGTGAAAAGGACCTCAGGGCGCCGCTGCCGGTCAGCGATAACACCGTCGGCGACTATCAAGAAATGCACTAAAGGACTGTCATATCTGACAGTTACCCGATGGCGGATCCTCACCTACATTGAATCTGCGGTCTCGGAAAGGGTACGCCCGCCTGACGAAGGCGGCCGACCCGTTATTCAGTCAAGCGAGCAGGAAGTGCAGAGCATGGCAATCAGACAGGACGGTACAGTCAAATGGTTCAACGATGAAAAGGGTTACGGGTTCATCACCCCGGAATCCGGCCCGGATCTCTTCGTGCATTTCAGAGCCATTGAGGGCAGCGGCTTCAAAAGCCTCAAGGAAGGTCAGAAAGTAACGTTTGAGGCCGTACAAGGACAAAAAGGCATGCAAGCGGACAAGGTTCAAGTCAAAGACTGAGGCACCCTTGAACCGGCGCACCACTCCGCGTCTGTCCCACCGCAGGCGCGGGTAACCCATACGGGAGAGGCGGCGATGGAGAGACGTTGGCGCGACTGCGATGAACCGAACAAGGCCGAGATGGCGGACGCGCCAGAGGAGTGGGCGATGCAGGCCAATCTGTCCTCCCCTTCCATCGTCTTTTGCATCGACCCGTCGGATCCGCTGATGAAGCGGATCAAGGCCGGGCAAACCGTCACGTACGAACTGGTGCGCGGAGACAACGGTCAGTGGTACGCCATCGATATCCGGCTGGAGTCTGACGCGACAGAGGAAGACAACTTTGACACCGCCTGACGCCTGCTCCTATTTCCCGTCGACAAACAAAAAACGGCGCCCCTCAGGCGCCGTTTTCCTTTTGCCGCTCTGGCCTCAGGCCGCGCTGAACAGCTTGTGCGGATCGATCACAAACTTCTTCGGCACGCCCGCATCGAACTCGCCGTAGCCTTCCGGCGCCTGGTCGAGGCTGATGACCTGCACGCCCACCACTTCGGCGATGTTGATGCGGTCCCACATGATCGCCTGCATCAGCTGGCGGTTGTACTTCATCACTGGGGTTTGCCCGGTGTGGAAGCTGTGGGACTTGGCCCAGCCCAGACCGAAGCGGATGCTCAGGCTGCCCATTTTCGCGGCGGCGTCGACAGCGCCCGGGTCTTCAGTCACGTACAGGCCCGGAATACCGATCTTGCCGGCGACACGTACCACACCCATCAGCGAGTTGAGCACCGTGGCCGGGGCTTCCTGTTTCACGCCGTCGTGGCCATGACCACGGGCTTCGAAGCCGACGCAGTCCACCGCGCAATCGACTTCCGGCTCGCCCAGCAGCGCAGCGATCTGCTCATGCAGCGGCGCGTCCTTGGACAGGTCGACGATCTCGAAGCCCTGGGCCTTGGCGTGGGCCAGGCGGATCGGGTTGACGTCGCCGACGATCACCACCGCCGCGCCCAGCAGGCGCGCCGAGGCGGCCGAAGCCAGGCCGACGGGGCCGGCGCCGGCGATGTACACGGTGCTGCCCGGACCTACGCCGGCGGTCACGGCACCGTGGTAGCCGGTCGGCAGGATGTCGGACAGGCAGGTCAGGTCGCGGATCTTCTCCATGGCCTTGTCGCGGTCCGGCAGCTTCAGCAGGTTGAAGTCGGCGTACGGCACCAGCACGTACTCGGCCTGGCCGCCGGTCCAGTCGCCCATGTCGACGTAGCCGTAGGCACCGCCGGCGCGGGCCGGGTTGACGGTCAGGCAGACGCCGGTGTGCTGCTCCTTGCAGGAACGGCAGCGCCCGCAGGCCACGTTGAACGGAACGGACACCAGGTCGCCGATCTTCAGGCTCTCGACGTCGCTGCCCTTCTCGATCACCTCGCCGGTGATCTCATGGCCCAGCACCAGCCCGACCTGGGCGGTGGTGCGACCGCGCACCATGTGCTGGTCGGAGCCGCAGATGTTGGTGGAAACCACACGCAGGATGACACCGTGCTCGATTTTCCTGCCGCGCGGATCCTGCATTTTCGGATAGTCGATCTTCTGCACTTCGACCTTGCCAGCGCCGAGATACACCACACCACGATTGCCAGACATGCTTTCACCTCGCTGTTGTTTTTATGGAACCGCGCCGCCCAGGCAGGCCGCGCGTTGAGTGCTCGGGTACAGATGCTGAATCTTGTGTCGCCTGTTATGGCCTCATCGCTGGCAAGCCAGCTCCCACAGGATCCCTGATGGGTTCAAGATCTGTGTACGACACAAATCCCTGTAGGAGCTGGCTTGTCGGACCGCCGCAACGCAGCGAAACCAATCTAAAGAACGACCGTGCGGTTGGCGTTGAGGAACACCCTCCGCTCGATGTGATAGCCCACGGCCCGCGCCAGGGTCAGGCCCTCGATGTCGCGCCCCTTGGCGATCAGGTCTTCGGGGTAATGGCTGTGGTCCACGGCCTCGACGCCCTGGGCGATGATCGGCCCCTCGTCCAGGTCGTTGTTGATGTAGTGCGCCGTGGCACCGACCAGCTTCACGCCCTTGTTGTAGGCCTGGTGGTACGGTTTGGCGCCCTTGAAGCCCGGCAGCAGCGAGTGGTGGATGTTGATCGCCTTGCCGTCGAGCTTGCGGCACAGTTCCGGCGACAGCACCTGCATGTAGCGGGCGAGGATCACCAGTTCGGCGCCGGCCTCCTCGATCACCTGCCACACCTGGCGCTCCTGGGCCGGTTTGTCGTTGGGGTCGAGGGGGAAATGGTAGTAGGGAATCTGGTGCCAGTCGGCCAGCGGCTTGAGGTCCGGGTGGTTGGACACCACCGCCGCCACGTCCATCGACAACTGGCCGATGCGCTGGCGGTAGAGCAAGTCGTTGAGGCAGTGGTCGGCCTTGGAGACCATGATCACCACTTTTGGCCGGTAGTTCGGCGCCGTCAGTTCGAAGACCATGCCGAACGCCTGGCCGCGCTCGGCGAGGCCGGCGCGGAACGACTGCTCGTCGAAGCCGTCGGGCTGGCGGAACTCCACGCGGATGAAGAACCGGCCCGAGAGCCGGTCATCGAACGAATGGTGCTCGGTGACGTAGCAGCCCTGCTCGTAGAGAAAACGCGTGACCGCGTCCACCGTGCCGAGGACGCTGGGGCAGTCGGCGGTCAGAATCCATGTATCCGGGGCGCGGCTCATAAGGGATCGCTCCTGAAACTTTGATAATCGTTGCGCCCCTGCGGGAGCGGGCAAGCCCGTTCCCGCAGGGGGATGACGATCAGGCCTGGACGCTCAGGCCGTATTCGGCGGCGGCATCCTGCAGCCACAGCCACCAGTAGTCCGAGAAGCTGCGGCGGATCAGCAGCTCCCAGGTGTCTTCGGCGGTGTGGCGGATCATCAGCTGCGACTTGGCGAACACCGTGCCGACCGCCTTGCCCACCGGGAAGTTGTTCGGGTGCACGTCGTAGCTGGTGGACTTCATCAGCACCTGACGCACGTTCGGCCCGCTCAGTTCGAGCAGTTGCTGGCCGCCGCTGACGTTGACGATGGCGATGTGCAGGTCGCCCAGCGCCTCGCGCAGCTTCTGCTCGGCGGCGAACTCTTCGCCGCTCGGCACGATCAGCAGCCACTCGTCCGGGCCCATCCACTGCAGGCTGGTCTCGCCCTTGACGATGACGCTCAGGGCGCCCGGCAGCTCGATGCCCAGGGCCTTGTGCACGCCGGCGGCGAAGGCGGCGTCATGGCCGTCGCCGCGCAGGGTCAGGTGGCCCAGGAGTTTCTTTTCGCGCACGGTCACGCCGGCGTTCTTGCGGCCCTTGCCCACCAGTCCGGCGAGGTCGGCATGATGCAGCGACGACTCGGCCTTGGCCCCGGTGGTCGGGCGTTGTTGGTACACATTGGCTGCGGTCATAAAGCACCCTTTCTGAATTCTGTGTTCCTGTGGGAGCTGGCTTGCCAGCGATAGCGGTGTGTCGGTCTGACGCTATCGCGGCGATGCCGCGGGCCGACAAGCCCACTCCCACAGGGACTGTGGTGTCTCAAATGTTCTGGCGATCGCCTTTCGGATCGAAGAACACCGAAGAAACGATCTCCGCCTCGATCACGCGGCCGTCGGCCAATGGCGCGAACACCCGCTCGCCCAGGCGCTTGAGGCCGCCCTTGACCACGCCCATGGCAAACGAATAGCCCAGGGAGTTGTGCGCGTAGCTGGAGGTCACGTGGCCGACCATGGTCATCGGGATCGCCTGCTTGGTGTTGAACACCAGTTGCGCGCCCTCCGGCAGCCATTGGTTCGGGTCGATCGGCTTGAGGCCCACCAGTTGCTTGCGCTGCTCGCGCACGCAGTCCTCACGGTTCATGCCGCGCTGGCCGATCCACGAGAACGGCTTGGTGCGGCCGACGCACCAGCCCATGTTCAGGTCGTCCGGGGTCATCGAGCCGTCGGTGTCCTGGCCGACGATGATGAAGCCCTTCTCGGCCCGCAGCACGTGCATGGTCTCGGTGCCGTACGGGGTCAGGTTGTACTTCTTGCCGGCCTCGACGATCTTTTCCAGCACGCCCATGGCGTAGTCGGCCTGCACGTTGACTTCGTACGACAGCTCGCCGGTGAACGAGATCCGGAACACCCGGGCCGGCACGCCGCCGACCAGGCCTTCCTTCCAGGTCATGAACGGGAAGCCGTCGCGGTCCAGGTCGATGTCGGTGACTTCGCTCAGCAGCTTGCGGCTGTTGGGGCCCGACAGGGTCATGGTCGCCCAGTGGTCGGTGACGGAGGTGAAGTACACCTTCATGTCCGGCCACTCGGTCTGGTGGTACAGCTCCAGCCACTGCAGCACGCGGGCCGCGCCGCCGGTGGTGGTGGTCATGACGAAATGGTTGTCGGCCAGACACGCCGTCACGCCGTCGTCGAAGACCATGCCGTCTTCCTTGCACATCAGGCCGTAGCGGGCCTTGCCCACGTCGAGCTTGGTCCAGGCGTTGGTGTACACGCGGTTGAGGAACTCACGGGCGTCCGGGCCCTGGATGTCGATCTTGCCCAGGGTCGAGGCGTCCAGCAGGCCGACGCTGTCGCGCACGGCCTTGCACTCGCGCTTGACCGCCGCGTGCAGGTCTTCGCCGTTCTTCGGGAAGTACCAAGGGCGTTTCCACTGGCCGACGTCCTCGAACTCGGCGCCGTTCTTCAGGTGCCAGGCGTGCAGCGCGGTGAAGCGCACCGGCTCGAAGAGGTGCCCGCAATGCCGGCCGGCCACGGCGCCGAAGGTGATCGGCGTGTAGTTCGGACGGAACATCGTGGTGCCCATCTGCGGGATGGTGATGTTCATCGAACGGGCGGCGATGGCCAGGCCGTTGATGTTGCCCAGCTTGCCCTGGTCGGTGCCGAAGCCCAGCGCGGTGTAGCGCTTGACGTGCTCGACCGACTCGAAGCCCTCGCGGGTCGCCAGTTCGATGGCGGCGGCGGTGACGTCGTTCTGCAGGTCGACGAACTGCTTCGGCGCACGGGCGGTGCCTTTCTCGTGGGGCACCTGGAACAGCGCCAGGGTCGCTTCCTCCAGACGGCTCAGGGCCTTGGGCAAGGTGCCTTCGACCACCGTGAAACCGGCCTCGCTGGCGGCGCGGGCGCCGCCCTCGAAACCGTCGGCCAGCGAATCGCCGAGGCCGTAGACACCGTTGATGCCGCCGACGCACACCCGTTTCTGCGGCGCTTCGCCCGGCACGAAGCCGAGGATGTCGTCACGCCAGACCGGCTTGCCGCCCAGGTGCGACGCCAGGTGAACCACCGGGCTGTAGCCGCCGGAGCTGGCGATCACGTCGCAGTCCAGCCATTCGCCGGGACTGGTCACGGCATGGGCTTTCACATCGATGGCGGCCACGCGGGCGGCCGTCACGCGCTTGCTGCCCCGGGCCTCGATCACGGCGCTGCCGGTGAGGATGCGGATGCCTTTGGCGCGTGCCTCTTCCACCAGCGCACCGCGCGGGTTGCTGCGGGCGTCGGCGATCGCCACCACTTGCAGGCTGGCGTCGAGCCAGTCCAGCGCCACGCGGTAGGCGTGGTCGTTGTTGGTGCTCAGGACCAGCTTCTTGCCCGGCGCCACGCCGTAACGGCGCACGTAGGTCGAGACCGCGCCGGCCAGCATGTTGCCCGGCACGTCGTTGTTGCCGTAGACCAGCGGACGCTCATGGGCGCCGGTGGCCAGCACCACGCGCTTGGCGCGCACCCGGTGGATGCGCTGGCGCACCTGGCCGATCGGCGCACGGTCACCGAGATGATCGGTGAGGCGTTCGTGAATGGTCAGGAAGTTGTGGTCGTGGTAGCCGTTGACCGTGGCGCGCGGCAACAGCAGCACGTCCGGGGTGTTCTTCAGCTCGGCGATGACGCCGGCGACCCACTCCACGGCAGGCTTGCCGTCGAGGCTTTCGCGGGAGTCGAGCAGGCTGCCGCCGAACTCTTCCTGCTCGTCGGCCAGGATCACCCGGGCGCCGCTGCGCGCAGCGGCCAGCGCGGCGGCCAGGCCTGCGGGGCCGGCGCCGACGACCAGCACGTCGCAGTGCTGGTTCATGTAGTCGTAGCTGTCCGGATCGTTCTCGGTCGGCGAGCGGCCGAGGCCGGCGGCCTTGCGGATGTACTTCTCGTAGGTCATCCAGAACGACTGCGGATACATGAACGTCTTGTAGTAGAAGCCCGGCGGCATCAGCTTGCCGCCGACCTTGCCGAGGATCCCCATCATGTCGTTGTTCACGCTCGGCCAACCGTTGGTGCTGGTGGCGACCAGGCCCTGGTACAGCGCCTGTTGGGTGGCGCGCACGTTGGGGATCTGGGTGGCTTCGGTGGCGCCGATCTGCAGCACCGCGTTCGGCTCTTCGGCACCGGCGGCGAAGATGCCGCGCGGCCGGGAATACTTGAAGCTGCGGCCGATGATGTCGACGCCGTTGGCGATCAGCGCCGACGCCAGGGAGTCGCCCTCGAAACCCTTGTAGCTCTGGCCGTTGAAGGTGAAGCTCAGCACTTTGTTGCGGTCGATCCGTCCACCGTTGGACAGGCGATTGATCTGGCTCATACCTTCTCTCCCAGAGCCTGCGCGGCCGCTTTCGGACTGTCGGCCTTGTCGGTGAATTGCGGCTTGGCGCCGATCTTGTAGGTTTCGAGGATCTCGTAGGTCACGGTGTCGCGGGTGACGTTGAAGTACTGGCGGCAACCGGCGACGTGGTCCCACAGCTCATGGTGCAGGCCGCGTGGGTTGTCGCGGAAGAACATGTAGTCGCCCCACTGCTCGTCGGTGCAGGCGTTCGGATCCAGCGGACGCGGGATGTGCGCCTGGCCGGAAGCGTGGAATTCCTCTTCGGAGCGCAGTTCGCCGCAGTGAGGACAGAAGATGTGCAACATGGGGATTTCTCCTGTTAGTGGGCGACAGCCGCAGCGCCGTGTTCGTCGATCAACGCACCGTTGTGGAAACGGTCGATGGAGAAAGGTGCGGCCAGCGGGTGCATCTCACCCTTGGCCAGACTCGCGGCAAACACGTTGCCCGAGCCAGGTGTTGCCTTGAAGCCACCGGTGCCCCAACCGCAGTTGAAGAACATGTTCGGCACCGGGGTTTTCGAAATGATCGGGCAGGCGTCCGGGGTGGTGTCGACGATGCCGCCCCACTGGCGGTTCATGCGCACGCGGGACAGCACCGGGAACATCTCGACGATGGCCTGGATGGTGTGCTCGATCACCGGGTACGAGCCGCGCTGGCCGTAGCCGTTGTAGCCGTCGATGCCGGCGCCGATCACAAGGTCGCCCTTGTCGGACTGGCTGATGTAGCCGTGCACGGCGTTGGACATGATCACGCTGTCGATGATCGGCTTGATCGGCTCGGACACCAGCGCTTGCAGCGGGTGGGATTCGAGCGGCAGGCGGAAGCCGGCGAGCTTGGCCATGTGGCCGGAGTTGCCGGCGGTGACCACGCCGACGCGCTTGGCGCCGATGAAGCCCTTGTTGGTCTCCACGCCGATGCACACGCCGTTTTCCTTGCGGAAACCGATCACTTCGGTCTGCTGGATCAGGTCCACGCCCAGGGCGTCGGCCGCACGGGCGAAGCCCCAGGCCACGGCATCGTGGCGGGCCACGCCGCCGCGGCGCTGGACGGTGGCGCCCATCACCGGGTAGCGGGTGTTCTTGGAGCAGTCCAGGTACGGGATCTCGTCCGCCACCTGTTTGGCGTCGAGCAGTTCGCCGTCGATGCCGTTGAGGCGGTTGGCGCTGACCCGGCGCTCGGAGTCGCGGATGTCCTGCAGGGTGTGGCACAGGTTGTAGACGCCGCGCTGGGAGAACATCACGTTGTAGTTCAGGTCCTGGGACAGGCCTTCCCACAGTTTCATCGCGTGCTCGTACAGATGCGCCGACTCGTCCCACAGGTAGTTGGAACGCACGATGGTGGTGTTGCGGGCGGTGTTGCCGCCGCCCAGCCAACCCTTCTCGACCACGGCCACGTTGGTGATGCCGTGCTCCTTGGCCAGGTAGTAGGCGGTCGCCAGGCCGTGCCCGCCGCCGCCGACGATGACCACGTCGTAGACCTTTTTCGGGGTCGGCGTGCGCCACATGCGCTGCCAGTTCTCATGGTGGCTGAGGGAGTGCTTGAAGAGGCCGAAGCCCGAATAGCGTTGCATAGTCATTACTCCAGAACCGCTCAGCGATAAACCGGGAAGTCAGCGCACAGGGCCGAGACCTGCTGGGCGACGTTGGCCTCGACGTCGGCGTCGCCGAGGTTGTCGAGGATGTCGCAGATCCAGCCGGCCAGCGTCACGCACTGGGTCACCTTGAAGCCGCGGGTGGTCACCGCCGGGGTGCCGATGCGCAGGCCCGAAGTGACGAACGGCGACTGCGGGTCGTTCGGCACGGCGTTCTTGTTCACGGTGATGTGGGCACGGCCCAGCGCCGCATCCGCGTCCTTGCCGGTGAGGCCCTGACGGATCAGGCTGACCAGGAACAGATGGTTGTCGGTGCCGCCGGACACTACATCGTAGCCACGTTTGACGAATACGCCCGCCATCGCCTGGGCGTTCTCGATCACCTGCTGCTGGTACGCCTTGAAGCCGGGCTCCAGCGCTTCCTTGAAGCACACGGCCTTGGCGGCGATGACGTGCATCAGCGGGCCGCCCTGGGCGCCGGGGAACACGGCGGCGTTGAGCTTCTTCTCGATCTCTTCGTTGGCCTTGGCCAGGATCAGGCCGCCGCGCGGGCCGCGCAGGGTCTTGTGGGTGGTGGTGGTGACCACGTCGGCGAACGGGATCGGGTTCGGGTACAGGCCCGCCGCCACCAGACCGGCCACGTGGGCCATGTCGACGAACAGCAGCGCACCGACCTTGTCGGCGATCTGGCGGAAACGCGGGAAGTCGAGGGTCTTGGAGTACGCCGAGAAGCCGGCGACGATCATCTTCGGCTTGTGCTCGACGGCCAGGCGCTCGACTTCGTCGTAGTCGATCAGGCCGGTGGCGGTGTCGATGCCGTACTGCACGGCGTTGTACAGCTTGCCCGAGGACGACACCTTGGCGCCGTGGGTCAGGTGGCCGCCGTGGGCCAGGCTCATGCCCAGGATCGTGTCGCCGGCCTGCAGCAGGGCCAGGTACACGGCGCTGTTGGCCGAGGAGCCGGAGTGCGGCTGGACGTTGGCGTAATCGGCGCCGAACAGTTGCTTGGCGCGCTCGATGGCCAGGGCCTCGACCTTGTCCACGTGCTCGCAGCCGCCGTAGTAGCGCTTGCCCGGATAGCCTTCGGCGTACTTGTTGGTCAGGCCGCTGCCCTGGGCCTCCATGACGCGCTTGCTGGTGTAGTTCTCGGACGCGATCAGCTCGATGTGATCTTCCTGACGTTGCTCCTCGGCATTCATCGCCGCCAGCAGTGCATCGTCGTAACCCTGGATCCGGTCTTGCTTGCTGAACATCGCGTCTCTCCCAGCGGCGTCTGTGCGCCATTCGTCTCGGTCAGGCACCGGCGTTTCGGCGGTGCCCTTTGGATGCGATGGTATGACCGGTTCGGACACGTCAAATGCCTACGGACGCCACGCAAAGGCGCGTTTACGACATGGCGCGAAACCGGCGGGCCAGACGCAAGGCCCGACGCCTGGCGATGCCCGCCGCACCGCCGACCTGTGGCAGCCGGCCTGCTGGCTCCCACATGGATCGGTGGTGCAGGCCGGACGGCATCGCTGTACAGTTCCGCAAGCGACATCCCGTGCGCGCCCCGGACGATCTTCGGTACAGTGCGTACCCTCATTGACCAACGGGTCACCACAAGTGCCCCGATCACGGAAGCCGGCCATGACCGACAAGAGCCAACAATTCGCCAGCGACAACTATTCCGGCATCTGCCCCGAGGCCTGGGCCGCCATGGAACAGGCCAACCAGGGCCACCAGCGCGCCTACGGCGACGATGAATGGACCGCCCGCGCCTCGGACCATTTCCGCAGGCTGTTCGAGACCGATTGCGAGGTGTTCTTCGCCTTCAACGGCACCGCCGCCAACTCCCTGGCCCTGGCCTCGATGTGCCAGAGCTACCACAGCGTGATCTGCTCGGAGACCGCCCACGTCGAGACCGACGAGTGCGGCGCGCCGGAGTTCTTCTCCAACGGCTCCAAGCTGCTGATCGCCGGCACCGAGAACGGCAAGCTGACCCCGGCCTCGATCCGCGAGATCGCCCTCAAGCGCCAGGACATCCACTACCCCAAGCCCCGCGTCGTGACCCTGACCCAGGCCACCGAGGTCGGCAGCGTCTACACCCCGGACGAAGTGCGCGCCATCAGCGCCACCTGCAAGGAACTGGGCCTGAACCTGCACATGGACGGCGCCCGCTTCTCCAACGCCTGCGCGTTCCTGGGCTGCTCGCCGGCGGACCTGACCTGGAAGGCCGGCGTCGACGTGCTGTGCTTCGGCGGCACGAAAAACGGCATGGCGGTCGGCGAGGCGATCCTGTTCTTCAACCACGAACTGGCCGAAGACTTCGACTACCGCTGCAAGCAGGCCGGCCAGCTGGCCTCGAAGATGCGCTTCCTGTCGGCGCCGTGGGTCGGCATCCTGGAGAACGACGCCTGGCTCAAGTACGCCCGCCACGCCAACCGCTGCGCGCAGTTGCTGGCGGAGCTGGTCAGCGACATCCCGGGCGTCGAGCTGATGTTCCCGGTGCAGGCCAACGGCGTGTTCCTGCAACTGTCGGAGCCGGCCCTCGCCGCGCTGACCGCCCGGGGCTGGCGCTTCTACACCTTCATCGGCAAGGGCGGCGCACGGTTCATGTGCTCGTGGGACACCGAAGAAGAGCGGGTGCGCGAGCTGGCGCGGGACATCCGCGAGGTGATGACCGCGTAACACGCCCCTGTGGCGGGGGAGCCTGCTCCCTCGCCGCAAGCCCCCGCCCCTGCACGCCCTCCTGCCTGGTCTACAGTGTGTGTCGAGCCTTTCCGCTCACATAACAACAAGCAGGAGCGAACGCATGTCCCTCAAAGGCAAGACCCTGTTCATCACCGGCGCCAGCCGTGGCATCGGGCGCGAGATCGCGCTGCGGGCCGCGAAGGACGGGGCCAACATCGTGATCGCGGCCAAGAGCGCCGAGCCCCACCCGAAACTGCCCGGCACCATCCACAGCGTGGCCCGGGAAGTCGAGGCGGCCGGCGGCCAGGCGCTGGCCCTGCAAGTGGATGTGCGCGACGAAGACGCCGTGCGCCAGGCGCTGGCCCAGGCCAACGAACGCTTCGACGCCATCGATGCCCTGGTGAACAACGCCGGGGCGATCAAGCTCACCGGCGTGGCCCACATCGAGCTCAAGCGCTTCGACCTGATGCACCAGATCAACACCCGCGCGGTGCTGCTGTGCAGCCAGGCCGCCCTGCCCTACCTGAAAAAATCCGCCGGGCACATCCTCAACCTGTCGCCGCCGCTGAACCTCGCGGCAAAATGGTTCGCCCAATACAGCCCCTACACCGTCACCAAGTACGGCATGAGCATGCTCACCCTGGGCATGAGCGAGGAATTCGCCGCCCACGGCATCAGCGTCAACTCCCTGTGGCCGCAGACCATGATCGCCACGGCGGCCATCGAGTTTCAGCTGGGCAACCGCGAGTCGTTCAAGCATGCGCGCACCCCGGCGATCATGGCGGACGCGGCCCACGCCATCTTGAGCAGCAGCGGGCGGCAGATCACCGGGCGCCTGCTGATCGACGAGGAGATCCTGCGCGAACACGGCGCGACCGACTTCGGCCACTACCGCTTCGAACCGGACAGCGACGCCAAACTGATGCCCGACCTGTTCATCGACTGAGCAATTTCAGAATCGGACTACGCCTCGTCCGACATCAAGTAAACAGGGTTCCTCATAGACTGCCCGCTCCACATTCAAGGAGCGAAGGCTATGGCGAACCCTGCCTACATGACCATCACCGGCAAGACACAAGGCCTCATTTCAGCGGGCTGCTCGACCCCGGAGTCCGTGGGCAACAGCTACCAATCCGCCCATACCGACGAAATCATGGTGCTTGCCTTGAGCCATGAAATGCGCCGCGACAACAACCTCGGCAAGGCCGTCCACCAACCGGTGATCATCACCAAAGCGTTGGACAAGTCCTCCCCGCTGCTGGCCCAGGCCCATTCGAACAGCGAAGAGCTGGAGTGCACGATCAGCCTGTATCGCACCTCGCCCCAAGGCCAGCAGGAAAAGTTCTATACGATCGCCCTCGACGGCGCCGTCCTCGCCGAGCTCTCGCAGGATGTGCCGCACGTCATCCTGCAGAACGACGCCCAGCCCCAGGAACAGCTGGCCATCCGTTACCGCGGCATCAGCTGGGTGCACCACATCGCCGGCACCACCGGCTGCACCTCGTGGGGCGAAATGGGTTGAGCCCACGGCCATCCGATCCCAGTGACGTGCAGGACGCCGCCGGCCGCTTGCTGGGCCAGGCCCTGACCAGCGGCGCCCGCCATCTGGCCTTCGGCATGGCGCGCGTGCGGTTCACCCAACAGGTCGCACGCTACGCCAAGCGCATCGCCGATGAAGTGGCCGCCGGCCACCTGAACCCGGAGCAAGGGATCCTGGCCCTTGCGCAGGAACAGCGGGACTTGCTGAACCAGTCCCGGATCCTGTCGCGCAACCCCCGCCCGGCGAGGGCCAGGTCGTTGTCCGCGCAGCCCGCAGCCCATTCCGATCCGGAACGGCTGCTGCGGGCCGTCCACCGGCAGAACCTGAACGTGTCGCGCCTGGCTGCGATGTCCGGCCCGTCCCCGCACCCCGTCAACGACCTGCGGTTCTTCCCCAGCGAGCTCTGGCCGCAGGAGGTGCCGGCGCCTGTTGAGCCGGGGTTCTACATCGTGCCCAAAAGCTTGCCCGCCGAGGCGCTGCAGGCGCGCCTGTTCCCGTCGCCCAAGCCCAATGTCATCGCCACCTTCAAACGCCTGAATCCGCTGGAGGACGTGGTGAAGGCCGGGTCACTGATTGTTTTGAGCGATCCGGGCAATCAGCAGTGCACCTATGAGGAATCGTTGCTGATGGAGACCGCACGTACCGTGAGCACGGCGCTAGCACCGTTGACGGTGGAAGAGGCGGATTTCATGGCGCAGAACTACGGCGTTATTCAGGGCGCACTCTCGGATCAATCGAAAGTGATTGGCGTCGTCACGGCCATAGCGGCCAATCATCTGGACGGTATAAAAAGCATTCTGAACGACATCGAGATCTTGCATACCAATACCCTTGAGGCGAATGGGAGCCTGAATTCAAAAGACTTCAAAAAACAGCGGGCGCAATTGCTCAAAGGTCTTGATGGCCAACTGACCCGACTCACCAGAGAAACCCTCAACCTCCCTGACTACCCAAACCTGAAAACCGCCTTAGGTATCGATAACCCACACCTGATCCATCGCTGGAGAAAGGCCGGCTGCATCAGCCAGATTCCCGGTTACGCCACTCATTTCCAGGCCGTCACCAACGCGTCGCAATACGTCAAATATGGCGGTTGGATCGGCACGGCGGTGGGAGGTAGTGCGTCGGTGATGAAGGTTCAGGAAGTTTGCGCGAATGGAAGCATCGAAGCGTGTGAAAAAGTGAAGTTCACGGAGACCGGAAGCTTTTTGGGTGGAGTGGGTGGCGGAATAGCCGCCGGCGCGCTCGTGAGTTTGAGTGCCTCAACGATCTGCGTAGGAGTTGGTCTCCCGACTGGCGGACTCGGCACTGTCCTTTGCGCTGCTCTATTGGCAGGAGTCGGAAATTATGCCGGCGGAACTTTTGGCGAGAAAGGCGGTGATCGGATCGCAGAGAAAGTATACGAGGCGGTTAAATGACCCTCCGCACTTCAGATTTAATATTTTTGCTTGTTGGCATTGTAGACTTCATCGGCCTATTTACCCTGACAGGGGCAATGTTATATATCGCCAAAACAAAAACCGAAACTATACTAGGCCACCTAACAAACAGTTCGATTTCGAGCAAAATAATAATACTTTGGCAAGGAGGAACCTGGAGCAGAATTCGCATGATGGGCGAAGTGTTCGCCATCATGAGAAACCCAGCGTTTTATATTCACACCGGAACACTTTGCGCGAAGGACTTCGAAAACTTCCCCAAAAAACTCAAGAAAGACTTAATCACCTTATACAGACTCGTTTTAATTTTTTTCGCAATGATGATGTGCCTGGGACTATTCGCATCCACAGAGCACATGCACGACATCGTAAAAGACCCAATAGTGATTATGGCCATAGTGAGCTTCATAGGCCTTTTATCAGTCAATGGGATTTTGCTTTATGTCGCCAAGGAAAAGCTGGAATTAATCCTCAACAGCTTTGAAAGAAGCTCGATCACCCCGTCTCTGCTCATGTTATGGCAGTCGGGTTTAGGGGGGCGCATCTATATGTTAGGAGAGATCTTTGGCATCCTCAAAAACCCCTCACGATATATATCCCAAGGCAAAGTAAGCGCAAGAGACGTTAAGAGTTTTCCCCCAAAGCTCAAACGCGTCCTGCTTAGACTGAACCAATACCAGCGAATATTTGGCTTTACGTTCGCGGGCTTTGCCTTGCTCGCCATGTCCGAACTGGTTTGAAGTCGCAGTATTCCAGCCGACCTCCTCGCTGAGGAGATCGGCCCAAGTGCAAACAATCCGACTTAAAACTCAATCCGCACATCCCCCTTCGGCACGCTACAGCACGACAGGATGTACCCCTCGGCCTCGTCGTCCTCGGTGATCCCGCCGTTGTGGTCCATCTCCACCTCGCCGCCGAGCTTGAGCACCTTGCAGGTGCCGCAGATGCCCATGCCGCAGGCCTTGGGGATCATCAGGCCGACCTTGGCCGCCGCCGCGTGCACGGTTTCGCCCGGGGCCACGCGGATGCTCTTGTCCGAGGAGGTGAACTCCACCAGGTGCAGGTCCGCCGCATCGACCGCCGGCGCTTCCGCTGCCTGTTCGGCCTGTTCCACGGCATCGGCTTGGGCTTCCGGCGGCGTGGCGCCGAAGGACTCCTCGTGGTAGCGCTTCATGTCGTAGCCGGCGTTCTCCAGCAGGCGCTTGACCGCGTTCATGTACGGCGTCGGGCCGCAGCAGAACACTTCGCGCTCGAGGAAGTCCGGCACCATCAGTTCGAGCATCTTGTGGTTGAGGTAGCCGCGGTAGCCGGCCCATGGCTCGCCCAGCCCGTGCTTCTCGCAGATCAGGTGCAGGCTGAAGTTGTCGATCCGCGAGGCCATGTGCTCCAGCTCGCGGTGATAGATGATGTCCTTGGGCGAGCGGGCGCTGTGGATGAACGACATGTCGACGTTGCCGTTGGTGTCGTAGAACCAGCGCGCCATGGACATGCACGGGGTGATGCCGACGCCGCCGCTCAGGTACAGCACTTTCGGGCTTGGGAAGTCGATGGCGTTGAACAGCCCGACCGGCCCGTGCACCGCCAGTTCCTGGCCTTCGTGCAGGGTGTCGTGCAGCCAGTTGGAGACCTTGCCCCCCGGCACGCGCTTGATGGTCACCGAGAAGCTGTAGGGCACCGACGGCGAACTGGAGATGGTGTAGGAACGCATGATCGGCTGGCCGTCGATCTCAAGCTCCAGGGTCACGAACTGGCCCGGCTTGAAGAAGAACATGATCGGCTGGTCGGCCATGAAGCAGAACGTGCGCACATCCCAGGTTTCCTGGATGACTTTGACGCAACGGACTATGTGCCGGCCATTGGCCCAGGTCTGGGTGGTGACCGGATTCAGGAAGTTGTTGGACATGCTGTTCTCCACGGCCGACGGTCGGCCTTCATGTGGCGATTCTGCGCATGGCGCAAACCGTGCGTTTACCTATCCGCGACATTCACATGCTTATCGCGACCAGCCCCCAACCACCGGGGCTTGCGCGTCGGGATCAGATTGCGCCATGTCGCCCATGGATAAGGTTGCGGGCTGCGCCGGCCCCACACTCGGCTCCACATAACGACGATTTGCAGCACCTTGCGCAGCACACCTGATCAGCCACTTTCACCGGCCCGCAGAATGGCCATGAGGACGAATCGATGGACACCGCAAAACTCAGCCTGGGCGATCCGCTGGAACCCGCACGCAAGGCCACCGCGCAAATGCTTCAGGAACGCGAGCGCACCTTCTCGCTGCCGCAGCCGTTCTACAGCGACGAGCGCCTGTTCGACATCGACATGCAGGAGATCTTCCAGAAGGAATGGCTGATCGCCGGCATGACCTGCGAGATCCCGGCCAAGGGCAACTACCTGACCCTGCAGATCGGCAAGAACCCGATCATCGTGATCCGCGGCGCCGAGGGCGTGGTGCATGCGTTCCACAACGTCTGCCGCCACCGCGGCTCGCGCCTGTGCACCAGCGACAAGGGCAAGGTCGCCAAACTGGTCTGCCACTACCACCAGTGGACCTACGAGCTGGACGGCCGCCTGCTGTTCGCCGGCACCGAGATGGGCGCCGACTTCGACATGAACCAGTACGGCCTCAAGCCGGTGAACGTGAAGACCGCCGGCGGCTACATCTTCATCAGCCTGGCGGAGAACCCGCCGGCCATCGACGACTTCCTGTCGACCCTGAACCACTACATGGAACCCTACGACATGGAGAACACCAAGGTGGCGGTGCAGACCACCTTGATGGAGAAGGCCAACTGGAAACTGGTGCTGGAGAACAACCGCGAGTGCTACCACTGCAACGGTTCGCACCCTGAGCTGCTCAAAACCCTGCTGGAATGGGACGACGTCACCGACCCCCGCGCCGACCAGGCGTTCAAGGACCATGTCGCCGCCTCCGCCGCCGCCTGGGAAGCCGAGAAGATCCCTTACGCCCACGCCAGCTTCGGCCTGCGCAACCGCATCGTGCGCATGCCGCTGCTCAAGGGCACCGTGTCGATGACCATGGACGGCAAGCAGGGCTGCGCCAAGCTGATGGGCCGGATCAAGAACCCGGACCTGGGCTCGATGCGCATCCTGCACCTGCCGCACTCGTGGAACCACTGCATGGGCGACCACATCATCGTGTTCACCGTGTGGCCGATCAGCGCCCAGGAAACCATGGTCACCACCAAGTGGATCGTGCACAAGGACGCGGTCGAAGGCGTGGACTACGACGTCGAGCGCATGCGCAAGGTGTGGGACGCCACCAACGACCAGGACCGGCGCCTGGCCGAAGAGAACCAGCGCGGCATCAACTCCACGGCCTACCAGCCGGGCCCGTACTCCAAGACCTACGAGTTCGGCGTGGTCAACTTCGTGGACTGGTACAGCGAGCGCATGCTGAGCAACCTCGGCGCCGAGCCTGCGCCGTACCTCAAAGGCGTGCCGGTGCAAGGCTAAAGGCAAAAGCATCGCTGGCAGGCCGTCTTCCACAGGGGATCTCCGATGCACAGAGAATCCCCGGTGGGAGCCAGCCTGCTGGCGATGGGCCCCTCCCCCTTACCGCATCACCTGGATGACCACCTCACCGAGCCATCCTCACCGATGAACTCCTCGAAGATCTCCTCGCCCACCAACCGCACCCTCGCATAACCGTTCAGCACCCGCAGCGGATACGACGGATCCTGGGCGTTCTTGGTCTCGGAAAACAGCACCCGCGAATGCCCGTCCAGCTGGCTGGTCACCCCGTACGGAATCGCTCCGTGCCCGGCGCAGCGCGCATGCAGCCCGCCCTGGGGCGCGTAGACGATGCCGTTGTGCAGATGCCCCCAATACCAGTAGTCCGGTTCACGGCCGAGCGCATCGCAGACCGGCTGATACAGCGCGGTCTTGTGGTGCCCGGTGATGTCGAAGCCCTGGTGGTGACTGAGCACCATCAGCTTCTTGCGTTTGGGCAGGCCTTTCATCCACTCGATCTGCGGCTTGTTCAGGGTGCCGTCCATGTACAGGTTCATCACGTCGGAGGCATACGCCGTGTCCAGCCCGACGATCAGCCAGTCATCGTTGTACATCGCGAAGTAGCTGGTGCCCTGTTGCCCGGGGAAACGGTGCGCCAGTTCCTTGAAGTAACCGTGGGCGCCGCTGTACATCTCGTGGTTGGAATTGAGCGTGAACGAGCCGTGGGTACCCATCGGCCAGCCGGCCATGTCGGTGTCTTCCTGGGAGTGGGTGCCGGCGTAGTACACATCCCCCAGGTGGATGGTGAAGTCGGCATTGGCCAGTTGCATCTGGTTGGCGACCGACACCGCCGGCGCATGGCTGTTGAACGGCCCGGTGCCCCAGTCGCCGGCGATCGCCAGGGTCACGTCGCGCTCCATTTTCACCATGGCCGGATCGGTGCCGAAGGTCGCGTGATGGCGCAGGTTCTCGATCCACTTGAGCAGCGCCTCGCTCCACAGCAGATCCAGCAGTTCCCACTTGCGGCACCCCAGCAGCGTGCCGTCCTTGAGCACGCGGGTCTGCAATTGATCGGTGGACTGCGGCAGCGGCGTGGCGTTGCCGATGCGCAGGATCGACAAGCCGTGGGCCAGTTCCCACGGCACGGCCGGCTCGTCGTCCGGCAGTTCGCCGTGCTTGAGCACGTACTGCGCCTGATCGTGGCCGCGCTTGAGCAGCGTGATGATCGCCTCGAACTCCTTGGGCTCCAGCTCGCTGACCAGTTTCATCCAGGCCATTTCCATGCGCGTGAGCAAGCCGTGCAGGCGCACCTTGACCTTGTCGTACTCGTGCTTCAGATGACCGACCGCTGACATGGCGAAATCCTCTATCCGTAAGGGTTCACAGGGTTTTCATGAATTCGATCAGGGCGCGCTTGTCCACGTCCGACAGTTGCGTGCCGTACAGGTGGCCGCTGTTGTGGTTGCCCTCCAGGCGGGTGTCGTACTTGAAGTCCGCCGAGGCCTTCATCTGCGCGCCGCTGGTGACGAAGCCGACGTTGACCGGGTCGTAGACGTCGGAGCCGGTGTAGAACACCTGCGGCCGTTTCTCAGGCGGCTGCAGCAGGTCCCACAGGGTCGGCACCGAACCGTTGTGCAGGTACGGCGCCCGCAGCCAGATGCCGTCGGTGGGTGTGTTGCTGTAGCTCTGGGTCTTGCGGTAGGCGCCGAAGTCGAACGGCGGTGTCTTGAAGGTGTGGAACGCGGCGACCAGCCCCGTGGTGAACGAGTCGAGGCGGTGCGGGTCGGTGCCCAGCTGGTCGATGTTGGTGGTGACCTGGCCTGTGTCGGTGCGGCCGAAGTCATGGCAACCGGCGCAGTTGGTTTCCCAGATCGGTTTGCCCTGGGCGACCTTGGCCTGATCCAGCGCCCACGGCCAGGCCGGCGCCTTGTGCCCGAGCAGCCAATTGGTCACGCGGTTGAAGCTGGGCGGCAGCACGGATTGCGGCGTCGCGCCCACGGCCATCGCCGCCGCGTAGTTGCGCTCGTGGATCTTGTTGTTGTTGCCGTCCCAATGCAGGTACATCGACTCGCGCGGCTTCTGGTTCCACACCTGCGGCAGGTCGACGGTGCCGATGGTCGAGTCGTCCGGGAAGCCGAACACCACCATCTTCGTCGGGTTGAAGGTGTCGGTGCGCCCCGGCCCCTGGGCCGGACGCAGTTTCTGCCAGGCGTAGGCCTGCTTCTGCTTGAGCAACGCGGTCTTGGCCATCGGGATGATCAGGAAGCGGTTGTAGAGGCGCTCGAAGAAGCCCAGCTGGAACTTGGCGTTGATCGCCGCCATCACCGCGTCGGTGGTGAATTTCGGGTCGCTGGCGCAATCGTAGGCGAACCACTGGAACGCCTGCAGCTGCAGGGTGTTGGCCGGTGCGCTCGGCACGTTGATCGCCACGTCGCTGGCGTTGGCCCGGTAGGAGCCGGTGTGGCACAGCGCGCAGTTGGGTTCGACGGTCGGGTAGCCGATCTGCCGCTTGGCCATGCCGATGGGCAAGTCCTTGCCGTTCTCGAACAGGAAGCCGAAGACTTCCCAGCCGCCGGGTTTCGGCATCTTCTCGGGGCACATCTGCGGCAGCACGGAAAACAGGTAGTACGGGATCCGCGCCTCGATGCCCAGGCCGATGGCGGCGTACTTGTAGTGGTCTTCGTCGGAGGCGTACTCCTGCTCCGGCACCACCCGCAGCATCTGGTACCAGGTCTGGTAGCCGATGAACGCCAGCAGCGCCACGACCACGAACGTGGCCACCTTGAACCCGTGGTTCTGCCAGCGCCGGGCCCAGCCCGCCTGCCATTCCCGCCAGCCGGCGCACAGCAGCGGTAGCGGCCGGTTCTCCGGGGCGCTGCCCAGGTACAGCAGGATGCCCAGGATCAGGAAGAAGCTCAGGTCGCCCATCAGCATCGGCACGAACACCGAGCCTTGGCTGCTGGTGTTGATCAGGTAGATCCAGAACGCCACGGCGATCAGCCGCGTCAGCACGCACAGCCAGGAGTGCACCACATAGCGTGGCGCGTTGAAGCCCGACGGCATGTAGAACACGCTGATGCCCACCAGCAGCATCCCGGCGTTCTCCAGCCACGGGTCGGAGAGCTGGGGCGGCAGGCCGACCACGGATGTCAGCAGCCCCGGCGCGAACAGCGCCGGGATCGCGAACACCATGTTCATCAGAATGCCGAGCCAGATGAAGCGTTGAAACCAGCGCAGATAGCTGTCCATATCATCCATTTCCTTGTGCGGATCCCGAAGGTGCAGCGCCTGATGCGCCGCCTTCGCGTGCGAGCCCGCTCCCGCAGGAGCGCGGAGCCTCACTCGGGATCTGCGCTCGGCGCAGATCCCTGTGGGAGCGGGCTTGCCCGCGAAGCGGCCGATGCGGCCCCGTCAACCGAGGGCGGTCTTCTCCAGGTGTTCAAGGATGATCGGGTACACGTCCACCACGGCGTTCTTGCCGAACATGCAGTCGATGTGACCGTAGCCCGGCACCACATGCCGGCTGTAGCGCTCCGGCCCATGCACCTTGCACACCCGCTCGTAGGTCTTGAGCGTGCTTTCCGGCAGGTAGCACTGGTTGTCGGCGCCGCTGATGAAGCAGATCGGCATGCTCAGCCGCTCGAAGTGCGGCATGTACACGTCGTGCCCCTTGAAGTCCACCAGGTGGCCCTTGCGCACGATCAGCGCCAGGTGCTCGAAGGTCTGCATGTTCGACTCGCCGAACAGCTCATGCAGGTTCTCGTGCAGGGTTTCGTTCAAGGTGTCGTGGCGGTACAGCGAGGCGTACATGAACGTGATGCGGTGGCACACCGGGTTGGTGCAGTAGCCCTGGGCCTCGATCCTGGCGTAGCCGTTGAGGGCCTTGTCGTACAGCTTGTTGAACCAGTTCTCCTTGCTGTCGGCGTAGGCCGTGAGGGATTTGACGCCGATGGCGTCGAGCATGCCCGGCAGGTGCAGCCCGGCCTTGAGCCCCGTGGCGGTGGCGACCACCGTGTCGGCGGCGATCTGCGAGCAGACCACCGAGCGCACGTCCTGAAGGCCGGCCAGCAGCGACATGAAGAATGTGGTCGCGCCGTAGCAGTGCACCACGCACTGCACGTCCTTGGCCCCGGTCTCGCGGCGGATCTGGCCGATGGCGGCCTTGAAGTCGTACTGGGCGATCTGGTCGCCGTTCCATTCCTTCTTGCTCGCCGGCAGCAGGATGCTCACCCGGAAATCCAGCAGCCACACGTCGTAGTCGTGCTTGCAGAGGAACTCCAGCAGGTTGGTCTGGATGGTGTCGGTGGAGAAGATGTTCGATCCCACGCCCAGCCCGTGCACCAGCATCACCGGACCCTTGCTGCCGGCCCGGTAGCGGGTCAGGCGCAGCTGGACGCCATCCTCGGTGGGGAAGAAATGCACCTCCGGGGTCGGCGCGTCCAGCGGCCGCTTCAGCCGCGGCGGCGCGTCGGGGTTGAAGTAGATGTCCCCGGCGAACACCCCGCCGTAGCTTTCCCAGAGGATCCCGGCGAAGAACTTGCCGAACCGCGCCAGGCCCTCGATGCGCTCACGCTCGTTGCGCGCGTTGAGCACTTTCATGGTGGTCATCTGCTTGGCGAAGTCCGCCGGCTTGATGTGCATCACCCCGGAGCCGATCACCTCGCCGGACTTGTCCGGCCCGCGGTACAGGGTGACGTACAGGGTGCTGGTGTCGTGCCAGATGTTCAGCACGCCGTTGTCCTCCGGCACGGTCTTGAACGCGCTGAAGAAGTAGTCGTTGCCGTCCTCGGCGGTGAGCTTCATGTCGTATTTCATGTGCCGTGTGTCGACCTGCTGCTCGAACTGTTCGAACAGGTTGAACACGCCATTGCTGGCGGTCAGCGGCTCGGGCGACAGCGCCGGGGCGATCACCGTGCCGACGATCGTCGCGGCGTGCGTCGGCTCCTTGATCATCCGGTTGAGGTCGTTGGCGGTGATGGTCAGGGTGAAGTCGATCGGCGAGTTGTCCGCCTCGCCGCGCTTGGCCGCCGCCTCGTAGACTTTCAGGTCCGTGCTCTGCGCCGCGGTGAACGCCCGGGAGAAGTAGCCTTTCATGGTCTCGGTGAACTGCACGCCGAGGGTCGGCGGCGCCACTTGCTTGCGCGGCGCCGACGGCAAGGTGTAGTCGATGTGCCAGCCGCGGTCGGCGGCCAGCAGGCCCATGTTGCGCTCGCTCACGGCGGAGATGGTCAGCAGCGGGTTGACCGCCAGGGAGGTGGGGATCACCGCGCCGTCGGTCACGTACAGGTTGGCGTAGACGTCGGTGCCGCTGGCGCCGCTGAACACCTGGCCCTTGTGGTTGACCACCCCTTGCGCCGCGTCCTGGCCCATCACGCAGCCGCCCAGCGGGTGCACCGACACAATGCTGTGCTTGAGCAGTTTGGTCCAGATCGGGTTCTCCACCCAGATCCCGCCCAGGGCCTTGGTGCTCTGGTGCAGGCGCTCGTTGCCGATCTTGAAGTTGTCCTGCTCGCCGACGCCGGGCCAGTCGATGCGCAGCTGATCCTTGCTGTCGAGCACCATCCGCCCCTGGCCGCTGTCGTGGCTCATGATCAGGTACGTCTGCATGTTGTGCAGCGCGCCATGGTACGGGCCGCGCAGGAAGCTTTCGGTTTCGCGTTCCTTGTATTTCACCTTGCCGCTGAAGCTGTCGTCGGTGGGTTTGCCTAGCGCTTCGGCGAACCCGGCCATCGCCGGCACCATCGGCCGGCCCAGGGCACCGGGGATCGAGCCTTCCTCGATGACCATGCGGCTGCTGACGTCGCCTTCGGTGCGCATGTCGATGATCGAGGTGATGCACGGCCCCACCGGCTTGAGTTCCTTGGCCGAGTGCGCGCCGAAGCCGATGCCGTTGACGGTCTGCTCGCAGTTGTGGCCGAAGCCAAGGATGTCGCCGTTGCCGCTCATGTTCTCGCCGAGCTGACCGGACATCACCAGCCCCTTGTCGCGCGAACGCAGCAGGATTTCGGTGGAACCCAGGGTGCCGGCGGACACCACGACGATGTCGGCCTTGACGAACAGGGTCGGCGCCGAGAACTTCTCGCGGCCGCTGTCCAGGTACTGGAAGTGCACGATCCAGCCGTCGCCGTCGCGCTCCAGGTGCCGCACCTGGGCCTGGCAGAAGATCTCCGCGCCGTGGTTCCAGGCGTCCGGCAGGTAGTTCATCAGCGTGGTGTTCTTGGCCTTGTTGTTGCAGCCCGACACGCAGTCGCCGCAGTGGTTGCACGGCAGCTGCTCGACGCCGACATGGTTGGTGTTGTTGGGCAGCTTGTCGAAGGTCACGTTGATCGGCGGCTTGTAGAAATGCGCGCCCTGCTTGAGGAAATCGGCGGACTTCTTGTTGGCGTCGAGCTTGGGCAGATTCGGTGCGGAGGCGGGGTAAGGGTTGGGCTTGAGCATCTCGCGGGCCCGGGCGTAGCCGTCCTTGAGCAGGGTGTCGCGGTGCGCGCGCACTTCCGGCGGCCAGCGCGGATCCTCGAACACGCCCGGCTCAGGCTCCAGGGAGACGTTGGCGTTGATCAGCGACGTGCCGCCCAGGCCGCAGCCGACCACCACGTTCTGCTGGGCGTTGACGTGCAGGTCGAACAGCCCGGTGCGCGAGCCGATGTGGCCGTCGGGGTCGTGCACCTGCAGCTCTTCGGTGGCGGCGATCATGGTGTTGGGGTACTCGCCGGGGCGGATTTCCCGGCCGCGCTCCAGCAGGCAGACCTTCTTGCCGGCCCGGGACAGGCGCGAGGCGGCGATGCCGCCGCCGTACCCCGAACCGATGACGATCACGTCGTAGTGTTCCTTGATCTCACTGATGGGCGTTGCGATCCGTGACATGGGTAGGTTCCTCTCTCAGGCTGACGGGGCAACTCTGCGGCTGCCTGCGATCATGGGGCGAACGGCACCTGGCCTCCGGACGGAGCCGGCGGCAGTACGGCGGTTTGGGCAGTGGGCATTGCAAAAGCGCTAAAGACGGGCGCGCTGGTTGGCGGCGCGGCGCAGCGTGCGTTTGCGCGGCCGGGGTGCCGGCCACGCAGTGCGCGGCACACAGGGAACGGGGAGCGGGCGGGGTGAATGGCTATCCATCACGGCGTTCTCCCTGAACCGGATGTGGATAAGTGACGGCTGTCCTTGTGCCATTGGAGTGAAGACAGCCGCCGGATCGAAGTCAAGGCAGGCCCTTAGAACTGTATGAAATCTGATCAATTGCCATTTGGACTAAGCCCGGCGGGCCTTTCGCGGTTTGGCGAACAAGTTATCCACATGACCACCCACAGCAAATGGGGACAACTGCGGACAATCCGCACAGAAACGGGGGCTTTCGGCGAGGAAAAACCGTGGATTATTCAGGACGATACGCGAACGCGCGCAATGATCATTTTTTGATCAGATCATTGCAAGCCACGCAGAACGTGGCTTTCAGCGTATGGCAAACACCTTATCCACAGAAGCGCCAACAGAGTTCGGGGGTAACTTTGAGATTGCTGTGGAAAAGCGCCCAGGCTGTTGAATAAACCGGCCGTTGAAGGCGTTTTGTGTATGCGAAGGCTGAATTGAACGTTTTTTGATCAGCGCCTTGCAAGCCACGTTCTGTGGGGCTTTCAGCCGAGAGCGAACATCTTATCCACAAAAGGGCCAACAGAGATTGGGGGAAACTTTCGTCGGCCGTCATGGGAAAAAGGCCGAAAAAACCGTGACTTAGGCTGATCGTTTTTTGATCGCAGGGCTGCAGGGCTTGATTGGCGTGGGGTCTGGGGAGGGGTGAACATGTTATCCACAGAATCGCCAACAGGGATTGTGGGTAAAGCCTGTGGGAGCAAATGTCTCGTCGGCCGCAACGCCAGCAGGCTGGCTCCCACAATTTTCAGCTGCACCACAACCCCTGTGGGAGCCAGCCTGCTGGCGATGGCGTCAGTGAGAGCGCCACTGCGCCCCCAGGGGATTCAGCGAACCACTCCCTCTTCGATCAACAGCTTGAGGATCGCCTCGGCCCCCGCCTGGGCACTGACGCCCTTGAGCACCTGTCCACCCCCGCCGCTGGCCTTGGCCGTGGCGGCCTTCATCCGGTCGGCGCCGCTCTTGGCCTTGATCACCTTCAGCCGCTTCGGGCGCGGCTTGGCCGGTTGCAGCGTCGCTGCCGCCAACAGGCCGTCGTCCACCACTTCGACGTCTTCAGGTTGCAGCACACCGCGCCGGGCCGGCCCGTAGGCGCTTTGCCGCGGCTTGGGCGCGGCGTTATCCACAGTGGCCAGAAACGGCAGGCGCACCTTCAGCCGCCGCCGCTGCCCGCGCGGCAGCGCTTGCAGCACCAGCGCCGAGCCGCCGTCGATCGATTCGACCTGCGCCAGCCCCACCACCAGCGGCCAGCCCAGCCCTTCGGCCAGCAGGAACGGCAGCATCCCCGAACCTTCGCCGGTTTCCGCCTGGCTGCCGGTGAGCACCACCTGGGCCCCGGCCCCGCGCAGGTAGTCGGTCAGCGCCGGCAGCGCGTCCGCCCCCGCCGGTTGCTCCAGCACGTGCATCTGCTCCAGGCCCATGCCCAGGTAGGCGCGCAGCGCAGGCTCGGCGATGTCGCCGGCGTGCAGCACTTGCAGGCCGTCCCCGGCCAGTTGCAGGCCCAGCTCCACGGCCCGGGCGTCCTGCTCGGCGCGGCGCGGCCGGCCCGAGGTCGGGTGGGCGCCGATTGAAACCAGACTGATGACTTTCGCGTTCATGACCCTTTCCTCAAGCCGCATCACGTTTGGCGCCGTTGCGCCAGGCTTCCACCGCCGCGATCAAGGCCTGCAGCACCTCGGCGCTCTCGCCGATCACCGACAGGTCGGCGCGCTTGATCATGTCGCAGCCGGCGTCGAGGTTGATCGCCACCACCTTGTCGCAGGCACCGATGCCTTGCAGGTGCTGGATCGCCCCGGAAATCCCCACCGCCACGTACACCCGGGCGGTGACCCAGGTGCCGGACGCGCCGACCTGGCGGTCGCGGGACATGAAGCCATCGTCCACCGCCACCCGCGAAGCGCCTTCGGTGGCGCCGAGGGCGGCGGCCGTCCTGTGGAAAAGATCCCAGTCCTTGACCCCGTTGCCGCCGGAGAAAATGAACTCCGCCTCGGCCATCGGGATCGCCGCCGGATCCACCGCCACCGCGCCCAGATCCTCAATGCGCGACAGGCTGCGGGCAACGCTTGTGGATAACTCCACCGGCAACGCTTCGTGGCGGGTCTCGCTGACCGGCTCGGCGCATTCGGCCGAGGCCAGGATCAGCCGCGCCAGCGGCCGGACGAGGTCCTGCAGGCCTGCCCCGGCGCGGCCGGTGCATTCCTGATCCTTGACTTGCCACACCCGCGTCGCCGGGCGTTCGCCCAGGGCTGCGGCAAAGCGCCGGCCCAGTTCGCCGCCGCCGCTGCGGCTGTCGGGCAGCAGCCAGTGGCGCGGAGCGAACTGGTTATCCACAGCCCGCAGGCCCTGCACCCGTTGCTCCGGTGCATAACCGTTGAATTGCTCGCCTTCGAGCACCAGCAGGCGGTCGACGCCCGCCGTGGCGAAGGCGCTTTCCTTGTGCTCGCCGAACACCACCGCCAGCACCGCGCCGTCCTGGCCGGCCAACTGACGGGCCAGGCCCAGCAGGTCGCGGTCGTGGCTGCTCAGGCGGCCGCCGACCATGTCCGGCACCACGCTGATGTAGAACGCCGGTGTCGGCACCTGGTGCAGCGGCAACTGTACTTCCACGGCGGCCGAGCGCTTGGCCGCCCCGCCCTGCTGGGCACCGCTGCGGTCGATGCGCTTGATGCCGTTGGGGCCGATGAAGCCGACGCCGTGGGGGTTCTTGCGGACGATCCCGTGGGGGCCCATCCAGCTGTGCTGCGCCGGTTGCATGGCTGCGTGCAGCGGATGCAGACGGTTGCGTGCGATCCATTCGGCGCGCGGATCGCGGCGGATAATGTCGCTCATCAGTGGGCCTCCGCAGGTTCACGTTTGGCCGGGGCGGCGGGCTTGCCCGAGGCGGACTCCTCCAGCAGCGCGTCGGCCACCAGTTCGGCGATGTCCTTGATCAACGGACGCGGTTCGACCACGCCTTCGAGCATCGCCGTGCACTGCGGGCAACCCACGGCCACCAGGGCAGCGCCGGTTTCGCGGATGTCTTCCATGCGCATGTCGGGGATCCGCTGCTTGCCCGGAATGTCGGTGATCGGCGCCCCGCCACCGCCGCCGCAGCAGCGCGAACGGAAGCCGGAACGCTGCATTTCCTTGACCTCGATGCCCAGGGCCCGCAGCACCTGGCGCGGCGCTTCGTACTCGCCGTTGTAGCGGCCCAGATAGCACGGGTCGTGATAGGTCACGCTGTCGCCCTTGTGCTGGCCCAGGTTCAGCGCGCCGTCGCCGATCAGTTCCGCCATGTAGGTGCTGTGGTGCTGCACCAGATAGTTGCCGTCGAAGGCGCCGTACTCGTTCTTCAGCACGTGGAAGCTGTGCGGGTCGCAGGTGACGATGCGGTTGAAGCGGTACTTGGCCAGGGTCTGGATGTTGCGCTTGGCGAGCAGTTGGAATGTCGCCTCGTCGCCCAGGCGCCGGGCCACGTCGCCGCTGTCGCGCTCTTCGAGGCCCAGCACGGCGAAGTCGATCTTCGCCGCCTTCAGCACCTTGACGAAGGCGCGCAGGGTGCGCTGGTTGCGCATGTCGAAGGCACCGTCGCCGACCCAGAACAGCACGTCGGTGGATTTCTTCTCGCCGAGCACGTCAAGGTTCAGGTCCGCCGCCCAGTTCATCCGCCCGCCCGGGGCGAAACCGCCGGGGTTGTCGGTGGCGATCAGGTTCTCCAGGACCTCGGCGCCCTTGTTCGGGGTCGCACCCTTTTCGAGGGTCAGGTGACGGCGCATGTCGACGATGGCATCGACGTGCTCGATCATCATCGGGCATTCCTCGACGCAGGCGCGGCAGGTGGTGCACGACCACAGGGTCTCGGCGTCCACCAGGCCGTTGACGATCGGCTGGTGCGGGTTGCCCGAATGCTCGCCGACGGGCTTGCCCGGATACGGGCTGCCGGCGAACTTCGCGTCGCTGCCGCCGGCCAGGCCGACGACCATGTCCTGGATCAGCTTCTTCGGGTTCAGCGGCTGGCCGGCGGCGAACGCCGGGCACGCCGCTTCGCACTTGCCGCACTGCACGCAGGCGTCGAAGCCGAGCAATTGGTTCCAGGTGAAATCCTTCGGTTTCTCCACGCCCAGCGGCGCATCCGGATCGTTGAGGTCCAGCGGCTTGAGGCCGGTGGAGCGACCGCCGCCGAAGCGTTCGGCGCGGCGGTGCCAGGCCAGGTGCAGGGCACCGGCGAAGGCGTGTTTCATCGGTCCGCCCCAGGTCATGCCGAAGAACAGCTCCGACACGCCCCACAGCACACCGATGCCCAGGATGGCCGCCAGCACCCAGCCGCCGAAGTCCTGCGGCAGGATGCCGGCCACCGGCAAGGTCGCCAGGAAGAACGAGGCCGAGAACGCCAGCAGGCTTTTCGGCAGGCGCATCCACGGGCCTTTGGACAGGCGCGAAGGCGGGTCGAGCCGACGGCGGTAGACGAACACCGCGCCGACGAACATCACGGCTGTCATCAGCAGCAGCGCGTAGCCGAGGATGCGGTTGTGCAGGCCGAAGCCGTGCACCAGGATCGCCAGCACGATGGACGCCACCGCCCCGCCCGCCGTGGCGACGTGGGTGTTGGCGATGTATTTGTCCCGCGCCACCACGTGGTGCAGGTCGACCATGTAGCGCTTGGGCATGGCGAACAGGCCGCCGATCAGGTCGACCTTCGAGGCACGGCCCCGGCGCCACATGGCCACCCGCCGCAACGCGCCCAACACCGCGAGGGCGATGGCCGCGAACAGCAGGATCGGAAGAAGGGTGTTCAACATGGTGAAGCTCCCACCAGTACAGCCTGGAGAAACACGGTCTGCGGTTACTGTGGGAGCGGGCTTGCCCGCGAATGCATTCTGTCAGTCACATTTTCATCGACTGATCCACCGCTATCGCGGGCAAGCCCGCTCCCACAGGGTTGTGTGCAAGTCTTCAGAAGTCCTTGCACAGCCGCAGCGCGTCATAGATCGCCGCATGGGTGTTGCGCTGGGCCACGCAGTCGCCGATGCGGAACAGCAGGTAGCCGTCCCCCGCCTGGCTCAGCGATGGCTGCGGCTGGATCGCGAACAGCGCCTCGACATCGATCTGGCCCTTGTTGCGCGAGCCTTCCTTGAGCGCGTAGTAGATTTCTTCGTCCGGGCGCACGCCGTTCTCGACGACCACCTGATCCACCACCCGCTCTTCCTTGGCGCCGGTGTATTCGTTCTCCAGCACCGCCACCAGCTTGTCGCCCTCGCGGTAGACCTTCTCCAGCATCATGTCGCCGGTCATGATCACTTCCTTGGGGTACATGCTGCGGTAGTAGGTCGGGAACGACGTGCCGCCGATGGCCACGCCCGGCTTGATGTCGTCGGTGACGATCTCGACCTGGCTGCCCTTGTCGGCGAGGAAGTCGGCGACCGACATCCCGGTGAACTCGCAGATGGTGTCGTAGACCAGCACGTTCTTGCCCGGCGCGACCTTGCCGTCGAGCACGTCCCAGCTGCTGACCACCAGCCCTTCGGCGGCGCCCCAGTGCTCGTTCTGCTCCAGGTACGGATGGCCGCCGACGGCGAGCACCACGATGTCCGGACGCAGATCCATGATGGTCGGCGCATCCGCCGCCACGCCCAGGCGCAGGTCGACTTTCAGGCGCGCCAGCTCCAGCTGGAACCAGCGGGTGATGCCGGCGATCTGGTCACGCTGCGGCGCCTTGGCCGCCGTGGTGATCTGGCCGCCGATGAATTCCTTCTTCTCGAACAGGGTCACGTCGTGGCCGCGCTCGGCCGCCACACGGGCAGCTTCCATCCCTGCCGGGCCGGCACCGACGATCACCACCTTGCGTTTCGGCCCTGCCGACTTCTCGATGATGTGCGGCACGCCCATGTATTCGCGGGAGGTCGCGGCGTTCTGGATGCACAGCACGTCCAGGCCCTGGTACTGGCGGTCGATGCAGTAGTTGGCGCCCACGCACTGCTTGATCTGGTCGACCTGGCCCATCTTGATCTTGGCGATCAGGTGCGGGTCGGCGATGTGGGCGCGGGTCATGCCGACCATGTCCACGTAGCCGCCTTCGAGGATGCGGGTGGCCTGGTTCGGGTCCTTGATGTTCTGCGCGTGCAGCACCGGCACCTTGACCACTTCCTTGATCCCGGCCGCCAGGTGCAGGAAAGGCTCCGGCGGGTAGCTCATGTTGGGGATCACGTTGGCCAGGGTGTTGTGGGTGTCGCAGCCCGAACCCACCACGCCGATGAAGTCGAGCATGCCGGTGTCGTCGTAGTACTTGGCGATCTGCTTCATGTCCTCGTGGGACAGGCCGTCCGGGTGGAACTCGTCGCCGCAGATGCGCATGCCCACGCAGAAGTCGTCGCCGACCTCGGCGCGCACGGCCTTGAGCACCTCCAGGCCGAACTTCATGCGGCCCTCGAAGGTGCCGCCCCATTCGTCGGTGCGCTTGTTGACCCGCGGGCTCCAGAACTGGTCGATCATGTGCTGGTGCACCGCCGACAGCTCGACGCCGTCCAGGCCGCCGGCCTTGGCCCGGCGCGCGGCCTGGGCGTAGTTGCCGATCACCCGCCAGATCTCTTCCGGCTCGATGGTCTTGCAGGTGGCGCGGTGCACCGGTTCGCGGATGCCCGACGGCGACATCAGGGTCGGCCAGTTGTAGCCGTCCCAGCGGGAGCGGCGGCCCATGTGGGTAATCTGGATCATGATCTTGGCGCCATGCTTGTGCATGGCGTCGGCCAGGTTCTGGAAGTGCGGGATGATCCGGTCGGTGGACAGGTTCACCGAACTCCACCACTGCTGCGGGCTGTCGATGGCCACCACCGACGAACCGCCGCAGATCGCCAGGCCGATGCCGCCCTTGGCTTTCTCTTCGTAGTACTTGACGTAGCGCTCGGTGGTCATGCCCCCGTCAGTCGCATAGACCTCGGCGTGCGCGGTGCTGAGCACGCGGTTGCGGATGGTCAGTTTGCCGATCTGGATCGGCTGGAACATTGCTTCGAAAGCCATGGCGGATTCCTCGACTTACAACGGCTTGACGGTGAACAGGCCGTCGTCGTGGCCTTCTTCGGAACCGCCGTAGACCTGCTCGGCCACAGTGCGGACCTTGCTGCCGCGGGCGGCGAGGATCTGGTCCATGGCACCTGCGAACCAGCCGGTGAACATGTAGTCGACCTTGCGCCCGACCTTGCCGTACACATAGACGAACGCCGAGTGTTCGAGCTTGACGCTGGCGGTGCCCTTGTCGAGGTCGATGTCCTGGATCTTGAACAGGCCCCAGCCGCGCTGCGACAGGCGCTTCATGTAGTGCTCGAACACCGCGACGCCTTCCAGGCCGTGGCATTCGGCTTCTTTCTCGCACCAGTGCCAGGCGGACTTGTAGCCGGCCTTGTAGAGGATCTCGGCATAGGCTTCGGCGCCCAGCACTTCCTCGATGCCCATGTGGTTGTTGACGAAGAAATGGCGCGGCACATACAGCATCGGCAGGGCGTCGGACGTCCAGACACCGGTCTCGCTGTCGACTTCGATTGGCAATTGCGGGGCGATCTTGGCCATGGAAACTTAACTCCAGAAAAATTTTGGTGTTGCCCCCGGCGCGGACGGCCGGGGGAAAGTATTCGGGAAGCGGCTTACTCGCCCCAGACGTCCTTGAGGACGTTCACCCAGTTCTCGCCCATGATCTTGCGCACCACCCGCTCGGAGTGGCCGCGCTTGAGCAGGGTTTCGGTCAGGTTCGGGAACTCGCCGACGGTGCGGATGCCCAGCGGGTTGATGATCTTGCCGAAGTTGGTCAGGCGGCGGGCGTAGCCCTTGTCGTGGGTCAGGTACTCGAAGAAGTCCTGGCCGTGGCCCTGGGTGAAGTCGGTGCCGATGCCGATGGCGTCTTCGCCGACGATGTTCATGGTGTATTCGATGGCTTCGGCGTAGTCGTCGATGGTCGAATCGATGCCCTTGGCCAGGAACGGCGCGAACATGGTCACGCCGACGAAGCCGCCGTGGTCGGCGATGAACTTCAGTTCCGCATCGGACTTGTTGCGCGGGTGCTCCTTGAGCCCCGACGGCAGGCAGTGGGAATAGCAGACCGGCTTCTTCGATTCGAGGATGACTTCCTCGCTGGTCTTGGAGCCGACGTGGGACAGGTCGCACATCACACCGGCGCGGTTCATCTCGGCGACGATCTCGCGGCCGAAGCCCGACAGGCCGCCGTCGCGCTCGTAGCAGCCGGTGCCCACCAGGTTCTGGGTGTTGTAGCACATCTGCACGATGCCCACGCCCAGCTGCTTGAACACCTCGACGTAGCCGATCTGGTCCTCATAGGCGTGGGCGTTCTGGAAGCCGAAGAGGATGCCGGTCTTGCCCAGCTCCTTGGCCTTGCGGATGTCGGCGGTGGTGCGCACCGGCATCACCAGGTCGCTGTTCTCGCGGATCAGCTTCTGGCTGGCGGCGATGTTGTTGACCGTGGCCTGAAAGCCCTCCCACACCGACACGGTGCAGTTGGCCGCCGTCAGACCGCCCTTGCGCATGTCTTCGAACAGCTCGCGGTTCCATTTGGCAATGATCAGACCGTCGATAACGATGCTGTCGGCGTGTAGTTCGGCTGGGCTCATCAGGCTGTCCCCTTATTGGCGATTCCTGCGCCGAATCGTCTGCCGGCGCTTTGGGACCAGCATATGCCTAGGGCCCGGGTCGTTCCGGTGCAAAAACGACAGGGGAATCACCGAAAGCGTCAATCCGCGACAAAGGGTCGCCGACCGGCCCGACCGGCCACCTGTTCAAGGCCGCGAGCTTGAGCCAGAATCTTGCGCATCTCGCACACACCACTGGATTAGAGCGGCGACCCCAATGAAATCGATCTTCCTGGCCCTGGCCCTGATTGCGACCGGCGCACACGCCGCCGAAGAGTCCGACAGCAACCCGTGCGACGCGGTGGAAAACGACGTCCAGACCCTGGAATGCTCCACCTACAGCCGCACCACTGCCGAAGACCTGCTCAAGGACAACTACAAGAGCCTGAACGAGCGCATGCAGACCGCCTACGGCAAGAACGCCGGGCAACTGGCCGACATCACCGCCAAGCTCAAGTCCGCCCAGCAGCAATGGCTCAAGACCCGCGACGCCGACTGCGCCGTCGAGGCCTTCCCGGCCACCGAAGGCAGCAAGGCGTTCAAGATCGCGCAGAACGACTGCGTGGCGCGGATGAGCGACGAGCGGTCGGAGTTTCTGGAGTCGATCGGGCAGGAGTGAGGCCGGTTCCTGCGCCTGCGGCGCGGGAACCGTGCGTCCCTCAGGGCGCCATGAAAGGCGATTTGAAGGGGCGTTTGTGCAACTGCTTGACCGGCGAGTATTCGTAGCCCAGATCCTGAATGTTCAAGACATGCCTCACCGTCCTTGTCCAGGGCGCGAGCGCATCATCGATGTTGTGGCCGGGCGGCCCCTCCATGACCGGCGCGTAATGGGGCGCCCACTGCGGGTGGTCCAGTGCCATCTGCGCCTGCCACTCGGCCCAGACCTTGTCGATGAAGCAATGGTGCAGGAAAAACACCGGATCTTCAGGCGAAGTCATGGCCAACATGTTGCCACCTATCCACAGGTGGACGCGGTTGTGCAATTGCGAACCGGCAGTGGTGACCTGCGGATCGCCCCGCCGCGTGACCCACCCTTCCAACCGGTTGCGGAACCCTCGGGTATACGGCCCGGAATCGTAAGGCGGTGTGTCGTACAGCCACTCGTCCATCGCCATTTGCACATCGGCAAGCGTCGGCAGTGATGCGACTGAAACACCGAACTGACGCTTGAGGCCAGGTTCCGTCTCTCCATTTTCGGGATAGGCTGGAACCGGCCAGTTTCCGTACTGATGGGCAAAGGGCCCCGTCTGCACCCGGTCATGATCGCCGCGGTCTCCATTGCCGCCCATCCATAGCTCTGACCAGATCGGCGAGTTCTCCGGGTCGTCGGCGTCTTCGGTCCAATCCCAGTACGGCAAGGCGACATCGGGGCTGACGGTGCGCAAGTCGGACTCGAACTGCATCAGCATTTCCCGGTGCCAAGGCAGAAACGCCGGACCAAGGTGCGCGCCGTTCCGGTACTCGGGATCCTGCGGCTCCCATGGACGCACCGTCGGCACCATCATTTCGTGATGCCAATGCACATAACGGTCATAGCGCCCTATTCGTTTGAGCTCCAGAACAGCCCTGATGTAGTCCGAACGCTCCTCGAACGTCAGCGAACGAACGTTTTTCCTGATGATCATGGCACGACTCCTTTGCCTGAGGCAGCTTTCGGCCGAAGGTGGCTTCACGCCAATCTAAGAGGCATGAACGCAGGCGACCACTGTCACAAGTAACAGGTCGATCTTGTTTTCAGATGAACGGTCGACCCTGCCGGAAGACGCGTCGAGGGACACTTCCAGGACGATCCGGACAGCCGCAGGGCAGCCGAGACGGCATTCGGCGACGCACCCCGTCGCCTGGCGCTGTAAGCTGCACGCCTCAGGCCAATCAAAGGATTCACATGAACATCTGCGGCATCGAAATCAAAGGCAGCGAAGCGATCATCGCCGTGGCGTCCCTTGACGGGGCGAGCCTTCACCATGTTGCGCTGGGCACCAAGAAAATCGCCCTCGACGATGACGACGAGACCGCCAACGTCCGGCTGTTCGCCGCGCAGGTGGCGTCGTTCGTGCGCGAGAATTCGATTGATCGCATTGCGATCAAGAAGCGCAGCAAGAAGGGCGAGTTCGCCGGCGGGCCGACCACGTTCAAGATCGAGGGCGTGTTCCAGTTGCTGGATGGCTGCGAGGTGACGCTGCTGTCGCCGCAGACCGTCAACGCCCAGGCCAAGAAGCACAACGTCGAGCTGCCGGGCACGCTGAACAAGTATCAGCACGAGGCGTACAGGACGGCGTGCGCGGCGTTGCTGAAGAAGTAACCTTTCCTTCCCGGCCACTGCCGGTCAATTGTGGGATCCCCGCCCACCACGCAACCTGTAGGAGCTTGCCTGCAAGCGATGAGGCCGGCACTGCCGACATCCCGATTGCCTGACTCACCGCCATCGCCGGCAGGCCGGCTCCCACATCGGTCTTGCGTGCAGTCACTCAGGCCTGGGCGGTGCGCCGGTCTTCCCTTGGGCAGCGGGCAAACCGTGCCCGGTAGCTGCGGGTGAAATACGACGGTGATTCGAACCCGCAGGCGATGCTGACCTCCAGCACGCTCATGTCGGTCTGGCGCAGCAGTTGCCGGGCCTTCTCCAGCCTCAGGCGCAGGTAGAAATTGCTCGGCGTGTCGTTCAGGTGCAGGCGGAACAGCCGCTCCAGCTGGCGCCGCGTCACCTTGATCGATTCCGCCAGCTCCAGGGTGGTCAGCGGCGGTTCGCTGTGCTGTTCCATTTCGCCGATCACCTGCACCAGCTTCTTGTTGCTGATGCCGTAGCGCGTGGCGACTTCCATGCGCTGGTGGTCTTTGCGCGGACGGATCCTTCCCAACACAAATTGCTCGCTGACCTGGATCGCCAGTTGCGGGCCGTGGGCCTGGGCGATCAGGTCGAGCATCAGGTCGATGGACGCGGTGCCGCCGGCCGAGGTGATGCGGCGGCGGTCGATCTCGAACAGCTCCTGGGTGACGCTCAACTGCGGATAGGACTCCCGGAAGGCGTCGATGGCCTCCCAGTGCAGGGTCAGGCGGTGGCCGTCGAGCAGGCCGGCCTCGGCCAGGACGAAGCTGCCGGTGTCGATGGCGCCCAGGGTCACGCCTTCGTTGTCCAGGCGCCGCAGCCAGTGCTCCAGCGCGGGGGTGGCGAACTTCAGCGGCTCGAACCCGGCCACCACCAGCAACGTCGCGCCTTTTTTCAGCGGCTCCAACGCTGCGTCGGCGTTCACCGACATGCCGTTGCTCGCCAGCACCGCTCCGCCGTCGGCGCTCAGCACGTGCCAGCGGTACAGCTCGCCGCGAAAGCGGTTGGCGACCCGCAGCGGCTCTATCGCGGAGATGAACCCGATGGCCGAAAAACCCGGCATCAACAGAAAGTAGAAATCCTGGGACATGGCGCGCACTCGGTGGGCGGGTAGCGTGCAACGTTGATACGCCAGTTGTCGGCGGCATTCAAGAGGACAGGTCGCTGCAGTGCAAGAGTCGGTCGCCGCAGTGCGTTTTCGCCGGCGCGTTGCTGCGTAGTTTTGGCATCACCGGCGCAACAGACACCGGGCCCCACAATAACGACCTGCCGAGGAACCCGACATGAAACGACTGATCAGCCGCTGCGTCCTTTCACTCAGCGCCACCGCCTTGTTGAGCACCGGCGTCATGGCGGCCGAGCCCGCCGCGTGCCAGAACGTGCGCATGGGCGTGGTCAACTGGACCGACGTGATCGCCACCAGCGCCATGGCCCAGGTGCTGCTCGACGGCCTCGGCTACAGCACCAAGCAGACCAGCGCGTCCCAGCAGATCGTCTTCGCCGGGATCCGCGACCAGCGCCTGGACCTGTTCCTCGGCTACTGGAACCCGCTGATGACCCAGACCATCACTCCGTTCGTCGACGCCAACCAGGTCAAGGTGCTCGCCGAGCCGAGCCTGAAGGACGCCCGCGCCACCCTCGCCGTGCCGACCTACCTGGCCGACAAGGGCCTGAAGACCTTCGCCGACATCGCCAAGTTCGAGAAAGAGCTGGGCGGCAAGATCTACGGCATCGAACCGGGCTCCGGCGCCAACACCCAGATCAAGGCGATGATCGCCAAGAACCAGTTCGGCCTGGGCAAGTTCCAGCTGGTGGAGTCCAGCGAGGCCGGCATGCTCGCCGCCGTGGACCGCGCCGTGCGCCGCAAGGAGGCCGTGGTGTTCTTCGGCTGGGCGCCGCACCCGATGAACGTCAACGTGCAGATGACCTACCTGACCGGCAGCGACGACGCCCTGGGCCCGAACGAAGGCATGGCCACCGTCTGGACCGTCACCGCGCCGAAATACGCCGAGCAGTGCCCGAACGTCAGCCGCCTGCTGAGCAACCTGACGTTCAGCGCCGAAGACGAGAGCCGCATGATGCAGCCGCTGCTCGACCACAAGGACGCCTTCGAATCGGCGAAGCAATGGCTCAAGGATCACCCCCAGGACAAGCAGCGCTGGCTTGAAGGCGTCACGACCTTCGACGGCAAGCCGGCCGCCGAGAACCTCCAGCTCACCAGCAAATAGACCGCAACCGAAAAACCGTTCCGCAGCCCGCCGCGGGCTGCGGACAGACCCCTCACGCCTGAAGGAAACCGCACCATGAACCACGACGTCATCATCACCTGCGCACTCACCGGTGCTGGCGACACGACCGCCAAGAGCCCCCACGTGCCGGTCACCCCGAAACAGATCGCCGCAGCCGCCGTGGAAGCGGCCAAGGCCGGCGCCACGGTCGTGCACTGCCACGTCCGCGACCCGCAGACCGGCAAGTTCAGCCGCGACGTGGCGCTGTACCGCGAAGTGATGGAGCGCATCCGCGAAGCCGACGTCGACATCATCGTCAACCTCACCGCCGGCATGGGCGGCGACCTGGAGATCGGCCCGGGCGAGCGGCCGATGGAGTTCGGCCCGAACACCGACCTGGTGGGCCCGCTGACCCGTCTGGCCCACGTCGAAGAGCTGCTGCCGGAAATCTGCACCCTGGACTGCGGCACCCTGAACTTCGGCGACGGCGACACCATTTACGTCTCCACCCCGGCGCAGCTGCGGGCCGGCGCCAAGCGCATCACCGAGCTGGGCGTGAAGGCCGAGCTTGAGATCTTCGACACCGGCCACCTGTGGTTCGCCAAGCAGATGATCAAGGAAGGCCTGCTCGACAACCCGCTGTTCCAGCTGTGCCTGGGCATCCCGTGGGGCGCCCCGGCCGACACCACCACCATGAAGGCCATGGTCGACAACCTGCCGGCCGACGCGGTGTGGGCCGGCTTCGGCATCGGCCGCATGCAGATGCCGATGGCGGCGCAAGCGGTGCTGCTGGGCGGCAACGTGCGGGTCGGCCTGGAAGACAACCTGTGGCTGGACAAAGGCGTGCTGGCGACCAACGGCCAACTGGTCGAACGCGCCACCGAAATCCTCAGCCGCCTCGGCGCCCGCGTGCTGACCCCGGCCGAGGGCCGCCAGAAAATGGGCCTGACCCGGCGCGGCTGATCCACCCCTTTCCCCCTGTGGGAGCGGGCTTGCCTGCGAAGAGGCCGGTACGCCGCAAGCCTCTTCGTCAATCGACCCGAAGCGTTCGCGGGCCGGCTCGCTCCCACAGTTTTTTAAGCCCACTTCAGGACATCAGCATGAGCTTTATCACCGACATCAAAACCTTCGCTGCCTTGGGCAGCGGCGTCATCGGCAGCGGCTGGGTGGCCCGCGCCCTCGCCCATGGCCTCGACGTCGTGGCCTGGGATCCGGCGCCCGGCGCCGAAGCGGCCCTGCGCAAGCGCGTGGCCAACGCCTGGGGCGCGCTGGAGAAGAACGGCCTGGCGCCCGGCGCCTCGCAAGATCGCCTGCGCTTCGTCGCCACCATCGAGGAATGCGTGCGCGACGCCGATTTCATCCAGGAAAGCGCCCCGGAGCGCCTGGAACTGAAACTGGAGCTGCACAGCAAGATCAGCGCAGCGGCCAAGCCGAACGCCCTGATCGGCTCCAGCACGTCGGGCCTGCTGCCCAGCGAGTTCTACGAGAGTTCGACCCACCCGGAACGCTGCGTGGTCGGCCACCCGTTCAACCCGGTCTACCTGCTGCCGCTGGTGGAAGTGGTCGGCGGCAAGAACACCGCGCCCGAAGCGGTTCAGGCGGCCATGCAGGTCTACGAGTCCCTCGGCATGCGCCCGCTGCACGTGCGCAAGGAAGTGCCGGGCTTCATCGCCGACCGTCTGCTCGAAGCGCTGTGGCGCGAGGCGCTGCACCTGGTCAACGACGGCGTGGCGACCACCGGCGAGATCGACGACGCGATCCGCTTCGGCGCGGGCCTGCGCTGGTCGTTCATGGGCACCTTCCTGACCTACACCCTGGCCGGCGGCGATGCGGGCATGCGCCACTTCATGTCGCAGTTCGGCCCGGCACTGAAGCTGCCGTGGACCTACCTGCCGGCACCGGAGCTGACCGACAAGCTGATCGACGACGTGGTGGACGGCACCAGCGACCAATTGGGCCGACACAGCATTTCGGCGCTGGAGCGCTATCGTGACGATTGCCTGCTGGCGGTGCTGGAGGCGGTCAAGGCCACCAAGCAGAAGCACGGCATGAGTTTCAGCGAGTAGGCCCCGCAGACCGAGGCCAGCAGTACCGGCCCCTTCGCGGTCCAGCCCGCTCCCACAGTGGGATGTGGTTCCCTGTGGAAGCGGGCTGGCCCGCGAAGGCGGCCGTCCACTCACCCCTTTTGCCGGAGCCAGCAGCATGCCCGCCCTCACCACCTACCAGACCCGCATCCTCCCGGAGTGGGTCGACTACAACGGCCACCTGCGCGACGCCTTCTACCTGCTGATCTTCAGCTACGCCACCGACGCCCTGATGGATCACTTGGGCATGGACAGCGGCAACCGCGAAGCCAGCGGCCAGTCGCTGTTCACCCTCGAACTGCACCTGAACTACCTGCACGAAGTGAAGCTCGACGCCGAAGTCGAGGTGCGCACACAGATCATCGGCCACGACCAGAAGCGCCTGCACCTCTACCACAGCCTGCACCTGAGCGGCGGCGACAAGGCCTTGGCCGGCAACGAGCAGATGCTGCTCCACGTCGACCTCGCCGGCCCCCGTTCGGCGCCGTTCAGCCCGCCGACGCTGGAACGCCTGCAAGCCCTCGTCGCGGAACAGGCCGACCTGCCCGCGCCGGAGTACATCGGCCGGGTCATCGCCCTGCCCCCCGCCCGGTAAACCCGTCCATCGCAAGGAGCCGCCATGAACACCGTTGCCGCCGTAGCCGATTTCCGTACCTATCCGTTGATCAGCGCGCTGAACGGCGTGCAGCGTCTGGCGGACCGCGTCCTGGCCGAATGGGCCGACGGGCGGGTCAGCCCGTTCCACCACGCTTGGCTGCGGGACAACTGCCCGTGCCCGCAGTGCGTGTACAGCGTCACCCGCGAGCAGGTGTTCGAGATCGTCGACGCCTCGTCCTCGCTGGAACCCGCCGCCGCCCGCATCGACAGCGACGGCCGCCTGCTCATCGACTGGCAGGACGGCCACCTCAGCCGCTTCGACCCCGGCTGGCTGCGGGCCCACGCCTACGACGACGAATCCCGCGCCGAACGCCTCGCCGCCAAGCCCCGGCCCTTCCTCTGGCGCAGCGACCTGCAACTGCCGGTGTTCGACTACGCCGCCCTGATGAACGACAACGACGCGCTGCTGCACTGGCTGCTGGCGGTGCGCGACATCGGCCTGACCCAGGTGCGCGGCGTGCCCACCGAACCCGGCTCGCTGAAGGCGGTCGCCCAGCGCATTTCGTTCATCCGCGAGAGCAATTTCGGTGTGCTGTTCAACGTGCAGTCCAAGGCCGATGCCGACAGCAACGCCTACACTGCCTTCAACCTGCCGCTGCACACGGACCTGCCGACCCGCGAGCTGCAACCGGGGCTGCAGTTCCTGCATTGCCTGGTGAACGACGCCGAGGGTGGCGAGAGCATTTTCGTCGACGGGTTCGCCATCGCCGAGGCGCTGCGCCGGGAGGATCCCCCGTCGTTCCAGGCCCTGTGCGACATCCCCGTGGAGTTTCGCAACAAGGATCGCCACAGCGACTATCGCCGGCTGGCGCCGATCATTGCGCTGGACGCCTTGGGTCACGTGGCCGAGATCCGCATGGCCAACTTCCTGCGCGGGGCGTTCGACACGTCGGTGGAGCAGATGCCGCTGCTGTACCGGGCCTACCGGCGCTTCATCGCCATGACCCGCGAACCGCGCTTTCGGGTGATGCGGCGGCTCAATCCGGGCGAGCTGTGGTGCTTCGACAACCGCCGCACCCTGCACGCGCGCAACGCGTTCGACCCGGCCAGCGGGGCCCGGCATTTCCAGGGCTGCTACATCGACCGGGACGAGCTGCTGTCGCGGATTCTGGTGCTGCAGCGCTGAAACCGCGTCATCGTTCATCGCCGGCAGGCCGGCTCCCACAAGGATCAGCGGTGCCCACGAAACTGGTGGTCGCCCCGCTCCTGTGGGAGCCAGCCTGCTGGCGATGAAACCACCGCGGACTTACCAGCCGGCAGGCAAAAAAAGCCCCGATGCAAGCCGTGACAGGATCGGGGCGAGGGTACTGTTGAGGAGCTGCCGTGCGAGGGTGACCAAACCTTCGTGAAGCGAGCTGGGATCAGTGTGCCCACTCCCTGGGCGCGCAAGTTAGCCGAAAACGACATGCTCATAGCCAATGTGGACACCGCGACAAAACACCCTTGCCGCGCCTCGGCAGGCCTACCAGAATCGAGCCACGACCTCCGTTGCCAAAGAAGGATCCGCGTCATGATGTATGCCGATTTGATCGATCAGGAAGACCTGTTGGGCCAACTCAAGTCGTTGGGATTCGAAGTGCCGTCGGGCTCCACGGCCCAGCAGGCCTGCGAGTGCGCCGTTCGCGGTCTGGACGATGTACGGGCCAATACCCTGCGCACCATGGTCAAGCAGATGTACACCAGCAGCGCGAGCATCCAGCCGATCGTGCGTGAAGCCATCGACAAGCAGTTGCTGCCGGCGCTGGCGCAGTACCAACAGACCCGCGTCTGAGATCCCGGGCGTTTGCTAGAGTGGTGGCCTTGACGATCACCACGAGCGAACGCCGATGTTCTTTATCCAGACCTGCCAGTCCAGCGAACAACCGGGCTGGCTGCCCTTACGCCAGGCGCTCTGGCCCGATGCGCCGGAACACGAGCACCGCGACGACATCGAGCAGCAGCTGAAGGCGCCGCAACGCTATATCAACTTCGTTGCCTACGACACGCAAAACCATCCCGTCGGCCTCGCCGAAGCCTCATTACGCTCCGATTACGTCAACGGCACCGACAGCTCGCCGGTGGTGTTCCTGGAAGGCATCTACGTGGTGCCGCAGCAGCGCCGCCACGGCGTGGCCGCCCGGTTGATCGAGCAGGTGGCGCAATGGGGACGGGAAAACGGCTGCGTGGAAATGGCTTCCGACACCGGCCTCGACAACCTGGTCAGCCAGGCGACGCACAAGGCGCTCGGCTTCGAGGAAACCGAGCGCGTCGTGTACTTCAGGCGCCCGCTCTGATCAGAGCCTCACGCTGGCGAACGTCGATTCGTTGCGCGCCTGGCTCAACGCCGACAGCGGTCCCGACAGCGGCGACATCACGATGGCCTGCGGCAGCGGCAGCATCGCCACCTGCTGGGCGGTGTTGGAGCCTACGCGCTCGTCCCGCGGCGGAATGCCGAAGTACTCGCGGTAGCACTTGGAGAAGTGCGGCGTGGACACGAATCCGCAGACCGACGCCACCTCGATGATCGACATCGGCGTCTGCTTGAGCAGTTGCCGGGCGCGGATCAGGCGCAGCTTGAGGTAGTAGCGCGACGGCGAGCAGTGCAGGTACTTCTGGAACAGGCGCTCCAGCTGACGCCGGGACACCGAGACGTACACCGCCAGCTCGTCGAGGTCGATCGGCTCTTCCAGGTTGGCTTCCATCAGCGCGACGATTTCCTGCAGCTTCGGCTGGTTGGTGCCGAGCATGTGCTTGAGCGGCACGCGCTGGTGATCCTGCTCGTTGCGGATGCGCTCGTAGACGAACATCTCCGAGATCGCGGCGGACAGTTCGCGGCCGTGGTCGCGGCTGATCAGGTGCAGCATCATGTCCAGCGGCGCGGTGCCGCCGGAGCTGGTGAAACGGTTGCGGTCGAGGGTGAACAGGCGGGTGCTCATGGCCACGCGCGGGAAGGCTTCCTGCATCGCCGCCAGGCATTCCCAGTGCACGCTGCAATCGAAGCCGTCGAGCAGGCCGGCGCAGGCCAGGGCCCAGCTGCCGGTGCACACGGCGCCGAGGCGGCGCGACTGGCGCGCCTGGCCCTGCAGCCAGGAGACGTGTTCACGGGTCACGGTGCGCTGGATGCCGATGCCGCCGCAGACGATCACGGTGTCCATCGGCGGGGCTTTGTGCATGGAGGCGTCGGGGGTGATCTGCAGGCCGTCGCTGGCCCAGACCTGGCCGCCGTCTACGGTGAGGGTGGTCCAGCGGTACAGCTCGCGTCCGGACAACTGGTTGGCCATGCGCAGCGGTTCGACTGCGGAAGCCAGGGAAATCAGCGTGAAATTGTCCAGCAGCAGGAAGCCGATGGATTGAGGCGCACGGTTCTGGGGTTGAGCCCCGGAGTTGAACGACGTCATCGCGGTATCTCCTCACACAAAGCGGGTGATGGCCTCAGGCGGAGGCTCTTGTTATTGCCGTCGTTCTCTTGCGCGAGACGGGGCTTTGTTATGACAGAGCAATTGCCGTGCCTGAAATTGAATGCGCGTTCAATAACTCCTGAAAACGACGTCGCGGAGCGTCTATTCAAGACGCCTGACGAAAGGTCGTGTGAAGAGCCATCAGTGGCGGCGAAAGCACTGCCCCGCAGGGTGTGAGCAAATCGGTAGCACTTGTGGGAACTGGCCCGGGGGCCGGTGCGGCGCAGTGTCACCCATGGCACGGCGGACGGACGGTCGCGGGCGCGCACGGCGCCGCCCGGACGGGAATGGTTCTTGTCTGATTGCGACGCGCCAAAAGGTGGCGCGGTGGGCGGCCAGTGCTCCCTGGGTGCGCAGTTTTGACTGGTCTGGCGCTATCGCTGGCAAGCCAGCCCCCACAGGTTTTCCGGTCGTTCACAAATCCTGTGTACACCCGATTCACTGTGGAAGCTGGCCTGTCTGCTCCCACAGCTTTTTGGGTTGTTCACAAATACTGTGCTCACCCGAATAACTGTAGGAGCCAGCCTGCCGGGGTGTTCACAAATCCTGCATTCACCCAAATCACTGTGGGAGCTGGCTTGCCAGCGATGGGGGCGACGCGGTCTCAGCACTCGACCGCGCTGACCGCCAGCCCACCCCGTGAGGTTTCCTTGTATTTGTCGTGCATGTCCGCACCGGTGTCGCGCATGGTACGGATCACCCGGTCCAGGGAAATGAAATGCTGCCCGTCGCCCCGCAACGCCATCTGCGCCGCGTTGATCGCCTTGACCGCCGCGATCGCGTTGCGCTCGATGCACGGCACCTGCACCAGCCCGCCCACCGGGTCGCACGTCAAACCCAGGTTGTGCTCCAGGCCGATCTCCGCCGCGTTGCACAACTGCTCCGGCGTTGCGCCCAGCACTTCGGCCAGGCCCGCCGCCGCCATCGCGCAGGCCGAGCCGACCTCGCCCTGGCAGCCGACTTCGGCGCCCGAGATCGAGGCGTTCTTCTTGCAGAGGATGCCCACCGCCGCGGCCCCCAGGAAGTAGTCGACGACATTGGCGTCGGTCACCGCTTCGCTGAACCTCATGAAGTAGTGCAGCACCGCCGGAACAATCCCCGCCGCGCCGTTGGTCGGCGCCGTCACCATGCGCCCGCCGGCGGCGTTCTCTTCGTTGACCGCCAGTGCATAGAGGTTGACCCACTCCATGGCGCTGAGGGTCGAGCCGATCACGTTGGGTTTGTTCAGTTCCTGCAGGCTGCGGTGCAGCTTGGCTGCGCGCCGGCGCACATTGAGGCCGCCGGGCAGGATGCCTTCGTGCTTCAGACCGTGCTCAACGCAATCCTGCATCGCCTGCCAGAGCTTCATCAGGCCGGCGCGGATTTCCTCTTCGCTGCGCCAGGCCTTTTCGTTGGCCATCATCAGCTCGGCCACCCGCAGGTTGTGTTTCTTGCACAGCTCCAGCAGCTCCACTGCGCTTGAGAAGTCGTAAGGCAATTCCGTCCGGTCCAGGTCCGCCACGCCGCTGGCGGCCTGCGCCGCGTCCACCACGAACCCGCCGCCGACCGAATAGTAGGTGTCGCGGTACAGCTCGCCGTGATCACCTTCGGCGACCAGGGTCATGGCGTTGGGGTGGAACGGCAGGTTCTCGTCGATCAGGCGCATGTCCCGTGTCCATATAAATGGCACCGACAGCCGTCCGTCGAGCAACAGCGTGTGGGTTTCGCGCAGGGCCTGGATCCGCGGGCCGATCAGCGACGGGTCGATGGCGTCCGGCCATTCGCCCATCAGCCCCATGATCACCGCGTTGTCGCTGCCGTGACCGATACCGGTGGCCGACAGCGAGCCGTACAGCTGCACCTCGACGCGACGCACCTGTTCCAGCAGGTGCCTGTCGCGCAGCGACCCGACGAACAGGGCGGCGGCGCGCATCGGGCCGACGGTGTGGGAACTGGACGGGCCGATGCCGATCTTGAACAGGTCGAAAACGCTGATAGCCATTGCTGCGAAGCTCCTCAAGGATGCCGTTCGGGGGCGCGAAACGCCCGCTGGCGGAGCTGCTACGCTCAAGCTGCGTTCCGCCGGGATGCCCGCATCATCAAGCTTTTCCCGGCGCGCCCGGCGTCTGGCACCGACGCACTCATGTCCACCAACGCCGTACCGCTTTACGCCCGTTCCTGCGCCGTTTTTCTGCGGTTCAGACACGCCAAAAGGGCCGAAAAAAGCTGTAAACGACGTCACCGACACTGGATGCGACCATCCCTGTACTGGATACGACGCACCCTGTAGGCGTCAGATTTTCACTGGTACATGATCGTTATGACTCGATTGAAAGGCGCCGCGGTAGAGCTGTTTTCAGAACGCCACCCAACCGCAACCCATAAGTGCGGTGGTCCAATCGGAACACTGCCGAAAAAAACACCAAGGAGTCCATTCATGAAAGGTTCCCCGTCGTTGTTGTTGGCCGCCATGCTGAGTCTGCCGCTGCTGGCTCAGGCCGCCGAACCGGCGCAATGCAGCACCGTGAACTTCTCCGATGTCGGCTGGACCGACATCACCGCGACGACCGCGACCACCAGCGTCGTGCTCAACGCCCTCGGCTACAAGACCAAGACCACCATGATCTCCGTGCCGGTGACCTACAAGTCCCTGGCCGACGGCAAGAACATGGACGTGTTCCTGGGCAACTGGATGCCGACCATGGAAAACGACATCAAGGCCTACCGCGATGCCGGCACCGTCGAGACGGTGCGCACCAACCTCAAGGGCGCCAAGTACACCCTCGCCGTGCCCCAGGCCCTGTACGACAAGGGCCTGCACGACTTCGCCGACATCGCCAAGTTCAAGAAGGAACTGGACGGCAAGATCTACGGCATCGAGCCGGGCAACGACGGCAACCGCCTGATCCAGAGCATGATCGACAAGAACGCCTTCGGCCTGAAGGACGCCGGCTTCAAGGTCGTGGAATCCAGCGAGGCGGGCATGCTGTCCCAGGTCGACCGCGCGCAGAAGCGCGACACCGCCGTGGTGTTCCTCGGCTGGGCGCCGCACCCGATGAACAAGCGCTTCAAGATTCAATACCTGACCGGCGGGGACGACTTCTTCGGCCCCGACTTCGGCGCCGCCACCGTAGCGACCAACACCCGCAAGGGCTACGTCCAAGAGTGCGGCAACGTCGGCCAGCTGCTGAAGAACCTGGAGTTCACCGTCGACATGGAAAGCGAACTGATGGGCAACATCCTGGACGACAAAATGAAGCCTGAGGCGGCCGCCAAGGCCTGGCTGAAGAAGAATCCACAGGTGCTCGATACCTGGCTCGCTGGCGTGACCACCACTGACGGTAAACCTGGCCTGGAGGCCGTGAAAGCCAAGCTGAATCAGTAATCGCTTACGCCGGGCGGGTTCGCCCGCCCGGGCTGTTATTTCCTTGCATGCGGACGTTCACTACCATGCTGATTGATCAGAAAATCCCTTTAGGCCAGTACATCGCAGGCTTCGTCGAATGGCTGACGCAACACGGCGCCAGCACCTTCGACGCCATCGCCGCGACCCTGGAAACGATGATCCACGGCGTGACGTTTGCGCTGACCTGGTTCAACCCGCTGGCGCTGATCGGCCTGATCGCCCTGCTGGCCCACTACATCCAGCGCAAATGGGGCCTGACCGCGTTCGTGGTCGCCTCCTTCCTGCTGATCCTCAACCTGGGGTACTGGCAGGAAACCATGGAAACCCTCGCCCAGGTCATGTTCGCGACCCTGGTCTGCGTGGTCATCGGCGTGCCGCTGGGCATCGTCGCGGCGCACAAGCCGATGTTCTACACTTTAATGCGTCCGGTGCTCGATCTGATGCAGACCGTACCGACCTTCGTTTACCTCATTCCTACCCTGACCCTCTTCGGGCTGGGTGTGGTGCCGGGCCTGATCTCCACCGTGGTGTTCGCCATCGCCGCGCCGATCCGCCTGACCTACCTGGGCATCCGCGATGTCCCGCAAGAACTGATGGACGCCGGCAAGGCCTTCGGCTGCTCGCGTCGCCAACTGCTGTCACGGATCGAACTGCCCCACGCCATGCCGAGCATCGCGGCCGGCATCACCCAGTGCATCATGCTGTCGCTGTCGATGGTGGTGATCGCGGCACTGGTGGGCGCCGACGGACTCGGCAAACCGGTGGTCAACGCACTGAACACTGCCGATATCGCCCTGGGCTTCGAAGCGGGCCTGGCGATCGTCCTGCTGGCGATCATGCTCGACCGGATCTGCAAACAGCCCGAAGGCAAAGTAGGGGGTGATGCATGAGCATTATTCGATTCGACAACGTAGACGTCATCTTCTCCAAGGATCCGCGCGAGGCGCTCAAGCTGCTCGACCAGGGCATGACCCGCAACGAGATCCTGAAGAAGACCGGCCAGATCGTCGGTGTGGAAAAGGCCAGCCTGGACATCAACAAAGGCGAGATCTGCGTGCTGATGGGGCTGTCCGGCTCCGGCAAGTCGAGCCTCTTGCGCTGCATCAACGGCCTCAACACCGTGAGCCGCGGCAAGCTGTTCGTCGAGCATGAAGGCAAGCAGATCGACATCGCCTCCTGCACCCCTGCGGAACTCAAGATGATGCGCACCAAGCGCATCGCCATGGTGTTCCAGAAGTTCGCCCTGATGCCTTGGCTGACGGTGCGCGAGAACATCAGCTTCGGCCTGGAGATGCAGGGCCGTCCGGAAAAGGAACGGCGCAAGCTGGTGGACGACAAGCTTGAGCTGGTGGGCCTGACCCAGTGGCGCAACAAGAAGCCGGACGAACTCTCCGGCGGCATGCAGCAGCGGGTCGGCCTGGCCCGTGCGCTGGCGATGGACGCCGACATCCTGCTGATGGACGAGCCGTTCTCGGCCCTCGACCCGCTGATCCGCCAGGGCCTGCAGGACGAACTGCTGGAACTGCAGCGCAAGCTGAGCAAGACCATCGTGTTCGTCAGCCACGACCTCGACGAGGCGCTGAAGCTGGGCAGCCGCATCGCGATCATGAAGGACGGCCGGATCATCCAGTACAGCGTGCCGGAAGAGATCGTGCTGAACCCGGCGGACGACTACGTGCGCACCTTCGTCGCCCACACCAACCCGCTGAACGTGCTGTGCGGCCGCAGCCTGATGCGCACCCTGGACAACTGCAAGCGCATCAACGGTTCGGTGTGCCTGGATCCGGGCGGCGACTCGTGGCTGGACCTGGCCGAAGGCAACACCATCAAGGGCGCCCGCAAGAACGGCTCGACCCTCGACCTGCAGAACTGGGTGCCGGGCCAGGCCGTGGAAGCCCTCGACCGCCGCCCGACCCTGGTGGACTCCAACATCGGCATGCGCGAAGCGCTGCAGATCCGCTACCAGACCGGCAACAAACTGGTGCTGCACGACAACAACCACGTGGTGGGGATCCTCGGCGACAGCGAGCTGTACCACGCGCTGCTCGGCAAGAACCTGGGGTAAAGGAAAGGCCACGGACACGAAAACGCCGCGAATCATCGCGGCGTTTTTGTTGGTGCAGGGAATGTAGTTGTGGCGAGAGCGCTTGTTGGATCGCCGCACCGTCCCGCCGGCTCGCGAAGCGGCCCCGGGCAAAGCGCCGCCGCGATCCAGGTTTACGACTGCTGCGCAGTCGACCGGGACGGTGCGGGCGATCCGACAAACGCCCTCGCCACGATGCGTCCCATCAGTCGCAGAAGCATTACCCCCAAACGCAAAAACGCCGCGAATCGATCGCGGCGTCTTTGTTTTTGCGCGTCTGCGGTGAGGCCTTAAGCCCCCTTCCCCAACAAGCCAGCCCCACACTCCCCTGTAGGAGCCAGCCTGCTGGCGATGAAGCCGGCGCGGCATCCCAGACCGAAACACCGCACCGCTTGTTGCTTATCGCTTATCGCTTACCGCTTACCGCTTACCGCTTACCGCTTAGCTATACACCCGACCCAGCAACTGCCGATGGCTTTCGAACTGATCAAGCACATCCCGCGTGATCTGGTCCTGGGTGAAGCCCATCAGGTCATAGTCCTGGCTGCCGTTGTGCAGGTACACCTCGGCGCGGTAGTAACGCTGGCGCGCCTCGTCGGACTGGGCCGACTCGGTCGGGGTCGCCAGGTAGCCGTCCAGGCTCACTTCGTAGACGAAAGGGTTGCCCTCTTCCATCTCGACGCGCACGCCCATGCAGCGCTTGGACTTGCCCAGCAGGGTCTGCACTTCCAGGCCCTGGGCGCGCAACTGCGCGGCGGCGTCATCCAGCGCCGGAGTGACGTGCTTGTCCATGAAACGCTGAACCACCGACTGGCTCGGCTGCAGGTCCAGCTGGGTCAGGCGCTCGCTGAAGCCGCGACGGCCACGGGCCGCCAGCTCCGCTTGCTCCTGCTCGATCTGCACGTCCGAACGCATCGCCTTGTGCAGGCCGAACATGAAGAACACCAGCACCACCGAGAACGGCAGGCCGGCCAGCACCACCATGGTCTGCATGGCTTCGAAGTTGCCGGCGAACAGCAGGCCGATGGTCACCAGGGTGATCACGACCGACCAGAAGATCCGCAGCCAGTGCGGGGCGTCTTCGTCGACGTTGCCGCCCTTGCACGAAAGGTTGGCCATCATCACCGCGCCGGAGTCGGCGGGGGTCAGGAACAGCACGAAGCCGACGAAGATCGACACACCGATCACGACCTTCGACGCCGGGTAATGCTCAAGCAACTGATAGATCGCCATCGACGGCTGTTCCAGCGCCGTCTTGCCCAGTTCCACCGCGCCCTGGTTCATCACCAGGTCCAGCGCCGAGTTGCCGAAGATCGACAGCCATGCCAGGGTGAAGCCCAGCGGGATCAGCAGCACGCCGGCCACCAGTTCGCGCACGGTGCGGCCACGGGAGATGCGAGCGATGAACATGCCCACGAATGGCGCCCAGGAGATCCACCAGGCCCAGTAGAACAGAGTCCACAGGCCCAGCCAGCGGTCGGACTTGGCGCTGTCGCCTTCATACACGTAGAGATCGAAGGTCTTGAGCACCACGCCGTTGAGGTAGTCGCCGATGTTCTGCACGAAGCCGTTGAGCAGGTGCAGGGTCGGGCCGAACAGCAGCACGAAGATCAGCAGGCCGCTGAACAGCATGATGTTGAGGTTGGACAGGCGGCGGATGCCGTTCTCCACACCGGACACGGCGGCGATGGTCGCCACGGTGCTCATCACGATGATCACGATCAGCAGGTTGGTGTTGCTGTGCTCCATGCCGAACAGGTTTTCCAGGCCCGACGCCACTTGCAGCGAACCGATGCCCAGGTTAGTCACCAGGCCCAGCAGGGTCACGAACATGCCGAAGCCGTCCACCGCATGACCGGCGCCGCCCTTGACCCAACGCTCGCCGACCAGCGGGTACAGCGCCGAACGCAAGGCCAGCGGCTGGTTGTGACGGTAAGCGAAGTACGCCACGGCCAGGCCGACCAGGGCGTAGATCGCCCAGCCGTGCAGGCCCCAGTGCAGGAACGTCAGCTGCACCGCCTGACGCGCGGCCAGGTTGGTGGCCGAAGCGCCTTCCGGCGGGTTGAAGTAGTGGTCCAGCGGCTCGGAGGCGCCGAAGTACAGCAGCGAGATGCCGATGCCCGACGAGAACAGCATCCCCGCCCAGGCGCCGTAGCTGAAATCGGGGGTATCGTCCTTGCTGCCCAGCTTGAGCTTGCCGTAGGACGAAAACGCCAGCCCCACCACGAACACCAGATAGGCGGCGATCACCACCATGTAGTACCAGCCGAAGCTGCGGGACAGCCAGGCCTGGGCCACACCGAGCAACCTGCCCGCCTCTTGCGGGGCGGCGATCAGGATGGCGGTCAACAGCAGAATCAGCGCGGTCGAGGTGTAGAACACCCAACCGTTGACCGTCACCTTCTCGGGCGGGGTCTTTATTAGCGAGGCAGAACTCATGGCACAAATGCTCCAGGCAGTGCGAGAGAAGAACACAAGGCAACACGGAACCCGACCAATCGGTGAGTTGGCAGCCGACCGGCGGGTGATATAAAGACACCCCGAAAAAGCCCGAACCTGCAGAGATGGCACCGCGAATCGCCGTCGTGGCCATGATCCGGACATTCATCCGAAACCTGGCCCCAAGCGTCTTGCCCATTCAACACGTCCATCGAACGCCGAACCGCGCCTTGCCCCACGCAGGTTTCGAGCATTTTCGGATGTCGGTTTATCGCCATTTACACGTAGGAAAAACCTGTAGGCAGCGACGATTTGTCGCAGATCTTATTCTTTGTTGATTGAACGTTCAATCAAAACAAAATAGACTGGCCCTCGATCCGACAGCCGTTGCGCGGCTGCCGGAAGGCCTAAGGAGATGTGCAAGATGCCCAAGGTCGGTATGCAACCCATCCGCCGCCAACAACTGATCGAAGCCACGTTGCAGGCCGTCGACCAGGTCGGGATGGGGGACGCCAGCATTGCGCTGATCGCCCGTTTGGCCGGTGTCTCGAACGGCATCATCAGTCACTACTTTCAGGACAAGAACGGCCTGATCGCCGCCACGATGCGGTATCTGATGACCGCCCTCAGCGAGAGCGTCACCGCGCGCCGTCAGGCGCTGGCAGACAACAGCCCCCGGGCTCATCTGCAGGTGATCATCGAAGGCAACTTCGACGCCAGCCAGGTCAATGGCCCGGCAATGAAAACCTGGCTGGCCTTCTGGGCCACCAGCATGCACCAGCCGTCTTTGCACAGGTTGCAGCGGATCAACGATCACCGTCTGTATTCCAACCTGTGCTGCGAGTTCCGCCGCGCGTTGCCGCTCGAAGAGGCGCGCAACGCCGCACGCGGACTGGCAGCGTTGATCGACGGCTTGTGGTTGCGCGGCGCGCTGTCGGGAGACGCTTTCGACACCGAGCAGGCGCAACGGATCGCTTACGAATACATGGACTTCCAACTGGCCAAGCAGGCGAGCCAGAGCACACAGAAAACGCTCGGCCCCTGAACCGCCGCCATGGCGGCAGCCAACCACTCATGCACTTGCGAGGACTTTATGGCCCGTTTCGAACTGCAAAAACTCTACATCGATGGCGCGTACTCCGACGCCGGCAGCGATGCCACCTTCGAAGCCATCAACCCGGCTAACGGCGAAGTCCTCGCCCACGTGCAGCGCGCCACCAAGGAAGACGTGGAGCGCGCCGTGGTCAGCGCCGAAAAGGGCCAGAAGATCTGGGCCTCGATGACCGCCATGGAGCGCTCGCGCATCCTGCGCCGCGCCGTCGACATCCTGCGCGAGCGCAACGATGAGCTGGCTGCGCTGGAAACCCTGGACACCGGCAAGGCCTACTCCGAAACCAAGTACGTCGACATCGTCACCGGCGCCGACGTGCTGGAATACTACGCAGGCCTGGTGCCGGCCATCGAAGGCGAGCAGATCCCGCTGCGCGACACCTCCTTCGTCTACACCCGCCGCGAGCCGCTGGGCGTGGTCGCCGGCATCGGCGCGTGGAACTACCCGATCCAGATCGCCCTGTGGAAATCGGCCCCGGCCCTGGCCGCCGGCAACGCGATGATCTTCAAGCCGAGCGAAGTCACCTCGCTGACCACCCTGAAACTGGCCGAGATCTACACCGAAGCCGGCCTGCCGAACGGCGTGTTCAACGTCCTGACCGGCAGCGGCCGCGAAGTCGGCACCTGGCTGACCGAGCACCCGCGCATCGAGAAAGTCTCCTTCACCGGCGGCACCGACACCGGCAAGAAAGTCATGGCCAGCGCCTCGGCCTCGTCCCTGAAGGACGTGACCATGGAACTGGGCGGCAAGTCCCCGCTGATCATCTGCGACGACGCCGACCTGGACCGCGCCGCCGACACCGCCATGATGGCCAACTTCTACAGCTCCGGTCAGGTCTGCACCAACGGCACCCGCGTGTTCGTGCCGAGCCACCTGAAAGCGGCCTTCGAAGCCAAGATCGTCGAGCGCGTCGCCCGCATCCGCGTCGGCAACCCTGAAGACGAAAACACCAACTTCGGCCCGCTGGTCAGCTTCGCCCACATGGAAAGCGTGTTGGGCTACATCGCCAAGGGCAAGGAAGAAGGCGCACGCGTGCTGTGCGGCGGCGAGCGCATGACCGACGGCGACTTCGCCAAGGGCGCATTCGTGGCACCGACCGTGTTCACCGACTGCACCGACGACATGACCATCGTGCGCGAAGAGATCTTCGGCCCGGTCATGGCGATCCTGACCTACGAAACCGAAGAAGAAGTGATCCGCCGCGCCAACGACACCGACTTCGGCCTGGCCGCCGGCATCGTCACCCGCGACCTGAACCGCGCCCACCGCGTGATTCATCAGCTGGAAGCGGGCATCTGCTGGATCAACGCCTGGGGCGAGTCCGACGCGAAGATGCCGGTCGGCGGCTACAAGCAGTCGGGCGTCGGCCGCGAGAACGGCATCAGCTCGCTGACCAACTACACACGCATCAAATCGGTACAGGTCGAGCTGGGCGATTACGTCTCGGTGTTCTGAGACCCGAGTCCTTCATTGCTCGCGAGGTCGCCTTCGCGAGCAGGCTCGCTCCCACAATGGAATGCGTACCCCTGTGGGAGCCAGCCTGCTGTCGATTGAGTGCGCAGCACTCATCCGGCCTTGATCTGACCAACTTCAAAGAGGGTGCATTCAATGTCCCAAGTATTCGATTACATCATCGTCGGTGCCGGCTCGGCCGGTAACACCCTGGCCACCCGCCTGACCGAAGACGAGGGCGTCACCGTCCTGCTGCTCGAAGCCGGCGGCCCGGACTACCGTCTCGACTTCCGTACCCAGATGCCGGCCGCGCTGGCCTTCCCGCTGCAGGGCCGCCGCTACAACTGGGCCTACGAAACCGATCCTGAGCCGTTCATGGACGGCCGCCGGATGGAATGCGGCCGCGGCAAGGGCCTGGGCGGCTCGTCGCTGATCAACGGCATGTGCTACATCCGCGGCAACGCGATGGACTACGACGGCTGGGCGCAATTGCCGGGCCTGGAAGACTGGTCCTACCTGGACTGCCTGCCGTATTTCCGCAAGGCGGAAACCCGCGACATCGGCCCGAACGACTACCACGGCGGCGAAGGCCCGGTCAGCGTGACCACGCCGAAGGCCGGCAACAACCCGCTGTTCCACGCCATGGTCGAAGCCGGCGTGCAGGCCGGCTACCCGCGCACCGAAGACCTGAACGGCTACCAGCAGGAAGGCTTCGGCCCGATGGACCGCACCGTGACGCCGAAAGGCCGCCGGTCCTCCACCGCCCGCGGCTACCTGGACACCGCCAAGAAGCGCTCGACCCTGACCATCGTCACCCACGCCCTGGCCGACAAAGTGCTGTTCGAAGGCAAGCGTGCGGTCGGCGTGCGTTACCTGGTCGGCTCCGCCGAAGAGCGCGTCGAAGCCAAGGCGCGCAAGGAAGTCATCGTCTGCTCCGGCGCCATCGCCTCGCCGCAACTGCTGCAGCGTTCCGGCGTGGGCCCTGCGAAGCTGCTGGAAAGCCTCGACATTCCGGTGGTCCACGACCTGCCGGGCGTCGGCGAGAACCTGCAGGACCACCTGGAGCTGTACCTGCAGTTCGCCTGCACCCAGCCGGTGTCCCTGTACCCGTCGCTGCTGTGGCACAACCAGCCGGCCATCGGTGCCGAGTGGCTGTTCAACGGCACCGGCATCGGCGCCAGCAACCAGTTCGAGGCCGGCGGCTTCATCCGCACCCGTCCTGAGTTCGCCTGGCCGAACATCCAGTACCACTTCCTGCCGGTGGCGATCAATTACAACGGCAGCAACGGCGTGCAGGAGCACGGCTTCCAGGCGCACATGGGTTCCATGCGCTCGCCGAGCCGCGGCCGCATCCAGCTCAAGTCCAAGGATCCGCGCCAGCACCCGAGCATCCTGTTCAACTACATGGCCACCGAGCAGGACTGGCAGGAATTCCGCGACGGCATCCGCCTGACCCGCGAAATCATGCAGCAGCCAGCGCTGGACGCCTTCCGCGGCCGCGAGATCAGCCCGGGCATCGAAGTGCAAACCGATGAAGAGCTGGACAAGTTCATCCGCGAGCACGCCGAAACCGCGTTCCACCCGTCCTGCTCGTGCAAGATGGGCACCGACGAGATGGCGGTGGTCGACGGCCAGGGCCGCGTCCACGGCATGCAGGGCCTGCGCGTGGTCGATGCCTCGATCATGCCGATCATCACCACCGGCAACCTGAACGCGCCGACGATCATGATGGCCGAGAAAATCGCCGACAAGATCCGCGGCCGTCAGCCGCTGCCGCGCAGCAAGGCCGCCTACTACGTGGCCGGCGATGCGCCGGTCAAAGGCAAGCCGCTGCGTGAAGTGAGCTCCGCAGCGCACTGACGGCTCAACTGTCAGCGCAAACGAAAGCCGCCAGTTTCCCCGCGAAACTGGCGGCTTTTTAATTTCGATTCTCATATAAGAAAGCTTCCAAAAAGACACTCTCCAAGAAAACAAAAACCGCAACAATTACATTCTTTACCCGTCTATCAAAAACACTAATATGCGCGCCAGAAAATCACCCACCAAGGAAGGCCAACCGTGCGCAGCCATAAAGACCAATACAACTCCGTTGAATTCTTTCGACACGAAATCTCCAACGAAAAAACCATCTCGCTAGACTTCGACTACATCAGCGGAACCATTGAGTCGTGGTGGAGCAAAAACAAAGAAAGGGATATTCATACGCTCAAGATAGAGCTTACGAATATTTTCATGACCTATCTCCATCCTGACCACATCGCCTACTTCGGCAAAGTCGGCATCGCCAAGAGCGGCGTGGCGGCGGTCTGCATCACCAACATATTCACGACCGACTCTCCAGAACTGGCGCTGACCGTCCATGAGGCACTGGCCGATCTGTTCCACCTGACAGACATTAAGTACGAATATGAAGACCACAAGGCGCTGTACCTGAAACCGAGCGCCGAAAAGTACCGCGAATGGGGAAATGGGTACGGTGACATCACTCCGCACTCTGATGACCTTTATGAAAGCCTGAACGTCGACTATCTTGCGCTCACCGTTTGCCGTGACACCACCCATACACCGACCGCTTATTACTACCCTGCTGACTTACTTCAATGCCTTGATGACGAAGACATTGAAACGCTCCTGAGCACGCAAGCGGAATTCATTTCCGGAAAGAATGTCGACGGCTCGAAAAAGCGAATCCGAAACATCGTTGAATACAGCGAAACATATGGCTACCAGTTTTCACTGGATTTCCGCATCGATACCCATTGCGGTGAACGGATGCGAGCAATCAATGGCGGCCAACAAGTTCTGGACAAGATCAGGGCCAATATCTCAACCGCCAAGAGCAATGTCTCCACCGCACAGACTGGCACCTTCCTGATCGTTGCCAATCACAAGATCCTGCACGCGCGCCCCATACTGAACATCAGCGCGGATGAGGTTCGCTCACAGACGGCAAACTCGACATACAGCACGACGCCACGCCTACTGTTTCGCAGCAAAGGGCCCCGCAAGCAGTACTACTCGCTTGAGGATAAATACGCCGCGCTGGAAGCCGCGTGATGAAGGGTGACCAACAGACCGCTCTCTCGCCTTTCGCCAAGGCGCTTGGAGAAGGAGGCCGCGACTCGATCACCTTCGGGGTCGCGTTCATCTTTCTGTACCTGTCGATCGGCATGACGGGTTCGGCCCAAGCACTGACATTGAATCAGACCCTTGCGACGACCTTGTTGATCTTTTCTACGCCACTGCAGTTCCTGCTCATTCAGAACCATAGCGAGGGATGGTTTCTGATACCGATCGTGTTGGCGCTCAATGCTCGCTTCGTCTTGCTTTCAACGACGCTGGCGCCCTACTTCAAGGAAACGCCGACGGGAAAGATCCTAGCTTCGCTCATTCTGTTCACACCCTCGGTCTTCACTGCATGCATAACGCGCTTCAAGCAAAACGCGGAGTTTCCGTTCGCCTATCTCATCGGGGTGGGCACCCCCATCTTCGCTGTTTCGGCAGTCTGCACCTGGATCGGGTTTGTCGCGGGTGCTGGGCTCACTTCGCCGGTCATCGCCGCCGCCATAACAATGCTGCTGCCCCTTCAGTTCACGGCGCTGGCCGGCAAGCACTGGCCGAACCATGGGGAGGTGTCCAGCTATTGGCTCGGTTTCGTCAGCGCTCCACTGCTCGTGTTGCTGCTCAAGGACTACAACCTGTTAATCACACCCTTTCTGATCGGCGGTCTGATCGTGATGATTGAAAATGGCTCGACCCAAGGATTGGCTTCCCGATGACGATTTGGTTGCTGATCGGCTTTGGCGCACTGACGGCGTTTGCATTTCGCGCACTGCCGTTTGCCTTCAAAAATGCACCTGCATTAACCCGTACCCAGGGTTCTTTCTATCGATTCGTCAGTTACAGCGCTCAAGCCATGCTAGGAGTGATCGTCTACGACACGGCGTTTGGAAAGCTAGACGGCCCGAGCCTGTTGCAGCAGTTTCAGGTTCTCGATGCGCTGAAGATACTGCTGTTGGCGGGAACGTTCGTCGTCGTCGCGAAGACCAGGCAGATTCTGCCGAGCTTCCTGGGCAGCCTGGCGATTTACCTGCTCGCGTTTCATTTGAGCAGCTGAAGCGCCCGGCAACCCCTCCAAGTGACCCTCGTGAGCCTGGCAGGCTCACGAACCCTCACCTGTCAGGTACAACGTCTGACATTCAGAGAGCATTTTGCCTCTCTCGCAATGCCCTTGATCCTACCCCCACGCAGGCCTACTCTAGTCCTCGCCCCATCGCATCACCCCTCCCCGCCGAATCCGCTTCGCCGCTACTCCATGACAAGGAGGTTTCCGAATGTTCGATTTCCACCCCCGGCTCAAGCAGCGCTTCGCTGCCCTGCGCACGGGTGCCGAATTCTTTTCCTTGCGCTATGTGCGCGAGTCCGGCCAGTACCTGTCGGTGCGCAAGAACGTCGCCGAGCCGCCGAGCCTGCGCCGCGACGAAGGTGCGATGCTCACCGTGCGGGTCAACGGCGTCGAAGCCTACGCCGCCACCAACGACCTGTCGCAGCAGGGCCTGCAGGCCGCCCTCGACCGCGCCGAACAGCAGGCCCGGCGGCTCAAGCCCCACGCCCTGCTCGACCTGCGCGAGCAGCCGGTGTCCGGCGACCGCGCCGACTACTTCTCGCCCCACCTCGACCAACCCCTCCCGTCCCTGAGCGAATGCTTCGAGCTGCTCGGCGCGGAGTCCGCCTCGGTGCCAAAGGATGAGCGCCTGGTGAACTGGGAAGTGAGCCTGGGCATCACCCATGTCGAGCAGATCTACCTGAGCAGCGCCGGCGCCGAACTGCGCCAGGCCCAGCGCTTCATCTACCCGGGCCTGGACGTCACCGCCTACGACGGCAACGACAGCCAGACCCGCAGCCTGGGCCGGGAGAACTTCGGCCAGCAGGGCGGCATGGACGTGGTGCGCCGCTGCGGCCTGATCGGCGCCGGCCCGCAAGTGGCCGACCAGGCGCTGCAGCTGCTGCTGGCGCCGAACGCCCCGCAAGGGCCGCGCGACCTTCTGCTGATGCCCGACCAGATGATGCTGCAGATCCACGAGTCCATCGGCCACCCGCTGGAGCTGGACCGGATCCTGGGCGACGAACGCAACTACGCCGGCACCAGTTTCGTCACCGCCGCCGACTTCGGCACCCTGCAGTACGGCTCGAAGCTGCTCAACGTGACCTTCGACCCGGACATTCCCGAAGAGCTGGCCAGCTACGGCCACGACGATGACGGCAGCGCCGCCAGCAAGCAGTTCCTGATCCGCGAAGGCCTGCTGGTGCGGCCGCTGGGCGGGGCGCTGTCGCAGTTCCGCGCCGGCCTCGACGGCGTCGCCAACAGCCGCGCCTGCGGCTGGAACCGCCCGCCCATCGACCGCATGGCCAACCTCAACATCGAGCCGGGCGACCAGTCGCTGGCGCAACTGATCAACGGCATCGAGCACGGCATCCTCATGAGCACCAACCGCTCATGGTCGATCGACGATGCCCGCAACAAATTCCAGTTCGGCTGCGAGTGGGGCCAACTGATCGAGAACGGCGAACTCAAGGGCGTGGTGAAGAACCCGAACTACCGGGGCATTTCCGCGCACTTCTGGAAGAGCCTGCGCGCCGTCGGCGACGCCGGCACCACCCGCGTGCTGGGCACGCCCAACTGCGGCAAGGGCGAGCCGAACCAGGTGATCCGCGTCGGCCACGCCTCGCCGGCCTGCGTATTCAGCAACGTTGATGTGTTTGGGGGAGACGCCTGATGAGTATTTCCAGGAACGGAAGCGCCGCCTTCAAGGCGCTGGTCGACTGGCTGCATGACGCCGTGCGCGAACCGGAACAATTCACCCTCAGCTACGCCGCCGAGTCCTCGGCGTTCGTGCGTTTCAACCACGCCAAGGTGCGTCAGGCCGGGCAGGTGCAGCAGGCCAACATCGGGCTGAAACTGATCGACGACGGCCGCCATGCGGACTTGCAGATCACCCTGTCCGGCGAGCCGGAAACCGACCTGCAACGCTTGGCCGAGGGCCTGCAGCAGCTTCGCGAGACCGTGCCGCTGCTGCCGCAGGATCCGTACCTGCTGCTCAACCACAACCGCTGGCAGAGCCAGAGCGTGCAGGAACATCCCCTGCCGGACACCGAAGACGTGGTGGCGCAGATCACCGAAGCCGCCGCCGGCCTGGATCTGGTGGGCTTCTATGCCGCCGGGCCGATCAGCCGCGGTTTCGCCAGCTCCTCGGGGGCGTTCGGCTGGCACCAGGCCAACAGCTTCAATTTCGACTTCAGCCTGTTCCACGACAACGGCCAGGCCGTGAAGGCCAGCTACGCCGGCCACGACTGGAGCCGCGAAGGCTTCGCCCAGCGCTTCGCCCAGGCCCGCGAGCAACTGGAATTTCTCGGCCGGCCGCTGCGCACCCTGGCGCCGGGGCAGTACCGGGCGTACCTGGCGCCGGCGGCGCTGGAGGAAATCATGGGCATGCTCAGCTGGGGTGGATTCTCGGCCCAGTCGATCGCCAGCAAGAGCAGCCCGCTGCAGAAGCTGTATGCCGGCGATCAGGCCTTCAGCCCGCTGGTCTGCGTCGACGAGCAGGTCAGCGGCTCGTTGAGCCCGGCGTTTTCCGGTGAAGGCTATCCGCGCAGCGACCTGCGCCTGATCGTCGAAGGCAAGGCCGGCGACCGTCTGGTGGGCTCGCGCAGCGCCGCCGAATACGGCCTGGCCGCCAACGGCGCCGGCGGCGGCGAAGCGCCGAGCGCGCTGAACATGGCCGCAGGCCAACTGCCCCAGGACGAGATCCTCAAGCAATTGGGCACCGGGCTGTACATCAGCAACCTGTGGTACCTGAACTACTCGGACCAACCGGCGGCGCGCCTGACCGGCATGACCCGCTTCGCGACCTTCTGGGTCGAGGACGGCCGGATCCAGGCGCCGGTCAGCACCATGCGCTTCGACGACAGCGCCTACAGCCTGCTGGGTTCGCAGCTGGAAGCCCTGACCGCCGAACGGGAACTGCTGCTGTCGGCCAGCACGTACAGCCAGCGCAACACGTCTTCGGCGCTGTTGCCGGGGGCGCTGGTCAGCCGGTTGACGCTGACCCTGTAAACACAAGACCTGCGGGAACGGGCTTGGCCGCCAAAGCGGTGGGTCAATCGACAGGGATGTCGGATGAAACGGCCTCTTCGCAGGCCGGCCCGCCCCCGCAGGTTGTCCGGTTACCCGACCATCGCAAGAGGTTCCATGCCCGACCGCACGCCGATTGACGCCATCACCGCCCGCTGGTTGCCGTGGGTCGTGGCCATCGCTTTCTTCATGCAGTCCCTCGACGGGACGATCCTCAACACCGCCCTGCCCGCCATGGCACAGGACCTGGCCGAAGACCCGCTGCGCATGCAGGGCGTGGTCATCGCCTACATGCTCACCGTGGCCCTCTTGATTCCGGCCTCGGGCTGGATCGCCGACCGCTTCGGCACCAAGAAGATCTTCTTCGGCGCCATCCTGCTGTTCAGCCTCGGCTCGTTGCTTTGTGCGCTGTCGGGCAGCCTGAGCATGCTGGTGGGCGCCCGGGTGATCCAGGGCCTGGGCGGCGCGCTGATGCTGCCGGTCGGACGGCTGGTGGTGCTGCGCGCCTACCCGCGCTCCGAACTGGTGCGGATCATGGGCTTCATCACCATCCCCGGCCTGCTCGGCCCGCTGATCGGCCCGACCATGGGCGGCTGGATGGTGGAGTACCTGACGTGGCACTGGATCTTCCTGATCAACCTGCCGGTGGGCGTCATCGGCTGCTACGCGGTGTGGAAGTTCATCCCCGACCTGCGCGGCAGCGAGCGCACGCGCTTCGACAGCATGGGCTTTGTGCTGTTCGGCGCGGCGATGATCCTGATCACCATCGCCATGGAAGGCCTGGGCGAACTGCACCTGCCGCACCTGCGGGTGATGCTGCTGCTGTTCGCCGGGCTGGCGTGCCTGGCGGCCTACTGGCTGCGCGCCGGGCACATCGACAATCCGCTGTTCGCGCCGTCGCTGTTCAAGACCCGCACCTTCGCCGTCGGCATCCTCGGCAACCTGTTCGCCCGCCTGGGCAGCGGCGCCCTGCCGTTCCTGGTGCCCTTGCTGCTGCAGGTGGCGCTGGGCTATTCGCCGTCCCAGGCCGGGATGAGCATGCTGCCGCTGGCCGCTGCGGCGATGGTCGCCAAGTGGGTGGCGCGGCCGCTGATCGAGCGCCTGGGCTACCGCATCGTGCTCACCGGCAACACCTTGGCGCTGGGGATCATGCTGGCGAGCATGGGCCTGGTCAGCGAGCAGACGCCGTACTGGCTGCTGCTGTGCCTGCTGGCGATCCTGGGGGCGATCAATTCGCTGCAGTTCACCGCCATGAACACCGTGACCCTGATCGACCTCGACGACGCCAGCGCCAGCAGCGGCAACAGCCTGCTGTCGGTGGTGGCGCAGCTGTCGCTGAGCCTGGGCGTGGCCTGCGCCGGCGCGCTGCTGGGCGGGTTCACCGCGCAGATCGGCAACGACGGCGTCGACACCGTCCTGGGCGCGTTCCAGCTGACGTTCGTGACGGTGGGCGTGATGGCGATGCTGGCGGCCACGATCTTCTCCCAGCTGTCGAAGGACGACGGGCGGCGCGTGCGCAGCGCGGAGCAGCACATCGAACATTGACCGCTGTTCGTCCAGAACTTTCGAGGAAAGTGGCACGGTGCTGGTACACTGCGCGACATTTTGTTTTGCAGGCCCGTCCCGTGACCACCATCGCCACCGCTTTCAACACTTTGCCGCTGTCCGCCGCCATGCTGGCTAACCTCGACTCCCTCGGTTACGCCCAGATGACGCCGATCCAGGCGCAGAGCTTGCCGGTGATCCTCAAGGGGCTGGACCTGATCGCCCAGGCCAAGACCGGCAGCGGCAAGACCGCCGCGTTCGGCGTCGGCCTGCTGAACCCGATCAACCCGCGCTACTTCGGCTGCCAGGCGCTGGTGATGTGCCCGACCCGCGAGCTGGCCGACCAGGTGGCCAAGGAAATCCGCCGCCTGGCCCGCGCCGAAGACAACATCAAAGTGCTGACCCTGTGCGGCGGCGTGCCCTTCGGCCCGCAGATCGCTTCGCTGGAGCACGGCGCGCACATCATCGTCGGCACGCCGGGGCGCATCCAGCAGCACCTGAGCAAGGGCACCCTGGTGCTCGACGGCCTCAACACCCTGGTGCTGGACGAAGCCGACCGCATGCTCGACATGGGCTTTTACGACGCCATCGAAGACATCCTCGGCCAGACCCCGGCGCGCCGCCAGACGCTGCTGTTCTCCGCCACGTATCCGGCGGGCATCAAGCAGCTGGCGTCGAACTTCATGCGCGATCCGCAGCAGGTGAAGGTCGAGGCCCTGCACGACGACAGCCAGATCGAACAGCGTTTCTACGAGATCGCCCCCGAAGATCGCCTGAGCGCGGTGACCAAGGTGCTCGGCCACTTCCGCCCGGCCTCCTGCGTGGCGTTCTGCTTCACCAAGCAGCAGGTGCAGGAGACCGTCGACCACCTGACCGCCAAGGGCATCTCGGCCGTCGGCCTGCACGGCGACCTGGAGCAGCGCGACCGCGACCAGGTGCTGGCGATGTTCGCCAACCGCAGCACCTCGGTGCTGGTGGCCACCGACGTCGCCGCCCGCGGCCTGGACATCGATGCGCTGGACATGGTGATCAACGTCGAACTGGCCCGCGACTCCGAAGTCCACATCCACCGCGTCGGCCGCACCGGCCGGGCCGGCGAGAAAGGCATCGCGGTCAGCCTGGTGGCGCCGTCGGAAGCGCACCGCGCACGGGCCATCGAAGAGCGCCAGAAGGCCCCGCTGAACTGGGATCAGGTGGACAACCTCAAGTCCCAGGGCGGCGGCCCGCTGCTGCCGGCCATGAGCACCCTGTGCATCGCCGCCGGGCGCAAGGACAAGGTGCGTCCGGGCGACATCCTCGGCGCCCTCACCGGCGACGCGGGCATCCCCGGCGCCCAGGTGGGCAAGATCGCGATCTTCGACTTCCAGGCCTACGTGGCGGTGGAGCGCGGCATCGCCAAACAGGCCCTGGCGCGGCTCAACAGCGGCAAGATCAAGGGCCGTTCGCTGCGGGTGCGAATTTTGTAAGAGCAACACACCTGTAGGAGCGAGCCTGCCCGCTCCTGCAGGGGGTTCCGGTGATTTTGAAATTTGTGTGAGGACACCGTTTTGCGCTCTACCGAAGTCGTGATCATTGGCGCCGGCGCCGCCGGTTTGATGTGTGCCCTGACCGCCGCCGGGCGTGGGCGCCAGGTGCTGCTGCTCGACCACGCGAACAAGGCCGGCAAGAAAATCCTGATGTCGGGCGGCGGGCGCTGCAACTTCACCAACATGTACACCGAGCCCGGCAATTTCCTGTCGCAGAACCCGCATTTCTGCAAATCCGCCCTGGCCCGCTACACCCAGTGGGACTTCATCGGCCTGGTCGCCAAGCACGGCGTGCCGTACCACGAGAAGAAGCTCGGCCAGCTGTTCTGCGACAACAAGTCCAGCGACATCCTCGGCATGCTCCTCGACGAGTGCGACCAAGTGGGCGTCGAACTGCGCCTGGACACCTCGATCCAGACCATCGAGAAGACCGAAGGCGGCTACCTGCTCGACACCACCCTCGGCCAGGTCCAGTGCCAGTCGCTGGTGATCGCCACCGGCGGCCTGTCGATCCCGACCCTGGGCGCCACCGGCTTCGGCTATCAGGTGGCCAGGCAGTTCGGCCACGAACTGCTGCCGACCCGCGCCGGGCTGGTGCCGTTCACCATCACCGACCAGCTCAAGGACCTGTGCGGCGAACTGTCGGGCACCTCGGTCGATTGCCTGGTCAGCTGCAACGGCCAGAGCTTTCGCGAGAACATCCTGTTCACCCACCGCGGCCTCAGCGGCCCGGCGATCCTGCAGATCTCGTCGTTCTGGGAATCCGGCGACACGGTGGAGATCAACCTGCTGCCGGACCACGACGCCGCCGGCTGGCTGCAACAGCAGCAGGCCGAACGCCCGAACAGCGAACTGAAGACCCTGCTCGGGGAAATCTTCACCAAGAAGATGGCCACCCTGCTGGCGGACAACTGGTTCACCTCCAAGCCGATGAAGCAGTACACCCACGCGGAGCTGGCGGACATCGCCGACAAGCTCGGCAGCTGGAAAGTCGTGCCGGCGGGCACCGAGGGCTACCGCACCGCCGAAGTCACGCTGGGCGGCGTCGATACTCGGGAAGTGTCGTCCAAGACCATGGAATCGCTGAAAAGCCCGGGCCTGTACTTCGTCGGCGAAGTGCTCGACGTCACCGGGCACCTGGGCGGCTTCAACTTCCAGTGGGCCTGGGCCTCGGGCTACGCGGCGGCGCAGTACGTCTGATCCGTTTTCAAACATGAAACGCAATTTCTGTGGGAGCTGGCTTGCCAGCGATAAGGCCGGTAGAGCCAACATCGTAGTTGCCTGACAGTCAGCCATCTCTGGCAAGTCGAATCGTCGCACCGCAGCTCCCACAGGTTTCTTTGCCAACCTCGGACATTGAGCTTGGCAAAACCAATGCAAGGAACACTTTTTGCTGTCCGATGTGATCGGCGCCATTGCGTCGGCGTCATTACTGGCTCAATTTAGCGGCATCGCCTCGGAAGGCCTTCGCATTTCATGTCCTCGACCTCGTTTCGTCAGTCTTTGCGGCGCCTGTGGGCGCTGGACAAGTTCAGCTACAGCGTGCGGGTGTTCATCGCCCTGACCGGCAGCATGGCGCTGTGCTGGTTCCAGGATGAAATGGGGCTGCTGATCCCGCTGTTCCTGGGGATCATCGCCAGCGCCCTGGCCGAGACCGACGACAGCTGGCAAGGCCGCCTCAACGCGCTGGCGGTGACGCTGGTCTGCTTCAGCGTCGCCGCGCTGTCGGTGGAGCTGTTGTTCCCCTACCCCGTCGTGTTCGTCATCGCCCTGGCGCTGGCCAGTTTCGGCCTGACCATGCTCGGCGCCTTGGGCGAGCGCTACGGGGCGATCGCCTCGGCGACGTTGATCCTGTCGGTGTACACGATGATCGGCGTCGACCAGCGCGGCGGCGCGGTCAGCGATTTCTGGCACGAACCGATGCTGCTGGTGGCCGGCGCCGCGTGGTACGGGCTGCTGTCGGTGCTGTGGCAGGCGTTGTTCTCCAACCAGCCGGTGCAGCAGAGCCTGGCGCGGCTGTTCCGCGAGCTGGGCTACTACCTCAAGCTCAAGGCCTCGCTGTTCGAGCCGATCCGCCAACTGGACGTCGAGGCCCGGCGCCTGGAGCTGGCGCAGCAGAACGGCCGGGTGGTGGCGGCGCTCAACACCGCCAAGGAAATCATCCTGCACCGGGTCGGCAACGGTCGCCCAGGCTCCAAGGTCAGCCGCTACCTGAAGCTGTACTTCCTGGCCCAGGACATCCACGAGCGCGCCAGTTCCTCGCACTATCCGTACAACGCCCTGGCCGACGCGTTCTTCCACAGCGACGTGCTGTTCCGCTGCCAGCGCCTGCTGCGCCAGCAAGGCAAGGCCTGCCGGGCGCTGGCCGAATCGATCCAGATGCGCCAGCCGTTCATCTACGACGCCAGCTTCGCCGAAGCGTTGGGCGACCTGCACGCCTCCCTCGAACACCTGCGCATCCAGAGCAACCCGGCCTGGCGCGGCCTGCTGCGTTCGCTGCGGGCGCTGGCGGCCAACCTCGGCACCCTCGACCGCCTGCTCAGCGACGCCAGCAACCCCGACGCCCTGGCCGACGCCACCGACAGCAGCCTGCTCGACCGTTCGCCGCGCAACCTCAAGGACGTGTGGACGCGCCTGCGCACGCAACTGACGCCGACCTCGCTGCTGTTCCGCCACGCCCTGCGCCTGCCGCTGGCCTTGAGCATCGGCTACGGCATGGTGCACCTGATCCACCCTTCGCAGGGCTACTGGATCATCCTCACCACGCTGTTCGTCTGCCAGCCGAACTACGGCGCCACCCGGCGCAAGCTCGGCCAGCGGATCCTCGGCACCGCCATCGGCCTGACCGTGGCCTGGGCGCTGTTCGACCTGTTCCCCAGCCCGCTGGTGCAGTCGTGCTTCGCCATCGCCGCCGGCGTGGTGTTCTTCACCAACCGCACCACGCGCTACACCGTGGCGACCGCGGCGATCACCATCATGGTGCTGTTCTGCTTCAACCAGGTGGGCGACGGCTACGGCCTGTTCGTCCCGCGCCTGCTCGACACCCTGCTGGGCAGCCTGATCGCGGGCCTGGCGGTGTTCCTGTTCCTGCCGGACTGGCAGGGCCGGCGCCTGAACAAGGTGCTGGCCAACACCCTGACCTGCAACAGCATCTACCTGCGCCAGATCATGCAGCAGTACGCCGCCGGCAAGAGCGACGACCTCGCCTACCGGCTGGCCCGGCGCAACGCGCACAACGCCGACGCGGCGCTGTCCACCACCCTGGCGAACATGCTCATGGAGCCTGGGCATTTCCGTAAGGAGGCCGACGTCGGGTTCCGCTTCCTGGTGCTGTCGCACACCCTGCTCAGTTATCTCTCGGGCCTGGGCGCGCACCGGGAAACCCGCTTGCCGGAGGACGTACGCGAGCACCTGATCGACGGCGCCGGCGTCAGCCTGGCCGCCAGCATCGACGACATCGCCCAGGGCCTGGCGAGCAAGCAGCCGATCGCGATCCAGAGCGACGAGGAAGAAGCGCTGGCCAACGCGCTGGAGCAGATGCCGGACGAGATCGATGAGGGGCAGCGGCTGGTGCAGACGCAACTGGCGTTGATCTGCCGTCAGTTGGGCCCGTTGCGAACCCTGGCGGCGCATTTGATCAAGGACACCGGCGAGGCCTGAGTCCTGCGGCGCCTTTCATGGCGTCATCGCCAGCAGGCTGGCTCCCACCTTTGAAGACTGGAATACAGTCCACTGTGGGAGCCTGCCTGCTGGGCGATGAGGCCATCAACCGCACAGCGGATTCCGGATCAGGGCTCACATGCCATGCTGCCTGAGCAACTTGTCGTAGCTGCCGTCAGCCTTCATCGCCGCGATCTCCCGGTCGAACCCGGCCACGATCTGCTCGTGCTGCGGGTTCTTCAGGCTCACCAGGATGTGCAGGCTGTTCTCGCTCAGGGGCTTGGGCAGGAATTCCACGGCGTTGCGCACCTTCGGCGCTTCGCGGGCCAGGTAGTAGCGCGCGACGTACTCGTCCTCCAGCGTCAGCTTGACCCGGTCCGCCGCCAGCATGCGCACGGCCATGGCGAAGTTGTGCACCGGCACCTTCTGCAACGCGGTGTCGGCGTCGAACGGCGCCGAATAGGCGTAACCGCGCACCACCGCGATCGGGTAGGTGTGCAGTTCCTCCAGACTGCTGTATTCCAGTGGCATGTCCTTGCGCTTGAGGAACCGCACGCGGTTGAGCAGGTACTCGCCGGAGAACTGCCCAAGCTTGGTCCGCTCGTCGTTGTACCAGGCGTTGACCAGCACGTCGTAGCGGCCCTCGCCGACGCCGAGCAAGGCCCGCGCCCACGGCACCTGTTCATAGCTGCTGGCATACCCGGCCCGGGACAGGGCCGTGCTGACGATGTCCGTGGCCAGCCCGCCGTTGGCCAGCGTTTCGTCGGTGAACGGCGGCCAGACATCGAACACCAGGCGCAGCTTGTCCGCGGCAGCGCTTTGGCCCAGCAACAGCAATCCGATCAAAGCAAAGGCTCGATGCAATCGCGGCATGCTTGAAAATCCTTAGCGGGCGGGCTGCCCGGCGTGTTTTCAGTCAAAACCCCAAGGCCTGTGGACGCGCATCCCAGGCCCTAACATTAGCTCATTGCAGCCAGTGCACAGCGCTTACCAGCAGATTACACAAAGAACTCGGAACCGCGAGGACGGAATGATGGCATTTTGGTCTTTGTCACAGATTTATGCGCCATGCAGACAGATTCCGGCCCGGCGCTTAGTATCGGGCGACGCCAATCAAGGAACCGGACAATGACAATCGAGTGGGTCTGCAAACATCACAGCGATCTGGGCAAGGAGCAGCTGTACGCCATCCTGAAGCTACGCTCGCAAGTGTTCGTGGTCGAACAGCGCTGCGCCTACCTGGACCCCGACGGCCAGGACCTGGAAGGCGACACCTGCCACCTGATGGGCTGGGAAGGCGACGAGCTGGTGGCCTACCTGCGCCTGCTGGATCCGCAGTCCCAGGGCGGCGACGTGGTGATCGGCCGCGTGCTCACCGCGCCGTCAGGGCGCGGCAAAGGCCTGGGCCACACCCTGATGGAACAGGCGCTGAAGCAGGCCGAAAAGCACTGGCCGCAGGTGCCGGTCTACCTGTCGGCCCAGGCACACCTGCAAGGGTATTACGGGCGTTACGGGTTCGCCGTGGCAGGCGAGGAATACCTCGAAGACGACATTCCGCACATCGGCATGCGCCGGGCCTGAGGGCCTCATCGTCGGATCGCCGCAGGATCAAGACCGTTGCTCCCACACTGTTGCGCCTGGCACAGAACCTGTGGGAGCCAGCCTGCTGGCGATGGGGCCGGCCCGCTCACCGCAGCACTCAGGGATACTCCAGCACCGCCTTGATCTGCCGCAGGTTGCGCTCGATCCACCCTCGGTCGATCGCCCCCCACTCGCGGATCCGGTAGCGCCCGGCATGGTTGCGCGCACCCTCTTCCTGCTCGAACTCGCAGACGATGTCCAGGTCCGCCAGCGCCGCGATGGTGTCCTGCGCCGTGCGCCGGGGCATGCCGGTGGCGTCGGTCAGCGCCGGCACGCTGCTGGCCAGGCCGCTGTCGATCAGGTACGCCACGTACAGACGGCGGTAGAAACTGCTCTTGGTCTTGCTCACGTCCATCCACACACTCCTTGTCGCGTCAGTTGATCGCTACTGCAGATCCCGCCAGGTCAGGTACACCCGCAGGTCGAACTCGATCTGGTGATAGCCCGGCAACATGTGCTCGCACAGCTTGTAGAACGCCTTGTTGTGGTCCGACTCTTTGAAATGCGCCAGTTCGTGCACCACGATCATCTTCAGGAATTGCGGCGCGGCCTCCTTGAACAGCGAGGCGATGCGGATTTCCTTCTTGGCCTTGAGCTTGCCGCCCTGCACCCGCGACACCGTGGTGTGCAGGCCAAGGGCGCGGTGGGTCAGGTCGAGGCGGTTGTCGAACAGCACCTTGTCGATGGCCGGGGCGTTGCGCAGGTATTCCTGCTTCAGCTCCAGCGCGTAGCCGTACAGGGCCTTGTCGCTCTGCACGTCGTGACGGTCGGGGTAGCGTTGGTCGAGGTAGTCGCCGAGGCGACCGTCGGCGATCAGCTGGCGCACCTGATCCTGCAGTTGCACGGGATAGGCCTGGAGGTATTTCAACGCAGTCATGGGGCTGGCGGTACGGGCTCATGGAAAGGCCGCCAGTGTAGCGAATTCAACCGACCAACGCGCCCCAGTCGAACGGCTGGGCAAACCGCACGGTCTCGTCGGCGACCATCGGCCGCGCCACCAGGAAGCCTTGCACGTATTCGCAGCCATGGGCCTGCAGCCATCGGTACTGCGCCAGGGTCTCGACACCCTCGGCGATCACCAGCAGGCCGTACTCCTTGCTCAGTTCGAGCACGCTGCGCACCAGCGAGGCGTCCCGCGCCGAGTCCGGCAATCGGGCGATCAGGTGTCGGTCGAGCTTCAGCGTATCCAGCTCAAGGTCGCGCAGGTGCGCCAAGGAGCACGCGCCGGAGCCGAAGTCGTCCAGCGCCACCCGCACCCCGAGGTTGCGCAACAGGCGCAGTTGCTTGCGCGTGTCGTCCGGGTTGACCGTCAGCGCCTCTTCGGTGACTTCCACCTCCAACTGCCGTGGCTTCAACCCATGACGTTCCAGCACCTGCCGCAGCTCGGTGACCAGGTTCGGCAGGCCGAACTGGGTGTTGCTCAGGCTCACGCCCAGCACCAGGTCCTCGTCGAACTGCGCCTGCCAGGCCTTCCGCTGCCCGGCGCTGTGGTGGTAGATCCAGCTGCCGAGGCGGCTGATCAGCTGCGCTTCCTCCAGCAACGGCAGGAACAGGCCCGGCGGCACGTCGCCGGCGCTCGGATGGTGCCAGCGCAGCAACGCCTCGAAGCCGCGGATCCGCCCGTCGGCGATCGCCACCTGCGGCTGGTACACCAGATTGAAGTCGAGGTTCTCGATGGCGGTGCGCACGCTCTCTTCCAGCATCAGCCGCGAGCGCGCCCGGCCGTTCATCTCCGGGTCGTAGAAGCGGTACTGCTGACGCCCGGCGCGCTTGGCCTCGTACATGGCGATGTCCGAGGCGCGCAGCAACCCATCGACGCTGTTGCCGCAATCCGGGTAAGTGGCGATGCCGATGCTGGCACCCAACGTGACGTCCATGCCCTCGATCTGCTGACAGATCGACACCCGTTCGATGAGCTTCTCCGCGATCTTCGCCGCCTGCTCGGGAAACTCCAGGTCCAGCAGCGCCGTGAACTCGTCCCCGCCCATCCGCGCCAGGATGTCGAACGGGCGCAGGCACGCCTTCAACTGCTCGGACACCCAGCGCAGCACCCGGTCGCCGGCATCGTGGCCGAGGGAATCGTTGACCCGTTTGAAGCCGTCGAGGTCCAGGTACATCAGCACCCAGGCGCTGTCGCTGCGCTCGCCGCGCAGCAGCAGGTTCTCGACGGTCTGGTAGAAGCCGCGCCGGTTGAGCAGCCCGGTCAAGGGGTCGGTGACGGCCTGGAACTCCAGCTGCTGATGCAGGTGGCGCACCACCGACATGTCCAGCACCGTCACCACCATCGCATGCTGTTCGGTGGGCAGCGGCGCGCAGGACAACGCCACCGGCACCTGCTGGCCCGGCGCGGTGCGCAGCAAGGCGTCGTGCAGGCGCAGGGTTTCGCCGCGCTTGTAGCTCACGTAAAAATCGGAATCGGCCCACAAGGGAATGTGAGGCTTTTGCAGGAAATCGAGAAACTCCTGACCTTGCAGTTCCTGCACCGGAGCATTGAGCAGCCGGGAGATCGCCGGGTTGGCGAACCGGATCAAGCCGTCCTCGGCCAACACCAGGATCCCCTCCGCCGCATTGTCCAGCACCGAGGCGTTGAACGCCCGGGCGATCTCCAGGTCCTGGCTCAGGCGCTGCAAGGCCCGCCGGTTGCGCTGGTGCTCCAGCAACGCCTGCACCTTGGGCTTGAGGATCTGCGGGTCGAAGGGCTTGAACAGGTAATCCACCGCACCGCTGGCGTAGCCCTTGATCACGGCGTCCTGGGACTGCTCGTTGGCGGTCAGGAAAATGATCGGCGTCAGGCGCGTGCGCTGGCTGCCGCGCATCAGCCGCGCGACCTCGAAACCGTCCATGCCCGGCATCTGCACATCCAGCAGCACCAGGTCGATGTCGTGCTCAAGCAACAGGTTCAGCGCCTCGAAGCCTGAGGCGGCCGTCATCACCTGCCAGTCCTGGCGTTGCAGCAACGCCCGCATGCTGATCAGGTTTTCAGGGTAATCATCAACGATCAAAAGGACTGAGCTGCCTTCACCTGGCTGTGGTTGCGCGCATTCCATGCTGCTTCTCTTGTCGGGACGTCAGACGGGATTCCGGTGAAAAACCGTACACCTACTGAGCCATCACTCTAGTCCGGGATCGGCAAAAGCTGTAGCTATCACAGGGCCATCACCCAAGCAAACGCTTGAGTAGCCGACTAACGGTCGTCGCTGAAGCCCCCGGAAACCGGGAAGGATGGCACTTCGACAGGATGTTGGCGCCAATCATCCGCCGAGCGGGCGTTAACAAAAAACACCCTTGCGCTTATAAAGGCCGCCCCCGAAAGGCGCGGGCTAGAGCTTCTGGCACGCGCGTGCAGCGAAAATCAGCGGAAGCACCGACATGATCGACCTCGCAACCTGGAACCTCAGCGTTCCCGTCGGCAACCCGCCGTACACCGTCGACACCGCCAAACTGGTGAACGGCTTCAAGGACCAGTACTTCCACTCCGACACCGGCACGCTGTTCTTCTGGTCGCCGGTCACCGGCTCCAAAACCGAAAACGCCATCTACCCGCGCACCGAACTGCGCGAGACCTACAGCAACGGCACCCTGCGCAACTGGTACTACCCCGACGCCGACAACCTGCTGCGCGCCACTTTGGCGGTGAACAAGGTGCCCAGCTCCGGCAAGATCGTCATCGGCCAGATCCACGCCTACGAAAGCCAGAAGCCGATGCTCAAGCTCGAATACCAATACAAAAGCAAAACCGAAACCGGCAACTTGGTGATCAAGTTGCGCACCCACCCCGATCAGGACGAAAGCCGGGTCATCACCCTCGCCACCGGGATCAAACTGGATCGCGAGTTCAACTACCTCATCCACCTGAGCCCCGGCGGCGCCTTGGGCGTCAGCGCGGCGGGCTATCAATGGGATTCGCAGATCAGCGCGACCTGGCGCAACAAGCCGCTGTATTTCAAGGCCGGGGTGTATGTGCAGGACAACACCGGCTACACCAGCGAGGGCGGGCAGGTGACGTTTTCCAAGCTCGACATTGATCACAACAAGTAATCCTGTGACGAGGGATTTCCGGACTTGGACAGCGCGCTTAAACGCACCCGTTTACAGACACCCGGCGTTACGTCCCCAGGCCTACAACGGCTTGCGCCGCTGCCTACCGGTACGCCAGAATCCGCCGGCTTGTGCGCCTGGGGGGCCCTCGGTAACTTGGTTCGCGTCACTGATTTCCAGTGATCGGGTTTAGTAGCCCGGCACTTCCACCACCGTACAAGCGTCATCCCGTCAGGCCTTCGCCTGCACTTGATGGTGGCTGTGCGCATGGCGCCTTCGGGTGCGCCGGGATTTGGTGGTTTTGCCCGGTCTACTAACTTGCGTACAGCCGCCACCCTCCGTTTAGTAGCGAGATGGTTGCGGCCCAATCCGAGAAACCATCAATGATCAAATCGACACCGCACCCACCTGAAACCGATCCCGCCTCCCCCTACGAATCCATCGATTCCCGCAAGCTCCACGAAGCCGCCGAACGCGCCCTCGACCACTACCTCAATCCCGTCACGCCCACCTACCCCGCCCACGACCCCATGTACTTCGCCAACCCGGCCTACACCACCGAATCCCTGCTGGCCGACGCCAGCGAAAACCTCGGCTCGGCCAGCGCCATGCTCGACCACTTCACCACCCTGCTCGACACCCCGCACCGCAAACTGGCCCAGGGCATTGCGCAACTGGTCATGCTGGGAGAATTGGCCGTGAATCAGGCGTTGGATAACGTTGAGCCGAAGCTGTAGCGCTCGAACCGGATGACACGCACCTGACTTACGCCATCGAAAACCCGCCAATCGGTGGGTTTTCTGTAGCGATGCACAAATGAAAGAGTGAATGCCAACCTGCCAGCCGTTTCAGTATTAAGGGGACAGATTTATTTAATCAGTAAATAAATCCGTCCCCTTTCTCCCCTTTCTCCCAACTTCGCCGCCACTCTCGACACGCCTTATCGCAAGACCGCGTTGGGCATCGCCCAAGTGGTGATGCTCGGAGAGTTGGCGGTGAATCAGGCGCTGGATCATGTTGAGTTAAAGGTGTGATTGGGGTTGGAACCCAGTGAGAAATGTTACCTGTAACGGACTTTTGCCCAATCGGTACTGGAAATGTCCGTTATGGGTGTCATTCGCTCGATCGTCACAGGCGTAAGCTCGATCAAACTCAGTGTTCCGTTTAAAGAACACTCCCTCACGAATGTTACGTTAACGACACATGGATCATATTCTGCTCGTCAGCCGACTTGGTGCTCAGATACGCGGAAAACGTATCGCTCTCGGCCTGACCCAGGCGCAACTTGCCGAACTCGCGCGATTGACGCGATACAAAGTGATTGCTATCGAGAAAGGCACCCTATCTGTCGGCATGATCGCCTACGCTCGCGCATTGTGCGCTCTCGATTGCGAACTCACCGTCGTTCCGGCGGGCATGCCGACCCTTGAAGAGCTAGAGGGATTGTTCGAGTAAAAATCTCTGGCTGGTTTCTCAGCGCCCACAAAAAACCCGCCTCTCGGCGGGTTTCTTTTGAATCAGCTCAACGCCAGTCTCAATTAACCTTAGCGTTCAACTCACCCTTCAAATAACGCTGATACATCCCTTCCAGCGAAACCGGTTTGATCTTCGAAGCATTACCGGCAGTGCCGAAAGCCTCGTAACGCGCGATGCACACATCACGCATGGCCTTCACGGTCTCACCGAAGAACTTGCGCGGGTCGAACTCGCTCGGGTTGGTGGCCATCAGGCGACGCATCGCACCGGTGGACGCCAGGCGCAAGTCGGTGTCGATGTTGACCTTGCGCACGCCGTGCTTGATGCCTTCGACGATCTCTTCGACCGGTACGCCGTAGGTTTCTTTGATGTCGCCGCCGTACTGGTTGATGATCGCCAGCCACTCTTGCGGAACCGACGAGGAACCGTGCATCACCAGGTGGGTGTTCGGGATGCGCTTGTGGATTTCCTTGATGCGGTCGATGGCCAGCACGTCGCCGGTCGGCGGCTTGGTGAACTTGTAGGCGCCGTGGCTGGTGCCGATGGCGATGGCCAGGGCGTCAACTTGAGTCTTCTTGACGAAGTCGGCGGCTTCTTCCGGGTCGGTCAGCATCTGGCTGTGATCCAGCACGCCTTCGGCGCCGATGCCGTCTTCTTCACCGGCCATGCCGGTTTCCAGGGAGCCCAGGCAGCCCAGCTCACCTTCCACCGAAACACCGCAGGCATGGGCCATGGCCACGGTCTGCTGGGTGACGCGCACGTTGTATTCGTAGTCGGTCGGGGTCTTGCCGTCTTCGCCCAGGGAACCGTCCATCATCACCGAGCTGAAGCCCAGTTGGATGGAGCGCTGGCAGACGTCAGGGCTGGTGCCGTGGTCCTGGTGCATGCACACCGGGATGTGCGGGAATTCTTCGATGGCCGCCAGGATCAGGTGACGCAGGAACGGGGCACCTGCGTATTTGCGGGCACCGGCCGAAGCCTGGACGATCACCGGGGAGTCAGTCTTGTCAGCGGCTTCCATGATGGCGCGCATTTGTTCAAGGTTGTTGACGTTGAAGGCCGGAACGCCGTAGCCGAATTCGGCTGCGTGGTCCAGCATCTGGCGCATGCTGATGAGTGCCATTGTGTGTGTCTCTCCCGGTTTAGGGTCGTTAATCGTGCCAGCCTGCCGGAGCGGCGGCGGCTATTCAAGTGATTGCGGATCGGGGGTCGAGGCCCGGTCCGGTGATTCGGTGTTGCCAAAATCCTGTGAACGGCAAAGACCCCTGCATCGGACCTCTGCGCATCCGTTCAATCGTGTCACTGCGCCTTGCAGCCCCGGCCGATCAGATCATTGGTGGCGACCCAGTAGACCAGGCCTTCCTCACCCTTGATGTGAAACGCCAGCATGTTGTCGCTGTACAGCGCACCCGACGCGCCCGGCTCTTCCTTCAGGCGGTAGACCTGGTCGCCGCCGCCCAGGCGCACGTCGACTTCCTTGCGCCCGGCATCGGTGTAGCGCCACAGCACCTTGGCCTGGCTGTCGCAGGTCCAGGTTGTCCAGTCGTCCGCCGGTGCGGATGGCTGAAACAGCCCCAACTGCGCGCAACCGCCCAACAATCCCAACGCCGCAACGGCGATCAAGCCTTTCATCCGTGTTCCTCGACCGACGGCGCACGCCGCCGGCCCTGAGTTAAAGGTCAGCCCCGTCAAGGACAGCCCTGTTCCTTGGCCGGGGTTTGCGTCTCGTACTTGTCCAGGCCTTCCGGCCCCGAGCGCTTGTTCAGCACCGGGTTGGTTTCGGCTTGCCAGTCGGCCTGGTAGCAGCCCTTGTGCGCCTCGCCGGCGTCCGGCTGCGCGTCGGCCTGCGGGTGGCTCCCGCAGGCGGCCAGCGCAGCGGTCAGCAGCAACAGCGCTAACGACTTGACCATGTGAACACTCCTTTGCCTGGCCAATCGGGCGGCCTCAGGCCTTGGCCCGGCTTTCCAGGACTTCGACGGCCGGCAGCACCTTGCCTTCGACGAATTCGAGGAACGCGCCGCCACCGGTGGAAATGTAGGAGATATCACTGGCCACGCCATACTTGTCGATGGCCGCCAGGGTGTCGCCGCCGCCGGCGATGGAGAACGCGGCGCTTTCGGCGATGGCCTGGGCCAGCACTTTGGTGCCGTTGCCGAACTGGTCGAACTCGAACACGCCGACCGGGCCGTTCCACAGGATGGTCTTCGACGATTTCAGCAGTTCGGCGAAGTTGGCTGCGGTCTGCGGGCCGATGTCCAGGATCATGTCGTCGGCGGCCACGTCACCGATCAGCTTGACGGTGGCGGCGGCGGTTTCGGCGAATTCCTTGGCCACCACCACGTCCACCGGCAGCGGCACGCTGACCTTGGCGGCGATGGCGCGGGCGGTGTCCAGCAGATCCGGCTCGTACAGGGACTTGCCGACCGGGTGACCGGCCGCCGCCAGGAAGGTGTTGGCGATGCCGCCGCCGACGATCAGTTGGTCGCAGATCTGGCTCAGGCTGTTCAGCACGTCCAGTTTGGTCGAGACCTTGGAGCCGGCAACGATGGCGGCCATCGGCTTGGCCGGCGCGCCCAGGGCCTTGCCCAGCGCGTCCAGTTCGGCGGCCAGCAGCGGGCCTGCGGCGGCGACCTTGGCGAACTTGGCCACGCCGTGGGTCGAACCCTCGGCGCGGTGGGCGGTGCCGAAGGCGTCCATCACGAACACGTCGCACAGGGCGGCGTATTGCTGGGCCAGTTCGTCGGCGTTCTTTTTCTCGCCCTTGTTGAAGCGCACGTTCTCGAACAGCACGATGTCGCCGGCCTTGACGTCAACGCCGCCCAGGTAGTCGGCCACCAGCGGCACTTCGCGGTCCAGAGCCTTGCTCAGGTAGTCGGCGACAGGCTTGAGGCTGTTCTCGGCGGAGAACTCGCCTTCGGTCGGACGGCCCAGATGCGAGCAGACCATCACCGCCGCGCCTTTCTCCAGGGCCAGCTTGATGGTCGGCAGCGAAGCCAGGATGCGCGCATCGCTGGTGACTGCACCGTCCTTGACTGGGACGTTGAGGTCTTGGCGGATCAATACGCGCTTACCTTGCAGATCGAGGTCGGACATCTTCAACACGGTCATGGGTCGCACTTCCTGGATTACTTGTTTGTTGGAATCGCTGTCTGCAGATAGTGCTCTGCAACGTCCAGCATTCGGTTGGCAAAACCCCATTCGTTGTCGAACCAGGCCAGGATGTTCACCAGCCGTGGGCCGGAGACGCGGGTCTGACTGGCATCGACGATGGCCGAATGTGGGTCATGGTTGAAATCGCAACTGGCATGGGGCAGCTCGGTGTAGGCCAGCAACCCCTTGAGCGGGCCGGCGGTGGCGGCGTCGCGCAGGATCCGGTTGACCTCGGCGGCGTCGGTGTCGTTCGCGGTCTGCATCGTGATGTCGAGGCAGGACACGTTGACCGTCGGCACGCGTACGGCTTTGGCCTGAATTCGCCCGGCAAGTTCCGGCAGCAGGCGCTCGATGCCGCGCGCAAGGCCGGTGGACACCGGAATCACCGACTGGAACGCCGAACGGGTGCGGCGCAGGTCTTCGTGGTGATAGGCGTCGATGACCGGCTGATCGTTCATCGCCGAGTGGATCGTGGTGATCGACACGTACTCCAGCCCCACCGCCCGGTCCAGCAGGCGCAGCAGCGGCACGCCGCAGTTGGTGGTGCAGGAGGCGTTGGACACCAGGCGCTCGGCGCCGGTCAGGCAGTCCTGGTTGACGCCGTAGACGATGGTGGCGTCGACATCCGACTCGCTGGCCATCGGCTGGGAGAACAGCACCCGCGGCGCGCCGGCGTCGAGAAAGCGCTGGCCGTCGCCGCGGGTGTGCCAGGCGCCGGAGCATTCGAGCACCAGATCGACGCCCAGGGACGCCCAATCGATGCCTTCGGGGGTGGGACTGCGCAACACCTTCACGCAGTCGCCGTTAATGTGCAGACAATCGCCGTCGACCTTCACTTCGCCGGGAAACCGGCCGTGGGTGGAGTCGAAGCGTGTCAGGTATTCGATGCTGGCCATGTCGGCCAGGTCGTTGATCGCGACAATCTCGAACCCGGCCTTCTCGCCTCGCTCGAACAACGCACGCAAGACGCAACGACCAATCCGGCCGTAGCCGTTGAGTGCAACTTTGTAGGGACGCGGTTGAGGCATGGGGTTCTCGATAATACGCAGACCAGACGCAATGCTTATGTGCGACACAGCCCTTGTGGGAGCTGGCTTGCCAGCGATAGGGGCCATCCGCTTCAACCTATGTGCTGACTGAACGGACTCTATCGCTGGCAAGCCAGCTCCCACAGGGAATTGCGGTGACCGGGAGGTCACCGCCGTGTGCCTTAGTCTTCCAGCAGCTCTTCGGCCTGGCCCAGGATGTTCTCCAGGGTGAAGCCGAACGCTTCGAACAGCGCCGGAGCCGGTGCCGATTCGCCGTAGGTGGTCATGCCGATCACGCGGCCTTCCAGACCCACATACTTGAACCAGAAGTCGGCGTGGGCCGCTTCGATGGCGATGCGCGCGCCGACCTGCAGCGGCAGGACCGATTGCTTGTAGCCGGCGTCCTGGGCGTCGAACACGCTGGTGCACGGCATCGACACCACGCGAACCTTGCGGCCCTGCTCGGTCAGCTTGTCGAAGGCCTGGACGGCCAGGCCGACTTCGGAGCCGGTGGCGATCAGGATCAGCTCAGGCTCGCCTGCGCAGTCCTTGAGCACGTAGCCACCGCGGCTGATGTCGGCGATCTGGATCGCGTCGCGGGACTGATGCTGCAGGTTCTGGCGGGAGAAGATCAGCGCCGACGGGCCGTCCTTGCGCTCCAGGGCGTTTTTCCAGGCCACTGCCGATTCGACGGCGTCGGCCGGACGCCAGGTGTCCAGGTTCGGCGTGCTGCGCAGGCTGGTCAGCTGCTCGATCGGCTGGTGGGTCGGGCCGTCTTCGCCCAGACCGATGGAGTCGTGGGTGTAGACGTGGATCACGCGCTGCTTCATCAGGGCCGACATGCGCACGGCGTTGCGGGCGTATTCCATGAACATCAGGAAGGTCGCGCCGTAAGGCACCAGGCCGCCGTGCAGGGCGACACCGTTCATGATCGCGGTCATGCCGAACTCGCGCACGCCGTAGTACATGTAGTTGCCGCTGGCGTCCTCGGCGCTGACGCCTTTGCAGCCTTTCCACAGGGTCAGGTTGGAACCGGCCAGGTCAGCCGAGCCGCCCAGCACTTCCGGCAGCAGCGGGCCGAACGCGTTCAGGGCGTTCTGGCTGGCCTTGCGGCTGGCGATGGTTTCGCCCTTGGCCGCCACTTCGGCGATGTAGGCGTCGGCCTTCTCGGAGAAGTCGGCCGGCAGCTCGCCGCTCAGGCGACGCACCAGTTCGTTGGCTTCGGTCGGGAACGCGGCGGAGTAGGCAGCGAAGCGCAGGTCCCAATCGGCTTCGACGGCGCGGCCGGCTTCCTTGGCGTCCCACTCGGCGTAGATGTCGGCCGGGATCTCGAACGGGCCGTGGTTCCACTTCAGGGCTTCACGGGTCAGCGCGATTTCCGCGTCGCCCAGCGGGGCGCCGTGGCAGTCTTCCTTGCCTTGCTTGTTCGGCGAACCGAAGCCGATGGTGGTCTTGCAGCAGATCAGGGTCGGCAGCGGGCTCTTGCGCGCGGTGTCGATGGCGGTCTTGATCTCTTCCGGATCGTGGCCGTCGACGTTGCGGATCACCTGCCAGTTGTAGGACTCGAAACGCTTCGGCGTGTCGTCGGTGAACCAGCCTTCGACCTCGCCGTCGATGGAGATGCCGTTGTCGTCGTAGAAGGCGATCAGCTTGCCCAGGCCCAGGGTGCCGGCCAGGGAAGCGACTTCATGGGAAATGCCTTCCATCATGCAGCCGTCGCCCAGGAACACGTAGGTGTGGTGGTCGACGATGTTGTGGCCCGGACGGTTGAACTGCGCGCCCAGCACCTTTTCCGCCAGGGCGAAGCCCACGGCGTTGGCCAGGCCCTGGCCCAGGGGACCGGTGGTGGTCTCGACGCCCGGGGTGTAGCCGAATTCCGGATGGCCCGGGGTGCGGCTGTGCAGTTGGCGGAACGCCTTGAGGTCGTCGATCGACAGGTCGTAGCCGGTCAGGTGCAGCAGCGAGTAGATCAACATCGAGCCGTGGCCGTTGGACAGCACGAAGCGGTCACGGTCGGCGAACGACGGGTTGCTCGGGTTGTGCTTGAGGTAATCGCGCCAAAGCACCTCGGCGATATCCGCCATACCCATAGGGGCACCGGGATGGCCGCTGTTGGCTTTTTGCACGGCATCCATGCTGAGGGCACGAATGGCGTTGGCACGCTCACGACGGCTAGGCATCGCTGATCTCCTGGGTTCTGAAGCTGAAGGTGAAAAATCGAAACGGAAAAAAGGCGAGCATTTTCCCTCACCCGGACGCCTCGGGGCAATGACAGATAGTCATCTGAAGACGTTTTTCCCCTGCCGGGCGGCGCTTTCGGCGGGTGAATCCTTTCCGCCGCCCGTCTGTAACGTTAACCATTGCGTGGGAAACACCACCCATCGATCAATATCAAAACTTTTTGATATTGATCTTGCGATGCTTTCCGGCCGTCACTAGACTGCTGCCCCTATGAACTTACGCGTGCCTACGATTCGCCATGACGCCTGCGACGACCTGGCGGCCCTGTGCAAGGCCGGCGGCGATCCGCTGCGGCTGAACGTGCTGCGGGCGCTGGCCAACGACTCGTTCGGCGTGCTGGAGCTGGCGCAGATCTTCGGCATCGGCCAGTCCGGCATGAGCCATCACCTCAAGGTGCTGGCCCAGGCGGAGCTGGTGGCGACCCGCCGTGAAGGCAACGCGATTTTCTACCGCCGCGCCCTGCCCCACACCGAACTGTTGGGCGGCACGCTGCACGCGGCATTGTTAGAAGAAGTCGACAACCTGGCCCTGCCGGACGACGTGCAGGCGCGGATCGCCCAGGTGCACGGGCAACGGGCGGCGGCCAGCCAGGACTTCTTCGCACGGGTGGCGGAGAAATTCCGCGCCCAGCAAGACTTGATCGCAGGCCTGCCGCAGTACCGCGACAGCGTGCTGGCCCTGCTCGACAAACTGAACTTCGGCGGCGCTGCCACGGCCATCGAAGTCGGCCCCGGCGATGGAGCCTTCCTGCCGGAACTGGCCCGCCGTTTCGGCACGGTAACCGCACTGGACAACAGCGCGGCGATGCTCGAACTGGCGCGTCAGGTATGCGTTCGTGAACGGCTGGCTAACGTCAGCCTGCAATTGGCCGATGCATTGAACGGTGTGAGCCTTCAGGCCGATTGCGTGGTATTGAACATGGTGTTGCACCATTTCGCCGCGCCGGCCGAAGCGCTCAAGCACATGGCCAGCCTGCTGCAACCGGGCGGTAGCCTGCTCGTGACAGAGTTATGCAGCCACAACCAGAGCTGGGCCAGGGAGGCCTGCGGTGATCTGTGGTTGGGGTTTGAACAGGACGATTTGGCCCGTTGGGCCACCGCTGCGGGACTCGTTCCCGGGGACAGCCTCTATGTAGGCTTACGTAATGGTTTCCAGATCCAGGTCCGCCACTTTCAGCGGCCGGCTGGCGACACTCACCATCGGTAAATTCAGGAAAACATCGAGATGAGCGAATACTCCCTCTTCACCTCCGAGTCCGTGTCTGAAGGGCATCCGGACAAAATCGCCGACCAGATTTCCGATGCAGTGCTGGACGCCATCATTGCCCAGGACAAGCACGCACGCGTGGCGGTGGAGACCCTGGTCAAGACCGGCGTGGCCATCGTTGCCGGTGAAGTGACCACCAGCGCCTGGGTCGACCTGGAGCAGATCGTCCGTGACGTGATCTGCGACATCGGCTACACCAGCTCCGACGTCGGCTTCGACGGCGCCACCTGCGGCGTGATGAACATCATCGGCAAGCAGTCCCCCGACATCAACCAGGGCGTTGACCGCGCCAAGCCTGAAGACCAGGGCGCCGGCGACCAGGGCCTGATGTTCGGCTACGCCAGCAACGAGACCGACGTGCTGATGCCGGCCCCGATCACCTTCTCGCACCAACTGGTGCAGCGCCAGGCCGAAGCCCGCAAGTCGGGCCTGCTGCCTTGGCTGCGTCCGGACGCCAAGTCCCAGGTCACCTGCCGTTACGAAGGCGGCAAAGTGGTCGGCATCGACGCCGTGGTGCTGTCGACCCAGCACAACCCGGAAGTGTCGTACAACGACCTGCGCGAAGGCGTGATGGAGCTGATCGTCAAGCACGTGCTGCCGGCCGAACTGCTGAGCAAGGACACCCAGTTCCACATCAACCCGACCGGCCAGTTCATCATCGGCGGCCCGGTGGGCGACTGCGGCCTGACCGGCCGCAAGATCATCGTCGACAGCTACGGCGGCATGGCCCGTCACGGCGGCGGCGCGTTCTCCGGCAAGGACCCGTCCAAGGTTGACCGCTCCGCTGCGTACGCCGGCCGTTACGTGGCCAAGAACATCGTCGCCGCCGGCCTGGCCGAGCGCTGCGAGATCCAGGTGTCCTACGCGATCGGCGTGGCCCAGCCGACTTCGATCTCGCTGAACACCTTCGGCACCGGCAAGATCAGCGATGACAAGATCATCAAACTGGTGCGTGAAGTGTTCGACCTGCGTCCTTACGCCATCACCACCATGCTGGACCTGCTGCACCCGATGTACCAGGAAACCGCAGCCTACGGTCACTTCGGTCGCGCTCCGCAGACCAAGACCGTCGGCGACGACACCTTCAGCACCTTCACCTGGGAAAAGACCGACCGCGCCGACGCCCTGCGTTCCGCCGCCGGCCTGTAACACCTCCAGGCGACACGAAAAGCCCCGCACGGCTCACGCCCTGCGGGGCTTTTTCATGCCTGCAGGTTCCCTCCCCGCTTCGGGCAGCGCCCCAACCGAAAGCCCGCATCTGTCCATCCGGAAACAGCCCGAAAAACACCCGCCCGACGCCCCCCGGATTCCCCGCCTACCCTTCAAGCGTTCCCCTTGAGCAAGGACGCTCACGATGCCCGCTGCAATGCCCCTGCTGCTCCCACTGCTGTTGATGCTCATCCTCCCGAACGCCCTCGCCGACGACTGCCCCGATTGGCCACCGGAAAAGGCCCGCACCGAAACCGCCGTCCTGCAAAGGCAGATCGACCGCTGGGACGACGCCTACCACCGCGAAGGCCGGGCGCTGATCGCCGACGGGCTCTACGACCAGTCGCGCTTGCGCCTGGACGAATGGCGCCGGTGCTTCGGCCTTCCGTCACCGGCCAACCCGCTGCGCACGGCCACAGGCCCCGTCACTCACCCGATCGCCCACACCGGGTTGGACAAACGCCACGACGGCAAAGACGTCGAAGCCTGGCTGCGCGACCGCGAAGGCCTCTGGATTCAACCCAAGGTCGACGGCGTCGCGGTCACGCTGATCTACCGCAGCGGGCGACTGCACCAGGCCATCAGCCGCGGCGACGGAGTCCGGGGCCAGGACTGGACAGCGTCGGCGCAGAAGATCGCCGCCATTCCCCGGCAACTGACCGAACCGGTGGATCTGCTGGTGCAGGGCGAACTCTATTGGCGCCTGAGCGACCACGTTCAGTCCCGCGACGGCGGCCGCAACGCCCGCGCCACCGTCGCCGGCCTGATGGGCCGCAAGGATCTGGGCGCCGAAGAGGCCGGCGGTATAGGGCTGTTCGTCTGGGACTGGCCGCAGGGGCCTTCGGCCTTGTCCGAAAGGCTCTCGACGCTGGCCGCCCTGGGATTCGCCGCGACCGCGCCCTACACCCACACCCTCGAACGCTTTGCCGACGCCCAGGCATGGCGCGAGCATTGGTTCCGCACGCCGTTGCCGTTCGCCACGGACGGCGTCGTCCTGCGTCAGGACCGGCGCCCGTCGGCCGAGCGCTGGCAGGCACGGCCGCCGCACTGGGGCATTGCCTGGAAGTACCCGTTCGCCCAGGCCCTGGCCGAGGTGCGCAAGGTCGATTTCAGGATCGGGCGTACGGGGCGCATCACACCGGTGCTTGAGCTGGCGCCGGTGCGGCTGGACGACCGGCAGATCCGACGGGTCAGCGTCAGCTCGTTCCAGCGCTGGCAGGCGCTGGACATCCGCCCCGGCGACCAGGTCGCGGTCAGCCTGGCCGGCCTGACCATCCCCCGGCTAGACGGCGTCGTCCTGCGCGCGGCCGAGCGTGTCGAGCTGGCCGTTCCGCAGGCAACCGATTTCCACGCCTTGAGCTGCTGGCGACCGACGCCCGGCTGCGAAAGCCAGTTCCTCGCCCGCCTGACCTGGCTCGGCGGCAAGCAGGGGCTGGGGCTGCCCCATGTCGGTCGCGGCACCTGGGAGAAACTTCTGGAAACAGGCCGCCTGACCGGCCTGCTGGATTGGTTGACCCTCGAGGGGCCGGAGCTTGCTAACATGCCCGGCTTCGGCGAGCGCAGCGGCGCCCGCCTGCTGGACAGTTTTCACACAGCCCGCCAGCGGCCGTTCGCCACCTGGCTCAAAGCCTTGGGAATGCCGCCGACCGGACAGGCACCGCTGGACGGCACCTGGCACGAGCTGGCGCAACGCGACACCGAACAATGGCAGGCAGAACCCGGCATCGGTCCCGGCCGCGCGGCGCAACTGAGCGCCTTTTTCCGCGACCCGCAGGTGCTGGCCTTGCGCGACACCCTGCAAGCCGCCGGCATCGACGGCTTCTGAACACAGCCTCCCGGCACGCCGGGAACCCAATGTCCGTCGGGGCGCTCCAACAGCGCAGCGCACCACCGAACCGAATGCCTTAGCGCATGGAGCCTTTATGAAATCGCTTGCCCTGCTGACCCTATGCGGATTCCTGGCCGCCCCGTTGATGGCCGCCGAGGAAGCGCCGGAACTCACCGGCTGCGCCGCCAAGAAGCAGAACATCGTCACCCAGATCGAACAGGCCAAGGCCCACGGCAACGCCGACCAGCAGGCCGGCCTGGAGACCGCCCTGCGCGAAGTCACCGATCACTGCACCGACGCCGGCCTGAAGAAGGAACGCGAAAACAAGGTGCTGGAGGCCAAGCACGAAGTGAGCAAACGCCAGGCCGACCTCGACAAGGCCATGAAGAAGGGCGACCCGGAGAAGATCGACAAGCGCAAGAACAAGCTGGCCGAGTCCCGCAAGGAATTGCAGCAGGCGCTGGACGAACTGGACAAGTAACGAGAGCCACTGCGGCGAGGGAGCAAGCGCCCTCGCCACGGTCATTCAACCGCGTCAGCTATCAGTGATCGCGAAACTCTTTATGGCAGGCACTGCACGCATCTTCGACTTTCTGCACCGCTGGCCCCAGGTTGCTGGCCTTGTAGGGCTGCACTTGGCTGGCGATCACCAGTTCACCGGTGGCCGCCTCAAGGGTGCGGGCCATTTCCTGGAAACGCGCCTGCCTCTGCCAGACATCGTCCTTGGCGCTGGTGTGATCCTCTTCGCGCACCTGCGGGAAGTGCTTCCACGGCTCATGGGACAGCGCATCGAGCTTCACCGCGCCGTCGGCGAATTTCGCCCCGTCGAAGGGAATGCGCCCGCGCAGCATGCCGCCCAGGTCTTCGCCGGTCTTGAGCATCTGCTTGAAGATCGCCTTGCGCTGGCCCAGCGGAGAGTTGGGGTCGACGCCGCCGCAGGCGGACAGGGTCAGACAGGCCAGCAAAGCAACAGAGATTCTTTTGAGTGTCATGGTGGCTTCGGTCACGGAAAAATGGCGGCCAGTATCCTCGCGCGGCCGCCAAACACCAATAGCCCTATTAAAAATACGGGTTGCCTGAACGCATGGAGCATTCACGCAACCGGCACAGGAACCACTCCATGAACAGCCGCTTCAAGGCCTGGCGTCATCCGCTTTTCGCAACCCTGCCGCTGCTGGCGATCCTCGCCGGCTGCACCGGGGGCGACACGGCCAAGCCCAAGACCCACGCCCTCGCCACTTACTCCAGCGCCACCTGGGAGGCGCTGCCCGCCGTGTCCGACAACGACCTGGTGGCCGGCTTCGGTTCGTGGCGCAGCGCGTGCAACCGGCTCAAGGCCGACCCGGTCTGGGGCAAGACCTGCGCGGCGGCGGCCGATGTCCCGCAGAGCGCCGGCAGCATCCGCGCGTTCCTCAAGCAAAACCTCGACGTCTACGGGTTGCGCGCCGAGAACGACAACCCCAACGGCTTGATCACCGGCTACTACGAGCCGGTCTACCCCGGCAGCCTGACCCAGACCGCCACGGCGAACGTCCCGGTGTACGGCGTGCCTGACGACATGATCATCGTGTCGCTGGACAGCGTGTACCCCGAACTCAAGGGCAAGCGCCTGCGCGGACGCCTCGACGGCCGGGTGCTCAAGCCCTACGACGACGCGGCGACCATCGAGAGCAAAGGCGTCAATGCGCCGGTGGTGGCCTGGCTGACCGATCCGATGAACCTGCAGTTCCTGCAGATCCAGGGATCGGGCAGGATCCAGACCGACGACGGACGCCAGTTGCGCATCGCCTACGCCGACCAGAACGGCCACCCGTACCGCCCGATCGGCCGCTGGCTGGTGGAACAGGGCGAGCTGAAGAAGGAAGACGTCACCATGGGCGCCATCAGCGACTGGGCCAAGGCCAACCCGTCGCGCATCCCGGAGCTGCTGGGCAGCAACCCCAGTTATGTGTTCTTCACCCGCAACCCGGACAGCGACGAAGGCCCGCGCGGTTCGCTGAACGTGCCGCTGACCGCCGGCTACAGCGCGGCGGTGGACCGCAAGGTGATTCCGTTGGGCAGCCTGCTGTGGCTGTCCACCACCCGCCCGGACGGCACCGCCCTGGTGCGCCCGGTGGCCGCACAGGACACCGGCGGCGCCATCGCCGGCGAAGTGCGCGCGGACCTGTTCTGGGGCACCGGCGATGCGGCGGGGCAACTGGCCGGGGACATGAAGCAGCAGGGGCAGATCTGGATGCTCTGGCCTAAAGGCACGGCGCTGCCGCAAGTGCCGCAGGTGGCCGATACGGTCAAGGGCAAGTCCTGACCGCCGAACCTTGTGGGAGCCCGGCGGCGCCGTCACTGACGCCATCGCCAGCAGGCGGGCTCCCACAGGGGCCCGGTCACTGCCAATCAATGTGGGAGCGAGCCTGCTCGCGATGAGGCCGTCAGCCTCCCCAAGGCTCAGGCCGACACAATGAAGAACCCGGCAATCAACCCCATCCCCACGAGCCACACCAGCGACCGCAGCACCGCCCAGTCCGCCAGGTAGCAAATGATGTAGAGCAGGCGGCTGGTGATGAACAGCACCGCCAGCACATTCACCGTCACAAGCTCGGCCGTGCCCACGAGGTGCGCGACGATCACGGCGGCGACGAAGGCCGGCGTCACCTCGAAGCTGTTCAGCTGCGCCGCATGGGCCCTCCGAGCCAGGCCGTTGAGGCTCTCCAGAAAGTCCCGGGGATCATGGTTGTCACTCATTCTGTAGCCGCCGACGGCCTTGGCCACGGCGGTGCACAGGTACGGCAGGAAAATCGCGATCAATACACACCACAAAGCCACGGTCATAGCGCAGTCCCTTTTTCGTGTCGTTCGAATGGCGGGCGGATCAGAGCTTCATCTCCAGCCTGCCGATCAGCACCAGCCCACAGGCTAAGAGCCGTGGCCGGCCGAAAGGTTCTTTGAGGCAGCGCATGCCGAACAGCACCCCCAGGATCAGGCTGATTTCCCGCAGCGCCGCCGCTTCGGCGATCGAACCCAGCTGCACCGCCCACAGCACCAGAGCGTAGGGCTTTGCCGGCGCTGCGCAAGGGCCGCGGGCAATTAGTCATATTATTGATTCGCGATGGGGCCGCAGCTGTTTATACTGCACGCGACCACGCCGCACTCGGTTGCGCACAGACCTATTCCAACAATGACTGCCTGACCCGTTCTCCGCCCGAGACCGGCCGTCGGCCTGCGCCTGCCTGAACGAAGCGTCAAGACTACCGACAGAGACCTTGCGCATGCCACTCGCCTTGCTTGCACTGGCCGCTGCCGCCTTCGGCATCGGCACCACCGAATTCGTCATCATGGGCCTGCTGCCCGACGTCGCTCGCGACCTCGCCGTGAGCATCCCACACGCCGGCCTGCTGATCACCGGCTACGCCCTGGGCGTGGTGTTCGGCGCGCCGGTCCTGGCGGTCGGCACCGCCAACATGCCGCGCAAGGCGACGCTGCTGGGCATGACCCTGATGTTCATCCTCGGCAACGTGCTCTGCGCGCTGGCCCCGAACTACGCGACCCTGATGGCCGCCCGGGTGGTCACCGCGCTGTGCCACGGGGCGTTCTTCGGCATCGGTTCGGTGGTCGCCGCCGGCCTGGTGGCGCCGAACAAACGGGCCCAGGCGATCGCGCTGATGTTCACCGGCCTGACCCTGGCCAACGTGCTCGGCGTGCCGTTGGGCACCGCGCTCGGGCAGTTCGCCGGCTGGCGTTCGACCTTCTGGGCCGTGGCCGCCATTGGTGTGATCGCCGCCCTCGCCCAGTGGCTGTGGCTGCCCAAGCACATTCCGATGGAGCGCGCCGACCTCGCCAGCGAGTTCAAGGTGCTGGGCAAGGCCAACGTACTGCTGGCGCTGGGCATGAGCGTGCTGGCATCCACCAGCCTGTTCAGCGTGTACACCTACATCGCGCCGATCCTGCAGGACGTCACCGGCATCAGCCCCCACGGCGTGACAGTGATGCTGCTGTTGTTCGGCGTCGGCCTGACCGGCGGCAGCATGCTCGGCGGCCGCCTGGCCGACAGCCGCCTGCTGCCGTCGCTGGTGGGCGTGGCGCTGGCGGTGGTGGTGATCCTGGCGGCGTTCAGCCAGACCAGCCGCTCGGCGGTGCCCGCCGCGATCACCCTGGTGCTGTGGGGCGTATTCGCCTTCGCCCTGTGCCCGATCCTGCAACTGCTGATCATCGACCAGGCCCACGAAGCACCGAACCTCGGCTCGACCCTGAACCAGAGCGCCTTCAACCTCGGCAACGCGTCGGGCGCGTGGATCGGCGGGCTGGTGGTGGCCAGCGGCGCGGACCTGGCGGACCTCCCGTGGACCGGTGCCCTGGTCGGCGTGCTCACCGTGCTGGCGGCGCTTTTCTTCATTTATCTGCAACGCCGGCGCATGGCTGCGGTCAATGCCTGCGGCTGAAGCACCGGCTGCCGCAATCCCCGTGGCGGGGGCGCTCGCTCCCGCCCGAAGGAAAATTGCATGCGGGCCGGCGGGAGCAAGCTCCCTCACCCCAGACGGCCTCATGTGCCCCTGAGCGGCGCCAGCCCATCCAACCCTTGCGTCCAAGTATCGGACGCGCCTCTTCCATCTCCCATCCAAAGGACCCCGGATGCTTGAACTCGTTGCTGCGTTTATCTGCCTCACCACCCTCCTGACCTTCGTGAACTTCCGCTTCATCGGCCTGCCGCCGACCATCGGCGTGATGGTCACCGCACTGATGTTTTCCCTGCTGCTGCAAGGCCTGAGCTTTCTCGGCTACCCGGGCCTTGAAGAGCGCGTGCAGCAATTGATCGGCCAGATCGACTTCGGCGACCTGCTGATGAACTGGATGCTGTCGTTCCTGCTGTTCGCCGGCGCCCTGCACGTGAACCTCAACGACCTGCGCAGCTACCGCTGGCCCATCGGCCTGCTGGCCACGTTCGGCGTGCTGATCGCCACCGCCGTGATCGGCAGCCTCGCCTATTACATCTTTGCCCTGTTCGGCTGGCACGTGAGCTTCCTCTACTGCCTGCTGTTCGGCGCGCTGATCTCCCCCACCGACCCGATCGCGGTACTCGGCGTGCTGCGTACCGCCAACGCCTCGAAGCCGCTCAAGACCACCATCGTCGGCGAATCGCTGTTCAACGACGGCACCGCCGTCGTGGTGTTCACCGTGCTGCTGGGCATCGCGCAGCTGGGCGAGACCCCGACCCTCGGCGCCACGGCCCTGCTGTTCGCCCACGAGGCCATCGGCGGCGTGCTGTTCGGCGGTCTGATCGGCTACCTGGTGTACCTGATGATCAAGAGCATCGAGCAGCACCAGATCGAAGTGATGCTGACCCTGGCGCTGGTGATCGGCGGCTCGGCCATGGCCACCGAACTGCACGTCTCGGCGCCCATCGCGATGGTGGTGGCGGGCCTGATCATCGGCAACCTGGGGCGCAACCTGGCGATGAACGACATGACCCGCAAGTACCTGGACGGTTTCTGGGAGCTGCTCGACGACATGCTCAACGCTCTGCTGTTCGCGCTGATCGGCCTGGAGCTGTTGCTGCTGCCGTTCAACTGGCTGCACGTGGCGGCGGCGAGTCTGCTGGCGCTGGCGATCCTGCTGTCGCGCCTGCTCACCGTGGCCCCGGCCATCGTCCTGCTGCGGCGCTGGCGCACGGTGCCGCGCGGCACCATCCGGATCCTGACCTGGGGCGGCCTGCGCGGCGGCGTCTCGGTGGCGCTGGCCCTGTCGCTGCCGCTGGGCGCTGAACGGGATTTGTTGCTGAGCATCACCTACATCGTCGTGCTGTCATCGATTCTGGTGCAGGGCCTGACCATTGGCCGGGTTGTCCGTAGGGTGACGACTCCACAAGACACCGCCACGGCCAATGTTGCGCACTGACACTGGATCGGACTCCGTCGCAGCGCACCCGCGCTGCGACGGCACTCGCAATATCTCCTTCATCAGTCCGCCGCTCTCAGTACCGCCTCCACCTGCTCGGCCGCGTGCAAAAGAATGCTGTCGTCTCTGAAACCGCCAATCATTTGCAGGCCAGCCGGCAACGCCCCGGCATTGCGCACGAGCGGGATGTTGATCTGAGGTAAACCGAACGCCATCCAGAACTTACTGAAATCGGAAGGCCCGGTCGCGCCAAGGCCCAACGGGGCGACGATGCCGCAGCTCGCACCGAGCATGGCATCAAACGGTTTGAATAGGGCTTCAAGCACAGGAGCCAAAGTTGCCAGGCGCTTCTTCGCCGCAGACTCCTGCTCCCACGTTGTCTGGCGGGCCCGTTCGATCATGGCCAACACTTCATCGCTGAGCAGCTCAGGTCGCGCTTGCAGCTCCTTGGCCAGTGACCGCGCCCCCTCGCAATCGTTGATCAGCAAATGGTCATCGAATACCGTCGCAAACGCCTGCGGCAACTCCACCTCACTCACCTGATGTCCGGCCCGGCGCAGATCTTCAACGGCAGCGTCCAGCGATCTGGCGATGTCCTCATCGACCTGATCCCAGCGCGCTGTACGACAGAAGCCGAACTTGCCTGGACGACGCTCATCAGTACGCTGCGCAATGCCGGGGATCAACACCTCAGCCAACAGTTGCAGGTCACGAACCGAGCGGCCGTACCAGCCCACCGTGTCAAAACTCGGCGCCAGCGGTTTTACCCCCTCCAGAGAAACCAGCCCATAGGTCGGTTTGAAAGCATACAGTCCGCAATACGAGGCGGGTTTGATCAACGACCCGGCAGTCTGCGTGCCCAAGGCGATCGGGAAAAACCCGGCCGCCATCCCCGCCGCCGAGCCGGCACTGGAGCTTCCCGGCGTCCGTTCGAGATCATGCGGATTGCGGGTCGGCCCAGTGTGCATGTAGGCGAATTCGGTGGTGTGGGTCTTGCCCATGATCACCGCGCCGGCCTGACGCAACAGCGCCACAACGTGTGCGTCACGTGAAGGACGGTTGTCCGCATAGATCGGGGAGTAAAACCCCGTGGGATGATCGGCGGTGTCGAAGATGTCTTTGATGCCCACGGGCACGCCGGCGAGAGGGCCTTTGAAGTGGCCATTGTTCAACTGGCGAACTTGAGCGCGCACCTGACCCGGGTCGAACGCTGCAAAGGCTTTTATGCTGAGCTCCCGCGCTTCGACACAGCCCAGAAAATGCTCGGCGACCGACTCTGCGCTCACGGCCTGCGACCGAACGCTCTCGGAAATATCGCTCGCGTCCATCTGATTAAAATTGCGCATAGATACCCTGCAGGTCAGTGAAGCCTTTTATCTCGATCGGGTTTCCGGCGGGATCGAGGAAAAACATGGTTGCCTGCTCGCCGGGCTGGCCGGCAAAACGAATGCCGGGTGGCAGAACAAACTGCACCTGGGCCTCGATCAAGCGATCTCTCAAAACGCGCCAGTCCGACATTTCGAGGATCACGCCAAGGTGCGGCATCGGCACGTCGTGATCACCAACCTTACCGGTGTTACTGACTGCAAAAGGCTCGCCCAGATGCAACGACAATTGATGCCCGAAAAAATTGAAATCGACCCAGGAGTCAGTGCTGCGCCCCTCTTCGCACCCCAGTAAATCCCCATAGAACTGGCGCGTAACCTGCAAATCACGGACATGCATAGCAAGATGGAAAATCGACTGCATAAAGAACTCCTGACGATCGCCGGACGAGAGAAACCTCTCAACGGTTGAAGACTGTGCGGTTTTCATCAAAACAGATAGCCTGTAATTCTTTTCACCATCGAAAGCATTTCTTATGGACTCGCGCTATCTGAGAAGTCTGATCACCGTCGTCGAGTGTGGCTCGATTGCCAATGCCGCGCGTGTCGAAGGGTTGACGGCCGCAGCGATCAGCCAGCGCATTCTCGCGCTCGAACGGCAACTCGGCTTTGAGCTGTTGTCCCGCGTCGGCCACGCCGCCAAGCCGAGCCAGGCCTGCCTCGATTTACTGCCCCGGGCCAGGCGCATCGTTCGTGAAGTAGCGCTATTGGCGGGAGATGCCGACGTCGCAGGGCTGACGGGACAGTTGCGCATCGGCGCAATCTCCACGGTTCTGACCGGGCTGTTGCCGGGAGCACTGCGAGCACTGACCGAGCTGGCGCCGGGGCTGACGCCAGTGATCGTGCCGGGAACATCGCGGTCGTTGTATCAAGCCCTGCTCTCGGCTGAGGTGGATGCGGCAATCCTCGTGGTTCCACCGTTCGAGTTGCCCAAAGCGCTGCAAGTGGTGTCCCTGCGCAAAGAACCGCTGGTGTTTCTGTCAAAGGAGAAGTCCACGCAAAGCATCCCCGCACAACTGATGAGCCAGCCCTACATCCGCTATGACCCTGACGCGTGGGGCGGACGGCATGCCGAGCAATATCTGGCGGATCAGGGACTGACGCCGACGCCGCTGGTCGATCTTGATGCGCTGGAGACCATTGCCATGCTCGTGACAGGCGGGATGGGCGTGAGCCTCGTACCCCTTTGGTCCGGCTTTGAACAATGGGGTCATCAATGTGCGGTGAGCCCGATTGGTTCTGACCGATACGACCGAGAGATTGTGCTGATCAGCCCTGCCCAGACCGATCGGCCGAACATGATCAGCGCCTTGTGCAAGACGCTTTCAAGTGCCTAGCCTGAGCGCACTCAATCCTTCTTCGACTCGCCCCGGTCTTCTTCAGGGGCGTCGGGTGTCGGTGCGCCGCTCTCGCTGCGGATCTGCGCATGGCTGATCAGGGCGAAGATGCAGCTGCCGCCGATGATGTTGCCCGCCAGCGTCGGCCCGGCGAACACCGCCCAGAAATCGCTCCACGGCAGTTCGCCGGCGAACACCAGGTACGACACTTCCGCCGAGCCGACCACGATGTGGGTGAAGTCACCCAAGGCCATGAGGTAGGTGATGAGGATGATGATCCACATCTTCGCGCTCTCCATGGACGGGATCATCCAGACCATGGTGGCGATCATCCAGCCGGAAACGATGCCCTTGGCGAACATCTGGCTGGCGTGGTTCTCCATGACCTTGCGCCCGATCTCAAGGAAGGCCTCGTCGGTCTTGCTGTCGAAGATCGGCAGTTCGAGCATCACGTAGGCCACCAGCAACGTGCCGCACAGGTTGCCGGCCAGCACCACCGTCCACAGCCGGACCAGGCGGCCGACATTGCCCAGGGTCGGTCGGGTCATCACCGGCAGCACGGCGGTCAGGGTGTTTTCGGTGAACAGTTGCTGGCGCGCGAGGATCACCGCGAGGAAGCCTGCGCAGTAGCCGAAACTGGCGATCACCTTGAACTCGTCGCCTTCGGGCAGGCGTGAGTTGAGCAGGCCCATCCCCATCAGCGACAGGCCCATGGTCAGGCCCGCCGCCAGCGCCGACCACCACAGCGCGGCGATGCTGCGCTCCAGTTCCTGGTCGCCCTGGGTGCGGATGATTTCGTGCAGCACGGCCGCGCGGGGCGGCTGGCTCTTCTCGACTTCGTGCCGTTCCTTGGGCGAAAGATCCGGGGTCTTGCCGTCTGTCGGAGTGGTCATGGCAGGCAATCCGGTGGCAGGGTTGTTTAGCTACGACCCGCGCCGCTCGGGACTGTTCACCGGCCTGGAGAATCTTCGTGACTGTGCGGCCGCCATCGCGGGCAAGCCCGCTCCCACAGGGAGCAGCGCTGTCCTTGTGGGAGCGGGCTTGCCCGCGATGGGAGCGAAACCGGTCTTACTGGACCGGCACGTCATCCTTGAACTGGTCTTTGACGTACTTGATCTCGGTGCGCCCGTGCGGCGCCGGCAGGCCGTCTTCGCCGAGGTTGACGAAGACCATCTTCTCCACGGTCAGGATGCTCTTGCGGGTGATCTTGTTGCGCACTTCGCAGGTGAGGGTGATCGAGGTGCGGCCGAACTCGGTGGCGGTGATGCCCAGTTCGATGATGTCGCCCTGGCGCGAGGCACTGACGAAGTTGATCTCGGAGATGTACTTGGTCACCACGCGCTGGTTGCCCAACTGGACGATGGCGTAGATCGCCGCCTCTTCGTCGATCCAGCGCAGCAGGCTGCCGCCGAACAGGGTGCCGTTGGGATTGAGGTCTTCGGGTTTTACCCACTTGCGGGTGTGGAAATTCATCTTCACTCCTGAGCGTCTTGCCGAATGATGGTCGCCATCATGTCAGACCGAACAGTCACGCTCCATGAGCCATCCGCTATGGCCATCATTGGCAATCTTCATTTGGCCGACAGAAACCCTTTGGAAGATCAGTCTAGACGGCTATAATCGCCCCCGTTTCAAAACGGTAACCTTCACGCGCTACCGTTTTCCCGCCACCTGTCCGAGGGGCGCTGCAGCAGGTTCCACCTGTCAGGCTCGGATGGGGCGTTGACCGGCCTTGCGCCGGACACCAAACGCACAACGGCGCCCATTCGCATACATTACGAATGGAGGCTCTTCATGAGCGCTGTAATCACGCCTGCAGATTTCACCGACTACAAGGTCGCCGACATGTCCCTGGCTGCCTGGGGCCGTCGCGAAACCATCATCGCCGAATCGGAAATGCCTGCCCTGATGGGTCTGCGCCGCAAGTACGCTTCCGAGCAGCCGCTCAAAGGCGCCAAGATCCTCGGCTGCATCCACATGACCATCCAGACCGCCGTGCTGATCGAGACCCTGGTCGCCCTGGGTGCCGAAGTGCGCTGGTCGTCCTGCAACATCTTCTCCACCCAGGACCAGGCCGCCGCGTCCATCGCCGCCGCCGGCATCCCGGTCTTCGCCTGGAAAGGCGAGACTGAAGAAGAGTACGAGTGGTGCCTGGAGCAAACCATCCTGAAGGATGGCCAGCCATGGGACGCCAACATGATCCTCGACGACGGCGGCGACCTGACCGAGCTGCTGCACAAGAAGTACCCGCAGGTGCTGGACCGCGTCCACGGCGTGACCGAAGAGACCACCACCGGCGTTCACCGCCTGCTGGACATGCTGGCCAAGGGCGAGCTGAAGATCCCGGCCATCAACGTCAACGACTCGGTAACCAAGTCCAAGAACGACAACAAGTACGGCTGCCGTCACAGCCTGAACGACGCCATCAAGCGCGGCACCGACCACCTGCTGTCCGGCAAGCAAGCGCTGGTCATCGGCTACGGTGACGTGGGCAAGGGCTCGGCCCAGTCCCTGCGTCAGGAAGGCATGATCGTCAAGGTGTCGGAAGTCGACCCGATCTGCGCCATGCAGGCCTGCATGGACGGCTTCGAACTGGTCTCGCCGTTCATCGACGGCATCAACGACGGTTCCGAAGCGAGCATCGACAAGGCGCTGCTGGGCAAGATCGACCTGATCGTGACCACCACCGGCAACGTCAACGTGTGCGACGCCAACATGCTCAAGGCCCTGAAGAAGCGCGCCGTCGTCTGCAACATCGGTCACTTCGACAACGAAATCGACACCGCTTTCATGCGCAAGAACTGGGCATGGGAAGAAGTGAAGCCACAGGTGCACAAGATCCACCGCACCGGCCCAGGCGCCTTCGACGCGCAGAACGACGACTACCTGATCCTGCTGGCCGAAGGCCGTCTGGTGAACCTGGGCAACGCCACCGGTCACCCGAGCCGCATCATGGACGGTTCGTTCGCCAACCAGGTGCTGGCGCAGATCTTCCTGTTCGGCCAGAAGTACGCCGACCTGTCGCCGGCCCAGAAAGCCGAGCGCCTGACCGTGGAAGTGCTGCCGAAGAAACTCGACGAAGAAGTGGCCCTGGAAATGGTGCGCGGCTTCGGCGGCGTGGTCACCCAGCTGACCAAGCAACAGGCTGACTACATCGGCGTGACCGTCGAAGGCCCGTTCAAGCCGCACGCTTACCGCTACTAAGACACGAGCAGCTGCGAGCCTCAGGCTTCAAGCGGCAAGCAAGGCCAAAAGCCGAACTTGCCGTGCGAGGCCTGAGGGCTCCGCCACTATTTCAGAACAGTTTCAGGCAACAGGCCTGCGGCACAAGGGATCAGCGCATCTCCGCTTCTCTTGCGGCCCAAAGCTTGCGGCTTGCAGCTGGAGGCTCCCTCCATGTCCCAAGAACGTCGCTACAGCTTCGAGTTCTTCCCGACCAAGACCGATGCTGGGCATGAAAAGCTCCTCGCCACTGCCCGTCAGTTGGCCACCTACAACCCTGACTTCTTTTCCTGCACCTACGGCGCTGGCGGTTCGACCCGTGACCGCACGCTCAACACCGTCCTGCAGCTGGAAAGCGAAGTCAAAGTCCCGGCCGCCCCGCACCTGTCGTGCGTCGGCGACAGCAAGGCCGACCTGCGCGGCTTGCTGAGCCAGTACAAGGCTGCGGGCATCAACCGCATCGTCGCCCTGCGCGGCGACCTGCCGTCCGGCATGGGCATGGCCAGCGGCGAGCTGCGCCACGCCAACGAGCTGGTCGAATTCATCCGTGAAGAGACCGGCGACCACTTCCACATCGAAATCGCCGCCTACCCGGAGATGCATCCGCAGGCGCGCAACTTCGAGGACGACATCGCCAACTTCGTGCGCAAGGCCAAGGCCGGCGCCGACAGCGCGATCACCCAGTACTTCTTCAACGCCGACAGCTACTTCTACTTCGTCGACCGCGTGAAGGCCCTGGGCGTGGACATCCCGGTCGTGCCGGGGATCATGCCGATCACCAACTACAGCAAACTGGCGCGCTTCTCCGATGCCTGCGGCGCGGAAATCCCGCGCTGGATCCGCAAGCAGCTGGAAGCCTACGGCGATGACACCCAAAGCATTCAAGGCTTCGGCGAACAGGTCATCACCGACATGTGCGAACGCCTGCTGCAGGGCGGTGCGCCGGGGCTGCACTTCTACACCCTGAACCAGGCCGAACCGAGCCTGGCGGTGTGGAACAACCTGAAGCTGCCGCGCTAACGGCAGTCAGCTTCACGGGGCAAGCAAGAAGGGAAATCGCAGTTTGGGAAAACGCCTACGGAAGTTTTCGCAACTGCGATTTTTTGCTTTCAACGCCCGAAACAGAGCTTCTGCCGCCGCTTTCTGGCTCTTTCCCGATTCTCGTCGTACTCTCCAGTCATGCCTTTGATCGCGCAGTTTTTCACCGTGCTGGTTTTCGCTTGCCTGAGCTTCGCCGCCCGGGGCGAGAAATTGCGTATTGTCACCGAGCCCTGGGCGCCCTACGTCTATGAGGACGGCGGCAAGAACCTGGGGCTGGACTACGAAGCCACCGCCATCGTCTTCAAACGCCTGGGCATCGAGGTCGAATGGCAGTTCCTGCCCTGGAAGCGCTGCCTGTCGATGCTCGAGACCGGCCAGGCCGACGGTGCGCTGGACATCTTCCACAGCGACGAGCGCGACGCCACCCTGCTCTACCCCAGCGAGCCGCTGTCGGTGGTGGAATTCGTGATGTTCTACGCCAACGAGCGGCCGCACCCGTTCCGCACCCTCGACGAACTCAAGGGCCTGACCGTCGGCACCTCCCCCGGCTACCTGTACAGCCAGGACTTCAGCGAATCGCCGCTGTTCACCCGGGAACCGGCCCCGACCCACGAGGCCAACTTCGGCAAACTGGTGCGCGGGCGCATCGACCTGCTGATCACCGATCGCCGGGTCGGCCAGCACCTGCTGGACCAACTGGAGATCCGCGACCAGATCACCGAGAACCCGACGGTCATCAGCCGCCAGAGCCAGTACCTGGCCGTGCGGCGCAACGCCGGGATGGATCTGCTGGTGCAGCGTTTCGGCGCCGAACTCAAGCGGTTCAAGCGCGAACCGGCCTACGCCGAGCTCAGCGCACGCTACGGAGCGGCCCCTGCCGCCGCGCCGCTGGAAAGCGCCAGCACCGCCGGCAAGGCCGTTGAGCAGCAGGAACGCAGCGCACAGTGATTGCTCTGTTATACTCCGGCGTTCCCGCCAGGCTCACGCCCGGACGCCCGGATCCGTAACAGGCCTCCCGACCCGCTACAGCGCAGCTTTTCAGCCCGCGCGAGCGCTCCGGACGAGCCTTCGGATGCGCCGCAGGACCGGACGGGACCGCGTCACGTTAAACGCGGTTCGCGCCAGGCAAGACTCCCATTGGGCCCAGCCCTAACTAAAAAACAGGATTACTCATGTCCTTTGCTTCCCTCGGTCTCTCCGAGGCTTTGGTTCGCGCTATCGAAGACGCGGGCTATACCGAGCCTACTCCGGTGCAACAGCGGGCCATTCCCGCCGTGTTGCAAGGTCGCGACCTGATGGTCGCGGCACAGACAGGTACCGGTAAAACCGGCGGTTTCGCCCTCCCGATCCTGGAGCGGCTGTTCCCCAACGGTCACCCGGACAAGTCCCAGCGCCACGGCCCGCGCCAGCCGCGCGTGCTGGTGCTGACCCCGACCCGCGAACTCGCGGCCCAGGTGCACGACAGCTTCAAGATCTACGCCCGTGACCTCAAGTTCGTCAGCGCCTGCATCTTCGGCGGCGTCGGCATGAACCCGCAGGTCCAGGCCATGGCCCGTGGCGTGGACGTGCTGGTGGCGTGCCCCGGCCGTCTGCTGGACCTCGCCGGCCAAGGCAGCATCGACCTGTCCCACGTCGAGATCCTCGTGCTGGACGAAGCCGACCGCATGCTCGACATGGGCTTCGTGCACGATGTGAAGAAAGTCCTCGCCCGCCTGCCGGCCAAGCGCCAGAACCTGCTGTTCTCGGCGACCTTCTCCAAGGACATCACCGACCTTGCCGGCAAGCTGCTGCACAACCCTGAGCGCATCGAAGTCACGCCGCCGAACACCACGGTCGAGCGCATCGAACAGCGCGTGTTCCGCCTGCCGGCCAGCCACAAGCGTGCGCTGCTGGCCCACCTGATCACCGCCGGCGCGTGGGAACAGGTGCTGGTGTTCACCCGCACCAAGCACGGCGCCAACCGCCTGGCCGAATACCTGGACAAGCACGGCCTGCCGGCCGTGGCGATCCACGGCAACAAGAGCCAGAACGCCCGCACCAAGGCCCTGGCCGACTTCAAGGCCAACGAAGTGCGCATCCTGGTGGCCACCGACATCGCCGCCCGTGGCCTGGACATCGACCAACTGCCCCACGTGGTCAACTACGAGCTGCCGAACGTCGACGAAGATTACGTGCACCGCATCGGCCGCACCGGCCGGGCCGGCCGTTCGGGCGAGGCGATCTCGCTGGTCGCGCCGGACGAAGAGAAGCTGCTCAAGAGCATCGAGCGCATGACCAAGCAGAAGATCGCCGACGGCGACCTGATGGGCTTCGATGCCAGCGCCGTGGAAGCCGAGAAGCCGGAGACCCGCGAGCGTCCCGACGGCCGCAACCCGCGCAACGCCCGCAGCCCGCGCGGCGAAGGCCAGAACGGCGGCGGCCGCAAGGACAAAGGCAAAGACAAGGGCAAGGAAAAGGACAAGTCCGCTTCCGGCGAGAAATCCGAGCGCGGCGAGCGTCCGGCCCGCCAGCCGAAGCAACGTGAAGGCAGCCGTCAGCAGCGTCAGTCGAGCCAGCCGCCGCGCCCGGCCCCTGACCGCGCCCCGGACGAGTTCCTCGACGACGACATCGACAACTTCGGCAACCGCGTCGACTACGTGCCCAAGCAGGTTCCGGCAGCGGGCCGCGGCCGTCGTCCCGGCGGTTCCGGCCAAGGCCAGGGCTCCGGCGCACCGCGCAACGGCCAGTCCCAGGGCCGCCAGAACGGCCAGCCACGCAATGGCGGCGGCGGATCGCGCAGCGGTTCGTCCCGTGACGGCCAGGGCCGCCGCGACGAGTCGCGCAACCGCCGTCCGAACCGCGACGAAGGCTCCCGCGCCGAACCGGCCGTGCAGAACCCGCGCAGCACCGGGCCGAAGATCATGCACAAGGAGTCCAAGGCCGACCGCTTCCCGACCCCTGAGCAGCTCGATCAACTGCCGAGCCGCCCGCGTGGCGAGAAACCGGCGTTGCTGACCCGCAACCGCTGATCTCGCGCCGCTGAAAAAATGCCCTGGTTCGCAAGAACCGGGGCATTTTTGCAAAAGCCATGGGCGATCCTGCCCCTTGTGGGAGCCAGCCCGCTGGCGCTGGGGCCGGCATGTCCAAGGCATTTGCCGACTGACCCACCGCTATCGCCAGCAGGCTGGCTCCCACAGGGGTGCTGCGGCGACGGCAGTCATCCGCAAGGCAAAAAAAACCCTGGCCGCAAGGCCAGGGTTATTTTGCGCATCGGGCGAAAGTTACTTCGCTTTCACGCCTTCGAACGAGATGTACAGGTCGACGTTGTCGGACTGCGGGCCCAGGTCCATCATCTTGCCGAAATCGGAACGCTTGATGCTGGTGGTGCCTTCGAAGCCAGCGCGGTAGCCGCCCCACGGATCCTTGCCCTCGCCCAGGAACACGGCCTTGACCACGATCGGCTTGGTCACGCCGTGCAGGGTCAGGTCGCCGGTCACGTCGGCGGTGTCTTTGCCGGCGGCGTTCTTGCCGGTGGACTTGACGCTGGTGGAGACGAACTTGGCGTCAGCGTATTTGCCCACGTCCAGGAAGTCTTTGCTGGCGATGTGCTTGTCACGCTCGGCATGGTTGGTGAACACGCTGGCGGTCTTCACGTCGAACTCGATCTTGCTGTCTTCTGGCTTGGCGGCGTCGAAGCTGAACTTGCCGCTGATGTCCTTGAAGGTACCGGTGATGAAGCTGTAGCCCAGGTGGCTGATCTTGAAGTCGACGAAGGCGTGCTGGCCTTCCTTGTCGACGGTGTAGTCAGCGGCCATCACGTTGGCGGACAGCACAGCGGAGCCGATGGCCAGAGCGGCCAGAGTCTTTTTCAACATGCTTTCTTTTCCTTTGAGTCGAGGTTGAGTTCAGGCTTTGCGGCCCAGCATTCGGGTGAGGGTCGCATCACGATCGATAAAGTGGTGCTTCAATGCAGCCAACGCATGGAGGCCGGAAAAAATTACCAGCGCCCAGGCCAGGTACAGGTGAATCGCACCGGCGGTGTCAGCCTGGTCCGGTAGTCCGGACACCAGGGCAGGAACTTCGAACAAACCAAACACCGGGATCCCGACACCGTCTGCGGTGGAAATCAGGTAACCGGCGATCATCACGGCGAACAGGCCGAAATACAGGAACGCATGGCCGAACTTGGCGCCGATGCGGGTCATCCGGCTGTAGCTCTGCAGCGTCGGCGGCGGCGGGCTGACGAAGCGCCACAGCACCCGCAGCACCATCACCGCCAGCAGCACCAGGCCGATGCTCTTGTGCAGGTCCGGCGCGTCTTTGCGCCAGCTGCTGTAATAATCCAGCCCCACCATCCACAAGCCCAGCGCGAACAGCCCGAAGACCGCCAGCGCCACACCCCAGTGCATGAAGATGCTGACCCAACCGTAGCGCGAAGAAGAGTTACGTAGCTGCATTGCCCAAATCCTGTGAGAACTGCGAACCAAGACTATCGACTTATCTATCGAATTAAAGCGGAAAATTTTGCTTTGAAATATCGAGAAATACGATCAAGAGTCTGTAAGTGGCGAGTTAAGGAAAGATTAAAGGCGAAAGTGTGACGGGATGTTGGTGGGGAGATCAGAGAAATTCATGGCCGGTACGGGCCCGATCGCCAGCAGGCTGGCTCCCACAGGGATTGCTGTTCAACTGAACAGATCCGTTCGAATGTGGGAGCGAGCCTGCTCGCGATGACGCTCTGACAGGCAAAAAAAAGCGCGGCCCATGAGCCGCGCTTCTTCATTCAAGCCAAAGCCTTACTGCGTCTTGGCCTCGGTGCTTGCCGCCGGTTTGGCCGCAGGCTTCTTGGCCGGCTCGGCCTTTTTCGCCGGTGCCTTGGCCGCAGGCTTTTTCGCCTCGGTCTTGGCCGCCGGTTTCTTCGCCGCCGGCTTGCTGGCGGCCTTCTTCGCCGGCTCGGCCTTCACAGGGGCCGCAGGCTTCGGCGCTTCCGCCGGAGCAGGCGCGGGTGCCGGGGTCGGCGCAGGCGCCGGAGCTGGAGCCGGGGCTGGCGCAGGCTCCGGGGCCTTCACCGGCTCAGGCTTCTTGTCGTCGTCCGAACCGCCGAACAGGTTGGTGAAGAAGTTGCCCTTCTTCGCCGCCACGGCGCCACCCGCCGCACCGGCCGCCACCGCAGCGGCCGCGGCTGTCGGGCCGACCTTGACCGGCGCGAAGGATTTGCCCGCCGCGAGGTCTTCGACCTGGCCGGCGGCGCGCTGGCCGGTGCGCAGCGCACCTTCCAGGGTGCCCGGATACAGGGTGTCGGTGTGCTCGCCGGCGAACGTCACCCGCTGCAGCGGCTGTTCCCACAGGCGCCAGAACTTGCTGATCTGGCCCGGGCCGAAGGCCAGGTACGAACCGCCGGTGGACGGGTCGGTGCTGTAGCGGCGGATCTCATAGCCGGTGAACGAACCGCGGGCCTGCGGATAGAACGCATGCAGACGGATCAGCACCTGATCGACCATCTGCTTGTCGCCGAACGCCTGCATCACCCGCGCGTTGTCGCCGGACAGGTTGATCACCACGTTCGCCCCGCCCTTGAGCGCAGGCTCGACCCAGAGCATGCCCAGGCCGGTGTTGCTGTAGATCTCGCCGGACATCCGCGCCTTGCTTTCCCACACCGGCGTCTTGAACTTGAGCATGATCTGGTCGCGCCAGCCGTAGTTGGTGCCCTTGATCGCCGCCTGGTGCTGGGCGTCCAGCGCCGGGGTCAGCTGGATCTTGCTCAGGGCGCGCAGCGGCACCGCCAGCACCACGTAGTCGGCCTGGTAGCCGACCGCGCCGACCTTGACGGTCACGCCGTCCTTGTCCTGGGTGATAGCCGACACCGGCGAGTTGGTCTTGATGGTCTTCAGTTGCTTGACGAAGGCCTGGGCCAGCACCGGGCTGCCGCCGACCAGGCGCGAGGCGCGCAGGTCACGGTCGGACACGCCGCGGTACACCCGGCTCTGCTGGGCGAAGTACAGCAGCGACAGGCGCGACGGCTCGTCGTAGCGGCTGCGGATCTGCTGGTTGATCAGCTGGCGGGCGGTGGCCGGCAGGTTCTGCTTGTCGAGCCAGCTGGACACGTTGATCTGGTCCAAGGCATGCAGAGTGTTGGTGGACGCCGGGTTCTGCGGATCGTCGATCGAGCGCGCCAGGTCGTCCAGGGTCTTCTCGTAGCGCTTGAGCGCATCGCCCGTGGCCGGCTGCTTGGCGGCGAGGTCGGCGGCGGAGAAGTACTCGCCGTCGATCAGGTAGCCCGGCGTGCGCACGAACTCAGGGGCCGGCGTGGTGCTCAGCTTGAAGGTCGACACGTACTTGTTCAGCACCGGCTGGGTCTTGTCGTTGCCGATCCACTCGCTGGTGGCCATGCCGGAACGGCCGCCGATGCTCGGCTTGGCTTCCAGCAGGGTGACCTGCCAGCCCTTGTTCTGCAGCTCGTAGGCGGCGGTCAGGCCCGACAGGCCGCCGCCGATCACGATCGCGGTTTTATCCTTGGCCAGCGCCGAAACGCTGAACAGCCCCAACACCACCAGCGCACAGGCGCGCAGCCAACCGACAGACATTCAGCGAACTCCGGAAATACACGGGAAAAAACGGTTTTTCGGGTCAGGCGACCCAGAGAACCGCGAAGAATACGTCAGCCATCAAAACGCCGCCAGCGACGTCTATCGCCCCAAGTAAAGTAGCTCAATCGACACAATGGGTTGTCCCGGCGCGACGCATTGCATAGGCTTGCGCGATTGTTTGCCCGCGCCAGGCGCGAGCCGTCCCGAGGAGACCGGAAATGGGCCTGAACGACCAGTGGATGCAGCGTGACCTCAAGGTCCTGTGGCACCCCTGCACCCAGATGAAAGACCACGAACAGCTGCCGCTGATCCCGATCCGGCGCGGCGAAGGCGTCTGGCTGGAAGACTTCGACGGCAAACGCTACCTCGATGCCGTCAGTTCCTGGTGGGTCAACGTGTTCGGCCACGCCAACCCGCGCATCAACCAGCGGATCAAGGATCAGGTCGACCAGCTGGAGCACGTGATCCTCGCCGGCTTCAGCCACCAGCCGGTGATCGAGCTGTCCGAACGCCTGGTGAAGATGACGCCGCCAGGGCTGGACCGGGTGTTCTACGCCGACAACGGTTCGTCCTGCATCGAAGTCGCGCTGAAGATGAGCTTCCACTACTGGCTCAACCGCGGCCAGCCTGACAAGAAACGCTTCGTCACCCTGACCAACAGCTACCACGGCGAAACCGTGGCGGCGATGTCGGTCGGCGACGTGCCGCTGTTCACCGAGACCTACAAGGCGCTGCTGCTGGACACCCTCAAGGTGCCCAGCCCCGATTGCTACCTGCGCCCCGAAGGCATGAGCTGGGAGGAGCACTCGCGCAACATGTTCGCCGCGATGGAGCAGACCCTGGCCGAGCACCATGCCAGCGTCGCGGCGGTGATCGTCGAGCCGCTGATCCAGGGCGCCGGCGGCATGCGCATGTACCACCCGGTGTACCTCAAGCTGCTGCGCGAGGCCTGCGACCGCTACGGCGTGCACCTGATCCACGACGAGATCGCCGTCGGCTTCGGCCGCACCGGCACGATGTTCGCCTGCGAGCAGGCCGGCATCCGCCCGGACTTCCTCTGCCTGTCCAAGGCCCTGACCGGCGGCTACCTGCCGCTGGCGGCGTGCGTGACCACCGATGAGGTCTACAGCGCCTTCTACGACGACTACCCGACCCTGCGCGCCTTCCTCCACTCCCACAGCTACACCGGCAACCCGCTGGCCTGTGCGGCGGCGCTGGCGACCCTGGACATCTTCGAGCAGGACAACGTGATCGAGAACAACCAGGCGCTGGCCCGGCGCATGGCGTCGGCCACCGCGCACCTGGCCGATCACCCGCACGTCGCCGAAGTGCGCCAGACCGGCATGGTGCTGGCGGTCGAGATGGTCAAGGACAAGGCCTCGAAAGAGGCGTATCCCTGGCAGGAGCGCCGCGGCCTCAAAGTGTTCCAGCATGCGCTGGAGCGCGGCGCGCTGCTGCGTCCGCTGGGCAGCGTGGTGTATTTCCTGCCGCCGTATGTGATCACGCCGGAGCAGATCGACTTCCTCGCCGAAGTCGCCGGCGAAGGGATCGACATCGCCACCCGCGACAGCGTCAGCGTGGCGGTGCCGAAGGACTTCCACCCCGGCTTCCGCGATCCGGGCTGATTGCCGCAGAGTCCCCCTGCTCGCGATGAATGCACCTCGGTTCGTCTGACGAACCCCGTCGTCGCCATCGCGAGCAGGCTCGCTCCCACAGAACAGCCGCTGCGTACGCCCCACACCTTTTACAGAGACCCCGCATGAGACTGTCCCGCTTCTTCATCGACGCCCCCCTGAGCCTCGGCGAGCACGAACTGCCCGAAGCCCAGGCGCATTACATCAGCCGTGTGCTGCGCATGACCGAGGGCGATGCGGTGCAGCTGTTCGACGGTTCCGGCCAGGAGTTCCTCGGCGCACTGGCGGAGGTCGGCAAGAAGCGCGTGACGGTGCGCATCGACGAGCAGTTCGCCGGCCAGCCGGAATCGCCGCTGAGCATCCACCTCGGTCAGGGCCTTTCGCGCGGCGAGCGGATGGACTGGGCAATCCAGAAGGCCACCGAACTGGGCGTGAACGAGATCACCCCGATCTTCAGCGAGCGCTGCGAAGTGCGGCTCAAGGACGAACGCGCCGACAAGCGCCTGCTGCACTGGCGCCAGGTGGCGGTCAGCGCCTGCGAGCAGTGCGGCCGCTCGCGGGTGCCGGTGATCCATCCGCCGGTGCTGCTGGCCGACTGGCTGAAGCAGACCGAGGCCGACCTGAAACTGGTGCTGCACCCGGTGGCGGAGCCGCTGGTGAGCCACGCCAAACCAGCGAGCCTGGCGTTCCTGATCGGGCCGGAGGGCGGGTTGTCCGAGGCCGAGGTCGAGCAGGCCAAGGCCGGCGGTTTCCATGCCGCCCGTCTCGGCCCGCGGGTGCTGCGCACCGAGACCGCGCCGGTGGTGGCGCTGGCGGTGGCCCAGCAACTTTGGGGTGACTTCTAGAGCGCCATCGTCGGATCGCCGCCCGGAACAAGCCCGCTCCCACAGTGTTCCCTGTCGCTCACAAGCATTGCATACGCCACAAATACCTGTGGGAGCGGGCTTGCCCGCGATGGGCGGCACACGGGCCTGAAGCCGGTCACTGCACCGGATCGCTCACCGGCCTGGCGATGATCGCCTTCAGCTCGACGGTCATCGGAAACTCCAGGTTCAGGCCCTTCGGCGGGATCGGCTGTTCGAACCATTTGCGGTAGATCCCGTTGATCTCGCCCGACGCGTACAAATCCCCCAACGCCCCGTTGACCAGCGCCAGGAACGGCGGGTCATCCTTGCGCACCATGCAGCTGTAGATCTCCCGCGACTGCTCCTCCCCCACCACCACCCAATTGTGCGGATCCCGGGCCTTGGCCCGTTCGCCGTAGAGCAGCGCGTCGTCCATGTAGAACGCCGCCGCCCGCCCCGACTGCAGCATCTGGAACGCTTCGCCGTGGTCCTTGGCGCTGATCACGAACATGTCGAGCTTGTGGTTGAGGTTGTAGCTCTTGAGGTAGCGCTCGTTGGTGGTGCCGGCGGTGGTCACCACGTTCTTGCCGCGCAGGTCGTCGAAGCGCTGGATGCCGCTGTCCTTGGCCGTCAGCAGCTGTCCTTTGACGTAGATGAAGCCGTAGGAGAACGCCACTTGCTTCTGGCGCTCGGCCGTCACCCCGGTGGAGCCGCACTCCAGGTCGACGGTGCCGTTCTGCACCAGCGGAATGCGGGTCTGCGAGGTCACCAGGTTGTATTTCACCTTCAGCTCCGGCAACGCCAGTTGCTGGCGGATGCGTTCGACGATCTTGCCCGCCAGCTCCACCGAGTAGCCCATCGGCTGGCCGGTGTTGTCCCCTATGTAAGAGAACGGCACCGAGGCGTCGCGGTAGCCCAGGGTGATGCTATTGGCGCCGGCGATCTTGGCCAGCGTGCCGCTCAGCGGTGCTTCGCCGGCGTGGGCTTGGGTTTGGGCTTGAGCGCCGAGCAACAGACCGAGGGTGCAGCCGAGCAACGTGATTTTTTGCATTGTTGTTCTCCGTTGTGGGTGTTCGGGGTTCAGGCGTGGGGATTGAAGCCGTGCAGGTCGATGGACGGCCGGCGCTGGCCGATCAGCTCGCTGAGCAGTTGCCCGCTGGCGCAGGCCAGGGTGAACCCGAGCGCGCCGTGGCCCAGGTTCAGCCACAGGTTGCGGTAGGCCGTGGCGCCCAGCAGCGGTACGCCGGTGGGGGTGGCCGGACGCATGCCGGCCCATTCCACGGCGGCGCCGTAATCGCCGGCCTCGGGGAAAGTGTCGCGGGCCTGGCGCCGGATCAGGGCCAACCGCGCGGGATCCACGGCCGGGTCGAAGCCTACGATGTCGACCATCGCCGCCACCCGCAGCTGTTCGCCGATCCGGGCGTAGACGATCTTGCGGTCGTAGTCGGTGATGCTCACGTCCGGCGCCCGATGCCCCTCGCCGATCGGCACGGTCAGGCTGTAGCCCTTGAGCGGGTACAGCGGCAGGCGCAGACCCGGCAGCGCCAGCAGCGGGCTGCGGTGGCCGGCGGCGATCACCAGTTGATCGACCGCCAGCATCTCGTCGCCCAATTCGATGGCCGTGACCTCTGCGTCGCGGTGGCGCAGGCCGGTCACCGTCCGGCCCAGGCGAAACTCACACAACCCGGAGGCCTCCAGCCGCGCCGCCAGTTGCCGGCAAAAGCCGTGGCAATCGCCGACTTCCTCGTCCGGCGTATGGATCCCGCCCACGAATGGCCCGTCGGCCAGCGCCGGTTCCAGCTGCGCGCACTCGGCGGCGCTCAGCACCTGCTGCTGCCGGGGGTCGGCCAGGTGCCGGCGGGCCTGGGCGAAACGGCCGGCATCGCGGAACGTCACCAGTTTGCCGTTGCGCCGCCAGTGGAACCCGGCGAGGCCGTCCTCCTCGCGCCAGGCCTTCAGTGTGCGCTGGCTCAATAGCGCCAGGCGCAGCAGGTGCGCGGCGTTTTCACGGTTCACCGAACTGCGGCAGGCGGCCAGGAACGCCGCCATCCAGCGCCACTGCTGCGGATCCAGGCGCGGGCGCAGCTTGAGCGGCGAGTCGCCGCGCAGCATCCAGCCGAGGGCCTGCCACGGCACGCCGGCGTCGGCCAGCGGCGCGACGTAGCGGTAGGACAACTGTCCGCCGTTGGCGAAACTGGTCTCGGCGCCGAAGCTGTCGCGGGCCTCGACCACCGTCACCCGCAAGCCGTCGCGCACCAATGCATAGGCCGTTGCCAGGCCGATCACGCCGCCGCCGATGATGCACACACGCTGAGCCATGTCCGTCCTTAACCGTTCGTGAAGACGAGGCCGAGGTTAGTGCCAGGTGACAGGCGCCGGACAATGAATAAAGATGCCAGACCCATAAGCAAAGGTTATGGACTTGCCATGCGCCTACGTCACATCGAGGTCTTCCAGGCCATCCGCCAGACCGGCTCGGTCAGCGCCGCCGCGCAGCTGCTGCATGTCTCGCAGCCGGCGGTGACCAAAGTGCTGCAGCACGCCGAACAGCAATTGGGCTTCGCCCTGTTCCTGCGGGTGCGCGGCAAGCTGCAGCCGACCCCGGAAGCGCTGGAGCTGGAGCGCGAAGTCGACAAGGTCAGCGAAAGCCTGCAAGGCGTGCGGCGCCTGGCCCAGAGCCTGCGCCGCACGCCCGGCCGCAGCCTGCGGATCGGCGCGACCCCGGCCCTGGCGCTGTCGCTGCTGCCGCCGGCCATCCACGAATGGACGGTGCGCTGGCCGGACATCGCCTGCGAGCTGTCCAGCGCCCACAGCCGCGAACTGACGCAGAACCTGCTGATGCGCGAGGTGGACGTGGCCCTGACCCTGCAACTGCCCGACCATCCGGGGCTCAAAGCCCAGGCGTTGGCGTCGGGGGTGCTGGTGGCGCTGGCGCCGAAGGGGTTCTGGCCGCCGGAGGACGCCGGCCGGCCGCTGCCGCTGACGGCGCTGGCGGACGCGCCGCTGATCGGCCTGTCCAGCGCCGACCCGCTGGCCGCCCGGCTCGACCGTTACCTCGAAGCGGTGGAGCCGCCGCCTCGGGTGCGCATCGCCGTGCAGACTTACTCGCTGGCGCGGGCGATGGTGGAGTCCGGCGCCGGCGTCGCAGTGATCGACCCGTTCACCGCCCTCGGCGCCGCCCCGGCGACCACGACGCTGCGGCCGCTGGCCCCGCCGCTGCCGATCACCCTGTACGCGGTGATCCGCGCCAGCGAACCGCCGCCCCATGCGCTGAGCGACTTGCTGGAGATCTTCAGCCGCCGGGCCCGGGAACAGCTCGGTGGCCCGGGCGCCGCACAACACTGATCGGCAGGCCGGCGCCTACAAAACGTAAAACCAGATCGCCACGAAGTGCAGCAGGCTCCCGGCGATCACGAACAGGTGCCAGATCCCGTGGGCATGCCGCAGCCGGTGGTCGAGGGCGAAAAAGATGATGCCCACGGTGTACAGCACGCCGCCCGAGGCCAGCCAGGCGAAACCCGCAGGCCCCAGCGCATCGAGCAGCGGCTTGACCGCCACCAGCACGATCCAGCCCATCACCGCGTAGATCACGATGGACAGGATCCGCGCCTCCGAGCGCGGTTTGATCTCCTGCAGGATGCCGATCAGCGCCAGCCCCCAGACGATCCCGAACAGCGTCCAGCCCCACGGCCCGCGCAGCGTCACCAGGCAGAACGGCGTGTAGCTGCCGGCGATCAGCAGGTAGATCGAAAAGTGATCGACCTTCTTCATGATCGCTTTCTTGCGCCCCCGCACGCTGTGGTACACGGTCGAGGCGCTGTACAGCACCAGCAAGGTGAAGGCGTAGATTGCCACGCTGACGATCTTCCACGGACTGCCGTCCAGGCTGGCGATCACCACCAGCCAGATCCCGCCGATGAAGGCCGCCACCGCCCCGACCAGGTGCGTCCAGGCGTTGAGTTTTTCCCCGTGATACATGTGTCGCTGACCTCAGATTCATGACCGCCGCGCGCAAGGCTCGGGCCTTGAGCGTAAAAGCGCAATGTTTCGGTTCGACGCGGGCCTGCGCCTGTCCGGTTAATTGGGCACAATCGACCGATATCAAGAAGAGTCCGCGCCATGCTGATCGACGAAGAATTGACCCTGAAAAAACTCGAGGTGTTCCTCGCCTTCATGCGCACCGGCAACCTCGCCCGGGCCGCCGCCGAGCTGCAGACCAGCAACGTCAGCGTGCACCGCGCCATCCACTCGCTGGAGAGCGCCCTGCGTTGCCCGCTGTTCAAGCACGAGGGACGCAACCTGACGCCGCTGGAAAGCGCCTACGTGCTGGAGGAGCGGGCGCAGAAGCTGATCCAGGACGTGGTCGAGAGCGTGCGCCTGACCCGCGAGGCCGCCGGGTTCTCCGCCGAACGCTTCAAGCTGGGCTCCCTCTACTCGCTGACGGTGAAGACCGTGCCGCAACTGATCATGGGCCTGAAGATCCGCCGCAGCGAACTCAACATCGACCTGATCCTGGGCTCGAACATCGACCTGCTCTACAAGCTCAAGAACATGGAGGTCGATGCGATCCTGGTATCGCTGGACGACAGCGTCAGCGACCCGGACTGCGAACAGATCCCGCTGTTCTCCGACGACATTTTCCTGGCCTCCCCGGCCGACTCGCGGTTCGCCCAACGCAGCGAGGTCGACCTGGCCGACGTGCGCGACGAGACCTTCATCACCCTCACCCAAGGCTTCGCCACCCATCAGGACGGCATCCGGGTGTTCCGCCAGGCGGGGTTCGAGCCGAAGGTGGCGATGCAGGTCAACGACATCTTCACCCTGCTGAGCATGGTCAGTTCCGGGGTGGGCTATGCGCTGCTGCCGGGGAGGATCGCGGCGGTGTACGAAAACCGGGTGAAACTGATCCCGTTGCAGGAAAAGTACCGGTTGCAGCAGCACATCGGCGTGGTGTTCCTCAAGGCCAAGGAACGCGACCCGAACCTGCTGGCGTTGCTGGCGGAGTGCCGGATGTACGCCAACCGCCAGGCCTGAGGCCGGGCGCCCCCGATCGCCGGCCTGCTGGCGATTGAGGGCAACCCGGCACCCGACGTCAGCCGACGATCCCGCGCACGATGAAGAACAGCACCGAAGGCCCCAGCAGGCAGCCCAGCCCGGTGTGGAACGTCGCCGTCAGCGCGCCGTAGGGCACCAACCGCCGGTCCGTCGCCGCCAGTCCCGCGGTCACGCCGCTGACGGTGCCGGCCAGGCCGCCGAACACCATCGCCGAGCGCGGGTTGTCCAGGCCCATCCAGCGCGCCGCCACCGGGGTGCCGACCATCACCAGGATCGCCTTGATCAGCCCGGTGGCGATCGACAGCGCCATCACGTCGGACGTCGCGCCGATCGCCGCGCCGGTCACCGGCCCCACGATGTAGGTCACCGCCCCGGCGCCGATGGTGGTCATGCTGACCGCGTCGCGGTAGCCGAAGGCCCAGGCCATGCACGCACCGACGATGAACGGCAGCACCGTGCCCAGCAGCAGCGCGACCACGCCGATCAGCCCGGCCTTCCTCGCCTCGGTGGCCTGCACCTCGAACGCCGTGGCGACGATGGCGAAGTCCCGCAGCATCGCCCCGCCCATCAGGCCAATGCCGGAGAACAGGGTCAGATCCGCCAGCCCCTTCTGCCCGCCCGTCAGCGTGCCGCCGACCCAGGCCAACACCAGGCCGATGACGATGGCGATGGCCGAACCGTGGATGCGCCCGAACGTCAGGCGCCTGGAGAGAATCACCGACACCCACATGATCACGCCGACGAACGCGAACGCGGTGACCAGACCGTTGTGCTCCAGACCTTTCTCGATGAGATCCCACATGTCAGCGACCTCCCGCCGGGGCGGCCATCGGGGCCGGCTCTGCCGGCTCGTCCGGCAACGGCTCGCCCTTGTTCGTGCGGCTGATCAGGGCAATGGTGCAGCCGCAGACCACCACCGAACCGATCGCCGCCAGCACCGCCACCGGGCCGCCGTGCAGCGCGGTGACGACGTTCTGCTGCGCGGCCATCGCCACCACCACCGGAATGTACATGGCGCCCCAGAAGCCGACGCCCATCTCGCAGTCCTTGGTCATGCCGCCGCGCCCGTGCATCCACAGCCGTGCGCAGATCAGCAGGATCATGGCGATCCCGACCCCGCCGACATTGGATTTGACCCCCAGCAGCACGCCGAGCAGGTCACCCATGATCACCCCTGCCAGCGTACAGATCGCCAGCAGCGCCACACCGTAAATAATCATTGTCGCAGTCCTCAAGTTGCATCGTCGGATGTTGTTTTTGTTGTTCGAAGCCTGAAGTCGGGTGGTCTAGGGTCGGCGGCCCTCCTCCTCACGCAGCAGCGCCTGCAGGGTGTCGGGCCGGGCGCCGTCGAAGGCGATCACCGTGCCTTGCTCGAACACCCGGCGCGCCAGCCCGGTCAGCACCGCGCCGGGCGGCAGTTCGATCTGCAGCCGCACGCCGCGCTCATAGGCGCCTTGCACGGTGCCGCGCCAGTCCACCACACGGCACATGTTGAAGGCCAGGTCGTCGCGCAGGGCTTCGGGCCTGGTGAGCGGACGCGCACGGCTGCCGCTCAGGTAAGCGATCTTCGGCGCCTGCACCGGCACGGCGGCGAACGCGTCGGCCAGCACCTGCGCGGGCCCCTCCAGCAGCGGGCAGTGCGACGGCACGCTCACCGCCAGCCGTTTCGCCAGGCCCGCCCCACGGCGGCGCGCCAGCTCCGCCACCGCGTGCATCGCGGGGTCGCAGCCGGCGATCACCACTTGGCTGTCGGCGTTGATGTTGGCCAGGTAGACCGGGGATTCGCCGCTGTGCACCTGCGCGACCAGCGCTTCCACGGCCTCCGGAGGCAGGCCGGTGATGGCGGTCATGCCGAAGCCCTGCGGATAGGCCTGCTGCATCAGTTCGCCGCGCAGGCTGACCAGGCGCAACGCATCGCCGAAGCTCAACGCCTGCGCCACCACCGCCGCCGGGTAGGCGCCGATGGACAGGCCGGCGACATAATCCACCTGCGCACCGTCCTGCAGCAGTTGCCGGGCCGCCGCCACGCCGGCGATCAGCAGGCAGAGCTGAACCGCCCGTGTCGTGCGCAGGGCCTGCGGCGAGTCCAGCCGCGTGACGTCTTCGCCCAGCGCATCGCTGGCCTCCGCCAGCGTTTGCCGGGGCAACGGCCGGAGCATGCCCGGCTGCTGCGCGCCCTGGCCGGGGAACACCAGCAGGCTGCTCACGCCGCCAGCTCCTGCGGGTTCCACGGATCGCTGACCAGGTACGCCCGCTGCGCACTTTTGAGCAGCACCCTTGCCGAAGCGCCCGCCCACTCACGCAGGGCCACCGCCCCGGACGGCGTCTGCAACTGCAGATCGATCCGGCAGGCCGCACGCTCAAGCAGCGCCAGCAACTGGCGCGCCTGATGACGGGGCAACCGCTGCGGCGTGCGCAGGATCAGGTCGAGGTCGCTGCCGGCGTGCATCGCGGCAAACCCGCTCGCCAGTTCGAACCCGGCGCTGCCGCTGACGCCCCAGGCCCAGCCGCCGTCGTCGAGCAGCGGGCGAAGCTGCCTGAGCGCCCGCATCGCCGGCAGGTCACGGGGGCTGTCGACGTGGCACAGCGCCTCCGGACTGACCCGGCGCACCACCGAATCGGCCGCCATGAACGCCGCCCAACGCTGCTCCCGCGCCGCACCGCGCAGGCCAACAGCAACCTGACCGGGTGCGCCCTCTGCACGCCGCACCACCACCGGATGGCCGGCGCGCAACGACTCGACCGCCCACAGCGGCGCCTGCGCCGGCAGCTGCGCCGGGGTCATGCCCCAGAGCAGATCGTGGGGCAGCGGCCAGGACAGGCTCACCACTGCGCCCTCAGCAGTTCGCGCACCCGGCTCGACGCGGCGCGGTTGGCCGCGCCGAGGCGCCCGCCCAGGTCCGCCGACGACACATCGGCGATGGCCTGCCGCAGGCATTCGCTCACCCGCGCCAGATCCTCCGCCGTCGGCTGTTCGGTCTGCGCCACCGACAGGGTTTCCCACAGCAGGCCCAGGCTGGCGTAGCTGTCGATGTCGTAAGCCATGGGCGGCACGCTGGACGCCAGCGCCTCCAGTTCCTCGACGCTGCGCAAGGTCACCCGCGCCGCCGAAGCCTTGCCCATCGCGTGCACCATCACCCCCGGATCCCGCAGGGCGATCAAGCGGTTGGCCTGATAACCGTGGGCCAGGAACGCCCCGGACATGGCCTTGCCCACCAGCAGCGCGATCACCGGGTGCCCGGCCAGGCGTGCTCGGGCATAGCTGTCCGCCGCCCCGGCCAACGCCTGATGGATGCCGAGGGCCTCTTCGCGACGGCCGTAGGCCTGGCTCGGCACATCGACGATGGCGATCAGGGCCCGTTTGTGAGATGCGTCGCGGTCGGCCACAACGGCGTCGTCCACGGCCTTGGCCAGGCCCCAGCCCTCCAGCAGGCCGACCTCGCCCTGACGGGCGCGGGGAAAACGGTTGTCCGGATCGGCCACCACCGCCAGCAGACGGCCCAGCGCGACGTCCGCCACCCGCAGCGACGGCGGCAAGCCTTCGAGCGCCAGCGCACCGCCGCTCAATGCGTTGAACCAGTTCAGGCCCCGCAGGGATATTCCGCTCATGAACGCTCTCCTTGATACAGGTCGCGAACCACCGAGGGTTCGATCTGCGCCTCGGCGTCCAGGCTCGCCAGGCGCTGCAAAAACCACTCGGCGCGCCGGCTGCGCGGGTGCGCCGGCAGGCCCTGGTGCAGCAGGTCGGCGACCTGCCCGCGAATCTGCGCCACGTCATCGGCCACGTAGCGGTCCGCCAGCCCGCTGGCGAAACGCTGCTCGCCGCCGGCCAGGCTCCAGATGAACGGCCGGTCCCGCGAGTCGTACTCGGCGATGCCGGCTTCCTGCTCGATCACCTGCGGCCCGTTCAGGCCCAGCCGGGCTTCCTGGGTCACCAGCAGGTAGCTGCACAGGCCGGCGGCGATCGACATGCCGCCGAAGCAGCCGACGCTGCCGGCCACCACGCCGACCACCGGCCGGTACTGCTGCAGGTCGACAATCGCCGCATGGATGTCGGCAATCGCCGCCAGCCCCAGGTTGGCCTCCTGCAAGCGCACGCCGCCGGTCTCCAGCAGCAGGACGGCGCGGGTCGGGACGCCGTTGCGGTTGTCTTCGGCGGCCAGTTCCAGCGCGCCGGCGATCTTCGCCCCGCCGACCTCGCCGAGGCTGCCGCCCTGGAACGCGCCTTCGATGGCGGCAACGACCACCGGCAGGCCGTCGAGGCTGCCTTTGGCGATCACCACGCCGTCGTCGGCCTGAGGGACGACGCCCTGGCGCTCCAGCCACGGCGACATGACGCGCTGGAACGGGTCGAGCAGCTCGCGGAAGGTGCCGGCGTCGAGCAAGGCCTTGGCCCGTTGCCGCGCACCGAGCTCGACGAAGCTGTGCTTGTTCAGCAACGTTGCGCTGTCAGTCATGGCCGATCTCCTCGAAGCCTTGTTCCAGACGCAGGCGAACCACGCCGGGGGTGGCGCCGAAGTCGTGGATCTCGATATTCATGGCCGGCGGCACCGTGCCGTCGAACATCCGCGCGAACAGATGCCGCCAGCGCTGCCCGCTGCCGTTGACCGAGGTCTGCACGCTGATCGACAGCGTGCCGGCCAGGCCCGGTTCGATCAGCACCTCCAGATCGCCGGAGCCGACGCAGCCCACCAAGGCACGTCCGCGCGGCGGCTGACCGGCGGGGAATTCAAACGATAGGGTTTCCATCAATACGCTCCCTGAAGGATGCCGCCGTGACCGATCCGGTCGAGCAGCAAGGTGGCGGCGAGCAGATCGGCGGCGCCGCCGGGCGAGGCATTCAATGCGATGAGTTGCCGGTCCAGCGCGTGCAGATGCCGGCGGCCGGCCAGGCTGGCGCTGCCGCCGCCGTCGAGCACGGCCTGGGCCCCGCGCTGCATGGCGTGCAGGCCGGGTTCCCCGGCGCGGTACAGCACGCAGGTGTCGGCCAGGCCGGTCATGATCGCCAGCAAGGCGTCGAGCCTGGCGTTCTGCTCGCCGTGGCCGGCGGCGCGGCTGCGTTCGAGCTGCGGCAGGCCGCGCCCGGTGACCGCCGGAAAGCCCAGTTGCGCTTCCTCGCGGGCGCCACGGGCGCCGTAGCGCAGGGCGACCTGGGCGCCATGGCTCAACGGACGCGGCGCATGACGGTCCTCCAGCAGCGCCAGGCGCGCGGCGCGCAGGGCGACCGCACCGGCACCGTTGGATTCAGGCGCCAGCGCCGCGGCCGTCACCAGCAGGCCCAAGGCCCAGATTGCGCCGCGGTGAGTGTTGACGCCGCCGGTGGTGGCCAGCATCGCCTGTTCGCCTTCACGGCCGATGCGGCCGACGGTTTCGCGCAACGCCAGGTCAATCGTTCCGGTCTCGGTGGCGGCTTCGGCCATTTCCTTGAAGGCCGGCCAGAGCGCCAGCGCCGAGGCATGCATCAGCCCCAGGTGCAGATCGGTGTGGGCGCCGTTGCCGCGACGGTCGACCAGGGCCGGTTTCGGCGACAGGTCGGCCTCGTCGATCAGCGCGTCCACCGCCAGGTCCGCCAGGCGCTCGGCCAGGCTGACGGGTTTCGCTTGCGGATGGAGTGCGTGCATCACCAACTCCTGAACTTGGCGGGCGGGTTGTAGAGGCCGCCGGACCACTCGACCAGGTCGGCCACGCTTTTGGCCGCCAGCAGTTCGCGGGTGGCGTCGGTGCGGCGGATGCCGAGGTCTTCGGGCAAGGCCACCAGGCCTTCGCGGCGCAGGCGCTCGGTGTCTTTCGGGTCATGGCGCAGGCCGATGGCGGTGACCCCGGCCACCGCCGCGATCATCGCCCGGCGCTCGTCCAGCGAACGGGCCTTGTACAGGTAGGCGATGCCTTCTTCGGTGAGCAAGTGGGTGACGTCGTCGCCGTAAATCATGACCGGCGCCAGCGGCATGCCGCTCTTTTTCGCCACGTCCACGGCGTCGAGGGTCTCGACGAAGGTCGGCTTGCCGCCCTCCTGGAACGTCTCGACCATCTGCACCACCAGTTTCTTGCCCCGTTCGAGCATCGGCTGCGCCGAATCGGTGTGGCGCATGTCCAGCCAGGCCGGGGTGCCGTGACGGCGGCCGCGGGGGTCGTGGCCCATGTTCGGCGCACCGCCGAAACCGGCCAGGCGCCCGCGGGTGACGGTGGAGGAATGGCCGTCGCCGTCGACCTGCAACGTGGCGCCGATGAACAGGTCCACCGCGTACTGCCCCGCCAGTTGGCTGAACATCCGGTTGGAGCGCAGCGAGCCGTCGCGGCCGGTGAAGAACACGTCCGGGCGGGCAGCGATGTACTGCTCCATCCCGAGCTCGGTGCCGAAGCAATGCACGCTCTCGACCCAGCCGCTTTCGATGGCCGGGATCAGGGTTGGGTGTGGGTTGAGCGTCCAGTTGCGGCAGATCTTGCCCTTCAGGCCCAGGGACTCGCCGTAGGTCGGCAGGATCAGCTCGATGGCGGCGGTGTTGAAGCCGATGCCGTGGTTGAGCGACTGCACGTTGTGTTTTTCGTAGATGCCACGGATCGCCATCATCGCCATCAGCACGTGCACCGGCTTGATGTGCCGGGGGTCGCGGGTGAACAGCGGCTCGATGTAGAACGGCTTGTCCGCCACCACCACGAAATCCACCCACGAGGCAGGAATGTCGACGCGGGGCAATTCGCTGACGTCGTCCACCAATTGGTTGACCTGGACGATGACGATGCCGTCGCTGAACGCCGCCGGCTCGATCAGCGCCGGGGTGTCCTCGGTGCTGGGGCCGGTGTAGATGTTGCCGGCGCGGTCGGCCATGAAGCCGGCCGAGAGCACCACGTTGGGCGTCAGGTCCACCACCAGCCGCGCATAGAGTTCGATGTAGGTGTGGATCGCGCCGATCTCCAGCAGGCCGTCCTCCAGCAACTGGCTGATGCGCAGGCTCTGGGTGCCGGCGAAAGAGAAGTCCAGCTTGCGGGCGATGCCGCGCTCGAACAGGTCCAGGTGCTCGGAGCGGCCGACGCTGGGCATGATCATGTGCAGGTCGTGCAGCTTCGACGGGTCGGCCTTGGCCAGGGCCCGGGACAGGAAGTCCGCCTGCTTCTGGTTGTTGCCCTCCAGGACCACTCGGTCGCCGGGCAGGATCAGCGCTTCGAGCGCCGCGACGATCCGCTCGGTCGGCAGCACCGTACCGTCGGCCAGGCCGCTCACCCGGTCGAGGCGACGCCGCTTCTCGTCACGCCGCCGCGTCCAGCGCGGGTCGGGGGTCATTGTTGTTGTCATGCTCACTCCACGGGGTTCGCTGTCGTGGAGCCAACCTTAGGAGCGGGCGGAGGGAGCATCAATCAAGCAGCGCGGCGAACCGTTACGGTCAGCGTAATGGTTGAGGCCGTGGGCGCCGGGAGCGTCCGGGTCAATCGGTGAGCCCGGCCTCCACCAAAAGCTTCTCCAGCCCCAGCAGATCCGGCACTTTCGCCACCTGGTCGCCCACCTGCACCGCCGCCTGCTCCAGCGCGCACAGCGGCACATCCACGTAGCTCAACTGGCTGTCGAGCTTGCACGAGCGCGGGATCCCCTGCACCAGCAGGGCCATGAAGCGCAGCTGCGGCAGGCCGCCCAAGGCGTTGAGGACAACGATCCGCGCCCGCTCGCCGATGACGATCCGGTTGCCGCAGGCCGACTCGAAGCTGAGCAGCGGGATCTGCCGCTCGCGCCAGGTCACCCGGCCCAGGTACCACGGCGGCGTGTCGAGGTCGAAGGCGCCGGCCTGGTAGTCGATCAGCTCGGCCACCGCCACGTTCGGCAGGATCAGGTTGCGGTCGGCCAGCGGCAGCAGCAGGCCGGTGAGCTGGCTGGTGCGCGGGTTATGACGCCGCTCATGCATGTCTCTTGCTCCATTGGGCGATGCTGTCGAGCAGCACCGATTCCTGGTACGGCTTGCCGAGGTATTCGTTGACGCCGATGGCCATGGCGCGGTCGCGGTGCTTCTGCCCGGTGCGCGAGGTGATCATGATGATCGGCAGGTGCTGCAGGCGCTCGTCGCCGCGCACCCGGGTCGCCACTTCGAAGCCGTCCATGCGCGGCATTTCGATGTCCAGCAGCATGACGTCGGGCAGGTGCTCTTCGAGCAGCAGCATCGCATCGACCCCGTCCTTGGCGGTGAGCACGTTCATGCCGTGGCGCTCCAGCAGGCGGCTGGTGACCTTGCGCACGGTGACCGAGTCGTCCACCACCAGCACCAGCACCGGCCGCTGCGGTTCGCTGTCGATGTCCGGCTGCGCCGGCCGTTGCGGCAGACGGGCCTGCATCGCGCGGATCGGCGCCAGCAGGTCGAGGATCAGCACCACCCGGCCGTCGCCGAGGATGGTCGCCCCGGACACCCCCTGCACCGCCGCGAACTGCGGGCCCAGGCTCTTGACCACGATCTCGCGGGTGCCGGCCATGGCGTCCACCTGCACCGCCACATGCCGCTCGTTGCACTGCACCAGCAGCACCGGCAGCGGCAGGCTCTGGCCCAGCAGCTTGGGCCGGGGGACGGTCTTGAGCAGCTCGCCCAGGTAGCACAGTTCGTAGCGCTGGCCGGCGTACTCGTACACCGGCGGGTCGAGCCGGAAGTGCCCTTCCAGTTCGTTCGGCGGCACCCGCACCATGCCGTCGATGGTGTTCAGCGGAATCGCGTACTGATCGTCGCCGCACTGCACCATCAGCGCCCGGTTGACCGACACCGTGAACGGCAGGCGGATGCGGAAGTGCACCCCCTGCCCCGGCACCGAATCGATGCTCATGGTGCCGCCCAACTGGCGCACCTCTTCGTGCACCACGTCCATGCCCACGCCGCGCCCGGAGATCTGGGTGATCTTCTCGGCGGTGGAGAACCCCGGCTGCAGGATGAACTGCAGCACGTCGCGGTCGCTGATCTCGGCGTCCGGCGCCAGCAGGCCGCGCTTGACCGCCTTGCGCCGCACCGCGTCCAGCGGCACCCCGGCGCCGTCGTCGCGGATGTCGAAGACAATGTCGCCGCCCTCCCGGGACAGGTCGAGGGTGATCTGCCCCTGGGCCGGCTTGCCCGCCGCCAGCCGCACGTCGGCAGGCTCCAGGCCGTGGTCGACGGCGTTGCGCAGCATGTGTTCCAGCGGCGCCGCCATGCGTTCCAGCACGTTGCGGTCCATTTCGCCTTCGGCGTTGCCGACGGTGAAGGCCACATCCTTGTTCAGTTCCTCGGCCACCTGACGGACGATGCGCTTGAGGCGCGGCAGCATCCGTTCGAACGGCACCATGCGCGTGCGCATCAGCCCTTCTTGCAGTTCGGAGTTGATCCGGCCTTGCTGCTGCAGCAGGTTTTCCGCGTCGCGGGTGCGCCGGTCGAGGGTCTCCTTCAGGTCCAGCAGGTCCGAGGCGGACTCGAACAGCGCCCGGGACAGCTGCTGCAGCTGCGAATGGCGATCCATCTCCAGCGGGTCGAACTCTTCGTAGCCCAGCCGCTCGTTGTCCACCTGCTGACGGCTGAGGATGCGCCCCTGGGTCTCGGTGTCGAGGCGGCGCAATTGGTCGCGCATCCGTTCGATGGTGGTTTCCATCTCATTGAGCGCCACCTGCGCGTCGCTGACCTGCTGCTCGATCCGCCCGCGCACGATCGAGGTTTCGCCGGCCAGGTTGACCAGATCGTCGAGCAGTTCGGCGGACACCTTGACCATGTCCGCGCCGCTGTCGGCGGCCGCGGCGGCGGGTTCGGCCTTCACCGGCACGGCCGGCACCGGGGCCGCGGCCTGCGGCGCCGCCGGGTGGCTGAAGTCGCGGATCGCATTGATCAGCCGGTCCGCCGGCGGACAAGGCTGCCCGGCGCGCACCGCGTCGAGCATCTGGGCCAGACGGTCGTGGCTGCGCTGCACCAGCGCGAACAGCTCGGCCCCCGGCTGCAGCGTGCCGGCGGACAGGCGTTCGTAAAGGTTTTCCAGCTCATGGGCCAGGTCGCCGATGGGGCCGATCTCCACCATCCGCGCACCGCCCTTGAGGGTGTGCAGGTCGCGCAGCAGGGTTTCGACCTCCTGGCGGTTGCCGGGGTCGGCCTGCCAGCGGGTCAGGGCCGCGCCGGAGCTCTCGATGATGTCGGAACCTTCGTCGAGGAACACCTCCAGCAACTCCGGGTCGTGACCGGCGCTCTCCTCGTGGACGGCCGGCACCGGGTGCGCCTCGGGCTCGCCTTGGCGGAACCGGCGCAGCGCCTCGATCAGCGCCTGCGCCGGTTCCGGCGGCTGCCGGTCGTGCAGGTGACCGAGCTGCAGCGCCAGCCGCTCATGGCACTGACGCAGCAGTTGCCCCAAGGCATCGCTGTGGCGGTGACGGCGCTCCGCCAGCCCCTTGTAGACGGTCTCCAGCTCCTGGGCCAGATCGCCGACCGCATCGACCTCGGCCATCCGCGCGCCGCCCTTGAGGGTGTGCAGGTCCCGTTGCAGCGACGGCAGCGGCGCCCCGTTGGCAGGATCCGCCAGCCAGCGGCGCAGGGCTTGCCCGGCGCTGTCGAGCAGGTCCACCGCCTCTTCCAGGAAGATCTCGACGATCTCGTCGTCCGGCCCGTTGCCGGCGGCGGCCTTGTTCAGTTCGGCGGTGGCGCTGCCCAGTTCGCGGATGCTCAGGGTGCGGCTGCCGTCGCTGCGGATCAGGCCCATGGACGCCGGATCCAGGCTCTGGTCGAGCAACTCGTGCAAGGCGCGGATGCGCTGGGGCTGCGGGGTGATTTCCTGGCCGGCGGCCAGTTCGTCGAGCATGTTGATCAGCGCTTCGTGGGCCAACTGCGCCTGCTCGAAGAACGCCTCGCTGACCGCCAGGCTGCTTTCCTCCACGGCACCGTAGAGGTCGAGCAAGGCTTCGCACAGCACGTCCACCGGCAACAGGTCGGCCAGGTGCGCGGCCTCGCCCAGGGTGGTCAGCTCATCCAGCAGCGCGCTCAGTTCCTGGCGTTCGCCGGGGTGCCGCTGCCAACGCTGCAGGAGGTTTTCGGCGTCGAGCAAGATGTCCATGCCCTGGGCCAGAAAGTCGTTGATCAACTGCGGATCGCGCTTGACCCGCAGTCCGCCGCTCGGCCCGTCGAGGATCGACGCCAGCCGTTCCGCCAGCAAGGTCTCGGTGCGCTTGATCAGCGACTGCGCACCGACGATCGGCGCCAGCGGATCGTTGCCCAACTGACGCAGGCCGATGCGCAGCAGCCCTTCGGCCTCCAGCAGCAGTTCCACTTCGTCCAGATCCAGCGCCAGCTGGTGGGCCTTGAACTCCCGGGCCAGGTGATCCAGCGGCGCCGCCAGTTCGGCGATCGGCAAGACGCCAGCCATCGACGCGCTGCCCTTGAGGGTGTGCAGCGCGCGCTGCAATTCGTCGCTGGCCGGCAGCGGCACATGCTCGGCCGCCTGGTCGAGGAAGCGGTTGAGGCTGGCCAGATGGGTTTCGGCCTCGTTGCGGAAAATCTCCAGCAGCAGCGGATCCGTCGCGGCGGTGTCCTTCATGCCTGGGGCGGCCGGCGGCGCATCGCCCCTGGCCAGGGCATGGGCCCGGGCGGCGAGCCGATCGACATCGCTGCGCTGGCGCTGGGCGTTGGCGGCGAATTCGGCGATCAGCTCCGGCAGCAGTTGCAGGCAGTCCGTCAGCACCTGGCCCACCGCAGGAGCAGGCTCGACGCTGTGCTCCAGCACGCGGTTGAGCAGGTTCTCCACGGCCCAGGCCAGTTCGCCGAGGATCAGCGCGCGCACCATGCGGCCGCTGCCCTTGAGGGTGTGGAAGGCCCGGCGCAGTTCGCTCAGGGCCGCGCGGTCGCCGGGGTCGGCCGACCAGCGCGGCAGGCACTCGCCCAGCACCTGGAGCACCTCGTCGGTCTCTTCGAGAAACACCTCGCGCAGCTCGTCGTCCACCGGCGGTTCATCGGCGGGCGGCGGCAACAGGCTTTCGGGGGTGGTCTGCGCCGGCGGGTTGACCGCCGACACCGGGCTGGCCAGCACCTCGGCCAGCGACTGCACGATCCCGGGATCGTCCAGGGCCTGGCGATCCTGCATCGCCTGCGCGTCAACGGGGCTGACCACGTCGGCCAGCACCGGCACATAGGGTTCGTCCGGGAAGTAGCCGAGCTTGGCGAGGCTCTTCTGCGCCACGTCCAGCAAGGGTTCGGTGGCGGCCTGCGGGTCATCGCCCAAGCGTTCGAGGCAGTATTCCAGGCTGGCGATGGCATCGGCCAGGCTGTCCAGCTGCTGCCAGCCGGGCTCGTGCGGGTCGAGCAGCAAACGCTCGCGGATGAACCCGTTGCAGGCCTCGACCAGGCTCGCCGCACGGCTGAGCGGGATCATCGCCAGCGCGCCGCGCACCTGGGTCAACAGCTCCGGCAGCGGCTGCAGCGGCTGGCGGTCCCAGTCGGCCTCGATGTAGTCGACGATCATGTCCTTGGCCTGCTGCAGGCAGATGCGCGCTTCCTTGATCACGATCTGGTGGATCTGCGTCAGGTCCGTGGTGGGCAGGCGGCTGTCGTCCGGATCCTGCGGCTCGACCGTGCCGACCATGCCGGCCAGGGTCGCCTCGACGTACAGCAGGGCGCCGGCGACGTCCATCAGCGTGGCGTCGTTCGGTACGCGCTGGCCCTGGGCCAGGCCGAGCACCACCGCCAACTGGTCGATGATCACCTTGCGCGGCTGGCCGAAGCCGAGCACCGCCAGGGTGTCGGCGATCTGCCGCAGCGGCGCCAGCAGGCTGTCCAGGTCCGAGACGTGCTGGCGGTCGCTGCGCACGAACAGGTCGAGGCGCTCCTTGACCCGCACCAGCTCTTCGCACAGCGCCACCAGCACCGAGCGCATGGCATCGCGGTCGGGGCCGGCCAGGCGCGCGCGCTCTTCGTCGACCATCGCGCTGTCGGGCAGCGCGTCGTCCAGGGAGTAGCGGTCTTTCATGGTCAGCATCTGCCCGGTGGGATGTTCGGCTTTGGCGATGTAGAACAGCAGGCTCTTGAGCAGCTCCGGCGGGGGCGGCCGGTTCAGGGCCGGCATGCCTTGGTCGAGCAGGCGCTTGAGTTCCTTGTCGGCGTCCTTGAACAGGCTGCGCAAGGCCGGGCTGTTGGCGATCCGCCCTTCGCGCATGCCCTCGACCAGCGCCGAGGCGACCTGCCACAACGGGCTGAGCGGCGCGGCGCCGCTCAGCGCCTCAAGGCGCAGGAAGACTTTGGCTAGGTAAGCCAGGTGCGTCTGGTCGTCCTGTTCGCGCAGCAGGCCGACCAGGGCCATCTGCAGCGTCTGGCGCAGCTTGCGCAGCACGTTGGGCAGGTCCGGCGGTTCAAGCCCTTTGAGGGTCTCGGCGTCCAGCGGCGGGCTGTCGGGCAAATGCGGGCTGAACAGGCTGGTCTCCGACAGCAGGCTTTCGCCACGGGCGCTGCGCAGGTCGTTGAGCAACGGCAGCACCACCAGCGGCAGGTCGCGCCGGGCGCCTTGCACGCGGTCGAGGTAGACCGGCAACTGGCCGATGGCTTGCAGCAGCAGGTGCAGGGCTTCTTCGCGGTGGCTGACGCGGCCCTCGCGCAGGGCCTCGACCAATTGCTCCATCTCTTCGGCCAGCAGCGCCGCGCCGTAGAACTCGATCATCTGCAGGCTGCCGTGCACCTGATGGATGCAGGCCAGGCACTCGTCCAGCCCGGGGACGGACGACGGTTCGTCGAGCACCGCTTCGATGGCCTGGTGCGCCAGCCTCAGGGTTTCGGCGATCTCGCCCTTGACCCATTCCAGGGCCACATAGTCGTGCCGGTCGCCCATGACCGCTCCGTCCGCCGGCCTCACGCTTTGTCCGTTGCCGGCGCCGGCGTCGTCGGCAAGGTGAAGCCGGACACCGAACGGCGCAGCTGGCTGGCCATTTTCGCCAGGTTGCCGATGCTGTCGGCGGTGGCGGTGGAGCCGGACGAGGTCTGCGAGGTGATCTGCTTGATCACGTTCATCGTCAGGGAGATCTGCCCGGCCGACGAGGTCTGCTGCTGCGCTGCGTTGGAAATGCTCTGGATCAGCGCGGCGAGGGTCTTGGACACGCCTTCGATCTCTTCCAGGGCCACCCCGGCGTCCTGCGCCAGGCGTGCGCCGCGCACCACTTCGGTGGTGGTCTGCTCCATGGAGATGACCGCCTCGTTGGTGTCGGCCTGGATCGCCCGCACCAGCGTCTCGATCTGCCGGGTGGCGGCGGAGGAACGCTCGGCCAGGCGCTGCACCTCGTCGGCGACCACGGCGAAGCCGCGCCCGGCATCGCCGGCCATCGACGCCTGGATCGCGGCGTTGAGCGCCAGGATATTGGTCTGGTCGGCGATGTCGTCGATCAGGCTGACGATGTCGCCGATCTCCTGGGACGACTCGCCCAGGCGCTTGATCCGCTTGGCGGTGTCCTGGATCTGCTCGCGGATGTTGTCCATGCCGTGGATGGTGTTGTGCACCACCTCGTTGCCCTTGTTGGCGATGTCCACCGAACGTTCGGCCACCGCCGACGATTCGGCGGCGTTGGCCGACACCTGGTCGATGGACTGGGCCATGTCGCTGATCGCGTTGGAGGCTTCGGCGATCTGCTGGGCCTGGTGCTCCGAGGCCTGGGCCAGGTGGATCGCGGTGGCCTGGGTCTCCTGCACCGCAGCGGCGACCTGGCCGGCGGTGAGGTTGATGGTCGCCACCAGGTCGCGCAGCTGGTCGACGGAATAGTTGATGGAGTCGGCGATGGTGCCGGTGAAGTCCTCGGTCACCGACGCGGTCACCGTCAGGTCGCCGTCGGCCAGGTCTTCGATTTCGTCGAGCAGACGCATGATCGCGTTCTGGTTGCGTTCGTTCTTCTCGGCGGTCTCGCGCAACTGACGGTTGGTCTCGCGCACCATGACCATGCCGATCAGGATGATCGACGCCAGCGCCAAAAGGCCCAGCACATAGCCGCCGATGGTGTCGGTGCTGCGCCCGCCGGCCAGGTTCTCGAAGCGGCTGGCCAGGTGCGAGGCTTCGTCGAGCAGGGTCTGCGACAGGCTGAAGATGTTGGTCGCCGACTCGCGCACCTTGAACAGTTCCGGCGAGGTTTCGAGGATCTCGTCCACCGAACCGGAAACGAACTGGAACAGCTCGGCGATCTCGCCCAGCCGCGCCCGGGCGTCGCGGTCTTCGACCTGGCTGATCTTCAGCGAAGGGTTGCCCTGCAGCATGCCGTTGAGCACCTGGCCGAACCGGGTGGCGTCGCGGCCGAAGGCATCGGCGGCCTGCTGCGAGTTCTCGTCGCCGGACAGCACGGTGTTGACCGCTCCCAGGATCCGCTCCGCCAGCAGCGACTGGCGCTGGGCCATAGCCACCTGCCCCGCCGGGGCGCCGCGCTGGAGCAGGATCTCCACGACCTTCTCGTATTCGATCTGCAGCTGCGGTACGGTTTCGGCCAGGGTCGCCGCCACCTGGTGCAGGGAGAGCACGGTCTGTTCGCTGGACAGGATGGCGTCGGCGTTCTTCAGCAGGCGCTCCCAGTCCAGCTGCACGGCGCGCATCTCCGGGCGCACGGTGGACGGCGCGGGCGGCAGGCCGGTGGCCGCGTCGCCTTTCTTCAGGTAGCCCCAGCGCTGGGCGAAGTCGTTGCGCGCATCGCTCAGCAGCTTGAACGCGGCGGCCTTGCCGGCGGCGGCTTCGGTGGCGTTCTTGGCGATGCGCTGGGACAGCACCCGCAGCTCCCCGGCGTGACCGATGTACTGCTTGTCGTAGTTGGCCTGGGTGTTGAGGTACGCGAAGTTGGCGAACAGCAGCATGATGAACACGATCAGCGCGATGAACAGCACGATGATCTGCGAGCGGCTGCGCGAGCCTTCTGCGGGCATGCCTGGTTTTGCTTTTGTCATCGGTCCTCGCCTTCGAAACTCGCCACAGACCTGTGGGAGCGGGCTTGCCCGCGAAAGGGCGGCTCAGCCAGCCTCAATGTTGAATGTCAGACCGCATTCGCGGGCAAGCCCGCTCCCACAGGGGCGCTCTGTTGTTGCGGCTATATTGCGACGTTCATGAACCCCGGGGACTGCGCCAGGGCAAACAGGCTGAACACCCGCCAGTCCTGTTCGCGCCGGAAGTGCCCCTTGAGAAACCCGGCCTTCGCACCCTGCCGCTCACTGATCGGCAACGGCTCGAAGCTGTCCTGCTCGAAATGCTGCAGCCCGAAGACCTCATCGACCAGCAGCCCGGCGAACACCTCCCGGTGCTCCACCACCAGCACCCGCCGCTGCTTGCGCAACGGCGACAGCTCATGGCCGAAGAAGCCGCACAGGTCCATCACAGGCAACAGCCGCCCGCGCAGGTTGGCGACGCCCTTGACCCACGGCTTGACCCCCGGCAACTGGGTGAAGCGCGGTTCAGGAAGCACTTCGCTGATCTCGCCCATGGGCGTCACGTACCAGTGCTCGCCCAGGCGGAAGCCGATGCCGCTCCACAGGTCCCGGCTGGCCGGCGGCGACGGCAGCTGCGCCGCCAGCGACCGGCAGCGCAGGTCCATCTGCCACAGCAGCTCGAACGCGGTCAGCGACCCGCTCATGGCTGCGCGCTCAACCGGCCAGCACGTTGTTCAGGGTCTTGATCAGGGTGTCTTCCTCGACCGGTTTGGTCAGGTAGTCCTTCGCGCCCTGGCGGGTGCCCCAGACCTTGTCGGTCTCCTGGTCCTTGGTGGTGATGATGATCACCGGGATGTGGCTGGTCTCGGCATCCTTGGTCAACTGGCGGGTGGCCTGGAAGCCGTTGAGGCCGGGCATGACGATGTCCATCAGCACCGCGTCGGGCTTCTCCTGACGGGCCAGGGCCACGCCGTCGGCGCCGTTTTCGGCCTTGAGCACCTCATGGCCGTGCTTTTCCAGCATGCCGGTCAGTTTGTACATTTCGGTCGGCGAATCATCGACGATCAGGATACGAGCCATGGTCTTCCCCATTTTTCTTGTCGACGCCCGGCCCGCTGGCCGCGCGTCCTTGTACGTGTCTCACTGCAGCACTGCGGCAAAGCCCGGCACATGGGCCGCTATCGCGTCGAGCAGCTCTTCCTTGCTGAACGGCTTGGTCAGGAATTGGTCGGAACCGACAATCCGCCCCTTGGCCTTGTCGAACAGCCCGTCGCGGGACGACAGCATGATCACCGGCGTTGCCTTGAACGCGCTGTTGTTCTTGATTAAAGCGCAGGTCTGATAACCATCCAGACGCGGCATCATGATGTCCACGAAAACGATGTCCGGATGGTTGTCGACGATCTTGGCCAACGCCTCGAAACCGTCGACCGCCGTGATGACGTCGCACCCTGCGTTTTTCAGCAAGGTCTCGGCGGTGCGGCGAATCGTTTTCGAGTCGTCGATCACCATGACCTTCAAGGCGCTGGACTGCTGTTCCATAAGGGGGCTCTACCGTCGCCTTTGCGAATCAATATGTCCGTTTTGCGATGACTGCCGGCTGCAAACCCTTGCCGTTCAAGGGCCAGCCCGGTATGGCAGCCTTTTTAGCACAGTCTCCCCATGCAATCTATCGACGGGTTTTCCCTTGACCGCAAACCCGCCCGGCGCCACTCTGACGCCACTTTTTCCGCACCGTTTCGGTAGCCCATTTTCGAGGAAAACCCCATGAGCGTTCGCGTCGGGATTGTGATGGACCCCATCGCCAGCATCTCCTATAAAAAGGATAGCTCGCTGGCCATGCTGCTGGCCGCGCAGAAACGCGGCTGGGAACTGTTCTACATGGAGCAGCGCGACCTGTACCAGGCCGAGGGCCAGGCCCGGGCACGGATGAAGCCCTTGAAGGTGTTCGCCGACCCGCAGAAGTGGTTCGAGCTGGGCCAGGAGCAGGATTCGCTCCTCAGCGACCTGAACGTGATCCTGATGCGCAAGGATCCGCCGTTCGACATGGAGTTCGTGTACTCCACCTACCTGCTCGAGCAGGCCGAAAGCGCCGGCGTGCTGGTGGTCAACAAGCCGCAGAGCCTGCGCGACTGCAACGAGAAGCTGTTCGCCACGCTGTTCCCGCAGTGCACGCCGCCGACCGTGGTCAGCCGCCGCGCCGACGTGCTGCGCGAGTTCGCCGCCCAGCATGGCGACGTGATCCTCAAGCCGCTGGACGGCATGGGCGGCACGTCGATCTTCCGCCACCGCGCGGGCGACCCGAACCTGTCGGTGATCCTGGAGACCCTGACCGCCCTCGGCACCCAGCAGATCATGGGCCAGGCGTACCTGCCGGCCATCAAGGACGGCGACAAGCGCATCCTGATGATCGACGGCGAGCCGGTGGACTACTGCCTGGCGCGGATCCCGGCCCAGGGCGAAACCCGCGGCAACCTGGCGGCCGGCGGCCGGGGCGAAGCCCGCCCGTTGACCGACAAAGACCGCTGGATCGCCGCCCAGGTCGGCCCGACCCTGCGCGCCAAGGGCCTGCTGTTCGTCGGCCTGGACGTGATCGGCGAGCACCTGACCGAGATCAACGTCACCAGCCCGACCTGCATCCGCGAAATCGACAACGCCTTCGGCACCGACATCGGCGGTCTGCTGATGGAGGCCATCTGGAAAAAGCTGCAGGCTTGATGTGCGTCACATGCAGCCTGTCGCTTGATGCCTGAAGCCCAAGGCGTACGACCAACATTGCGTTATCATGCGCGGCCTGTGAAAAACGCGATGTTGGTTTCCTTGTCATGACGCTTCCGTCCGATCTGCCCGCAGAACTCGCCCACACCGGCGTGCGCCCGGTCGATCGCCTCGGATTTACCCTGTTCCTGGCGGCGCTGATCCATTTGGCGCTGCTGCTGGGCGTGGGCTTCACCATGGTCGAGCCCAAGCAGATCAGCAAGACCCTGGAAATCACCCTCGCCACGTTCAAGAGCGAGAAGAAGCCCGCCAAGGCGGATTTCCTCGCCCAGGAAAACCAGGAAGGCAGCGGTACGCTGGACAAGAAGGCGATTCCCAAGACCACCGAGGTCGCGCCGTTCCAGGACAACCAGGTCAAGAAGATCACCCCGCCCCCCGCCGCCAAGGCCGAGGTGAAGGAAGCGGCGCCCAAGGCCGCCGTGACCACGGTCGCGCCGAAGCCGCAGAAGGCGCCGACCAAAAAGGAAGAGACCAAGACCGAGACCCGGCCGGCGGTCGACGCGCCGACGTTCGACAGCTCGCAGCTGTCCAGCGACATCGCCAGTCTTGAGGCCGAACTGGCCCACGAACAGCAGTTGTACGCCAAGCGCCCGCGGATCCACCGCCTGAGCGCCGCCTCGACCATGCGCGACAAGGGCGCCTGGTACAAGGACGAATGGCGCAAGAAGGTCGAGCGCATCGGCAACCTCAACTACCCCGACGAGGCACGGCGCCAGCAGATCTACGGCAACCTGCGGCTGATGGTGTCGATCAACCGCGACGGATCGCTGTATGAGGTGATGGTGCTGGAGTCCTCCGGCCAGCCGCTGCTGGACCAGGCCGCCCAGCGCATCGTCCGCCTGGCGGCGCCGTTTGCGCCGTTCACCGGGGACCTGTCGGACATCGATCGGCTGGAAATCATCCGCACCTGGAAATTCGCCCGGGGCGACCGCCTGTCCAGCAACTGACGGAACGCCTTCGCGGGCTTGCCCGCAAAGACGCCATCAAGGGCACCGCAGGGCGCACTTGTCAGCATCCCCGGCTTGTCAGTTCGCCCCTTGACCGCCACACTAGCGCACATGAAAAACGTCAGCCCCAGCTACCTCAAGCATCACTTCCTGATCGCCATGCCGCACATGGCCGACCCCAACTTTGCCCACACCTTGACCTACATCGTCGAGCACACGGCCAATGGCGCCATGGGGCTGGTGGTGAACCGACCGCAGGAGCTGAACCTGGCCGACATCCTGGAGCAACTGCGCCCGGACATCGAACCGCCGGCACGCTGCCAGCACGTGCCGATCTACATCGGCGGCCCGGTGCAGACCGACCGCGGCTTCGTCCTGCATCCGGCGGGGCAGACCTTCCAGGCCACCGTCGAACTGGACGGCCACCTGGCGCTGTCCACCTCCCAGGACGTGCTGTTCGCCATCGCCGACGGCGTCGGCCCGCAACAGAGCCTGATCACCCTCGGCTACGCCGGCTGGGAAGCGGGGCAGCTTGAGGCCGAACTGGCCGACAACGCCTGGCTGACCTGCCCGTACGACGCCGACGTCCTGTTCAGCACCCGCAGCGACCTGCGCCTGGAAGCCGCCGCCAAGCACCTGGGCATCAACCTGAGCCTGCTGACCAGCCAGGCGGGGCACGCCTGATGGCTTTGCGCCTTATCCTCGGCTTCGACTACGGCACCCGCTCGATCGGCGTGGCGGTCGGCCAGGTCATCACCGGCCAGGCCCGCGAGCTGTGCACCCTGAGGGCGCAGAACGGGGTGCCCGACTGGAACCAGGTCGAAGCGCTGATCAAGGAATGGAAACCCGACGCCGTGGTGGTCGGCCTGCCGCTGAACATGGACGGCACGCCCAGCGAGATGTGCGAGCGCGCCGAGAAGTTCGGCCGCCGCCTCAACAGCCGCTACAACCTGCCCTTCTATACCCACGACGAACGCCTGACCACCTTCGAGGCCAAGGGCGAGCGGATGGCCCGCGGCGGCCAGAAGGGCAGCTACCGCGACAACCCGGTGGACGCCATCGCCGCCGCCCTGCTGCTGCAGGGCTGGCTCGACGAAAACACCGCATTGTTTGAATCCTGACAAGCGCTTCGGCGCTTTTCTTTTGGCTACGACCCGGGCCGCCGTCCACACGCGCCGGCCCGCCCCCGAGAAGGAGCAACCATGAGCCTGCCCAATCCCGCCGATCTGATCAGCCAGATGGCGACCCGCCTCAAGGCGCACCTGGACGCGCGCGGCATCGGCGAGCCGCGTTTCATCGGCATCCGCACCGGCGGCGTCTGGGTCGCCCAGGCCTTGCTCAAGGAACTGGGCAGCGATGCGCCGCTCGGCACCCTGGACGTCTCCTTCTACCGCGACGACTTCAGCCAGAACGGCCTGCACCCGCAGGTGCGCCCCTCGGCCCTGCCCTTCGAGATCGAAGGCCAGCACCTGGTGCTGATCGACGACGTGCTGATGAGCGGGCGCACCATCCGCGCCGCCATGAACGAACTGTTCGACTACGGCCGCCCGGCCAGCGTGACCCTGGTCTGCCTGCTGGACCTGGACGCCGGCGAGCTGCCGATCCGCCCGAACGTGGTCGGCGCCACGCTGAAGCTGGCCGCCCACGAGCGGGTCAAGCTGTCCGGCCCTGAGCTGAACCTCGAACTGCAAGACCTTGCCTTTTAATCCGCCCTATTGAGAGTCCCCTTCGCGATGACGCCTCTAGACACCAAGCGCCCGCTGCAGCTCAATGACCAGGGCCAGCTGCGCCACTTCCTCTCGCTCGACGGCCTGCGCCGCGAGCTGCTGACGGAAATCCTCGACACCGCCGACTCGTTCCTCGAAGTCGGCGCCCGGGCGGTGAAGAAAGTCCCGCTGCTGCGCGGCAAGACCGTGTGCAACGTGTTTTTCGAGAACTCCACCCGCACCCGCACCACCTTCGAACTGGCGGCCCAGCGGCTGTCGGCGGACGTGATCACCCTGAACGTGTCGACCTCGTCGGCCAGCAAGGGCGAAACCCTGCTCGACACCCTGCGCAACCTGGAAGCCATGGCCGCCGACATGTTCGTCGTGCGTCACGGCGACTCCGGCGCCGCGCACTTCATCGCCGAGCACGTCTGCCCGCAGGTGGCGATCATCAACGGCGGCGACGGCCGCCACGCCCACCCGACCCAGGGCATGCTCGACATGCTGACCATCCGCCGGCACAAGGGCAGCTTCGAGAACCTCTCGGTGGCCATCGTCGGCGACATCCTGCACTCGCGGGTGGCGCGCTCGAACATGCTCGCCCTCAAGACCCTCGGCTGCCGGGACATCCGCGTGATCGCACCCAAGACCCTGCTGCCGATCGGCATCGAGCAGTACGGCGTGAAGGTCTACACCGACATGGCCCAAGGCCTGAAGGACGTCGACGTGGTGATCATGCTGCGCCTGCAGCGCGAGCGCATGACCGGCGGCCTGCTGCCGAGCGAGGGCGAGTTCTACCGCCTGTTCGGCCTGACCACCGCGCGCCTGGCCGGGGCCAAGCCCGACTGCATCGTCATGCACCCGGGACCGATCAACCGCGGGGTGGAGATCGAGTCGGCGGTGGCCGACGGCCCGCACTCGGTCATCCTCAACCAAGTCACCTACGGCATCGCGATCCGCATGGCCGTGCTGTCCATGGCCATGAGCGGACAGACCGCCCAGCGCCAATTCGAGCAGGAGAACGCCCAGTGAAGCTCAGCATTCTCGGCGCACGCGTCATCGACCCGGCCAGCGGCCTGGACCGCGTCACCGACATTCACGTCGAAGCCTGCAAGATCGTCGCCCTCGGCGCCGCCCCGGCGGGGTTCGCCGCCGTGGAAACCATCGACGCCCAAGGCCTGGTGGCCGCTCCGGGGCTGGTGGACCTCAACGTCGCCCTGCGCGAGCCGGGCTACAGCCGCAAAGGCACCATCGCCAGCGAAACCCGCGCGGCGGCGGCCGGCGGCGTGACCAGCCTGTGCTGCCCGCCGAAGACCAAACCGGTGCTCGACACCTCCGCCGTGGCCGAACTGATCCTCGACCGCGCCCGCGAGGCCGGCAACACCAAGGTGTTCCCCATCGGCGCCCTGAGCAAAGGCCTGGACGGCGAGCAACTGGCCGAGCTTGCGGCCCTGCGCGACGCCGGCTGCGTGGCGTTCGGCAACGGCCTCAAGAGCTTCGGCAACACCCGCACCCTGTGCCGGGCGCTGGACTACGCCGCGACCTTCGACCTGACGGTGATCTTCAACTCCCAGGATCACGACCTGGCCGACGGCGGCCTGGCCCACGAAGGCGCCACCGCCAGTTTCCTCGGCCTGCCGGGCATCCCGGAGACCGCCGAGACCGTGGCCCTGGCCCGGGACCTGCTGCTGGTGGAGCAGACCGGCGTGCGCGCGCACTTCAGCCAGCTCACCAGTGCCCGGGGCGTGGCGCTGATCGCCCAGGCCCAGGCCCGCGGCCTGAAGGTCACGGCGGACGTGGCGCTGTATCAACTGATTCTCACCGACGAGGCGCTGATCGACTTCAGCAGCCTCTACCACGTCCAGCCGCCGCTGCGCACCCGCGCCGACCGCGACGGCCTGCGCGAAGCGGTGAAGTCCGGCGTGGTCTCGGCGATCTCCAGCCATCACCAGCCCCACGAGCGCGACGCCAAACTGGCGCCGTTCGGCGCCACCGAACCGGGCATCAGCAGCGTCGAGCTGTTGCTGCCGCTGGCGATGACACTGGTGGAGGACGGTCTGCTGGACCTGCCGACCCTGCTGGCGCGCCTGAGCGCCGGCCCTGCCGAGGCCCTGCGCCTGCCGGCGGGCAAGTTGGAGGTGGGCGGCGCGGCGGACATCGTGCTGTTCGATCCGAAGGCGTCGACCGTGGCCGGCGAAGCCTGGCTGTCGAAGGGCGAGAACTGCCCGTTCATCGGCCACAGCCTGCCGGGCGTGGTGCGCTACACCCTGGTGGACGGCCGGATCAGCCACCAGGCGTAACCCTGCGGCGAGGGAGCTTGCTCCCTCGCCGCAATTCGTTTCACTGGAAGGCCCTGCGGTTCTGCTGGTTACGCAGCGAAACCTGGTCGTTCAGCGTCCAGAAGTCATACAGCACACCGATGAAGAACAGCCCGCCGGTCAGCAGGTACAGCAATCCGCTGATCCACTTGCCCTGATACATGCGGTGCACGCCGAACACCCCGAGGAACGTCAGCAGGATCCACGCCACGTTGTATTCGATGGGGCCGGCGGTGAAGCGCAGGTCGGCCTCGCGGTCCATCGCCGGGATCAGGAACACGTCGATCAGCCAGCCGATGCCGAGCAGGCCGAAGGTGAAGAACCAGATCGTCCCGGTCACGGGCTTGCCGTAATAGAAGCGGTGAGCGCCAGTGAAGCCGAAAATCCACAGCAGGTAGCCGATCACTTTGCTGTGGGTGTCCTGGTTCGCGCCCGGCGGTTGATAGCGGTTCATGAAGACCTCGATTCACGCAATAGATAAATATTCTTTAATTCTTTGTGACTTTTTTACAGGTAGCCGACGTACGGCAAATGCTACCGTGTTCCCCGTCAAAGCCTTATAGCACCTGACTTCTGTCCGACAATGGCGTCCATTTGCCGCTTGTTTGGTTCCGTTGCCCCCTGTTCGAATCGACCAACGGCCTCGGAAGGGACAAAAAAGCTGTTATAAAGTTGCGCGCTAACACACAAGAGCCCTGCCTAATGCGTCCATTTTTCAAGACATGGCTGACCATTTGCCTACTGATGCCACTGGCCGCCCACGCCACCAACCGTGAGCAACGACTTCCCAACGTCAACGGCTACACCCCCAAATCCCATGCGTCTGCTCCGTCGAACAAGGGCAAGCAGAGCAAGCACACCACGCTCAGCAGCAACGGCCACAGCAAGGTCGTGCCGCCGATGGCGAACAAGGAAAGCAGCAACGTCCTGAGCCGCGCGGTGAACGTCCTCGGCACGCCGTACCGCTGGGGCGGCAGCAGCCCGAGCAAAGGCTTCGACTGCAGCGGCCTGGTGAAGTACGCGTTCAACGACGCCACCTTCGACCTGCCCCGCACCTCCAACGCAATGGCCAGCGGCCATGGCGAGAAGGTCGAGCGCAAGGACCTGAAGCCGGGCGACCTGATCTTCTTCAACATCAAGAGCCGCCGGGTCAACCACGTCGCCATCTACCTGGGCAACGACCGCTTCATCCACGCCCCGCGCCGCGGCAAGGCCGTGAGCATCGACACGCTGAACAAGCCGTACTGGGAACAGCACTACGTCGTCGCCAAGCGCGTACTGCCCAAAGAACCCAAGCAGATGCGCGTCGTCCAGCGCTGAGCCCCGCCGTGAGGGAGCCTGCTCCCTCACCGCACACCTCCCCCTCAGAAATTGTCCGGCGTGCGCGCCTTCTCCCGCGCATGCTCGCGGCTGATCAACCCCTTGGTCACCAACTCCTTCAGGCACATGTCCAGGGTCTGCATCCCCAGCGACCCGCCGGTCTGGATCGCCGAGTACATCTGCGCCACCTTGTCCTCGCGGATCAGGTTACGGATCGCCGAGGTGCCGAGCATGATCTCGTGGGCCGCCACCCGCCCGCCGCCGATCTTCTTGATCAGCGTCTGCGACACCACCGCCAGCAACGACTCGGACAGCATCGAGCGCACCATCGATTTCTCGTCGCCGGGGAACACGTCCACCACCCGGTCGATGGTCTTCGCCGCCGAAGTGGTGTGCAGGGTGCCGAACACCAGGTGCCCGGTCTCGGCGGCGGTGAGCGCCAGGCGGATGGTTTCCAGGTCGCGCATCTCGCCCACCAGGATCACGTCCGGGTCTTCGCGCAGCGCCGAACGCAGGGCCGTGGCGAAACTGCGGGTATCGCGATGGACTTCACGCTGATTGATCAGGCATTTGCGCGATTCGTGGACGAATTCGATGGGGTCTTCGATGGTCAGGATGTGATGGTGGCGGTGGGTGTTGAGGTAGTCGATCATCGCCGCCAGGGTGGTGGACTTGCCTGAACCGGTGGGCCCCGTCACCAGCACCAGGCCGCGTGGGGCGTCGGTGATCTTGCGGAAGACGTCGCCCATGGCCAGGTCCTCCATGGTCAGCACCTTGGACGGGATGGTGCGGAACACCGCGCCGGCGCCGCGGTTCTGGTTGAACGCGTTGACCCGGAACCGCGCGACGCCGGGCACTTCGAAGGAGAAGTCGGTTTCCAGATGTTTCTCGAAGTCCACCCGCTGGGTGTCGTTCATGATGTCGTAGATCAGCTCGTGCACCTGCTTGTGGTCCAGCGCCGGCAGATTGATCCGCCGCACGTCGCCGTCCACGCGGATCATCGGCGGCAGGCCGGCCGACAGGTGCAGGTCGGAAGCGCCCTGTTTGGCGCTGAAGGCCAGCAGTTCGGTGATATCCATAGCGTCCCCCAATTCCAGTAGAATGCCGCGAACCCTCAGACCGCCGGCGCCTCTTGATGTCCACGATAGCAGACAACATTTTCAACGTCGGGTCGCGCATCCAGGCCGCGACCCAGGCCGCCGGACGCGGCGAAGACAGCGTCCGGCTGCTGGCCGTGAGCAAGACCAAACCCGCCCGGGCCCTGCGTGAAGCCTATGCCGCCGGCCTGCGGGACTTCGGCGAGAACTACCTGCAGGAAGCCCTGGGCAAGCAGCAGGAACTGGCCGACCTGCCCTTGATCTGGCACTTCATCGGCCCCATTCAGTCGAACAAGACCCGCTCGATCGCCGAGCATTTCGCCTGGGTGCACTCCGTGGACCGTCTGAAAATCGCCCAACGCCTGTCCGAGCAGCGCCCGGCCGACCTGCCGCCGCTGAACATCTGCATCCAGGTCAACGTCAGCGGCGAAGCCAGCAAGTCCGGCTGCGCCCCGGCCGACCTGCCCGCCCTGGCGCAGGCCATCAGCCAATTGCCGCGCCTGAAGCTGCGCGGGCTGATGGCGATCCCCGAGCCGACCGAAGACCGGGCCGCCCAGGACGCCGCCTTCGCCGCCGTGCAGCGCTTGCAGGCCAGCCTCGACCTGCCCCTCGACACCCTTTCCATGGGCATGAGCCACGACCTCGAGTCGGCCATCGCCCAGGGCGCCACCTGGGTCCGTATCGGCACCGCCCTGTTCGGCGCCCGCGACTACGGCCACATTTCTCAATAAGGACCTGACATGAGCGATACACGCATTGCCTTTATCGGTGCCGGCAACATGGCGGCCAGCCTGATCGGCGGCCTGCGGGCCAAGGGTCTGGAAGCGGGACGGATCCGCGCCAGCGATCCGGGCGAAGAGACCCGCGCCCGGGTCAGCGCCGAACACGGCATCGACACCTTCGCCGACAACGCCCAGGCCATCGACGGCGCCGACGTGGTGGTGCTGGCGGTCAAGCCCCAGGCCATGAAGGCCGTGTGCGAAGCGATCCGCCCGAGCCTCAAGCCGAACCAGCTGGTGGTGTCCATCGCCGCCGGCATCACCTGCGCCAGCATGACCGCCTGGCTCGGCGAGCAGCCGATCGTGCGCTGCATGCCCAACACCCCGGCGCTGCTGCGCCAGGGCGTGAGCGGCCTGTACGCCACCGCCGCCGTCAGCGCCGCGCAGCGCCAGCAGGCCGAAGAACTGCTGTCCGCCGTGGGCATCGCCCTGTGGCTGGAGCAGGAGCAGCAACTGGACGCCGTGACCGCCGTGTCCGGCTCAGGCCCGGCCTATTTCTTCCTGCTGATCGAAGCCATGACCGCCGCCGGCGTCAAGCTCGGCCTGCCGAAGGAAACCGCCGAGCGCCTGACCCTGCAGACCGCCCTGGGCGCCGCGCACATGGCCGTGTCCAGCGACGTCGACGCCGCCGAACTGCGCCGCCGCGTGACCTCGCCGGCCGGCACCACGGAAGCCGCCATCAAATCGTTCCAGGCCGACGGCTTCGAAGCCCTGGTGGAAAAGGCCCTCGGCGCCGCCGCGCACCGTTCGGCCGAAATGGCCGAGCAACTGGGCCGCTGATCAGCACTTCATAAGGAATCAACAATGCTTGGACTCAACGACGCTGCCATTTTCGTGATCCAGACCCTGGGCAGCCTGTACCTGCTGGTCGTCCTGATGCGCTTCATCCTGCAACTGGTGCGGGCGAACTTCTACAACCCGCTCTGCCAGTTCGTGGTCAAGGCCACCCAACCGCTGCTCAAGCCGCTGCGCCGGTTCATCCCGAGCCTGTTCGGCCTGGACATGTCGTCGCTGGTGCTGGCCCTCGTGGTGCAGATGCTGCTGTTCGCCGTGATCCTGCTGCTCAGCGGCTACAAGGTCGATGTGCTGTTCCTGGTGCCGTGGGCGCTGATCGGCATCTTCGCGCTGTTCCTGAAGATCCTGTTCTGGGCCATGATCATCAGCGTGGTGCTGTCCTGGGTCGCGCCGGGCAGCCACAACCCCGGCGCCGAGCTGGTGCAGCAGATCACGGAGCCGGTGCTCGCGCCGTTCCGCCGCCTGGTGCCGAACCTGGGCGGCCTGGACATCTCGCCGATCTTCGCCTTCATCGTCCTGCAACTGCTGCAGAGCTGGCTGATCCCGCGCCTGGCCTACTACGCCCTGATGCCGCGGGAACTGTTCGGCCTGATCTGATGGCCTGGTTCCGCTGGGACGGCGACGACCTGATCCTGGAGTGCCACCTGCAACCTGCAGCCCGCAGCGATGATTTCGCCGGGCTGCACGGCGACCGCCTGAAGATCCGCCTGACCGCGCCGCCGGTCGAAGGCAAGGCCAATGCCTATCTGATGGGATTCCTGGCCAAGGCGTTCGGGGTCTCCAAGAGCCAGGTCAGCCTGGTCGCCGGCGAGCTGAACCGGCAGAAGCGGGTGCGGGTGTGCTCGCCCAAGACATTGCCCGACTTGCCGGGGCTGGTGCGTCCGGCCTGACCCACCGCCCCGACAGCATCAGACCGAGATTCCTGTGGGAGCCAGCCTGTTGGCGATGGCGTCTGCGAAGGCGCCATCGCCAGCAGGCTGGCTCCCACCGTTTGAGCGGCACCACAATTGCGACGCAGGGTTTCACAACGCCCACCCAACGGGTGAAATCAGGCCCGACGGTTGCTTGCCGCTGACCCCACCGGTCTTTAGACTTACGCCTCATTTCAACGAGAGCAGGGTCGATGCCAGCTGCCTTTCCCCCCGATTCTGTTGGTCTGGTGACGCCGCAAACGGCGCACTTCAGCGAACCGCTGGCCCTGGCCTGCGGCCGTTCGCTGGCCGCCTACGACCTGATCTACGAAACCTACGGCACGCTGAACGCCCAAGCGAGCAACGCCGTGCTGATCTGCCACGCCCTGTCCGGCCACCATCACGCCGCCGGCTACCACAGCCCCGACGACCGCAAGCCCGGTTGGTGGGACAGCTGCATCGGGCCCGGCAAGCCGGTCGACACCAACAAATTCTTCGTGGTCAGCCTGAACAACCTCGGCGGCTGCAACGGCTCCACCGGCCCGAGCAGCGTCAACCCGGACACCGGCAAGCCGTTCGGCGCCGAGTTCCCGGTGCTCACCGTCGAAGACTGGGTGCACAGCCAGGCGCGCCTGGCCGACCGCCTCGGCATCACCCAGTGGGCGGCGGTGATCGGCGGCAGCCTCGGCGGCATGCAGGCGCTGCAATGGACCATCACCTACCCGGACCGTGTGCGCCACTGCCTGGCCATCGCCTCGGCGCCCAAGCTGTCGGCGCAGAACATCGCCTTCAACGAAGTGGCGCGCCAGGCGATCCTCACCGACCCGGAGTTCCACGGCGGCTCGTTCCAGGAACACGGCGTGATCCCCAAGCGCGGCCTGATGCTGGCGCGGATGGTCGGGCACATCACGTACCTGTCCGACGACTCCATGGGCGAGAAATTCGGCCGGGGCCTCAAGAGCGAGAAGCTCAACTACGACTTCCACAGCGTCGAATTCCAGGTCGAAAGCTACCTGCGCTATCAGGGCGAAGAGTTCTCCGGCCGCTTCGACGCCAACACCTACCTGTTGATGACCAAGGCGCTGGATTACTTCGATCCGGCGGCGAACTTCGACGATAACCTGGCGAAAACCTTCGAAGGCGCGAAGGCCAAGTTCTGCGTGATGTCGTTCACCACCGACTGGCGCTTCTCCCCGGCCCGCTCGCGGGAACTGGTGGACGCGCTGATGGCGGCGCGCAAGGACGTCAGCTACCTGGAGATCGACGCGCCCCAGGGCCACGACGCCTTCCTGATTCCGATCCCGCGCTATCTGCAGGCGTTCGGCAACTACATGAACCGCATCACGCTTTGAGGAAGACATGAGAGCCGATCTGGAAATCATCCAGGAATGGATCCCCGCCGGCAGCCGCGTGCTCGACCTCGGCTGCGGCGACGGCGAACTGCTGACCTGGCTGCGCGACCACAAGCAGGTCACCGGCTACGGTCTGGAAAACGACCCGGACAACATTGCCGAGTGCGTGGCCAAGGGCATCAACGTCATCGAGCAGGATCTGGACAAGGGCCTGGGCAACTTCGCCAGCAACAGCTTCGACATCGTGGTGATGACCCAGGCCCTGCAGGCGGTGCACTACCCGGACAAGATCCTCGACGAAATGCTGCGGGTCGGCCGCCAGTGCATCATCACCTTCCCCAACTTCGGCCACTGGCGCTGCCGCTGGTACCTGGCGAGCAAGGGGCGGATGCCGGTGTCGGAGTTCCTGCCGTACACCTGGTACAACACGCCGAACATCCACTTCTGCACCTTCGAGGACTTTGAGGAACTTTGCCGCGAACGTGAGGCGAAGGTCATTGATCGGCTTGCCGTGGATCAACAGCACCGCCACGGGTGGGCCAGTAAGCTATGGCCTAATCTGTTAGGTGAGATCGGCATCTACCGCGTCAGCAGCCCGGCGCTGCAGGATCACAGAATCGCGGTCTGAACCACGACATTGCGAGGAGAACGAACATGGGACGCCTGATTACCACGCTGTTGGCCGCCTGCCTGAGCCTCTCGGCCATGGCTGCCGACGTCATCAAGAGCGAACGCCAGGAAACCTTCGGCGACGTGACGGTGCACTACAACACCTTCAACTCGACGTTCCTGCAACCGGACATCGCCAAAGCTGCCGATCTGATCCGCAGCAAGTATCAAGGCGTGATCAATGTCTCGGTAATCAAGGACGGCAAACCGCTGATCGCCCATGTCACCGGCACCGTCAAGGATCTGACCAGCCAGAGCGTGCCGCTGACCTTCCGCCAGATCACCGAACAGGGCGCGATCTACTACATTGCCCAATACCCGGTGGAACAACAGGAAACCCGCACCTTCGAGATCAAGGTGCAGACCGACGACAAGATCAACACCATCAATTTCAACCAAGAGCTTTTCCCTGGCCAATGATCAATCTCAAGCAACTCGTACTGGCCAGCCATAACGCCGGCAAACTCAAGGAACTCCAGGCCATGCTCGGCGACTCGGTGCAATTGCGCTCGATCGGCGAGTTCAGCAGCGTGGAGCCGGAAGAAACCGGCCTGTCGTTCGTCGAGAACGCGATCCTCAAGGCCCGTAATGCCGCGCGCATCTCCGGGCTGCCGGCGCTGGCCGACGATTCGGGTCTGGCGGTGGATTTCCTCGGCGGTGCGCCGGGCATCTACTCGGCGCGCTACGCCGACGGCAAGGGCGACGCGGCGAACAACGCCAAACTGCTCGACGCCTTGAAGGATGTGCCTGAAGCCGAGCGCGGCGCACAGTTCGTCTGCGTGCTGGCGCTGGTGCGTCACGCCGACGATCCGCTGCCGATCCTCTGCGAAGGCCTGTGGCAAGGGCGCATCCTGACCGCCGCCAGCGGTGAACACGGTTTCGGCTACGACCCGCTGTTCTGGGTGCCGGAGCGTAACGTGTCCAGCGCCGAACTGAGCCCGAGCGACAAGAACCAGATCAGCCACCGCGCCCGTGCAATGGATCTGCTGCGCCAGCGTCTGGGCTTGAAATGACCCGTGATTCTTCTGCGTCGCCACTGATCGTCGGTGGCGCCGCCTCTTCGCCTCGGGCGCCGTTGCCGACGCTGCCGCCCCTGGCGCTGTACATCCACATCCCGTGGTGTGTGCGCAAATGCCCGTATTGCGACTTCAACTCCCACACCGCCAGCCCGGTGCTGCCGGAACAGGAATACGTCGACGCGTTGCTTGCCGACCTGGATCAGGATCTGCACGCGGTGTACGGCCGTGAGTTGAGTTCGATCTTCTTTGGCGGCGGTACGCCGAGCCTGTTCAGTGCCGAAGCACTGGGCCGCTTGCTCGAAGGCGTCAAACAACGCATCCCGTTTGCCGAGGACATCGAAATCACCCTGGAAGCCAACCCCGGGACTTTCGAGCAAGAGAAGTTCGTCGCCTACCGCAAACTGGGGATCAATCGCCTGTCGATCGGTATCCAGAGCTTCCAGCAGGAAAAGCTCAAGGCCCTTGGCCGTATCCACAACGGTGACGAAGCGGTGCGTGCCGCCGGCATGGCGCGCCAGGCCGGGTTCGATAACTTCAACCTCGACCTGATGCACGGCTTGCCGGACCAGTCACTGGACGATGCCCTGAGCGATCTGCGCCAAGCCATCGCGCTGAAGCCGACGCACATTTCCTGGTATCAGCTGACGCTGGAGCCGAACACGGTGTTCTGGAACCAGCCGCCGGTGCTGCCGGAAGACGACACCCTGTGGGACATCCAGGAAGCCGGGCAGGCGCTGCTGGCCGAGCATGGCTACGCGCAGTACGAAGTCTCGGCCTATGCCCAGCCCGGCCGGGCGGCGCGGCACAACCTCAACTACTGGAGCTTCGGCGACTTCATCGGCATCGGCGCCGGCGCCCACGGCAAGCTCAGCCATCCGGACGGGCGCATCGTGCGTACCTGGAAAACCCGCCTGCCGAAGGACTACCTCAACCCGGCCAAAAGCTTTCAGGCCGGCGAGAAGGCCCTGACCGACGACGAAATGCCGTTCGAATTCCTGATGAACGCCCTGCGCCTGACCGCCGGCGTCGAATCGCGCCTGTACCCGGAACGCACCGGCCTGCCGCTGGAGACGCTGGCCGAAGGCCGCCGCGAAGCCGAACGAAGCGGCCTGCTGCAGGTCGAACCGTCACGTCTGGCGGCCACCGAGCGCGGACAACTCTTTCTCAACGACTTGCTGCAGACATTTCTGAGCTGATTTCAGCCCTAAGGAAACCCGCATGGATCTGATACTCGACCTGCTCGCCACCGTCTCCCGGTGGAGCCGCAGCAACCTTTCGGAAATCGCCCTGGCGCTGGTGGGTTGCCTGCTGGTGCTGTTCGGCGCCGACTTCAAGGGCTGGGTCGAGCAACGCCTGGGCAGCATCGCCGGCGCCTTGCGCGTCCCGCTGATGGCCCTGTTGTGCATGATCGGCAGCGGCGCGGCGCTGATCTACGCCACGCCGTGGGTCGTGAAGGGGCTGAGCCAGTTCAACAACTACAGCCTGGCGCCGGTGTTGCTGGTGGTGCTCGTATTGATCGGCGTGGTCGCGGATCGCCGCTGACTTTGAGTACGCCATAAAAACTTGTGGGAGCGGGCTTGCCAGCGATGGGGGCGCAACAGTCGACGATGATGTTGAATGTTATGCCGTCATCGCTGGCAAGCCAGCTCCCACAGGTTTATCTACAGCCTGAGTCAGGACTGCTTTTCGAACTTCAGGTCCCACACGCCATGCCCAAGACGTTCGCCGCGGCGTTCGAACTTGGTGATCGGACGTTCGGCCGGGCGCGGCACGCACTTGCCGTCTTCGGCGAGGTTGCGATAGCCCGGGGCGACATTCATCACTTCCAGCATGTATTCGGCATACGGCTCCCAGTCGGTGGCCATGTGCAGGATGCCGCCGACCTTCAGCTTGCTGCGCACCAGCTCAGCGAAGGACGCCTGAACGATGCGGCGCTTGTGGTGACGGCTCTTGTGCCAAGGGTCCGGGAAGAACAGCATCAGGCGATCGAGGCTGTTGTCGGCCACGCAGCGGTTGAGCACTTCGATCGCATCGCAGTCGTAGACGCGGACGTTGCTCAGGCCTTGGGTCAGCACGCCGTTGAGCAACGCGCCGACACCCGGACGGTGAACCTCCACGCCGATGAAGTCCTGCTCCGGCGCCGCCGCCGCCATTTCCAGCAGCGAGTGGCCCATGCCGAAGCCGATCTCCAGCGAGCGCGGCGCCGAGCGGCCGAACACCTGATCGTAATCCACCGGCGCGTCGGCCAGCGGCAGCACGAACTTCGGCGCGCCCTGCTCCAGGCCGCGCTGCTGGCCTTCGGTCATGCGCCCGGCGCGCATCACGAAACTCTTGATGCGGCGGTGTTGGCGCTCGTCGCCTTCTTCCGTCTGGATTGGCGTGTCGTTCGATTCAGTCATCAATGGCTCTTACTTGATCAGACCATCCAGCGGCGAAGAGGCGCTGGCATAGAGTTTTTTCGGCATGCGGCCGGCGAGGTAGGCCAGGCGGCCCGCGACGATCGCGTGTTTCATGGCTTCGGCCATCATGACCGGCTGCTGGGCGTGGGCGATGGCCGAGTTCATCAGCACGGCGTCGCAGCCCAGTTCCATGGCGATGGCGGCGTCGGAAGCGGTGCCGACACCGGCATCCACCAGCACCGGGATGTTCGCCTCTTCCAGGATGATCTGCAGGTTGTACGGGTTGCAGATCCCCAGGCCCGAGCCGATCAGGCCGGCCAGCGGCATGACCGCGATGCAGCCGGTTTCCGCCAGCTGGCGGGCGACGATCGGGTCGTCGCTGGTGTAGACCATCACGTCGAAGCCTTCCTTGACCAGCGTTTCGGCGGCCTTGAGGGTTTCGATCACGTTGGGGAACAGGGTCTTCTGGTCCGCCAGCACTTCCAGTTTCACCAGGTTGTGGCCGTCGAGCAGCTCACGGGCCAGGCGGCAGGTGCGCACGGCCTCGACCGCGTCGTAGCAGCCGGCGGTGTTCGGCAGGAAGGTATAGCGGTCCGGCGACAGCACGTCGAGCAGGTTCGGTTCGCCCTCGATCTGGCCGAGGTTGGTGCGACGCACGGCGAAGGTGACGATCTCGGCGCCCGAGGCCTCGATGGCCAGACGGGTCTCTTCCATGTCACGGTACTTGCCGGTGCCGACCAGCAAACGCGACTGGTAGGTACGACCGGCCAGAACGAAAGGCTTGTCGCTGCGAACGATGCTCATGGGAAATCCTCTTCAAAGGTGAGGGTCTTGCAGGATGGCCGGGCCACGGGGCCGGCGGGACTAGCCGCCGCCGATGGCGTGCACCACTTCGACATTGTCGCCGTCGTTGAGCGTGGTCTCGGCATGCTGGCTGCGCGGGACGATATCCAGATTGAGCTCGACCGCCACCCGGCGTCCGGTCAGTTCCAGACGGGTCAGCAGGGCCGCAACGGTCTCACCGTCGGGCAGTTCATAGGATTCGCCGTTCAACTGAATGCGCATGCGCGATGCCGCCATCATTTTTAGGGGCTGGCATTCTAGCCCGATCATGACCTAAAGGTCAGCACCAAGCGTCAAGCGGTCAGCGGCAAACGCCAGGCGGCCAGCCCCAGGCACACCCAGCCGACCAGGAAGGCCAGGCCGCCGAACGGGGTAATAATGCCGAGCTTGCCGATGCCGACGGTGGTCAACAGGTACAGGCTGCCGGAGAACAGCAGGATGCCGATGCTGAACGAGACACCGGCCCAGGCGACCAGACGCCCCGGCACCTGGGTGGCCAGCAGCGCCACGCCGAACAGCGCCAAGGCGTGAACCAGTTGATAGGTGACGCCGGTGTGGAAGATCGCCAGGTACTCGGGGGTCAGGCGGCTTTTCAGGCCGTGGGCGGCGAACGCGCCCAGGCCGACACCGGTGAAGCCGAAAAAAGCGGCCAGCATCAGAAAGCTACGCAGCATGAAGAACTCCAGTCAGACTCGGTCGGCAGGGTCTGTATAATGGCCCGCTCATCCGGTTCGGCCAAGCCATCTCTATGCTGCGTTCATTTTTCCGTCGCCTGTCGAAGGCGCTGCTCTGGTTCGCGGGCGGCAGTGTCTTGCTGGTCGTGCTGTTCCGCTTCGTGCCGCCGCCGGGCACGGCGCTGATGGTCGAACGCAAGGTCGAGTCCTGGGTCGACGGCGAGCCCATCGACCTGCAGCGCACCTGGAAACCGTGGGACGAGATCTCCGACGACCTCAAGGTGGCGGTGATCGCCGGGGAAGACCAGAAATTCCCCGAGCACTGGGGCTTCGACATCAGCGCGATCCGCGCGGCGCTGGCCCACAACGAACTGGGCGGCTCGATCCGCGGCGCCAGCACGCTGAGCCAGCAGGTCTCGAAGAACCTGTTCCTGTGGTCGGGCCGCAGCTACCTGCGCAAAGGGCTGGAGGCCTGGTTCACCGCGCTGATCGAAGTGCTTTGGCCCAAGCAGCGGATCCTTGAGGTGTACCTGAACAGCGCGGAGTGGGGCGACGGCGTGTTCGGCGCCGAGGCGGCGGCACGGCATCACTTCGGCACCGGCGCCCGCTCGCTGTCGCGCCAGCAGTCCAGCCTGCTCGCCGCCGTGCTGCCCAACCCGCGGGCCTGGAGCGCCAGCCGCCCGAGCCCGTACGTCCTGCGCCGGGCGAGCTGGATCCGCCAGCAGATGAACCAGTTGGGCGGAGACAGCTATCTGCTGGGCCTGAACGATTCGCGCCGGGCGCCCTGGACCCAGTAAGGCCGACATCGCCAGCAGGCTGGCTCCCACAGGATCCCGCGGCGAACACGAATGCTGCATTCAGCCGCCCTCCCCCATGTGGGAGCCAGTCTGCTGGCGATGGCGTCAGCCCAATCACCGCAGGGCTTCACCTGGACAGGGCCACAAACGAAAACGCCCCGATCATCGCTGATCGGGGCGTTTTCTTATGCCGGGCGGCCGGTCATGCGGCAATCGACGACTTGAGCTTGTTCATCGCGCTTTTCTCAAGCTGACGGATACGCTCGGCCGACACGTTGTACTTCTGCGCCAGGTCGTGCAGCGTGGCCTTCTCTTCCGCCAGCCAGCGCTGGTAGAGGATGTCACGGCTGCGTTCGTCCAGCACTTCCAGCGCTTCGTGCAGGTTGTGGTTGGAGTTGTCGCTCCAGTCGGCGTCTTCCAGTTGACGGGCCGGGTCGTACCGGTGGTCTTCCAGATAGTTGGCCGGCGACTGGAAAGCGCTGTCGTCGTCCGCTTCCGCGGCCGGGTCGAAGGCCATGTCGTGGCCGGTCAGACGGCTTTCCATCTCACGCACTTCCCGCGGCTCGACGCCGAGGCTTTCCGCCACACGGTGGACTTCCTCGTTGTTCAGCCAGGCCAGACGCTTCTTCTGGCTGCGCAGGTTGAAGAACAGCTTGCGCTGGGCCTTGGTGGTCGCGACCTTCACGATCCGCCAGTTGCGCAGGATGAACTCGTGGATCTCGGCCTTGATCCAGTGCACCGCGAAGGACACCAGACGAACGCCCATTTCCGGGTTGAAACGCTTCACGGCCTTCATCAGGCCGACGTTGCCTTCCTGGATCAGGTCGGCCTGAGCCAGACCGTAGCCAGAATAGCTGCGGGCAATGTGTACGACAAACCGCAGGTGGGCGAGCACCATCTGCCGAGCCGCCTCAAGATCCTGCTCATAGTAGAGACTCTCGGCCAGTTCACGCTCCCGCTCCGGCGACAGCAACGGAATGCTGTTGACGGTGTGCACATAGGCTTCCAGGTTCGCACCCGGAACCAACGCGTACGCAGGCTGCAAAGAATTGGTCATGCGAAAAAACCTCCCACTTACATACTCGTGCCATTGGCACTGCGAAAATTGACCGGGAACCGCTGAACAAGTTCCCCTTGAAACCGTGAGGTCAATCACGCGCAAAAAGATTCTACTTCGGCGCCAGCTCCCTGAGATGACGTGCGACTGCAATCCATGCACCGATATAACCCAACAGCACCGCGCCAAGCAAGAGCGACAGACCGTCGGCGACCGGCACGCCGGCCAGCGCGAAATCGCTGCCGTACAGGCCGGCCAGCCCGACCACCGCGTCGTTCAGCCAGTCCAGGCCGAACGCCAGGACACCCCAGGACAGAACCCCCGCACCGAAGCCGTACAACGCCCCCATATAAAGGAAGGGACGCCGCACATAGCTGTCGGTGCCGCCGACGAGTTTAATCACTTCTATCTCTGTGCGGCGGTTTTCGATATGAAGACGAATGGTATTGCCTATCACCAAAAGTAATGCGGAAACCAGCAGCACCGTCAGCCCGAACACGAAACGGTCGCCCAGCTTGAGGATGGCGGCCAGACGCTCGACCCAGACTAGATCAAGTTGCGCCTGCTGTACCTTGGGCAGTTCGGAAAGTGTTTGTCTCAATGCTTCCAGGTTCGCCTTGTCGACTTCCTTCGGCGTCACCAGCACCACGCCGGGCAGCGGGTTTTCCGGCAGCTCGCGCAGGGCCTCGCCCAGGCCGGACTGCTGCTGGAACTCTTCCAGCGCCTGGTCGCGACCGACGTACTCGGCCTCGGCGACGCCCGGCATGCCTTTGATCCGGTCACGCAGCGACTCGCCCTGCTCCGGGCTGGCGTCGAGTTGCAGGTACAGCGAAATCTGCGCCGCCCGCTGCCACGAGCCGCCCAGGCGTTCGATGTTGTTCAGCAGAAGCGACAGGCCCATCGGCAGGCTCAGCGCCACCGCCATCACCATGCAGGTGAAGAAGCTGCCGATCGGCTGCTTGCCGAGGCGGCGCAGGCTGTCGACCCAGCTGGCCCGGTGGCTTTCGAGCCAAGCGCGGAACAGCGTGGCGAAATCCGGGCCGTCATCGTCATGGCTGGCCTTTTTCTTCGGCGGCTGCGGATCGGCGGCCTTGGGGGCCACCCGTTCGGAAACCTTCGGACTGCGAGTCGCGCTCATACGCCGGCCTCCCCGTCGCCGATCAATCGGCCGCGCTGCAAGGTGAGCATGCGGTGACGCATGCGGGCGATCAGGGCCAGGTCGTGGCTGGCGATCAGCACGCTGGTGCCCAGACGGTTGATGTCTTCGAACACGCCCATGATCTCGGCCGCCAGGCGCGGATCGAGGTTACCGGTGGGTTCGTCCGCCAGCAGCAGGGCCGGACGGTGAACGATGGCGCGGGCGATGCCCACGCGCTGTTGCTGACCGGTGGAGAGGTCGCCCGGGTACAGGTCGGCCTTGTCCGACAGCGCCACGCGCTCCAGCGCCGAGTCGACGCGCTTGGCGGTCTCGGCCTTGGACAGCCCGAGAATTTGCAGCGGCAGCGCGACGTTGTTGAACACCGTGCGGTCGAACAGCAGCTGGTGGTTCTGGAAGACCACGCCGATCTGCCGGCGCAGGAACGGGATCTGCGCGTTGCTGATGGTGCTCAGGTCTTGCCCGGCCAACAGCAGCTTGCCGCTGGTGGGACGCTCCATCGCCAGCAGCAGGCGCAGCAAGGTGGATTTGCCGGCGCCGGAATGGCCGGTGACAAACAGGAATTCGCCACGGCGGACACGGAAGCTCAGCTCATGCAGGCCGACGTGACCGTTCGGGTAGCGCTTGCCGACCTGTTCGAATCGAATCATGAACGCTCCCGCTCGGCAAACAAGGCCTGGACAAAGGGTTCGGCTTCAAAGGTGCGCAGGTCGTCGATGCCCTCACCGACGCCGATGTAGCGGATCGGCAGGCCGAACTGCTTGGCCAGGGCGAAGATCACTCCGCCCTTGGCGGTGCCATCGAGCTTGGTCAGGGCCAGGCCGGTCAATGCGACGGTCTGGTTGAACTGCTTGGCCTGGTTGATGGCGTTCTGGCCGGTGCCGGCGTCGAGCACCAGCAGCACTTCGTGCGGCGCGTCGGCGTCGAGCTTGCCGATCACCCGGCGAACCTTCTTCAGCTCTTCCATCAGGTTGTCTTTGGTGTGCAGGCGACCGGCCGTGTCGGCGATCAGCACGTCGATGCCCCGGGCCTTGGCGGCCTGCACGGCGTCGAAGATCACCGAGGCCGAGTCGGCGCCGGTGTGCTGGGCGATCACCGGGATCCGGTTGCGCTCGCCCCAGACCTGCAGCTGCTCCACCGCTGCGGCACGGAAGGTGTCGCCGGCGGCCAGCATGACCTTCTTGCCTTCCAGCTGCAGCTTCTTGGCCAGCTTGCCGATGGTGGTGGTCTTGCCGGCGCCGTTCACGCCGACCACGAGGATCACGTACGGTTTGGCCTGCGAGGCGATCTTCAGCGGCTGCTCGACCGGTTTGAGCATCGCGGCCAGTTCGGCCTGCAGGGATTTGTACAACGCGTCGGCGTCGGCCAGCTCCTTGCGGGCGACCTTCTGGGTCAGGCGCTGAATGATCACCGAGGTGGCCTCGACGCCGACGTCGGCGGTCAGCAGGCGGGTCTCGATCTCGTCGAGCAGGTCGTCATCGATGGCTTTCTTGCCGAGGAACAGGCTGGCCATGCCCTCGCCGATGCTGGCGCTGGTCTTGGACAGGCCTTGCTTGAGGCGGGCGAAGAAACCGGCCTTGGCTTCTTCGGTGCGCGGCGGTTCGGCCGGCGCTTCGACGGCTGCAACGGCCGCGACCGGCGCCACGGCAACCGGTGCAGGTGCAGGTGCAGGTGCAGGTGCAGGTGCAGGTGCAGGTGCAGGTGCAGGTGCAGGTGCAGGTGCAGGTGCAGGTGCAGGTGCAGGCTCGGGCGTTTCGACGGCCGGCGCAACCGGCGCGGCTACGTGAGGCGCTACGGGAGGGGCTACGTAAGGGGTTGCGGGAGGAACGACGGGAGCGGCCGGCTCGGCCACCACCGGCACCTCAGGAACGACCGGCGCCGCCACCGGCTCTGGGGCGAAAGCGGCAGGCGCCGCTGGGATCGGCGGCGTCACGTGGGCCACGGTCTCTTCGACCAGCGCCACCGGCTCTTCCGCCACGGGCAGGGTCAGCCAGGGCTCTTTGGCCGGGGCCAACGGCAGCTCAGGGGCAGCAGCAGGTTCAGGCGCGGCTTGGGCCGACGGCTGCGGCACTGGCTGCGATAGGGGCTCGGCGACCGGCGGGACAACCGGCGTCTCTGGCGCTACGGGTGCCGGGGCCGGCTCAGGCGCGGCCGCCGGCTGTTCGGCCGCCGGCTTCTTGCGCAGCCATCCGAACAGGCTTTTCTTCTCGCCAGCGGCAGCTGGGTTCTTCTTGTCGTCGTTGGAACCAAACATGGAGGACGGCTATCTCACGGTAGCGACGCGCCATCAGGCGCCCCGGCAATTGAATATTCGATGCAGAACAGACTGTGTTTGATCCAGCTTGTTCACGCGCAACCTGTTGTCGAGGCGCCCGCGGCACCTCAAAAGAATCGTCTTAACGAAGGACTAAACCGGCAAAATCGGCGAAAAGGCAAAGTTTAGCTGAGAAACCAAAGCCTTTTGCCGCGAACCCATACAGCCCGAACAAGTCTGCGGACCCGATAGGCGTGGCCGCCGGTAAAACGGATCAGTATCCTAGCACCTCCTCGCCCGCCTAGGCTAAGGCCAAGCGGGCAGCACAACAGGTTTGAAAATCAATGAACGCTCTCGCCCGCCGCGCCGCCGGCCTGCTGCTCGGCACCGTCTGCCTGCCCTTGTCGGCCCTGGCGGCCGACCCGCAACCGACCCATGAATTCACCCTCGACAACGGCCTGAAGGTCGTCGTGCGCGAAGACCACCGCGCGCCCGTGGTGGTGTCGCAGGTCTGGTACAAGGTCGGCTCCAGCTACGAGACCCCGGGCCAGACCGGCCTGTCCCACGCCCTCGAACACATGATGTTCAAGGGCAGCGAGAAAATCGGCCCCGGCGAAGCCTCGCTGATCCTGCGCGACCTGGGTGCCGAAGAGAACGCCTTCACCAGCGACGACTTCACCGCGTACTACCAGGTGCTGGCCCGCGACCGCCTGGGCGTGGCCTTCGAGCTGGAAGCCGACCGCATGGCCAGCCTGCGCCTGCCGCCGGAGGAGTTCGCCAAGGAGATCGAGGTCATCAAGGAGGAGCGCCGCCTGCGCACCGACGACAAGCCGATGTCCAAGGCCTTCGAACGCTTCAAGGCCATGGCCTACCCGGCCAGCGGCTACCACACGCCGACCATCGGCTGGATGGCCGACCTCGACCGGATGACGGTCCAGGAGCTGCGCCACTGGTACGAATCCTGGTACGTGCCGAACAACGCCACCCTGGTGGTGGTCGGCGACGTCACCCCGGACGAGGTGAAGACCCTCGCCCAGCGCTACTTCGGGCCGATCCCCAAGCGCGATGTGCCGCCGGCGAAGAAGCCGCTGGAGCTGGCCGAACCCGGCGAACGCCAGATCACCCTGCATGTGCAGACGCAACTGCCCAGCCTGATGCTCGCCTTCAACGTGCCGAGCCTGTCCACCGCCGACGACAAGCGCTCGGTCAACGCCCTGCGCCTGATCTCGGCCCTGCTCGACGGCGGCTACAGCGGGCGCATCCCGACCCAGCTGGAGCGCGGCGAGGAGCTGGTGTCCGGCGGCGCGTCGAGCTACGACGCCTACACCCGCGGCGACAGCCTGTTCACCCTGTCCGCTACGCCCAACACCCAGAAGAAAAAGACCATGGCCCAGGCCGAGGCCGGCCTGTGGAAACTGCTGGAACAGTTGAAGACCACCGCGCCGTCCGCCGAAGAACTGGAGCGGGTGCGCGCCCAAGTGATCGCCGGCCTGGTGTTCGAGCGCGACTCGATCACCAGCCAAGCCAGCGCCATCGGCCAGCTGGAGACCGTCGGCCTGTCGTGGAAACTGATGGACACCGAACTCGCCGACCTGGAAAGCGTCACCCCGCAAGACATCCAGAACGCCGCCAAACTGTATTTCACCCGCGAACGTCTCAGCGTCGCCCATGTCCTGCCCCTGGAGACGACTCATGAGTGAGCGCAAAACCCCACGCCTGATGCTCGGCCTGCTCGCCGCGGCGCTGATCGGCGCCAGCGCGCTGTACTTCGCCCCCGGCGACAAGACCGGCGCCAGCGAAGCGCTGGACAACGCCAAGTCCAGCCAGAAACTCCAGTCGCTGGCCGAACTGGACGGCAAGGCCCCGGCCAGCCGCAAGCTCGACGTGCAGACCTGGCACACCGCCGAAGGCGCCCGGGTGCTGTTCGTCGAGGCCCGCGAGCTGCCGATGTTCGACATGCGCCTGATCTTCTCCGCCGGCAGCAGCCAGGACGGCAACGCGCCGGGCCTGGCCGTGCTGACCAACGCCATGCTCAACGAAGGCGTGGCCGGCAAGGACGTCAGCGCCATCGCCCAGGGCTTTGAAGGCCTGGGCGCGGACTTCGGCAACGGCGCCTACAAGGACATGGCCATCGCCTCGCTGCGCAGCCTGAGCGCGGCGGACAAGCGCGAGCCGGCGCTCAAGCTGTTCTGCGACGTGGTGGGCAAGCCGACCTTCCCCGCCGACTCCTTCGCCCGCATCAAGAACCAGCTGCTCGCCGGCTTCGAATACCAGAAGCAAAGCCCCGGCAAGCTCGCCAGCCTGGAACTGATGAAGCGCCTGTACGGCGATCATCCGTATGCCCACGCCAGCGACGGCGATGCCCAGAGCGTGCCGAAGATCACCCTGGCGCAGCTGCGCGACTTCCACGCCAAGGCCTACGCCGCCGGCAACGCAGTGATCGCCCTGGTGGGCGACCTGTCGCGCAGCGAGGCCGAGGCCATCGCCAACCAGGTGTCCGCCGCCCTGCCCAAGGGCCCGGCGCTGGCGAAGATCGCCCCGCCGCAGGAGCCCAAGGCCAGCGTCGGCCACATCGAGTTCCCGTCCAAGCAGACCAACCTGATGCTCGCGCAGCTGGGCATCGACCGTGACGACCCGGACTACGCGGCGCTGTCGATGGGCAACCAGATCCTGGGCGGCGGCGGTTTCGGCACCCGGCTGATGAGCGAAGTGCGCGAGAAGCGCGGCCTGACCTACGGCGTGTACTCGGCGTTCAGCCCGATGCAGGCCCGGGGCCCGTTCATGATCAACCTGCAGACCCGCGCCGAGATGAGCGAGGGCACCCTTAAACTGGTGCAGGACGTGCTGGCCGACTACCTCAAGAGCGGCCCGACCCAAAAAGAGCTCGACGACGCCAAGCGCGAACTGGCCGGCAGCTTCCCGCTGTCCACCGCCAGCAACGCCGACATCGTCGGCCAGCTCGGCGCCATGGGCTTCTACAACCTGCCGCTGAGCTACCTGGACGACTTCATGCGCCAGTCCCAGAGCCTGACGGTCGAGCAGGTCAAGGATGCGATGAACAAACACCTGAGCACGGACAAGCTGGTCATCGTCAGCGCTGGCCCGACCGTGCCGCAAAAGCCGTTACCGGCCCCATCTGACAAACCCGCCGAGCAGCCGCTCGGGGTTCCGGAGCATTAATGGCCCAGCAGAAGAAATCCCCCCAGCGCCAACACAACGGCGTGAACCAGCTGCGCATCATCGGCGGCGAATGGCGCAGCCGCAAACTGAGCTTCCCCGACGTCGAAGGCCTGCGCCCGACGCCGGACCGGGTGCGCGAGACCCTGTTCAACTGGCTCATGCCGTACGTGCCGGGGGCCAAGGTGCTCGACCCGTTCGCCGGCAGCGGCGCGCTGTTCCTTGAGGCCCTGTCCCGTGGCGCGGCCATGGGCCAGGCGCTGGACGCCAGCCATGTCGCGGTGTCCAGCCTCAAGGAGCACCTGGGCACCCTGCGCTGCACCACCGGCCAGGTGCAGACCGCCGACGCGCTGCGCTACCTGGAGACCCAGCCGGCCCGCGCGTTCGACCTGGTGTTCCTCGACCCGCCGTTCAACCAGAACCTGCTGCCGGCGGTGTGCGCCCTGCTGGAGGAACGGCAGTGGCTGGCCGCCGATGCGTGGATCTACACTGAAAGCGAAAGCGCGCCGTCGACCCTCGGCCTGCCGGGCAACTGGCGCCTGCACCGCGAACAGAAGTCCGGGCAGGTGCATTACGCGCTGTGGCAGCGCATGGCCCCGGTCGCCGGCTGACAACGCACTGAACACCCTGTGGCGAGGGTGCTTGCTCCGTCGCCACAACAGGGTTTGCCCCAACGCCGCATCGAGAATCGTCGTGTCCGCCTCACCTGAACCGTTCACCCCCGCCTTCGGCCTCGGCAATCCGCACCTGCAGACACTGTGGGGGCCGCTGTGGCGCAAGACCGTGCACCTTGACCGCCAGCGCGAACGGCTGTGGCTCGACGACGGCGACTTCCTCGACCTCGACTGGCACGGCCCCCACAGCGCCGAGGCGCCGCTGGTGCTGGTGCTGCACGGGCTGACCGGCTCGTCCAACTCGCCGTACGTCGCCGGGATCCAGGCGGCCCTCGCCGCGCAGGGCTGGGCCAGCGTCGCGCTGAACTGGCGGGGCTGCTCGGGCGAGCCGAACCTGTTGGCGCGCAGCTACCATTCCGGCGCCAGCGAAGACCTGGCCGAAGCCATCCGCCACCTGAAGGCCAAGCGGCCCTTGGCGCCTCTGTATGCGGTCGGCTACTCCCTGGGCGGCAACGTCCTGCTCAAGCACCTGGGGGAGACCGGCAGCGCCAGCGGCGTGCTCGGTGCGGTGGCGGTGTCGGTGCCGTTTCGCCTCGACCAGTGCGCCGACCGCATCGGCCAAGGCTTCTCCAAGGTCTACCAGGCGCACTTCATGCGCGAGATGGTCGCCTACATCAAGAACAAGCAGCGCCGGTTCCAGCACGACGGCCGCGAAGACGGCCTGGCGACGCTGGCGGCCTTAGGCTCGCTGGAGAACATGCGCACCTTCTGGGACTTCGACGGCCGGGTGACCGCGCCGCTGAACGGTTTTGCCGACGCCGAGGACTACTACCGCCGCGCCTCCAGCCGTTACTTCCTCGGCGAGATCCGCACCCCGACCCTGATCATCCAGGCGGCGGACGACCCCTTCGTGTTCCCCCACAGTCTGCCGCAGGCCGCCGAGCTGTCCGCCTCGACCCGTTTCGAACTGCAGGCCCGGGGCGGCCATGTCGGTTTCGTCGACGGCACGCTGCGCCAGCCCGGCTATTACCTGGAACGGCGCATCCCGCAGTGGCTGACCGCGGCCGGGCGCGGTTGACGGCATGAGCGGCCCGGGCGAATCGATCCGTTTCTGGCAGACCGAGCCGCTGGCCGGGATCGAGCTGCTGTCGGCGCGCTACATCGACCAGCGCTTCGCGCCCCATGTCCACGACGGCTACGTGATCGGCATGATCATGGCCGGCGCCCAGCGCTACCGCTACCGCGGCGCCGAACACCTGGCGGGCAGCGGCACCCTGGTGCTGATCAACCCGGACGAGCTGCACACCGGCCACAAGGGCACCGACGACGGCTGGCTGTACCGGGCGTTCTATCCCGACACCGGCAAGATCCTGTCACTGCTGGAAGAGCTCGAACTGCCGACCGCGCCGCTGCCGGCCTTCGGGGCGACGCTGTACCGCGACCCGGACCTGGTCGCCGGTTTCTGCCAGTTGCATCGCCTGCTGGAAAGCCCGGCCACTGCGCTGCAGCAGCAAACGGCATGGCGCGAGCTGATGCTGCAGCTCTTGCAACGACATGCGGCAGTGCCGGTCGCAGGCAATCCGGGCAAGGAACATCGGGCGGTGGTCCGCGCCAAGGAGCTGCTGCACGCGCAACTGGCGGCGCCGCCTTCACTGGAGGAGTTGGCGGCGGCGGTGAACCTGTCGCCCTTCCACTTCGCCCGGGTGTTCCGCCGCGCCACCGGCATGCCGCCCCACACCTGGCTGATGCAGCAACGGATCGCCCGCGCCCGGGGCTTGCTGCAAGGCGGCTGCTTGCCGGTGGAGGTCGCCGCGCAACTGGGCTTTGCCGACCAGAGCCATCTGAGCCGGCAGTTCAAGCAGGTCTATGGCGTGGGGCCGGCGGCGTACCGCAGCGCACGGCATTCGCTGGCGCGCTGAAACGCACCTTGCCGCCTCGCCTTGAGCGGTATGTCAGTCAGTGCAGTGCTGCCTGACCGGACGCCATCGCCAGCAGGCTGGCTCCCACAGGGTCTGCGGCGAACAAGGAGTTGCATTCAACCGCAATCCTCTGTTGGAGCCAGCCTGCTGGCGATGGCGCCAGTCAAGGCGCCGCCGGTCACTCGCCGGTGGCGATGCCCCGGGCCGGGTCGTTGATCCATTCGCTCCAGGAACCGGCATACAGCTCGGCCAACGGATAGCCGGCCAGGCACAAGGCGAACAGGTTATGGCACGCCGTCACCCCGGAGCCGCAGTAGGCCACCAGTTCGCCCGGTGAGCGGTCGCCGAGCAGCGCCGCGAAGCGCTGCTTGAGCCGGTCGGCCGGCAGGAACCTGCCGTCGCTGCCCAGATTGTCGGTGAACGCCGCGCATTGCGCGCCGGGGATGTGGCCGGCGACCGGATCGATCGGCTCCACCTCGCCCTTGAAGCGCGGCAGGGCCCGGGCGTCGAGCAGGGTCAGGCCGCTCTGGCCCAGGCGCTGCTGCAGTTGCGCGGCGCTTAGCAGCAAGCGCAGGTCCGGCTGGCCGCTGAAGCTGCCGCGGAACGTCGACGGCGGATCCAGGCTCAGCGGCAACCCGGCGGCGTGCCAGGCCTTGAGCCCGCCGTCGAGGATGAACACGCCGTCGCGCTTGCCCAGCCACGCCAGCAGCCACCAGGCCCGCGCCGCGTAGGCGCCGGGGCCGTCGTCGTAGAGCACGATGTCGCTGCCGGCATCGATGCCGAACGCTTGCAGGCGCTCCACCAGCGCCGCCGGCTCCGGCAGCGGATGGCGACCGGTCACGCCCTTGACCACCGGGCCGCTGAGGTCGCGCTCAAGGTCGGCGAAATGCGCCCCGGCGATGTGCCCCTCGGCGTAGCTGCGCTGGCCGTAGTCCGGATCCTCCAGGGCAAAGCGGCAATCGAGGATCACCAGTCCCGGCTGATCCTTGCGGGCATCCAGCGCTTGAGGGCTGATCAGTTGCGCAATCGGCATAGCGGACGACTCCTTGTTCAAAAGAAGGGGTTACGGCGTTTCTTCGAGGGCCTGGGCCAGCGGCACGTAGAACTCGTCGAACAGGGCGTTGACCTCGTCGCGCGCCTGCTCGGTGACGAACCCAGCCTCCAGCACCAGCACCTGGTACACGCCGCGTTTGACGGCCTGTTCGCTCAGGTGCTTGGCGTTCTCGCGGGTGGTGCACAGGAACCGCACCCAAGAGGTGAGGATGATCCAGGCATTGAGGGTCAGGGATTCGATCTGCACCCGGTCCATCTTCAGGATCCCGGCGGCGACGAACCCCTCGTAGATGGCCGTGCCCTGGATCACGCAGCGCTGGGAAAAGCGCCGGTAGCGCGCCGCCAGGTCGGGATCGCTGTCGAGCAAGTGTTCCAGGTCGCGGTGCAGGAACCGGTAGCGCCACATCGCCGACAGCAGCTCCTTGAGGTAGTAGCGCTTGTCCTCGACCGTGGCCGGGCGCCCCTGGGGCGGGCGCAGGAAGCTGTCCACCAGGGTTTCGTACTCACTGAACAGCACGGCGATGATCGCCTGCTTGTTGGGGAAGTGGTAGTACAGGTTGCCCGGAGAGATCTCCATGTGGGCGGCGATGTGGTTGGTGCTGATGCTGCGCTCGCCCTGCTGATTGAACAGCTCGAGGCTGTTCTGCACGATGCGCTCGCTGGTTTTGATCCGTGGGGCCATGGCTTGAGCTTTAATTCAGAGTGCGTTGAGGGGCATCTTACGACCTATCCGGAACGGGATAAAACCTTGCCGCGCCAGGAAGTGAATTGACTTTCTAGAGCATAGACTCTAAAAAGTTCCTCACGACAACAAAACCGGAGCCGACAATGACTGCCGATATCGCCTACCTGCAATCGCTGCAACAGCCGCTGGAAGAGCTCAACCGGCTGTTCGACGCGCAACGGGCCGCCTACGCCGCCAACCCGATGCCACCCGCCGCCCAGCGCCAGCAATGGCTCAAGGCCCTGCGCGACCTGCTCAGCGATGAACGGCAGGCGTTGGTCGACGCGATCAGCTCCGACTTCAGCCACCGCAGCGCCGACGAAACCCTGATCGCCGAGCTGATGCCCAGCCTGCACGGCATCCACTACGCCAGCCGTCACCTCAAGGGCTGGATGAAACCGTCGCGGCGCAAGGTCGGCCTCGCCTTCCAGCCGGCCTCGGCCAAGGTCGTGTACCAGCCGCTGGGCGTGGTCGGCGTGATCGTGCCGTGGAACTACCCGCTGTTCCTGGCCATCGGCCCGCTGACCGGCGCGCTCGCGGCGGGCAACCGGGTGATGCTCAAGCTCAGCGAATCGACCCCGGCCACCGGCCTGCTGCTCAAGGCCCTGCTGGCGCGGATCTTCCCCGAAGACCTGGTGTGCGTGGTGCTCGGCGAGTCGGACGTCGGCGTCGCGTTCTCGAAACTGCGTTTCGACCACCTACTGTTCACCGGCGCCACCAGCATCGGCAAGCACGTGATGCGCGCGGCGGCGGAAAACCTCACGCCGGTGACCCTGGAGCTGGGCGGCAAGTCCCCGGCCATCGTGTCCCGTGACGTGCCGCTCAAGGACGCCGCCGAACGCATCGCCTTCGGCAAGATGATCAACGCCGGCCAGACCTGCGTCGCTCCGGACTACGTGCTGGTGCCGGAAGACCGGGTCGGCGCCTTCGTCGAAGCCTACCGCCAGGTCGCGCACCGGTTCTACCCGACCCTGGCCGACAACCCGGACTACACCGCGATCATCAACGAGCGCCAGTTGGCTCGGCTCAACGGCTACCTCAGCGACGCCACCGGCAAGGGCGCGCTGCTGATTCCGCTGTTCGAGCAGGGCCAGGGCCGGCGCATGCCCCACAGCCTGCTGCTGAACGTCAGCGACGACATGACCGTGATGCAGGACGAGATCTTCGGCCCGCTGCTGCCGATCGTGCCGTACCGGGATGTGGAACAGGCATTCTCCTACATCAACCGGCGACCCCGTCCTCTGGCCCTTTACTACTTCGGCTACGACAAGCGCGAACAGGAACGCGTGCTGCACGAGACCCACTCCGGCGGCGTCTGCCTCAACGACACGCTGCTGCACGTGGCCCAGGACGACATGCCGTTCGGCGGCATCGGCCCGTCCGGCATGGGCCACTACCATGGGCACGAGGGGTTCCTGACGTTCAGCAAGGCCAAGGGCGTGCTGGTCAAGCAGCGCTTCAACGCCGCGAAGCTGATCTACCCGCCCTACGGCACAGCGATCCAGAAACTGATCCAGAAACTGTTCATTCGCTGACCACCGTCACCGCCGGGTAATAACAACAATGCACCCAAGCCTGACCGAAACACCTGCGCTGTCGCGCCGCGGCCTGCTGAAGTTCAGCCTCGGCGCCACGGCGTTCCTCGCCACCGCCGGCCTGGGCGCCAGCCTCAGCGGCTGTTCGTCCAGCGTGCCGGCCAGCGGCTATGCCGCGCTGCGCAGCAACGACCTGCCGTTCCTGCGCGCCCTGATCCCGGTGATGCTCGACGGCGCCGTGGCCGCCGACAAAATGGCCGCCGCCGTCGAGGACACCCTCCAGTCGCTCGACCACGGCCTCGACCATCTCTCGCCGGAAATGCTCAAGCTCAGCCGGCAACTGTTCGACGTGCTGGGCATGGTCGTGACCCGGGGCCCGCTGACCGGGATCTGGGGCAGTTGGGAAAACGCCGAACCGGAGGCCGTCCGGCACTTCCTCGAACGCTGGCGGAACAGCTCGCTGAGCCTGCTGCGCATGGGCCACAGCTCCTTGCTGCAGATGGTGATGATGGCCTGGTACAAGCGCGCCGAGTCCTGGGCCCATTGCGGCTATCCCGGCCCGCCCTCTGTCTGAACCGCGTCGCCGCCGCCGAACCCTGCCGTCCGGCAGTCAACAATAAGAGAGCCTGAACATGCCCGTACCCGACCCGTTCCGCGAAGGCCTCGCCCGCGGCTGGAAGACCCACAACGGCGCGCAGCTGACCGACGACCTGACACTGGAAGCCGACGTGGCGATCATCGGCAGCGGTGCCGGCGGCGGCACCACCGCGGAGATCCTCAGCGCCGCCGGCCTCAAGGTACTGCTGATCGAAGAGGGGCCGCTCAAGACCAGCAGCGACTTCAAACTGCTGGAGGACCAGGCCTACAGCAGCCTCTACCAGGAAGGCATCGGCCGCCTGAGCAAGGACGGCGCGATCACCATCCTTCAGGGCCGGGCGGTGGGCGGCACCACGCTGGTCAACTGGACGTCGAGCTTCCGCACCCCGGAGCCGACCCTGGAGCACTGGGCCAAGGAGCACAACGTCAAGGGCCACAGCCCCGCCGAGATGGCGCCGTGGTTCGAGAAAATGGAGCAGCGCCTCGGCATCGCCCCGTGGCTGGTTCCGCCCAACGCCAACAATGACGTGATCCGCAAGGGCTGCGAGGCGCTCGGCTACAGCTGGCACGTGATCCCGCGCAACGTGCGCGGCTGCTGGAACCTGGGCTACTGCGGCATGGGCTGCCCGACCAACGCCAAGCAGTCGATGATGGTCACGACCATTCCCGCGTCCCTGGAAAAGGGGGCAGAACTGCTGTACCTGGCCCGGGCGGAAAAACTGCTGATGAGCGGCGACAAGGTCACCGGCCTGCAATGCGTGGCGATGGACGAACGCTGCGTGGCGCCGACCGGGCGCACGGTCACGGTCAAGGCGCGGCACTACGTGCTGGCCGGCGGCGGCATCAACAGCCCGGCGCTGCTGATGCGCTCGCAGGCGCCGGATCCGCACGGGCGCCTGGGCCAGCGCACGTTCCTGCACCTGGTGAACATGTCCGCCGGGCGCTTCGACGAGGTGATCAACCCGTTCTACGGCGCGCCGCAGTCGATCTACTCCGACCATTTCCAGTGGAAGGACGGCACCACCGGCCCCATGGGCTACAAGCTCGAAGTGCCGCCGCTGCACCCGGCGCTGGCCGCGACCCTGCTCGGCGGCTTCGGCCGGGACAACGCGCAGCACATGGCCGACCTGCCGAAGACCCACGCGATGCTCGCCCTGCTCCGCGACGGCTTCCACCCGGACAGCCCCGGCGGCACGGTCGAGCTGCGCGGCGACGGCTCGCCGGTGCTCGACTACCCGGTTTCGCCCCACACCTGGGAAGGCCTGCGCCGGGCGTTCCACAGCATGGCCGAGATCCAGTTCGCCGGCGGCGCCAAGGCCGTGATGCCGATGCACGCCGATGCGCGCTACGTGGACAGCCTGGCCGAGGCCCGCGCAATGATCGACGGCCTGGACCTTGCGCTGTACCGCACGCGCCTGGGCAGCGCCCATGTCATGGGCGGCTGCGCGATGGGCGAAGACCCGAAGACCGCCGTCGCCGACAGCCTCGGCCGGCATCACCAGCTGGGCAACCTGTCGATCCACGACGGTTCGCTGTTCCCCACCAGCATCGGCGCCAACCCGCAGTTGTCGGTGTACGGCCTGACCGCGCAACTGGCGACGGCCCTAGCCGAACGGCTGAAGAACCCATGAAAGGGCGCCGTTTCCCCGACGTCTATAGTGCTTTCTTACCCAACAGGCGACTTGGCCGACCGGGACGGCTGCGATACCATCCGACTCCCCAACGGATTCCCGCCAGGACGACGCGATGAACCGAGTGTTGTACCCAGGAACCTTCGACCCTATCACCAAGGGCCATGGCGACCTGGTCGAACGCGCCTCGCGCCTGTTCGACCATGTGGTCATCGCCGTGGCCGCCAGCCCGAAGAAAAACCCGCTGTTCCCGCTGGAGCAACGGGTCGAGCTGGCCCGCGAGGTCACCAAGCACCTGCCGAACGTGGAAGTGGTCGGTTTCTCGACGCTGCTGGCGCACTTCGCCAAAGAGCAGAACGCCAACGTATTCCTGCGCGGCCTGCGGGCGGTCTCGGACTTCGAGTACGAATTCCAGCTGGCCAACATGAACCGCCAACTGGCCCCGGACGTGGAAAGCCTGTTCCTCACCCCGTCCGAGCGCTATTCGTTCATTTCCTCGACCCTGGTGCGCGAGATCGCGGCCCTGGGCGGCGACATCAGCAAGTTCGTCCACCCGGCCGTGGCCGAGGCCCTGACCCTGCGCTTCAAGAAGTGACGACCGTTCAAACGGCGCCTGCGTGCACTGCAGGCGCCAATGCGGCACAATTGCGCGCACTGATAGATAGCGCCCGGGCCTGCCGCCCCGGCTGGAGTTAGCATGTCCCTGATCATCACCGACGATTGCATCAACTGCGACGTCTGCGAACCCGAGTGCCCGAACGAGGCCATTTCCCAAGGCGAAGAGATCTACGTGATCGACCCGAACCTGTGCACCCAGTGCGTGGGCCACTACGACGAGCCGCAGTGCCAGCAGGTCTGCCCGGTGGACTGCATCCCGCTGGACGAAGCCCATCCGGAAACCGAAGAGCAACTGATGGCCAAGTACCGCCGGATCACCGGCAAGGCCTGATCCGGGCCCTATCGGCCTCATCGTCAGCAGGCTGGCTCCCACTGGGCGCAGATCCCATGTGAGAGCCAGCCTGCTGGCGATAGCGTCACCGACCACCCGGAACAGTTCACTCACGCTGTTCGAACCCCTCCCCCGTGCACCCCAGGCACCGCGCGAACGCCGCTTTCGCCGGCGCCACCACCAGCGCCTCTCCGGCATCGCCGATCCCGCCGCCCAAGGCCGTGAACGGCAACGACACGACAAACACCCCCGCCCCGATCACCGTCGCCACCGTCAGCAACGGCCGGGCGATCAGCAGGTCGCCGATCATGGCGTAGGCCGGCGGGTTCTGGAGGGCGTAGCGCGGATCGCCGCTGCCACCCTCCGTCGCCCGGGCGGGCAGGCTGGCACACAGCGACAGTGCGATGAGCAGGGCAGGAAGGGATTTCATGGCACGATCCTTCGGGCTGAACAGTGAGACACCTCACTATAGACCGTAGGAGCTTTTCAGCCGTTTTGCCTCAGGTCTGGCAGCGCGGGCACCAGACGCTTGCGCGCTGGCCGAGCTTGATTTCCCGCAGCCCGGTGCCGCACACCTTGCAGTGCTCGCCGCCGCGGCCGTAGACGAACAGCTCCTGCTGGAAATACCCCGGCTGGCCATCGCCGCCGATGAAGTCGCGCAGCGTGGTGCCGCCGCGCTCGATGGCGGCGGCGAGGATGCGTTTGATCTCGATGGCCAGCTTCAGGTAGCGCGCCCGGGAAATGCCCCCGGCTTCGCGGCGCGGATCGATGCCGGCGGCGAACAGCGCTTCGGTCGCGTAAATGTTGCCCACGCCCACCACCACCGCGTTGTCCATGATGAACGGCTTGACCGCCATCGACCGCCCCCGCGACAGCTGGAACAGCCGCTCGCCGTCGAACAGGTCGGTCAACGGCTCAGGCCCCAGGCGGATCAGCAGCTCGTGGTGCAGCGGATCGGTGCTCCAGAGCATGGCGCCGAACCGGCGCGGATCGGTGTAGCGCAGGGCCAGGCCCGATTCGAGTTCGATGTCGACATGCTCATGCCGGCCCGCCGGCAACCCCGCCTCCACCAGCCGCAGGTTGCCCGACATGCCCAGATGGCTGATCAGCGTGCCGACCTCGGCGTTGATCAGCAGGTACTTGGCCCGCCGGTCGACCTGCACGATGCGTTGGCCGGACAGCCGCACATCGAGGTCTTGGGGGATCGGCCAGCGCAGACGGCGCTCGCGCACGATCACCCGGCTGACCCGCTGGCCCTCCAGGTGCGGGGCGATGCCCCGGCGGGTGGTCTCGACTTCCGGCAATTCAGGCATGTCGTTCTCGAATCAATGGGCGCCGAGTTCGCGGATCGTCTGCTTGAGGGTCTCGAAGTCATACTCGGACAGGCCGACGTAGTCGAGCACCAAAGGACCTACGCAGTTCCACTCATGGTCTTCGGCCTGGTTGCCCAGCACCCGGTAGGAGGCGCAGATGTGCTCGGCCATCTTGAGGATCGCCAGCAGGTTCTTCATCTGGTTGTTGCGCGAAGACTCGTCGCTGAAGATCGCCAGCGCGTTGTGGTGGTTGGCGATGGCGTTGCTGACGTGCTCCGGCAGGCGCCAGGACTTGGCGGTGTAGTAGCCGACCACCGAATGGTTGGTGTTGTACACGCGGTTTTCGGTGTCCACCACCCGGCATTCGGCGCTGGCGCTGGCGTAGGCCTCTTCGAGCGTCGACATGTAGTCGGGGAAGCGCTGCAGCATCAGCGGCACGCCGCAGTCATGGAACAGGCCCAGCGCATAGGCCTCGTCGCACGCTTCGGTGCCGACGCGCTTGGCCAGGGTCAGGCAGGTCATCGCCACGTCCTGGGCCGTGTCCCAGAAACGGTTGAGGGTGACGATGGTGTCGTCGTTCATCTCGCCCTTGATCGACTGCGCGTTGATCAGGTTGATGATCGAACGGCTGCCCAACAGGTTCACCGCGCGCTTGATCGAGGTGATCTTGTTGCTCAGGCCGTAGTACGGCGAATTGACGATCTTCAGCAGCGAGCCGGACATGCCGGGATCTTGGGAGATCAGCTTGGCGATCGTCTCCAGGTCCGGGTCGGGCATGTACTGCTCCATTTGCAGATCCACCATGATCTGCGGTTGCGCGGGCACGCTGATGCCCTGCAGGGACTGTTGAATCTGTTCGGTGGTCAGCTCTTGGGACATAAGTACACACTCTGGGACAGGCGGCGATTCTAACCCCTAAAAACCGACGAACGACACATCGCAGGGCAGATCGGCCAAATCTTTCATTGAAGACCACCCCGTCGATTGCGCCTGGCGGCGTACGCAAAATGTGTGGCCGGTTCGCCTGCGGCGGGTGATTCATCGCTCCTGCGGCCCGCGCCGCGCGCAACACGGTATACTCCCGCTCTTTTTTTCCGGAGCGACGTCATGTCCCTGCCTAGCTTGCGCCTCAAAGCCAACGCCGACCGTCGCCTGCGCGCCGGCCACCTGTGGGTCTACAGCAACGAAATCGACGTGGCCGCCACCCCGCTGCACGGCTTCAAGGCCGGCGACCAGGCCCTGCTCGAAGCCGCCGGCGGCAAGGCGCTGGGCATCGTGGCGATGAGCCCGAACAACCTGATCTGCGCCCGCCTGCTGTCCCGGGACGCCAAGCTGGCGCTGGACAAGTCGCTGCTGGTGCACCGCCTGAACGTGGCCCTGTCCCTGCGCGAGCGCCTGTTCGACAAGCCGTTCTACCGCCTGGTCTACGGCGACTCCGACCTGCTGCCGGGCCTGGTGGTCGACCGTTTCGGCGACATCCTCGTGGTGCAGCTCGCCTCGGCCACCATGGAAGCCCACAAGGCCGACGTGATCGCCGCGCTGACCCAGGTGCTCAAGCCGAGCGGCATCCTGTTCAAGAACGACTCGGCCGCCCGCGATGCCGAGGGCCTGGAGCGCTACGTCGAAACCGTGTTCGGCGTGGTGCCGGAGTGGGTGCCGCTGGAAGAGAACGGCGTGAAGTTCGAAGCCCCGGTCATCGGCGGCCAGAAGACCGGCTGGTTCTACGACCACCGCATGAACCGCGCGCGCCTGGCGCCGTACGTCAAAGGCAAGCGCGTGCTGGACCTGTACAGCTACATCGGCGGCTGGGGCGTGCAGGCCGGCGCGTTCGGCGCCAGCGAAGTGTTCTGCGTCGACGCCTCGGGCTTCGCCCTCGACGGCGTGGAGCGCAACGCCGCGCTGAACGGCTTCGCCGACAAGATGACCTGCATCGAAGGCGACGTCTTCGAAGCCCTGAAGGAACTCAAGGCCAGCGAAGAGCGTTTCGACGTCATCGTCGCCGACCCGCCGGCGTTCATCAAACGCAAGAAAGACCTGAAGAACGGCGAAGGCGCCTACCGCCGCCTGAACGAGCAGGCCATGCGCCTGCTGACCAAGGACGGCATCCTCGTCAGCGCGTCGTGCTCGATGCACCTGCCGGAAGACGACCTGCAGAACATCCTGCTGACCAGCGCCCGCCACCTGGACCGCAACATCCAACTGCTGGAGCGCGGCGCCCAGGGCCCGGACCATCCGGTGCACCCGGCCATCCCGGAAACCCGCTACATCAAGAGCATCACCTGCCGCCTGCTGCCCAACAGCTGATACGCGGCCGGACAGCAAAACGGGGAGCCCATGGGCTCCCCGTTTTGCTTTTGGCCTGCGTCCCGCCCTGCCTCATCGAACTTCCCACATGTTCCTTCCTACATGTTCTTTCCTACAGACGTGCAGGATATTTCATTAAAAGAAACACCCAACAAGAAACAACTTACAAGTCCAAACTCGACCGGTAAGCGCTCCGACAAAATTACTGGAACATTCCTACTGAATATCCGCTTGCCAACAATCCATTACAAACTATGATTGAGCTGTCACCACGAGGTGACTTCAATTACCAATGAACAAGGAGTTCATCAAATGAAAGCAATCACTCTGGAAACCAACAAAATCGCAAACCTGGCTTTTCTGGTCGCCCCTAAAGCCCGCTAAGTAAATGAAGACGCCGGAGCGTGCCGGCACTCCGGCGTCTTCAAAGGCTCACAGCACAGAGTGAATCGCCTCATGCACATCAACCCTCATGTTTTCATATTGCCGAAGCCGCCCGCACAAATTGTCTGGAACTATAAAGACCACACGCAACACGAACTCGATATCCGTTATTCGACTCGCCTCGCGCAACTTATAGAAAACCCGAACAACTTCGACGACAGCAACATCATAGACACACAACTTCTGGCAGCCGGAATATTAACTGCTTCAAAAACCGACACACCGGAATGGGGATGGGACGAACTTTCCAGGATCTACCACATCGGCACCCAAAACATCCCTTTCGAACACCCCCCACAGAACATTCAAGAATGGTCCAGGCAATACCTGGAACATTGCACCGACGTGCTGGCCACGCCAGCGCCCGGCGACACCCGGACACCGCCGGACACCCTGGCGCACGTCACCCTGCCCGAACCGTCCCGGTTGGCCGGCGCCGATCTGCACACCACGCTGCTTGACCGGAAGACCTGCCGCTCCTTCACCCAGGCCCCCGTGGCGCTCACCGACCTGAGCACCCTGCTGTACCTGACGCTCGGCCATCTGCGCGAACGCATCTGCGACGACAGCGCCGCCCCGGGCATGACGGCACGGCGCAGCAGCCCGTCCGGCGGCGGGCTCAACGCCTGCGAAGGCCTCTTGTTGGTTCAGAACGTCAGCGGCCTGGCGCAAGGCGTCTATGCCTACCATCCGGCGCAGCACACCTTGAGCCTGACGAACCCGCTGCCCGACTCGGCACTGGGCAACCTGCTGTGCGGCCAGCACTTCATCAACGATCTGCCGCTGGGCCTGTTCATCACCGCCCGGTTCGACCGGCTCTGGTGGAAATACCCCCACTCACGGGCTTACCGGATGGCATTCGTCGAGGCCGGCCATCTGTCCCAGACCTTTCAACTGGTGGCCACGGCATTGGGCCTCAACACCTGGCTGACCGGTGCGTTCGCCGACGGCCCGGTCGAAACCCTGCTCAACCTCGAAGGCAGCCCTGAACAGCCCTTGTTCTTCGTCGGCTGCGGCAACAGCGATGGCCAGGCCATGTGCCGGGAACTGAGGGACCTGCTGGACCCACGGGCGGTGAATCCATGACCCGACTGCTCGATGTCCCGGCCGAACCGCCGGTGTCCTGGGCGCTGCGCTTCACGCTGGGAGAATGGGACACCCGCGCCTCGGTGCGGGTCAGCCGCCATGACTACCCGTTGCCAGCGGACCTTGCGCGGCAACTGGAGTCCCGCCACTGGTTTCCCCCAGGCTTCCTGCCGTACCTGGCCCATCCGGCCATCGAAGCAGCCGGGCGCGAGGTCATCCACCGCCTGACCGCCAACCACCTGGTGCACTTTCTCGACTACACCACCCTGCTCGAACACCGCATCGTCAACCGAGCGGTGGAAACCATCGTCCATGGCGAGATCCCCGCCTACGTGCCCCCGCGCATGAAGACCGCCGCGCTCCAGCTCTACACGGACGAGGGGTATCACGCGCTGTTCTCCAACCGCTTGGCCGAACAGATCGCCGCGCACTATGGCTTCACCCAGCGTCCGGCCATGCCCCGGCGGATCACCCGGCTCAACGCCCTGATCGAACGCACACCGCAGCACAGCCGGCCGCTGGCGTGGTTCCTGCTCGGCTTCGTCTCGGAGACCCTCATCGCCCGCGAGCTGCTCGACGTCTGCCGTGACAGCCTGGTGTCCTGCGTCGACGACATGCTGCGCGACCATCTGGGCGACGAGGCCCGTCACAGCCGCTACTTCGCCGAGGTGTTCCATTACCTCTGGCTGACCATGAACACCCGCAAAAGGACGTTCACGGCAAGAACGCTGCTGGAGGTCATCGGGATCTTCTTCGAGGTCGACGAGGCCTGGCTGCTCCAGAGCCTGCGCAGCGCCGGGATCGAGGAAGAAACCGCCACGGACATCGTCGCCGAGTCGGCCACCGCCCAGGCCAACCGGCGCCGCGCCCGCGCAGGCGCCGTCGCCACCCTCGCGGCGCTGACAAAGGCCGGATTCTTCGCGTTGCCCCAAAACCGCAGACTCTTCGCCAAGGCAGGACTGATCGATGAATGAAGGAACTCCGGCGGCGACCGCCCGCCAACGTCGCTGGGCCGTGGGCCTGTTGCTGGCGATGGTGCTGCTCGGCGTGTTTCCGCTGGATGTCCTGCTGCCGTCGTTTCCGGCCCTGGCCGAGCATTTCCGGCGCACGCCCACGGACATCGCGCTGTCGATCAGCGTGTTCGCCGTGGGCATCGCCTTTTCCCAGTTGCTGATCGGCCCGCTGTCGGACGTGATCGGGCGCAAGTGCCTGCTGCTGGCCGGCATCGCGGTCTCGATCCTCGGCGCCGTCGGTTGCCTGCTGTCCCGCGACTACGCGCTGTTCCTGGCGTTCCGGGTGGTGCAGGCGGCGGGCTGCGGTTGCTTCGTGCTGTCCCAGGCCCTGGTGCAGGACCTGTTCGACGGGGAGGAACGTGACCGGTTGCGGATCCTGATGGTCACCGCAGGTGGTCTTTTCATCTCGGTGTCACCGTTGGCCGGCACCCTGCTGCAATCCGCCTTCGGCTGGCGCGCCAGCTTCTGGGCATTCGCGGCGCTGGCCTCGGTGGTGCTGCTCAAGGCGGGGCTGTTCCTGCCAGGGGGCCGTCCGACGGCCGCAGGTGCCCCGGCGCACTTCCTGCTGACCTACCGCCGGGTGCTGGGCGATTTCGACTTCGTCGGTTACTGGCTGATATCGGCCTTCGCCTTCGCCTGCCACTTCTCGTTCATCGTGATTTCGCCGCTGATCTTCATGGACCGCCTGCAACTGTCCGCCTATGAGTTCTCCCTTGTCCTGCTGGTCTACGGCGCCGCCTATGTGCTGGGGGGCATCGTCGCCACCGTGCTGAGCCGACGGATCACGCCCGCCCGGCAGATCACCGCAGGGCTGGGCCTGATCCTGCTGGCCGGCCTGGCCCTGCTGTGCCTGCCTTCGGGCTTTGCGCTGACCCCGGCGACGGTGCTGGTGCCGATGCTGATCTGCACCGCCGGCACCACCATCGTCCGGCCAGCGGCCACCTCTCGGGCCATGGATCTTTATCCCGAGCACGCGGGCACCTCGGCCTCGGCCGGCAGCACCCTGGTCTTCATCTGCGGCGGGGCGATCAGCGCCTTGATCAGCCTGAGCCCGGCCGACCTGCAACCCACCCTCGGCGGCTGCTTCCTGATCCTCGGCGGCGTGGCGCTGGGGCTGAACGCCCGCATCAACCGCCGGGCCGAAGGCCTTCGTCACGGCGCCGTCGCGCAGCCGGGCCGCGACTGAAACCGCCGGCCGTCATCCCGCAGGCGCCCTCGGCGGCCGAACAGCGTTTTGCGCCATTCCCTCCAGACGCCAGCGGTGTAGAATCGCGGGATTCATCGCCATTCATCCCCGGCGGGTTTATGAGCTCAGGCTGAGGCAAGCGGCGATCCCGCAAAGTCATCGGCAGCATCAGGACACACGGCCATTTTCGGGTGTTCCGGACGTCAACAGAAGCTCACTCCCCTTTAGTACCTGATTAGCCGCCCGGAGTGCTCCAATGCCTGATTACCGTTCAAAGACTTCCACCCACGGCCGCAACATGGCCGGCGCCCGCGCACTGTGGCGCGCCACCGGGATGAAGGATGACGACTTCAAGAAGCCGATCATCGCCGTCGCCAACTCCTTCACCCAGTTCGTGCCGGGCCACGTCCACCTCAAGGACCTGGGCCAACTGGTCGCCCGCGAAATCGAACGGGCCGGTGGCGTCGCCAAGGAATTCAACACCATTGCCGTGGACGACGGCATCGCCATGGGCCACGACGGCATGCTCTATTCGCTGCCGAGCCGCGAGATCATCGCCGACTCCGTCGAATACATGGTCAACGCCCACTGCGCCGACGCCATCGTCTGCATCTCCAACTGCGACAAGATCACCCCAGGCATGCTGATGGCCGCCCTGCGCCTGAACATCCCGGTGATCTTCGTCTCCGGCGGCCCGATGGAAGCCGGCAAGACCAAACTGGCCAGCCACGGCCTCGACCTCGTCGACGCCATGGTGATCGCCGCCGACTCCAGCGCCTCTGACGAGAAGGTCGCCGAGTACGAGCGCAGCGCCTGCCCGACCTGCGGCTCGTGCTCCGGCATGTTCACCGCCAACTCGATGAACTGCCTGACCGAGGCCCTGGGCCTGGCGTTGCCGGGCAACGGTTCGACCCTGGCCACCCACAGCGACCGCGAACAGCTGTTCCTCGAGGCCGGCCGCACCATCGTCGAGCTGTGCAAGCGCTACTACGGCGAGAACGACGAGTCGGTGCTGCCGCGCAACATCGCCAACTTCAAGGCGTTCGAGAACGCCATGATGCTCGACATCGCCATGGGCGGTTCGACCAACACCATCCTGCACCTGCTGGCCGCCGCCCAGGAAGCCGAGATCGCCTTCGACCTGCGCGACATCGATCGCCTGTCGCGCAAGGTGCCGCAGCTGTGCAAGGTCGCGCCGAACATCCAGAAGTACCACATGGAAGACGTGCACCGCGCCGGCGGCATCTTCAGCATCCTCGGTTCGCTGGCCCGCGGCGGCCTGCTGCACACGGACCTGCCGACCGTGCACAGCCGCAGCATGGAAGAAGCCATCGCCAAGTGGGACATCACCCAGACGAACGACGAGGCCGTGCACCATTTCTTCAAGGCAGGCCCTGCCGGCATTCCGACCCAGACCGCGTTCAGCCAGTCCACCCGCTGGCCGTCCCTGGACGACGACCGCGAGAACGGCTGCATCCGCAGCGTCGAGCACGCCTACTCCAAAGAAGGCGGCCTGGCCGTGCTGTACGGCAACATCGCGCTGGACGGCTGCGTGGTGAAGACCGCCGGCGTCGACGAGTCGATCCTGGTCTTCGAAGGCAATGCGAAGATCTTCGAAAGCCAGGACAGCGCCGTGCGCGGCATCCTCGCCGACGAAGTGAAGGAAGGCGACATCGTCATCATCCGCTACGAAGGCCCGAAAGGCGGCCCGGGCATGCAGGAAATGCTCTACCCGACCTCCTACCTGAAGTCCAAGGGCCTGGGCAAAGCCTGCGCCCTGCTCACCGACGGCCGCTTCTCCGGCGGCACCTCGGGCCTGTCCATCGGCCACGCTTCGCCGGAAGCGGCGGCGGGCGGCGCCATCGGCCTGGTGCAGGACGGCGACAAGGTGCTGATCGACATCCCGAACCGTTCGATCAACCTGTTGATCAGCGATGAAGAACTGGCCGCGCGCCGGGTCGAGCAGGACAAGAAAGGCTGGAAGCCGGCCGAACAGCGTCCGCGCAAGGTGACCACCGCCCTGAAGGCCTACGCCCTGCTCGCCACCAGCGCCGACAAGGGTGCGGTGCGCAACAAGGCGATGCTCGACGGGCTGTAATGCTTAACCGTCGCGCATAAAAATGCCCCGCCATGTGCGGGGCATTTTTTTGCCTGGGCTGACGCCATCGCCAGCAGGCTGGCTCCCACATTGGATGGCGGTGGCCGCAGATTCCGCATTCAGCCGGGATCCCTGTGGGAGCCAGCCTGCTGGCGATGGCGCCCGTCGAGGCGCCACAGGCTCAAGACCGTAGCGCCCCCAGGAACCGCCCAGGACCGCGGCTTACTGGATCTCTTCCGGCTTGACGATCACCCAGTTCTTGTCCGCCGTCACCGGCAAGCCTTCCTTGGCCTGGGCCGCGGCGTGCTTGGCCATCATGCCGTTGAGCTGGCTCATGTACTTGTCCTTGCGGTTGACCCATAGGTGGATGCCGCCCTTGGCCACGTCGACATCGTGGAACAGCATGTAGCCGTCGCTGGTCGGGGTGTCGCCACCCACCAGCACCGGCTTCTTCCACTCGTCGATGTAGGTCAGGATCGCCGCGTGCTTGCCGGCCATCCAGGTGGCCGGGGTCCACAGGTACGGGGTCAGTTCCAGGCCGAGGTTGGCCTTCTCGTCATACTTGCCGGCGGTGATCTGCTTGCGGGCGGTGGTCAGCTCGCCGGTCTTGGGGTCCTTGAGCAGCAGCGACACGCCGATGACGTTCTGCGGCTTGACGTTGTAGCCGTACTTCGGATCCGCCGCGACCATGCGCACCAGTTCCTCCGAAGCGGCGGTCATCACATAGACCTCGATGCCGTTCTCCATCAGCTTGTTGTACAGCTCTTGCTGGCCGGTGAAGAGCTTCGGCGGGTTGACGTCGAGCTTCTTGACCACGTCGCCTTCGTAATAGGTGGCCGGCACCGGCTTGCCCGAGGCCATCATTTCGTCGACGTAGCCCTTGAGTTCCTTGAGGGTGAAGCCGGAGAACACTTGCGCCACCCAGGGGTAGCAGACCATGTCGTCGACTTCGCAGAGGCGGTAGTAGTAGCTGAACAGGCTTTCCTTATGGTCGGCGGTGTCCTTGAACGGCATCAGCTTCAGGGAGGGGTCGAGCTTGTCCCGGGTGATCAGGCCCTTGTTTTCCATGAACGGCAGCAGCGACTCTTCAAGGTCGTAGCGGTAACTGGTGTTGTCCATGTCGAACACCGCGTAGTTACCCTTGTTAGCGTTGGCCGCGATCATCGCGTCCAGGGCCTTGGCCTGATCCGCGGGCCAGTGCTTCAAGTCGGTGGCGAGCGCCTGGCCAGCGAGGCCAAGGCAGAGTGCGGCAGCCAGAAATGTCGGTGCGAATTTCATCAGCGTTTCTCCCCGGTTGAAAGGAATCGACGCTAACAAATCAGTGTGACAGTTCCCGTCTGTCAGCGACCGCGTGCGTCTTTTTTGCGCCAGTTGCATCGTGGATGCGACATGCGCTTATTCCAAAAACGACGGACACCCTGCGATTTCGGTATTAATTCATTGCAAATCAAGCTGTTAGGCTTTCCGGTTCGCAGCGGCCCCGGAAGGCTGCTGGCAACGTCTTTTCGGGAGTCCTCATGAATCTGCCGCTGATCCTCAATCTGCTGGTGTTCCTCGCCCTGCTCTTCGGCTTGGCGCAAACCCGCCATAGCTCCTGGAGCCTGGCGAAAAAAGTCCTGCTCGCGCTGGCGCTCGGCGTGGGCTTCGGCGTGGCGCTGCACACCGTCTACGGTGCCGGCGACCCGGTGCTCAAAGCCTCGATCGGCTGGTTCGACCTGGTGGGCAACGGTTACGTGCAACTGCTGCAAATGATCGTGATCCCGCTGGTGTTCGCCTCGATCCTCAGCGCCGTGGCCCGTCTGCACAACGCCTCGTCGCTGGGCAAGATCAGCTTCCTGACCCTCGGCACGCTGCTGTTCACCACCGCGATCGCCGCGCTGATCGGCATCGGCCTGACCAACCTGTTCGGCCTCACCGCCGAAGGCCTGGTGGCCGGCACCCAGGAAATGGCCCGCCTGCAAACCATCCAGACCGACTACGCCGGCAAGGTCGCCGACCTCAACGTGCCGCAGCTGCTGCTGTCGTTCATCCCGCAGAACCCGTTCGCCGACCTGGCGCGGGCCAAGCCGACCTCGATCATCAGCGTGGTGATCTTCGCCGCGTTCCTGGGCATGGCTGCGCTGCAGCTGCTCAAGGATGACGCCGACAAAGGCCAGAAAGTGATCAACGCCATCGACACCCTGCAAGCCTGGGTGACGCGCCTGGTGCGCCTGGTGATGAAGCTGACCCCGTATGGCGTGCTGGCGCTGATGACCAAGGTGGTGGCCGGCTCCAACCTGCAGGACATCATCAAGCTGGGCAGCTTCGTGGTCGTGTCGTACCTGGGCCTGGGCCTGATGTTCGTCGTGCACGGCGTGCTGGTGTCGGCGGCCGGGATCAACCCGCTGCGCTTCTTCCGCAAGATCTGGCCGGTGCTGACGTTCGCCTTCACCAGCCGCTCCAGCGCGGCGACCATCCCGCTGAGCATCGAGGCGCAGACCAGCCGTCTGGGCATCCCGCAGTCGGTGGCCAGCTTCGCCGCCTCGTTCGGCGCGACCATCGGCCAGAACGGCTGCGCCGGCCTCTATCCGGCCATGCTGGCGGTAATGGTGGCGCCGACCGTGGGCATCAACCCGCTGGATCCGCTGTGGATCGCCACGCTGGTGGCCATCGTGACCCTGAGCTCGGCCGGTGTGGCGGGCGTGGGCGGCGGCGCGACGTTCGCGGCGCTGATCGTGCTGCCGGCCATGGGCTTGCCGGTGTCATTGGTGGCGTTGCTGATTTCGGTCGAGCCGCTGATCGACATGGGCCGCACGGCATTGAACGTGAGCGGTTCGATCACCGCCGGGGCGATCACCAGCCAAGTGATGCAGCAGACCGACAAGGCGCTGCTGGAGGCCGATGAGCATGCGGAGCTTGCTCAGGCTTGATTGACGTTGCGGCGAGGGAGCGTGCTCCCTCGCCGCAGATTCAGGCTTTTTCCCAGACTTCGAAGTGGTAGGCCGGCTTGTCGCCTTCAGCCGGATTCGGCACGTTCGACACCAGTTTCCACCGGTTCAGATCGAACTCCGGAAACCACGCATCCCCTTCCGGGCTCAGTGCCACGCGGGTCAGGTACAAACGATCCGCCTGCGCCAGCCCCTGCGCATACAACTGCGCACCGCCGATCAGCATCAACTCGTCGACGCCCTGCTCTTTCGCCCACGCTTCGGCACGCGCCACGGCGGCCTCCAGCGACGGATAGACTTCCGCGCCTTCCAGCTCCAGGCCGGCCTGACGGCTGACCACGATGTTCAGACGGCCCGGCAACGGACGACCCAACGAATCCCAGGTCTTGCGGCCCATGATGATTGGCTTGCCGAGCGTCGTGGCCTTGAAGTATTTGAAGTCCCCCGGCAGGTGCCAGGGCATGCTGTTGTCGATGCCGATCACACGGTTTTCGCCGAGGGCTGCGATCAGGCTGAGGGGGAGTGATTTAGTCATGCCGGCGAGGATAGCAGAGCCGCGCTTGCCCCGATAAGCGCCGCAGCGGTTATGCTCACGGCTCAATCAAGCAACGGGATGCCGCGTGACTGAACTGACTCCACTGCAAAACCTCTGGCTCACCGAAACCATGCGCCTGCGCGAAGAACACGCAGGTCCCCTGGACGATCTGGAAGCCAATCGCCTGGCCCGCGCGGCCGGCGGCGACCTGCCGGGGCGCATCCAGCGCCGGGCGCTGTGGTTGGCCGAGCGCGACGGGCTGACCGCCGCGCTCAAGCACTGGCTGCAAGGCGCACGCCTGGCGGTGCTGCTGATGGCGGCGCTGGCCTGCATCACCGGGGCGGGCATGGCGTTTTCCGCGCTGGGCAACGGCCTCGGGCCGGTCAACATTTTCTGGGCCTTGGGCACGTTGCTCGGGCTGAACCTGATTCTGCTGCTGAGCTGGGCGGTCGGCCTGGTGTTTGCCGGGGAGCACAGCGCGGCGCTGGGCCGCCTGTGGATGTGGCTCAGCGAGAAACTCGCCCGGGACGCCAAGGCCGCCCAACTGCCGCCGGCGCTGATGCTGCTCCTGCAACGGCACCGGCTCAACCGCTGGGCCATCGGCACGCTGGTCAACGGGCTCTGGCTGCTGATCATGCTCAGCGCCCTGATCATGCTGGTGCTGTTGATGGCGACCCGGCAATACGACTTCATCTGGGAAAGCACCCTGCTGGGCGCCGACTTCTTCGCGGCGCTGACCGATGCCCTGACCGCCGTCCCCCATGCCCTGGGCTGGAGCGCGCCACGGGTGGACATGATCCGCGTCGGCCTGGACGGCGACTACAACCGGGCGCTGGTGCGCCAGGCCTGGGCCATCTGGCTGGTCGGCGCGGTGCTGATCTACGGCGTGCTGCCGCGGCTGATCCTGATGCTGCTGTGCCGCTGGCGCTGGAACCGCGGACGCGCCCGCCTGCACCTGGACCTGAACCTGCCCGGCTACGCCCAACTGCGTGAACGCCTGATGCCCAGCAGCGAACGCCTAGGCATCAACGACGCGGCGCCGGAGCACCTGCACCGGGTCGAAAGCGCCGTCGGCGCAGAGGTCAGCGAAGGGGCGCTGCTGGTGGCGATCGAGCTGGACGACCAGCGCCCGTGGCCGCCGGCATTGCCCAAAGGCGTCAGCGACGCCGGCATCCTCGACAGCCGCGAATCCCGGCACCGCCTGCTTGAACAGCTGACCCGCTTCCCGCCCGCACGTCTGGCCATTGCCTGCGATCCCCGGCGTTCGCCGGACCGCGGCAGCCTGGCGCTGATCGCCGAGCTGGCGCGCAACGCCGCCGCCACCCGCGTCTGGCTGTTGCAGGCGCCTCAAGGCCAAGCGCTGGACGCCGAACGCCTCGGCGACTGGCACGTGGCGCTGCAGCAGCTGGAGCTGCCGTTCGCCGATTGCGCCCCGATGGGCTGGCTGGAGCACGGTCATGACTGAAGCCTGGAAGGCCCCGCTGAAACTGGCCGTGGTCGGCCACACCAACGTCGGCAAGACGTCGCTGCTGCGCACCCTGACCCGCGACGTCGGCTTCGGCGAAGTCTCGCACCGCCCCAGCACCACCCGGCACGTCGAGGGCGCACGGCTGTCGGTGGAGGGCGAACCGTTGCTCGACCTCTACGACACCCCGGGCCTGGAAGACGCCATCGCCCTGCTGGATTTTCTCGAACGGCTGGAACGCCCCGGCGAACGCCTCGACGGCCCGGCGCGGCTGGCGCGGTTCCTCGACGGCAGCGAGGCGCGCCAACGTTTCGAGCAAGAGGCCAAGGTGTTGCGGCAACTGCTCGCCTCCGACGCCGGGCTGTACGTGATCGATGCCCGCGAACCGGTGCTGGCCAAATACCGGGACGAGCTGGAGGTGCTGGCCGGCTGCGGCAAACCGCTGCTGCCGGTGCTGAATTTCGTCAGCAGCGCCGACCACCGCGAGCCGCAATGGCGCGAAGCGTTGGCGCGTCTTGGCCTGCATGCGCTGGTGCGCTTCGACAGCGTCGCCCCGCCGGAGGACGGCGAACGGCGGCTGTACGAAAGCCTGGCGCTGCTGCTGGAGAATGCCCGGCCGCAACTGGAGCGCCTGATCGCCGACCAGCAGGCCCAACGCCTCGCCCGCCAACAGAGTGCCGCGCGCCTGATCGCCGAGCTGTTGATCGACTGCGCCGCCTGCCGGCGCAGCGTGGCCAGCGAAGCCGCACAGGAACAGCAAGCCATCAGCGAACTGCGCCAGGCCGTGCGCCAGCGCGAACAGCGCTGCGTCGAGGCGCTGCTCAAGCTCTATGCCTTCCGCGTGCAGGATGCCGCCGCCAGCGACCTGCCGCTGCTGGACGGGCGCTGGGGCGATGACCTGTTCAACCCCGAAACCCTGAAGCAACTGGGCGTGCGGGTCGGCGGCGGCCTCGCGGCCGGTGCGGCCGCCGGGGCCGGAGTCGATCTGCTGGTGGGCGGCATCACCCTCGGCGCCGCGGCCCTGGCCGGCGCGATTGCCGGCGGCGCCCTGCAGACCGCCCGCAGCTACGGCAACCGCTTGCTGGGCAAGCTCAAAGGGCAGCGCGAGCTGACGGTCGACGACAACGTGCTGCGCCTGCTGGCGTTGCGTCAGCGCCAGTTGCTGCTGGCCCTGAACGCCCGGGGCCATGCGGCGATGGATGCCGTTCAGGTCGCCGCCTCCCAGGACGAGACCTGGCGCCAAGGCAAACTGCCCGAGGCCCTGATCAAGGCCCGCGCACATCCGCAGTGGTCGTCGCTCAATCCGCACCCCAAGCTCAATCAGGCCGAACGACAGGGGCAGATCGACTCACTGGCCGCCGATCTGTAGGAGCCAGACTGCTGGCGATGGCGGCCCTGCGGTTCAGCGGTTCAGCCGGCCAACACCCGCGCCGCCTTCTCCTTCAGCAACTGAAGATCCACCACCGGCACCGCCGTCTCCTTCGCCAGCTCATCCCACTGGCGCATCCGCAGGCTGACGGCGCACAACGGATCGCGCTCGAACGCCTCAGCTTCGGCCTCCGTCATCACCCCGCCCTGATACGCCAAGGTGCGCCGGCTGGCTTCGCTCAGGCGTTGGTGATAGCCCGTCTCCCTGAGCGTCAGATAGCGCTTGGCCTGCACGTGATACTCCACCAGCCGCGCGACACGCTCACTGAACCCCGCCTCGCGCAGGTAATCGGCGCCGAGGCGTTCGTGGCTGACCGCGCCGTAGCCGCCCATGCTCTGCGCGCCCTCGGCGCACAGGTGGCCGATGTCGTGGAAGAACGCCGCCAGCACCACTTCGTCGTCAAAGCCTTCGGCCATGGCCAGTTGCGCCGCCTGGGACATGTGCTCGATCTGCGACACCGGCTCGCCGATGTAGTCGCTGGCACCGAAGCGTTCGTACAGCCCGAACACCTCGGCGATCACCTGTTCGTGGCGGCCCATCAGACCTCCTCCAGCAGTTGCGCGACATTGCGCTCGGCCATGGCCGGGCCGACGCTCATGCCCACGCCGGTGTGCATCAGCGCCACGCCGAGCCCCGGCGCCGGCCGCAGGAACGAAAACGGCCCCGGCCCGCGGGCGCCGTAGACGCCCTGCCAGCGCTCGACCACCTGTACCTTGCAGCCGAGGGTGTGCTCGGCCAGGCCGATCATCCAGTCGTCCACCTGTTCGGCGTTGAACGGCGACGGATCCCTGCCGTAATGGTGCGAATCGCCGATGATCAGTTCGCCTTGGGACGTGGGGCTGATCAGCAGGTGAATGCCGTTGTCGTGCAGGTGCGGCGTCTCGCGCAGGATCTGCGCCTGCACCGCCGCCGCTTCCGGCAGGTCGGCGAAGGCGCCGTAGTGCACGCAACTGAGGCCGGTGAGCAGCGCGTGCTGCAGGTCGAGGCTGGCCTGCGGCCGGGCGCGCAGCATCTGCAGGCGGCAGACCTGCGGGTCGAGGGCGGCGATGGGCTCGGCCAGCAGGGTCTGATAATCGTGGCCGGAGCAGACGATGATCTGCCTGGCCGTGAACGTGCCGGCGGTGCTGTGCAGGCGCCCCGGTTCGACGTCGCGCACCAGGGCCGAGAAGTGGAACTCGACGCCCAGCTCGCGGCGCAGCCAGTCGATCAGCGCCGGGATCGCTTCGCGCGAGTACAGCTGTTGGTCGTCCAGGCCGTGCAGCGCGGCGCGGTGATGGCTGAACCGGCCGCCGTACAGGTCATGCAGGGCGGCACCGCGCAGCAGCTCCACGCGGTAGCCGTGCTCGACGGCGCGGCCGGCGCAAAAGGCTTCCAGCAACTGTTCTTCCGCCTCGGTGCGGGCGAACAGGTACGAGCCGTTGCGCTTGAGTTGCAGGCCGGCGAGCTGCGCCCACCGGCCCCAGATCTCGCGGCTGGCCTTGGCCAGCTCCAGCATCGGCCCCGGCGGCTGGCCGGTGACCAGCGCCTGGCCGAAATTGCGCACCGACGCCCCGAGGGGCGTGGCGGTACGCTCGAAGACGCTGACCTTGAGGCCGCGCCGGGCGGCGGCATAGGCGTGGGACAGGCCCAGGATGCCGGCGCCGACGATCAGCAAGTCTTTGTGTTGTGTCATTGAGAGGTGCTCTGAATGAGAGACCGCCATCGCTGGCAAGTCGAATCGTCGAACCGCAGCTCCCACAGGTTTGGTGGTGTCCACACAATGTGTGTTTCACACCGGCCAATGTGGGAGCTGCGTGCGACGATTCGACTTGCCGGCGATGGGGCCCTGTCAGTCGATGAAAATCTTACTTGGCGGCGACTTTCTCGGACTTGCCGTCATAGCGCTTGCGCCACTCGGTCAGGATCTCGTCGCGGTTCTTCGAGGCCCAGGCGAAGTCGTTCTTGATCAGGCGCTGCTCGTAGTCCGCCGGCAGTTCGGTCTGCGGCTTGGCGATGCCCGGCTGGGCGAGCACGGCGAAGTTTTCCTTGTACAGCTCCATGGCCGCCGGGCTTGCGGAGAAGTCGGCGAGCTTCTTGGCCGCCTCTTCATGGGCGGTGCCCTTGATCACGGCGGTGGCCTCGATCTCCCAGCCCAGGCCTTCCTTCGGCAGGATGATGTCCAGCGGCGCGCCCTGACGCTTGAGCTGAACGGCCGGGTATTCGAAGGAAATGCCGATCGGGAATTCCCCCGCCGCCGCCAGCTTGCACGGCTTGGAGCCGGAATGGACGTACTGGCCGATGTTCTGGTGCAGGCCGTCCATGTAGGCCCAGCCCTGCTTCTCGCCGAAGGTCTGCAGCCAGGCGCTGACATCGAGGAAACCGGTGCCGGACGAGGCCGGGTTCGGCATCACGATCTTGCCCTTGTACTCAGGCTTGGTCAGGTCCTGCCAGCTCACCGGCTTGCTCAGGCCCTGCTTTTGGGCCTCGACGGTGTTGAAGCAAATGGTCGCCGCCCACACGTCCATGCCCACCCAGGCTGGCGGATTGGCGGCATCGCGGTAGTTGCCGCCGATCTTGCCCAGATCCTTCGGCGCATAGCTTTGCAGCATGCCCTGCTGGTCGAGGATCGCCAGGCTCGACGCCGCCAGGCCCCAGACCGCGTCGGCCTGCGGGCGCTCCTTCTCGGCCAGCAGCTTGGCGGTGATGATCCCGGTGGAGTCGCGCACCCACTTGATCTCGACATCCGGGTTGGCCTTCTCGAAGGCTTCCTTGTAGGTCTTGAGCTGTTCGGCTTCGAGGGCGGTGTACACCGTCAACTCGGTTTTCGCCGCGAAGGCATTCAGGCTGAAAGCGGCGAGCGCGGCGGCCAGGGCCATAGGCTTGAACATGATCTTTTCCTGTCTTGAGTTGAGGGGATGGGACGGCAATCAATGGCCGGGCGGGGTCTGCCGCCAGGCCTGGGAACGGCGCAGCAAGCCGCGCGAAGCCCACGCCAGCAGCAAGGACACGCCTGCCGAGGTGAACAGAATCAGGGTCGACATCGCCGCTGCGCCGCCGACGTTGCCGGCGTCGTCCATGTTCAGCACCGCCACCGCCGCGAGGATGGTGTCGGGGCTGTAGAGGAAGATCGCGGCGGACACGGTGGTCATCGCCGACACGAACAGGTAGCGCACGATGTCCAGCAGCGCCGGCAGGCAGATCGGCACGGTCACCCGCAGGTAATGGCGGTACAGCGGCGCTTTCAGCGACAGCGCGGCGGCTTCGAACTCGGCGTCGAGCTGGCGCAGCGCGGTGGTGGCAGTCATCTGCGCAGTGGTCAAATAGTGAGCAATGGTGCAGACGATCAGCAGGGTCATGGTTCCGTACAGCACGTGCAGCGGGTTGCCGGTCAGGTTGAAGAAGAAAACGTAACCCAGACCGAGCACCAGCCCCGGCACCGCCATCGGTACGAAACTGAGCATCCTCAGCGTCAGATTCAGCCCGCGCTGGCTGCGGGTCTTTTCCATCAGGTAGGCGCCGGTGAAGATCAACGCGCTGCCGATCAGCGCCGAGCCCAGCGCCATCTTCAGGCTGTTGCCGTAGGCCAGCCAGCCGCCGCCGGCGGTCTCGTCGAACCGGTAATGGTTGAGCGACAGCGACAGGTTGTACGGCCAGAACTTCACCAGCGACGAGAACACGGCCATGCCGAACACCAGCAGCAACGCTGCGCTGATCAGCAGGACAACGCTGAGATAAAAGACATCGCGCTTCTTAGACGGTGCCGGTTTGAACACCTGGGCGCGACCGCTCATGGCGTCGCCATGACGGCGACGCAACCAGGCATCGACGCCGAAACTGAACAGCGCCGGCAGCAGCAGCACCATGCCGATCAACGCGCCGCGGCCGAATTGCTGCTGGCCGACCACCGCTTTGTAGGCTTCCAGCGCCAGCACCTGATAGTCGCCACCGACCACCACCGGCACACCGAAATCGGTGATGGTCAGGGTGAACACCAGACAGAACGCGGCGAACACGGCCTGACGGGTCGCGGGCCAAGTGATGCTGCGGAAGGCTTTTGCAGGACTGGCGCCCATGCTCGACGCAGCGTCGAACAGTCGCGCATCCGCCAGCGACAGGGCTGACAGCAAGATCATCAAAGCGTGTGGGAAGGTGTAGATCACCTCACCCAGAACAATCCCCCAGAAACCGTAAATGTTGTCCGACAGCAGGCCGCGCAGCAGGCCCTGATTGCCGAACAGATAGACCAGCGCAATCCCCGGCAGCATCGATGGCGCCATCAGCGGCAGCAACGAAATCCCGCGCCAGAGGCCTTTGCCGGGAATCAACGTGCGCTGCAAGGCGTAGGCAAACAGGTAGGCCAGCGGTACGACGATGGCCGCGACGCTTAGGGAAACCTTCAGGCTGTTGCCGAGCAGCCAGTGGAAATTGTCGCTGCTCACCAGTTCTTTCGCGGCGAGCCAGCCGCCGCCCTGCCCGGCTTCGCTGCTGAAGCCGCGCCAGAAGATCGCCAAAAGCGGCAGCAGCACCGCCACCCCGAGCAGCACCAGCAACAGGAGCTTGCCGCCGAGCACGAAGATCCGGTCGCCGACCTCGGCCCCGGACACCTGCCGCGCCTGCTTGTGCGGTAGCGGCAGCGCCATGTTCGCGCTCATCAGGCGAACACCTGCAGGCTGCGCGGCGGCAGGGCCACCATGATCTGCTGTGCGCCCAGGCGCGGCATGGCTTCCGGGGCCAGTTCGGCGAGCAGCGCATGGCCCGGCAACTGGTCGAGTTCGAAGCTCATGCGGCAGCGGTTGCCGAGGAAGGTGATCTCACGCACCTTGGCCGGGAACAGGTTTTCCTCGTGCACCAGCGGATTGACGCTGATCGCTTCCGGACGGCAGAACAGGCGGCCGGAAGGACTGTGGACGCTGCCGTCGGCCAGACGCAGGTTCATCCCGCCGACCCGCGCGTGGCTGTCGCTGCTGCGCTGGAACGGCAGCCAGTTACCTTGGCCGACGAATTCGGCGACGAACGGCGTGGCCGGGCGGTCGTAGATCTCCTGGGGCGTGGCGTACTGCTCGACCTTGCCGTTGTGCATCACGGCGATGCGGTCGGCCATCAGCATGGCTTCGTCCTGGTTGTGGGTGACCATCAGGGTGGTGATGCCGAGGCTCCGCTGCAGTTGGCGCAGTTCGGTGCACAGGTGCTCGCGCACCCGGGCGTCGAGGGCCGACATCGGCTCGTCGAGCAGCAGCAGCGACGGCGACGGCGCCAATGCCCGGGCCAGGGCGACCCGTTGCTGCTGACCGCCGGACAGTTGGCCGGGGTACTTTTTCTCGCTGCCGACCAGGCCCACCAGCTCCAGCATCTGACCGACCCGGCGGCGCACTTCGTCGCGGCCGCTGCCGGCCAGGCCGTAGGCAATGTTCGCTTCGACGGTCAGGTTGGGGAACAGTGCGTAGGACTGGAACAGGATGCCGTAGTCCCGGGCCTGGGGCGCGAGGTGGGACACGTCGCGCTCGCCGAGGTAAAGCTCTCCGCTGTCCTGCTTCTCCAGGCCGGCGATGCAGCGCAGCAAGGTGGTCTTGCCGCAGCCCGACGGGCCGAGCAGGCACACCAGCTCGCCGGCGGCCACGTCGAGGGAGACGTTGTCCAGCGCCGTGAACGCGCCGAAGCGCTTTTGCACGTTGCGCACTTTCATCGGTGCGCCGGGAGTGGTCAGGACGGTTGCAGGGTTCATGGACAGGCCTCATCGAGCAGATGGGGGCCATCCTAGGGTTGTAATGCGTCCGTCATATGGCAGCCGGGCAAAAACGGCCGATAGTGGTATTCATGGATTTGGGTTGTCCGGCCCGCCGCCATCGCCAGCAGGCTGGCTCCTACAGGGGAACGCATTTCAATGTAGGAGCCAGCCTGCTGGCGAGGAGGCCGGCACAGGCACCGAAAAGCCTCAGGCTGGGGACATCTCTTGTGCCAAACCCAGAAACGCCGCCGGCAAGCGCGCATTCTTGCGTTCCTTCAGGCAGTAGAGATACTCGGGGATCTGCGGCGCGTTCTCCAGGGTCAGCACCCGCAGCTGCGGATCGTGGGGCACTTCCTGGCGGGCGATGATGCTGATGCCGATGTTGCGCAGCACCGCCTCGCGGATCGACTCGCGGCTGCCGATCTCCAGCAGCGGGCCGAAGCTCACGCCGGCGCCGGCCAGCAGCTCTTCGGTCAGGCGCCGGGTGGTCGAGCCGGACTCGCGCATCAGCAGGGTATGCCCGGCCAGCGCGCTCAGCGTCACATGGTCATGCGCCGCCAGCGGATGGTCGCGATGCACCGCCAGCACCAGCGGGTCGCTGCCGAGCACCCGGCGGATCAGCCGCGCGTCCTCCAGCAACTGCGACGAGGCCGCGACGTCCACCCGGTAGTCCTCCAGCGCTTCGAGCACCTGCTGGGAGTTGCCGATCTCCACCGACACCTCCACCTGAGGCAGACGCTCGCGGAACGCCTTCACCAGGTCGAGGATGTAATACGGCGCGGTGGCGGCGATGCGCAGCGTGCCCTGCACCTGACCGCTGTTGCGCAGGAAGAACTCGATGTCGGCTTCCTGCTGCAGCAGCGCCTTGACCATCGGCAGCAGCCGCGCGCCCTCGTCGCTGACGCTCAGGCGCCGGCCGCCGCGGTAGAACAGCTCCACCGAGTATTGGCTCTCCAGATGGCGGATCTGGGTGGTCACGGTCGGTTGGCTCAGGCCCAGCTTCTTTGCCGCCAGCGTGATGCTGCCCAACCGGGCCACCATGTAAAACGCCTTCAGCTCGGCACTCAGCACAACCGCCCCTCTCTCTTACTTGCGCAGCAGGCGCAAACCGTTGAACACCACCAGCAGGCTGACGCCCATGTCGGCGAACACCGCCATCCACATGGTGGCGACCCCGGCGAAGGTTACCCCAAGAAAGATCGCTTTGATCACCAGCGCCAACGCGATGTTCTGCTTGAGGATTGTCGCTGTGTTGCGCGACAGGCTGATGAATGCCGGGATCTTGCGAAGATCGTCGTCCATCAGGGCGACATCGGCGGTTTCGATGGCGGTGTCGGTGCCGGCCGCCGCCATGGCGAAGCCGATTTCGGCCCGGGCCAGCGCCGGGGCGTCGTTGATGCCGTCGCCGACCATACCGACCCGGTGGCCCTGGGCATACAGGTCTTCGATCGCTTGCAGCTTGTCGGTGGGCAGCAGGTCGCCCTTGGCCTGGTCGATGCCGACCTGCGCCGCGATCGCCTGGGCGGTGTGGACGTTGTCGCCGGTGAGCATCAGGGTTTTCACGCCCAAATCGTGCAATTGGCGAATGGCTTCGCGGCTGGTGTCCTTGACCGTATCGGCCACGGCGAACAGCGCCAGCGGGCCCGAGCGGTCGAGCAGCAGCACCACGGACTTGCCCTGTTTCTCCAGCGCGAACAGCTTTTCTTCCAGCTGCGGCGAGCACAGGCCCAACTCTTCCACCAGGCGGTGGTTGCCCAGGTGGTAAGTCTGGCCGTCCACCTCGCCCTTCACCCCGCGACCGGCCAGGGCGGTGAAGTTATCCACAAGCGGCAGGATCAGGTTCTTATCCACAGCGGCGTTGGCGATGGCCAGCGACACCGGGTGGTCGGAACGCCCGGCCAGTGCCGCGGCGATGGCCGGGGCCAGCGCTTCGGCGGTCGGGTCGAGCGACAGGTAATCGGTCTGCACCGGTTTGCCGTGGGTGATGGTGCCGGTCTTGTCCAGGGCCAGGTAGTCGAGCTTGAAGCCGCCCTCCAGGTACACGCCGCCCTTGACCAGGATGCCCTTGCGCGCCGCGGCCGCCAGGCCGCTGACGATGGTCACCGGGGTGGAGATCACCAGGGCGCACGGGCACGCCACCACCAGCAGCACCAGTGCGCGGTAGATCCAGTCGAACCACGCCGCGCCCATGAACAGCGGCGGGATCACCGCCACGGCCAGCGCGAGGATGAACACCGCCGGGGTGTAGATCTTCGAGAACTGGTCGACGAAGCGCTGGGTCGGCGCCCGCGCGCCCTGGGCCTGTTCGACGGCGTTGATGATCCGCGCCAGGGTCGAGTTGTTGGCCGCCGCAGTCACGGTGTACTCAAGGGAACCGGCCTGGTTGATGGTGCCGGCGAACACTTTGTCGCCGACGGTCTTCTCCACCGGCAGGCTTTCCCCGGTGATCGGTGCCTGGTCGATGGTCGAGCTGCCGCTCACGACTTCACCGTCGAGGGCGATGCGCTCACCGGGCTTGACCCGCACCCGGGCCCCGAGTTCGATGCCTTTGACCTCACGTTCGGCCCAGTTGCCGTCAGCCTGCAACACAGTGGCTTGCTCCGGCGTCATCTGCATCAGGCCGCTGATGGCATTGCGCGCCCGATCCAGCGAACGGGCCTCGATCAGCTCGGCCACGGTGAACAGGAACATCACCATCGCCGCTTCCGGCCACTGGCCGATCAGCACGGCGCCGGTCACGGCGATGCTCATCAGGGCATTGATGTTGAGGTTGCGGTTCTTCAGGGCGATCCAGCCCTTTTTGTAGGTGCCAAGGCCCCCGCTGAGGATCGACACCAGCGCGACGATCGCCACCACCCAGGTCGGCGCGGCATTGGTGAAATGGATGACCTCCGCCGCCAGCGCACCGACGCCGGACAGCGCCAGCGGCCACCAGTGCTTTTTCACCGGCGCCGGGGCGGGCGTCTCGACGCCGGCCTTCAGCGGTTCGGCCTGCATGCCCAGGGACTTGATCGCCTCGGTGATCGGCGCGGTGTCCGCCAGCGTGTGGGTCACGCCGAGGACGCGGTTGATCAGGTTGAACTCCAGTTGCTGAATGCCGGCCAGCTTGCCGAGCTTGTTCTGGATCAGGGTCTGCTCGGTCGGGCAGTCCATCGCCTCGATGCGGAAACTGCTCAGCCGGGCGTCGGCGCTCGGCGCCTCGCTCAATTGAATCAGCGAAGGCATGGCGGCTTTCGATCCGCAGCAGGAATCTTCATTCGAATGAACAGGCGCAGGCGTGAAAACCTTCGATCCGCAGCAGGCGTCGCCGCCGTGATCGTGTTTATGCACAGGCTGCAGTTTCGGGCTGTGGCCATGATCGTGATCATGCTGGTGATCGTGTTCGTCGCCAGGTTTGTGGCTGTGGGTGTGCAGGGAATCGCTCATCGGTCGCGTCCATGAAGGTGCCTGTTGCCAAGTAAAGACCCTGTAGCCACTATAGGGTCAAGCACCCTTTTGGAGATTGCCGTCATGAAGATCGGAGAACTGGCGAAACTCACCGACTGCGCCGTGGAGACCATCCGCTACTACGAACGCGAAAACCTGCTGCCGGAACCGGCCCGCAGCGACGGCAACTACCGGGTCTACACCCAGGCCCACGCCGAGCGGCTGACCTTCATCCGCAACTGCCGCACCCTCGACATGACCCTCGAAGAGATCCGCGCCTTGCTCACCCTGCGCGACAGCCCGCAGGACCAATGCGAAAGCGTGAACGCCTTGATCGACGAGCACATCCAGCACGTGAAGGCGCGGATCGACGGCCTGCTGGCCTTGCAGGCGCAACTGCTCGACCTGCGCCAGCGCTGCGGCGAAGGGCCGGAGGCGGATCAGTGCGGGATTCTGCAGCGGCTTGAAGTGAGCGGCGGGGTTGTCGCGACGGAAGTGGAACACTCCCATGTGGGCCGCAGCCACGGCCATTAAGATCACCGAATATCCCTGTGGGAGCTGGCTTGCCAGCGATAGCGGTCTGTCAGCCGATCCATCCTTGGCTGACACACCGTCATCGCGAGCAGGCTCGCTCCCACATTGTCTTGCAGTGAACGCCACCCCAGCATCCAACCGAACTCCTTGTGGGAGCCAGCCTGCTGGCGATGGCGTCAGCCCAGGCTCTGCGGAGCCGGGCCTCAGACCGCCATCGGCGCGGTCATCGGCGCATGGTGCTCGTAGCCTTCCAGGGAAAAGTCGCTTGGCTCGACCAGTTCCAGCCACTCCGGCTGGTACACGCCGGTCTTGGCGAATTCCGGCACGCGGTCGGAGATCTTCAGTTTCGGCATGGCGAACGGCTCGCGCTTGAGTTGTTCGTTGAGCATGTCCAGGTGGTTCTCGTAGACGTGCGCATCGCCGATGAAATAGGTGAACCAGCGCGGCGTGTAGCCGGTCAGGCGGCCGATCAGGCTCAGCAGCGCGGCGCCTTCGGTGAGGTTGAACGGCGTGCCCAGGCCCAGGTCGTTGGAACGGATGTAGAGGGTCAGGGAAATTTCCTTGGTCTCGACGTTCGGGTGGAACTGGTACAGCAGGTGGCACGGCGGCAGGGCCATCTCGTCGAGCTGGGCGCAGTTCCAGCCGTGGAACAGGATGCGCCGGCTGCCCGGATCCTTGATGATCGTGTCGACGCACTGGCGCACCTGGTCGATGGCCTTGTACAGCACCACGTAGGCCTGGCCGTCCTCTTCGCCCTCGGCGATCTGCCGGTAGCCCTGGCTCAGGGTCTGCTCGATGGCGGCGGCGTTGCTCAGCGGGATCTGCTTGTACGCCGGCCATTTGCGCCACTGCACGCCGTAGATCTCGCCCAGGTCGTCCTCGCCCTGACGGAACGGGTTGGCCAGCCACTGGGCGTTCTCGTTGGCGTTCTGGTCCCAGACCTTGCAGCCCAGCGCCCGGAACTCGGCGGCGTTGTTCACCCCGCGCAGAAAACCGCACATCTCGCCGATGGCCGACTTGAAGGCCATCTTGCGGGTGGTGATCGCCGGAAAGCCTTCCTGCAGGTCGAAGCGCAGCATGGCGCCCGGAAAGCTGATGGTGTTCACTCCGGTACGGTTGGCCTGTTTGGTGCCGTTGTTGATGACGTGGGACACCAGATCAAGATATTGCTTCATGGGTTACCTGTTTCCTTTGAGCCCCGGCGTCCAGCGCCGGGGTCCGTATGTTAAGCCGTCGGAGCGACCGGCGCCGCCGGCGCGCGACGGTAGGCCAGCCAGATCAGGAACAGCCCGCCGACGATCATCGGCACGCACAGCACCTGGCCCATGGTCAGCCAGTTCCAGGCCAAGTAGCCCAGTTGCGCGTCCGGCACGCGGACGAACTCGACGATGAACCGGAAGATCCCGTAGAACAGCGCGAACATGCCGGAGACGGCCATGGTCGGACGCGGCTTGCGCGAGAACAGCCAGAGGATCAGGAACAGCGCCACGCCTTCGAGGGCGAACTGGTAAAGCTGCGACGGGTGACGCGGCAACTGCGCCGGATCGCTGAACGGCGGGAAGATCATCGCCCACGGCACGTCGGTCGGCTTGCCCCACAGCTCGGCGTTGATGAAGTTGCCGATGCGCCCGGCGCCCAGGCCGATCGGCACCATCGGCGCGACGAAGTCCATCAGCTGGAAGAACGACTTGTTGTTGCGTTTGCCGAACCACAGCGCCGCCAGCATCACGCCGATGAAGCCGCCATGGAACGACATGCCGCCCTTCCACACCTCGAAGATCAGCGTCGGGTTGGCGAGGTAGGCGCTCAGGTCATAGAACAGCACGTAGCCCAGGCGCCCGCCGACGATCACGCCCATGGACAGCCAGAACACCAGGTCGGAGAGCTTCTCCTTCGTCCAGGTCGGGTCGAAACGGTTGAGCCGGCGCGACGCCAGCAGCCACGCGCCGCCGATGCCGATCAGGTACATCAGCCCGTACCAGTGGATTTTCAACGGACCGATGGCAACCGCCACCGGGTCGATCTGCGGGTAAGGCAGCATTGCGACTCCTCGTTAGAGTTCAGGTCTTCAACATTCCCGGGGGACGCTGCCACCTCAGGATTAAGTCAGGATTGCGCCGGCTCACAACAGAAAGTTCAGGCCCACGCAGAACAGCAAAGCGGCGAACAGGCGTTTGAGCAACTTCGGCGACAGTTTGTGGGCCAGGCGCGCGCCGAGGCGGGCGAAGACCATGCTGGTCAGGGCGATCCCCAACAGCGCCGGCAGGTACACGAAACCGAGACTATGGGCCGGCAGCAGCGGATCGTGCCAGCCCAGAATCATGAAACTTATCGCACTGGCCACCGCGATCGGCAAACCGCAGGCCGACGATGTCGCCACCGCCTGCTGCATCGGCACGCTGCGCCAGGTCAGGAACGGCACGGTCAGCGAGCCGCCGCCGATGCCGAAGATCGCCGAGGCCCAGCCGATCACGCTGCCGGCCACGGTCAGGCCGAGCTTGCCCGGCACCGTGCGGCTGGCCTTGGGCTTGGCCTCCAGGGCCAGTTGCGCGGCGATCACCAGGGCGAACACGCCGATGATCTTTTGCAGGTGAGGCCCCGAGATCGCTTCGGCAGTCAGCGCGCCCAGGCCGGCGCCGACCAGGATGCCGACCGTCATCCAGACGAAGATCGGCCAGCGCACCGCGCCCCGGCGGTGGTGCTCGCGCACGGCGTTGACCGAGGTGAAGATGATCGTCGCCAGCGACGTGCCCACCGCCAGGTGCGTCAGGATCGACGGATCGAAGCCTTGCAGGGTGAAACTGAACACCAGCACCGGGACGATGATGATCCCGCCGCCGACCCCGAACAGCCCAGCCAGCACGCCTGCGCAGGCGCCCAACGCCAGATAGAGCAGAAATTCCATGACCGCCTCCCCCGACGCGTCCCTAAAACCGGAGCGGCATGGTAACGGATGCGTGGCCTCGGGCTCCACTTGCGATGGATGCGCGGACGATGACTGCGTAAAGTGAGCAAAAAACGCACAAGGACAACCTTATGTGCCTGATCGTTTTCGCCTGGCGGCCGGATCATGCCCAGCCGCTGATCGTCGCGGCCAACCGCGACGAGTTCTACGCCCGGCCCAGCCTGCCGTTGGCCCCCTGGCCGGAGGCGCCTCATGTCCACGCCGGGCGAGACCTTGAGGCAGGCGGCACCTGGCTGGGCCTGAGCGCCCACGGCCGGTTCGCGGCGCTGACCAACATCCGCGACCCCGGCCAGCCGCCGGCGCAGCGCTCACGGGGCGGGCTGGTGGCCGGGTTCCTGACCGGGGAGCTGTCGATCGACGACTATCTGGCCGATGTCGTCGAACGCTCGGCGCAGTACGCCGGGTTCAACCTGCTGCTGGGCAACGCCCACGAACTGTGGCACTTCAACGCCCGCGACACGGAGCCGGTGATGCTGCCGCCAGGGGTCTACGGACTGTCCAACGCCGGGCTGGACACGCCCTGGCCGAAACTGCTCAAGGCCAAGGCGGCCCTGAGCGCGGCGCTGGACGATCCGCAGCCCGAACGGTTGCTGGCGCTGCTGGCCGACGCGCAGCCGGCGCCGGAGGCGGAGTTGCCGGACACCGGCGTGGGACGGACGACCGAGTCGCTGCTGTCGAGCGTGTTCATCGCCAGCCAGAGCTACGGGACGCGGGCGAGCACGGCGCTGATCGTGCAGGCGGACGGCACGCGCCGGATCGTGGAGCGCAGCTTCGGCCCGTTCGGCGGGCATCTCGGGGAGGTGGACCTGAGCCTCTGACGTGGCGAAGGCGCTCGCTCCCTCGCCACATGCCCTCAGGCGGTCTTGACCGGCGCCGGGTTGATCATCCGCGACAGCCCCAGGTTCTTCAGGGCCAGCTGCAGCGAGCTGTGGATGACCTGCGGGTTGTCGATGGTCATCAGCTCCGCCAGCAGGTCCTTGGACTTGCTCAGGTTGATCTGACGCAGCATCCACTTCACCTTCGGCAGGTTGGTGGCGTTCATCGACAGGCTGTCGAAGCCCATCGCCATCAGCAGCACCGCGGCCGCCGGGTCGCCGGCCATTTCGCCGCAGATGCTCACCGGCTTGCCTTCGGCGTGGGCGTCGCGCACCACGATCTGCAAGGCCTGCAGCACCGCCGGGTGCAGGTAGTCGTAGAGGTCGGCCACCCGCGGGTTGTTGCGGTCCACGGCCAGCAGGTACTGGGTCAGGTCGTTGGAGCCGACGGACAGGAAGTCCACCATCCGCGCCAGTTCCTTGGTCTGGTACACCGCCGCCGGAATCTCGATCATCACCCCCACCGGCGGCATCGGCACGTCGGTACCCTCGTCGCGCACCTCGCCCCAGGCCCGGTGGATCAGGTGCAGCGCCTCTTCCAGCTCGTGGATGCCGGAGATCATCGGCAGCAGGATCCGCAGGTTGTTCAGGCCTTCGCTGGCCTTGAGCATCGCGCGGGTCTGCACCAGGAAGATCTCCGGGTGGTCGAGGGTGACGCGGATGCCGCGCCAGCCCAGGAACGGGTTGTCCTCCTTGATCGGGAAGTACGACAGCGCCTTGTCGCCGCCGATGTCCAGGGTACGCATGGTCACCGGCTGCGGATGGAACGCGGCGAGCTGCTCGCGGTAGATCGCCAGCTGTTCCTTTTCGCTCGGGAAGCGCTGGTTGATCATGAACGGCACTTCGGTGCGGTACAGGCCGACGCCTTCGGCGCCACGCTTCTGGGCGCGGGCCACGTCCGCCAGCAGGCCGGTGTTGACCCAAAGCGGCATACGGTGCCCGTCGAGGGTCACGCACGGCAGGTCGCGCAGCGCGTCCAGGCCCAGGGCCAACTGCTTCTCTTCTTCCACCACTTCGGCGAACTGCTTGCGCAGCACTTCGCCGGGGTTGGTGTAGACCTCGCCGCGGTGGCCGTCGACGATCATTTCGATGCCGTCGACCTTGGCGTACGGCAGGTCGACCAGGCCCATCACCGTCGGGATGCCCATGGCCCGGGCCAGGATCGCGACGTGGGAGTTGCCCGAACCGAGCACCGAGACCAGGCCGACCAGCGTGCCTTCCGGCACCTCGCCGAGCATGGCCGGCGTCAGTTCTTCGCTGACCAGGATGGTCTTTTCCGGGTAGACCAGGTTCTGCTGGCGCTCTTCCTGCAAGTAGGCGAGCAGGCGGCGGCCCAGGTCCTTGACGTCCGAGGCCCGCTCCCGCAGGTAGGCGTCGTCCATCAGTTCGAAACGGTTGACGTGATCGGTGACCACCTGGCGCAGGGCGCCCTGGGCCCATTGGCCGGTCTTGATCACGGTGGTGACTTCGCTGCCCAGCGAGGCATCGTCGAGCATCATCAGGTAGACGTCGAACAGCGCGCGCTCTTCGGGGCGCAGCTGGGTCGCCAGCTTGGCCGACAGGGCGCGCATGTCGGCGCGCACGCCTTCGAGGGCGTTCTTGAACAGCGCAAGCTCAGCGTCGATGTCGGCGACGGCCTTGTCCGGCACCACGTCCAGGTCCGCCGGCGGCAGCATGACCACCGCGGTGCCGACGGCCGCACCCGGCGACCCCGGCACGCCGACGAACTTGGCTTCCTGGATGCCCTTGCCCTGACGGCCCAGGCCGCGGATCGAGCCGGTGGCCTCGGCGTGGGCGATCACGCCCGCGAGCTGGGCGCTCATGGTCACGAGGAAGGCTTCTTCGCCTTCGTCGAACTGGCGGCGTTCTTTCTGCTGGATGACCAACACGCCGACGACGCGGCGGTGGTGGATGATCGGCGCCCCGAGGAACGAGGCGTAGCGCTCCTCGCCGGTCTCGGCGAAGTAGCGGTAGCGCGGGTGGTCCGCGGCGTTTTCGAGGTTCAGGGGTTCTTCACGCGTGCCGACCAGGCCGACCAGACCTTCGTTGGGCGCCATGCTGACCTTGCCGATCGAGCGCTTGTTCAAGCCCTCGGTGGCCATCAGCACGAAGCGGTTGGTCTCGGGGTCGAGCAGGTAGACCGAGCAGACCTGGCTGCCCATGGCCTCTTTGACGCGCAACACAATAATCCCCAACGCCGCCTTGAGATCCTTGGCGGAGTTAACTTCCTGGACGATCTTGCGCAGCGTATTGAGCATGGCTCGGGGTCGAACTCCGTCGTCAGTCGCGCGCCAGCAGGCGCGGGGCAAGCTCTTTGAGGGCGCGCCGGTACACCTCGCGCTTGAATGTCACCACCTGGCCCAACGGATACCAATAGCTGACCCAGCGCCAGCCATCGAACTCCGGTTTACCGGTCAAATCCATCCGCACCCGCTGCTCGTTGGAGATCAGGCGCAGGAGAAACCACTTCTGCTTCTGGCCGATGCACAGCGGCTGGCTGTGGGTCCGCACCAGGCGTTGCGGCAAACGATAGCGCAACCAGCCCCGGGTACAGGCGAGAATTTCAACATCTTCGCGCTCCAGGCCCACTTCTTCGTTCAGCTCGCGGTACAAGGCGTCTTCCGGCGTCTCGTCGGGGTTGATCCCCCCTTGCGGAAACTGCCAGGCGTCCTGATTGATACGGCGGGCCCATAGCACCTGGCCGGCGTCATTCGTCAGAATGATCCCGACATTGGGGCGGAAACCATCGGGGTCGATCACGGCAACAACCTCGCAAACGCATGTCGCCGCATTGTTCCACAAAGGTCGTGAAGGCGGCAACGAAGGTTCCCAGCTTATGTGCACTCTTGTGAAAAGACCGTATTCTTGTCCCCTTTTCACTGACTTTTCAGCGGGTAACTGCAATGCGCCTGGCACTCTTCGATTTGGACAACACCCTTCTGGGCGGCGACAGCGATCACGCCTGGGGCGACTACCTGTGCGAACGCGGCTTCCTCGACCCGGTCGCCTACAAGACGCGCAACGACGAGTTCTACCAGGATTACCTGGCCGGCCAGCTGGACAACGCCGCGTACCTGAACTTCTGCCTGGAGATCCTCGGCCGCACCGAAATGGCCGTGCTCGACCAATGGCACAGCGACTACATGCGCGACTGCATCGAGCCGATCATGCTGCCCAAGGCGCTGGAACTGCTGAAGCGGCACCGCGACGCCGGCGACAAACTGGTGATCATCACCGCCACCAACCGTTTCGTCACCGCGCCGATTGCCGTGCGCCTGGGCGTCGAGACCCTGATCGCCACCGAGTGCGAGATGCAGGACGGCCGCTACACCGGGCGCAGCACCGACGTGCCGTGTTTCCGTGAAGGCAAGGTGACGCGGTTGAACCGCTGGCTGGAAGAGACCGGGCATTCGCTGGAGGACAGTTACTTCTACAGCGACTCGATGAACGACCTGCCGCTGCTGGAGCAGGTGACGAACCCGGTGGCGGTGGATCCGGATCCGAACCTGCGGGCCGAGGCCGAGAAGCGGGGTTGGCCTGTGCTCAGCCTGCGCGGCTGATGCCGCCATCGCTGGCAAGCCAGCTCCCACAAGGTTCTGCGGCGAACACAGACCCAGTGAACACTGGAGAGCCCTGTGGGAGCTGGCTTGCCAGCGATTGGCTCACCCCGGGTTCAAGGCCTCAGACAGGCTTGGCCCCCATCAACCCGGCAATCGCCACGAAGCAGACCAGGCCGAACAGCGCCAAGGCCAGGCTGAACCGCCCCACCCCGCCCGGCGCCTTGCGCAGCCGGTTCAGCCGCACCAGCAGCCAGAACCACGCCAGCGCCGCCACGGTGTAGAGCACGCTGGAGGCCAGCAGCCAGGTCTGCCCCAGCGGCCAGCCCACCAGATGCACCATCCACCAGCCGGTGAACGGCATGCTCAGCAGCGCCAGCGCCATCAGCAGCCAGACGAACACCCGCGGCCGCTGCAGCGTGCGGCTGCCCGCGGTGGCGTCACCCTTGCGCCGCGCCAGGAACACCCAGGCGCCCAGGCCCAGCGCGCCGAGCAACAACACGGCCGTCGCCGCCGTGTGCGCCACCTTGAGTGCAGTCAACGTTTCCATGATCCGGTTTCCTTATGGCCTGCCCATCAGCGTAGCCGCTCAGCCGAGAAACAGCTGATAGGCCGGGTTGTCGCTCTCGTCCCAGTACGGGTAGCCGATCGCCTCCAGCGCCGCCGGCACCAGGTGGCGCTCCTCGTGCGGCACCTGCAGGCCCGCCACCACCCGGCCGTCCGCCGCGCCGTGGTTGCGGTAGTGGAACATCGAGATGTTCCAGCGCCCGCCCAGTTTGTTGAGGAAGTTGAACAGCGCCCCCGGACGCTCCGGGAACTCGAAGCGCAGCACCACCTCGTCGACCACCTGCGCCGCGCGCCCGCCGACCATGTGGCGGATGTGCAGCTTGGCCAGTTCGTTGTCGGTCAGGTCGATCACCGGGAAGCCCTGTTCGGTCAGGCTCGCCAGCAGCGCGCTGCGCGGGTCGCTGTCCGGGTGGGTCTGCACGCCGACGAAGATGTGCGCTTCGCTGCCGGTGCTGTAGCGGTAGTTGAATTCGGTGATCTGGCGCTTGCCGATGGCCTCGCAGAACGCCTTGAAGCTGCCGGCCTTCTCCGGGATGGTCACGGCGATGATCGCTTCGCGGCCCTCGCCCAGTTCGGCGCGCTCGGCCACGTGGCGCAAGCGGTCGAAGTTGACGTTGGCGCCGGAGTCGATGGCGACGAAGGTCTTGCCGGCCACGCCGCGCTGCTCGACGTACTTCTTGATCCCGGCCACGCCCAGGGCGCCGGCAGGTTCGGTGATCGAGCGGGTATCGTCGTAGATGTCCTTGATCGCCGCGCAGATTTCGTCGGTGCTGACGGTGATCACCTCATCGACGTAGTCCTTGCAGATGTCGAAGGTGTGCTGGCCGATCTGGGCCACCGCCACGCCGTCGGCGAAGATGCCCACCGTCGGCAGCACCACGCGCTCGCCCGCCGCCATCGCCGCCTGCAGGCAGTTGGAGTCGTCGGGCTCGACGCCGATGACCTTGATGTCCGGGCGCAGGTACTTCACGTACGCCGCGATGCCGGCGATCAGCCCGCCGCCGCCGACCGGCACGAAGATCGCGTCCAGCGGCTGCGGGTGCTGGCGCAGGATCTCCATCGCCACGGTGCCCTGCCCGGCGATGGTGTGCGGATCATCGTAAGGGTGGATGTAGACGTAGCCCTTCTCATCGACCAGCTTCAGCGAATAGGCCAGCGCCTCCGGGAACGAGTCGCCGTGCAGCACCACCTTGCCGCCCCGTGAGCGCACGCCTTCGACCTTGATCTCCGGGGTGGTCTTGGGCATCACGATGGTGGCCTTCACCCCCAGCACCTTGGCCGCCAGGGCCAGGCCCTGGGCATGGTTGCCCGCCGAGGCGGTGACCACGCCGCGGGCGCGCTCTTCGTCGGTCAGCTGGGTCAGCTTGTTGTAGGCCCCGCGGATCTTGAACGAGAACACCGGCTGCAAGTCTTCGCGCTTGAGCCAGATGTCGTTGCCCAGCCGCTCGGAGAGCTGGCGGGCGTTCTGCAGCGGGGTTTCTACGGCAACGTCGTAAACGCGCGAGGTGAGGATCTTTTTGACGTACTGTTCGAGCATCGGAAGGCATCACTGGGCGGGTTGGGCAGGGCCAAGGAGTCTAACCCGGCTTTTGGCCGCACGACCACACGAATCCCGAGGTTTTACCCCGGCTTGGGGCTATAATGCCGGCCTTTCCGTTCTTACCTTGCCCGCTTCCGGAGCCCGCATGACCCAGGATCAACTCAAACAGGCCGTGGCCCAGGCCGCCGTCGACTTCATCCTTCCTAAACTCGACGACAAGAGCATCGTCGGGGTCGGCACCGGCTCCACCGCCAACTGCTTCATCGACGCCCTGGCCCTGCACAAGGGCGCGTTCGACGGCGCGGTCGCCAGCTCCGAAGCCACCGCCGCGCGCCTGAAGGGCCACGGGATCCCGGTGTACGAGCTCAACACCGTGAGCAACCTGGAGTTCTACGTCGACGGCGCCGACGAAAGCGATGCCCACCTGAACCTGATCAAGGGCGGCGGCGCGGCCCTGACCCGCGAGAAGATCGTCGCCGCCGTGGCGCAAACCTTCATCTGCATCGCCGACGCCAGCAAGCTGGTGCCGGTGCTCGGCGCGTTCCCGCTGCCGGTGGAAGTCATCCCGATGGCCCGCAGCCACGTCGCCCGCCAACTGGTGAAGCTCGGCGGCGACCCGGTCTACCGCGAAGGCGTGCTGACCGACAACGGCAACATCATCCTCGATGTGCACAACCTGCAGATCACCAACCCGGTGGAACTGGAAGCGCAGATCAACGCCATCGTCGGCGTGGTCACCAACGGCCTGTTCGCGGCGCGTCCGGCGGACCTGCTGCTGTTGGGCACCAGCGAAGGCGTGAAAACCCTGAAGGCTGAGTAACCCGAAACTGCCCACATTCTTCTGGGCAGATGAAAAACCTGTGGGAGCTGGCTTGCCAGCGATAGCGGTGTGTCAGTCGACCTGTTCAGTGACTGAAACTCCCTCATCGCGAGCAGGCTCGCTCCCACAGTGTTTTTGGGTGCGAATCAGTTTTGCGCAGGCTTCTTGAAGACGTAGAACAGGTTCGGCTCGCTCACCAGGTACAGCGTCCCGTCATCGTCCATCGCAATGCCTTCGGCCTGCGGCACGGTCTTCTTCAGGCCCTGCCGGCCCCCGCTCAGCGACATCGTGCTCAACGGGCGCCCGTCCACATCCAGTTCCAGAATCAGCCGCGACTCGTCGGACAGCGCCAGCAGATGGCCGCTGCGCTCGTCGTACTGCAGGCTCGACAGGTCCCGCACGAACATCCCGGCGTCGCGCTTGGGGTTGTTGATCACGTGCACGGCGTAGGACTTCTCCGGATTGAAGTGGGGAAAGCCGTGCACTTCATAGATCAGCATCGGGTCCCGCTCCTTGGCCACGAACAGGCGCTTGCCCACCGAATCGTAGGCCAGGCCTTCGAACCCCTTGTTGCCGCTCATGTGCACGCCGAGGGTCATCTGCTCCGCATCGGCCGCATCGAGGAACGTGGTGTCCTGCTCGAGGTGGATCTTGATCAGCCGCTGCTGGCGCTCGTCGGTGATGACGTAGGTGTCGGCGCTGATGAACTCCACCGCCTCCGGATCGCCGAAGCCGATCAGCGCCACCCGGCGCAGGATCCGGCCGTCCAGCGACAGTTCGATCAGCTCGGCGTTCTTGTTGGTGACGGTGAACAGGCTGTTGCGCACCGGATCGTAGGTCAGGGCCGACACATCGTCGTCCAGCCCGTCGATGGTTTTCGCCTCGACGTCCACCCGGTAGCGGTCAAGGCCGATGGCCTCGGCGCTGTGCGGCTGCCACAGCGCATGCAGGTTGAACCAGGCCCGTTCGAACAGGCGCAGGTACTGGCCGACGGCGATCAACGCGATCAAGGCCACCGCGGACAGCAGAATGAACAGGGGTTTGGGACGGGCGAATCGGCGCATGCGGACGGGCTCGGAATCAAAACGGGCGGATGGAATATCACGCCCGTCTGAACTGAAGCTTAATGGCCGCCGGCCCGTGAGGACAACCGCGCGCCTGGGGCGCCGGGGTCACTTCTGCTTTTCGAAGCGATAGAACAGGTTCGGCTCGCTGACGATGTACAGCGTACCCGCCTCGTCCATGGTCACGCCTTCGGCGCGGGGGATGGTTTTCTTCAGGCCGTTGAAGCCGCCGAGCAGGGTCATGAAGCTGACCTGCTCGCCCTTTTCGTCCAGCTCCAGCAGCAAGTGCGAATCGGCGGACAGCACCAGGGTGTGGCCGGTGCGCGGGTCGACGGCCAAGGCCGAGAGGTTGCGCAGGTCCAGCTCGTCGCTCGGCAGCTTCTGCTTGTCACCCTTGAGGGCCTGGCTGCCGTCGCTGCTCCAGGTGAACAACGCCGGCGGACGCTCCTCGCCCAGCAGCAGGCGTTGGTTGCGCTTGTCCCAGGTGATGGCCTCGAACGCCTTGTTCTGATCCTTGGACGGGCCCAGGTCGTACTTCGGATAGTCGTCGCGCTTGAGTTCGCGGGTGGCGGCGTCGACCTTGACGATCGACAGCAGGTGGTCGCGTTCGTCGACGATGGCCAGCAGGCCGTTCTCCATCACGGTGACGCCTTCCGGATTGCTCCAGCCCACCAGCGGCATCTTGCGCAGCACATCGCCCTGCAGGGTCAGCTCGACCAGGAAAGGGTTCTTGCCCATCACCGAAAACAGGGTTTTGGTCTGCGGGTCGTAGGAGAGATCCGACGCCTCGTCCTTTTCCATCCCCGGCAACAGCTTGGCGTCGATCACCGCGCGGTAGTCGGGCAGCCAGATGCTTTCCTTCTGCTCGGCGGCGCTCTCGAAACGCTCCTGCACCCACAGCAGGCCCCGGTCGTCCCAGTGCATGGCGTACGCCAGGCCATAAGCGACGGCGCCCACCAGCAGCAGCCAGGAATACCCACGCATGACGAACCGCGGGCGGCGGGCGGATTTGAGCTTGGGCAGCGATTGAGATGACATCAGAGGACGCGTTCCGAAAATTCAGGCTATGGGTAATAGCACAAAGGGGCCGGCTCAGACGCCAGAATGACCGGAATTATCCGTACAGGATGTGAAAAAAACGGCAAATGGCGGGATCGCCTTGCCTGTGGGGGCCGCTGCACCGATCCATCCCTTGCGGTGGCTGATCCAGCGAATCGCCAGCAGGCTGGCTCCCACAGAGGCCCCCCGATATCCGCAAGATACCTGACAGGCTCCAAGACCCTGTGGGAGCCTGCCTGCCGGCGATGGCGTCAGCGGCAATGACGGATCAGCGCACGCTGCTGGTGAAGCGGCTGGCGCCCGGCAACTCCAGCACGATGTCGTCGCCGACGTTCAGCGGCCCGACGCCCACCGGCGTGCCGGTGAGGATCACGTCGCCGGCCTGCAGCGAGAAGCAGCCTGCCATGTGCTGGATCATCGGCACGATCGGGTTGAGCATCGCGCTGCTGTTGCCGTCCTGGCGAACTTCACCGTTGATGGTCAGGCGGATGCCGATGTCGGTCAGGTCGGCGAAGGTGCCGGCGGCCACGAACGGGGCGATCACCGCCGCACCGTCGAAGGACTTGGCGATTTCCCACGGCAGGCCCTTGGACTTGAGCTCGGCCTGCTTGTCGCGCAGGGTCAGGTCCAGCGCCGGGGCGAAGCCGGAGATGGCGTCCAGCACTTCCTCGCGGCTCGGCCGGGTGGACAGCGGCTTGCCGATCAGCACGGCGATCTCGGCCTCGTAGTGCACCGAACCGCGCTCGGTCGGAATCTTGAACCCGCCCTCCAGCGGCACCACGCAACTGCCGGGCTTGATGAACAGCAACGGCTCGGTGGGCACCGGGTTGTCCAGTTCCTTGGCGTGTTCGGCGTAGTTGCGGCCGATGCACACCACTTTCCCCAACGGGAAGTGAATCCGCGTACCGTCGACGTATTGGTGCTGATAGCTCATTTACCGACTCCTGCCTTCATTGATTCACAAGGGTTGCGCTCAAACCGCGAAGATCTTGCCCGGGTTCATGATGCCGTTCGGGTCGAACACCGCCTTGACCGCTTTCATGTACTCGATTTCCGCCGGCGAGCGGCTGTAGGTCAAGTAATCGCGTTTGGTCATGCCCACGCCGTGTTCGGCGGAGATCGAGCCGTTGTACTTCTCGACGGTCTCGAACACCCACTTGTTGACGGTGGCGCACTTGGCGAAGAACTCGTCCTTGCTCAGGTTGTCCGGCTTGAGGATGTTCAGGTGCAGGTTGCCGTCGCCGATGTGGCCGAACCAGACGATCTCGAAATCCGGGTAGTGCTTGCCGACGATCGCGTCGATTTCCTGGAGGAACGCCGGGACTTTCGCCACGGTGACCGAAATGTCGTTCTTGTACGGCGTCCAGTGGGAGATGGTTTCGGAGATGTACTCGCGCAGCTTCCACAGGTTCTGCAGCTGGGTTTCGCTCTGGCTCATCACGCCGTCGAGCACCCAGCCCTGCTCCACGCAGTGTTCGAAGGTCTCCAGGGCCAGGTTGGCCACCTCTTCGGTGGTCGCCTCGAACTCCAGCAGCGCGTAGAACGGGCAGTCGGTCTCGAACGGCGCCGGCACGTCGCCGCGGCCCAGCACCTTGGCCAGCGCCTTGTCGGAGAAGAACTCGAACGCGGTCAGGTCGAGCTTGCCCTGGAAGGCGTGCAGCACCGGCATGATCGAGTCGAAGTCCGGGGTGCCGAGCACCATCGCGGTCAGGTTCTTCGGCGCCCGGTCCAGGCGCATGGTGGCCTCGACCACAAAGCCCAGGGTGCCTTCGGCGCCGATGAACAGCTGCCGCAGGTCGTAGCCGGTGGCGTTCTTGATCAGGTCCTTGTTCAGTTCCAGCACGTCGCCCTTGCCGGTGACGACTTTCATGCCCGCCACCCAGTTGCGGGTCATGCCGTAGCGAATGACCTTGATCCCGCCGGCATTGGTGCCGATGTTGCCGCCGATCTGGCTGGAACCGGCGGAGGCGAAGTCCACCGGGTAGTACAGGTCATGCTCTTCGGCGGCGTTCTGCAGTTGCTCGGTGACCACTCCCGGCTGGCAGACGGCGGTGCGGTCGGTGAGGTTGATGTCGAGGATGCGGTTCATGTAGTCGAACGACACGACCACCTCGCCGTTGGCCGCCACCGCGGCGGCGGACAGCCCGGTGCGCCCGCCCGACGGCACCAGCGCCACCTTGTGCGCATTGGCCCAGCGCACAATGGCCTGCACCTGTTCGATGGTCTTGGGGAACACGACGGCGCTCGGCGCCGGGGCGAAATGCTTGGTCCAATCCTTGCCGTATGCGTTCAGGGAGTCGGCGTCGGTGAGGACTTTGCCGGGCTCGACCAGGGTCTTCAGTTCATCAATCAGGGCAGGATTGGTCATCGACAGAACTCTCGAACAATTCATGGTCATCCTGAAGACGCTTCACGTCGCAGGAATGAGTGATTAGCGGGGTGGCTATGCTAGCATACCGACCCCGCAGGCCAGTGCCCAACGGCGGTTCTGCGGCGACGGCTTTCCTGCCGTCCGGGTCAGCATCTGTTGACCATTTCCTGCCATTTTTCTCCGGGATACAGGTTTACGCAGATGAGCAAGACTTCTCTCGACAAGAGCAAGATCAAGTTCCTTCTCCTCGAAGGCGTCCACCAATCGGCTGTCGACGTCCTCAAGGCGGCGGGCTACACCAGCATCGAGTACCTCACAGGCTCCCTGCCGGAAGACCAGCTCAAGGAAAAGATCGCTGACGCTCACTTCATCGGCATCCGCTCGCGCACCCAACTGACCGAAGAGATCTTCGATCACGCGAAGAAGCTGGTGGCGGTGGGCTGTTTCTGCATCGGCACCAACCAGGTCGACCTGGAAGCGGCCCGCGAGCGCGGCATCGCCGTGTTCAACGCGCCGTACTCCAACACCCGCTCCGTGGCGGAACTGGTGCTGGCCGAGGCGATCCTGCTGCTGCGCGGCATCCCCGAGAAAAACGCTTCCTGCCACCGTGGCGGCTGGATCAAGTCCGCGGCCAACTCCTTCGAGATCCGCGGCAAGAAGCTGGGCATCGTCGGCTACGGCTCCATCGGCACCCAGCTGTCGGTCCTGGCCGAAGGCCTGGGCATGCAGGTGTACTTCTACGACACCGTGACCAAGCTGCCGCTGGGCAACGCCGTCCAGGTCGGCAACCTGCACGAGCTGCTGGGCATGTCCGACATCGTCACCCTGCACGTGCCTGAAACCGCCGCCACCCAGTGGATGATCGGCGAGAAGGAAATCCGCGCCATCAAGAAGGGCGGCATCCTGATCAACGCCGCCCGCGGCACCGTGGTCGAGCTGGACCACCTGGCCGCCGCGATCAAGGACAAGCACCTGATCGGCGCCGCCATCGACGTGTTCCCGGTGGAGCCGCGCTCCAACGACGAAGAGTTCGAAAGCCCGCTGCGCGGCCTGGACAACGTGATCCTGACCCCGCACATCGGCGGCTCCACGGCCGAGGCGCAAGCCAACATCGGCCTGGAAGTGGCGGAGAAGCTGGTCAAGTACAGCGACAACGGTACGTCGGTATCGTCCGTGAACTTCCCGGAAGTGGCCCTGCCGGCCCACCCGGGCAAGCACCGTCTGCTGCACATCCACGAGAACGTCCCGGGCGTGATGAGCGAGATCAACAAGGTCTTCGCCGAAAACGGCATCAACATCTCGGGTCAGTTCCTGCAGACCAACGAGAAGGTCGGCTACGTGGTGATCGACGTCGACGCCGAGTACTCGGAGCTGGCGCAAGAGAAGCTGCAGCACGTCAACGGCACCATCCGCAGCCGCGTGCTGTTCTGACCGGTCGCTGAGCAACAAAAAAGGGAGCTCCTCGGAGCTCCCTTTTTCATGCCCGCAGAACCGTCATTTCACCGTGATGGTGATCTTCTCCGAAACGATCGGCGGGTCGAACGCCATGTGGTTCTTGTCGCCCAGCTCCAGCTGCAGGGTGTGCTGGCCCGGAGCGAGTTTGATTTCTGCGAACGTCTGGGCCTTGCCGAAATGCATATGGTTGGCGTCGGTCGGCACCACTGCGCCGACCGGAACAGTCTCCTTGGCGTCGATCAGCAGATGGTGGTGACCGGTATTCGGCGTGGCATCACCAGCCGGTGCCAGCGCGACATCCTTGGTGCCGAACTTGACGGTGAAGGTCTGCGAAACCGTGGCTCCGTCCTCGGGAGAAACGATGAACACTTCGGCTCCCTTCGGCGCCGGCGTGGCCGCACTGGCCAGCACCGAAACGCCCATCAGCAAACCAGCCAAAGCAGCACGTGACATGAATGTTTTCATTCTCTTCTCCAGTTTTTCCGTAAAATCCGCGCGGTCATGACAACTTCATGACCATTCGTTGTCGAAGGCACTCGTCAACCATAGCAAAGCGAGCCTGAACATCAGGCCGCGACAATGATTTCAAAGGAGTGACCATGCGTTTCCTGCCTGGCCTGATCTGCCTGCTTCCCCTTCTGAGCCCCCTGGCCCATGCCGAACTGATGGATGACATCAACGACCGCGGCGAGTTGCGCATCGCCCTTGAGGCTAATACACCGCCTTTCAATTTCAAGGACGGCGACACGCTCGCGGGGTTCGAGGTCGAGCTGGGGCAATTGCTGGCCAACGAACTGGATGTGCGGGCCGACTTCACCGTCACCGACGAAAGCGACCTGCTCCAGGGCGTCGAAAGCGGCAAGTACGACATCGCCCTCAACCACATGGCATTGACCCCGGCGCTCAAGGATCGTTTCGACGTCAGCGAACCCTACGGCCAGGTCAACCCGCGGTGGCTGGCCAAGAAGGACGAGCAGCCGCGCCCGCTGGTGCTGGTGCAGGCCCTGACCGAGGGCAAGCCTAAGGACGAAGCGCCGGTGGCGCTGGCGATTCCGTACCAGAAAGGCAACCCGGCGTTCCACGCGAGCCTGGAGAACGCGTTGCAGCGGATCAAGGCGGACGGCCGGCTGGCGACGCTGACGCAGAAGTGGCTGGAGCAGCCTGCCGAAAACCCATGAGCCTGTAGCCCTGCGGCGCCTTGGCGGACGCCATCGCCAGCAGGCTGGCTCCCACAAGGATCCAGGCTGAGTGCAGCGTCCGCGGTCAACGCAGAAGCGGGGTTCGCCCGCGAAGGCATGGGGTCAGGCGCCGGTGATGTCGGAGGGGCCGGCCCAATCGCCGGCAAGCCGGCTCCCACAGGTTTTGTGCTTGGGCACCGGATCTGTGGGAGCCAGCCTGCTGGCGATGGCGGCAGCGGGAGCGCCGCAGGTCAGTCGAGCGTTGCCAGGGCCTCGGCGGCCTGCGGCAGCTCCAGTTCGCTGAACACCTGCACGCCGTGGCGCTTGAGCAGCGCCGCGGTGACCCCTTCGCCTGAGACCTTCACCCCGCTGAACGTCCCGTCATAGGTCAGCCGGTTGCCGCAGGACGGGCTGTTGGCCTTGAGCACGGCGATCCGGATGCCGTGGCGGCGCACCAGCTCCAGGGCCTGCTGCGCCCCGGACAGGAACTGCGCGCTGACGTCCTCGCCGTCGGTGGTGATGACCGCGGCGGTGCCGTCCAGCACTTCACCGCCCTGCCCGCCTGGGATCTCCGCCGCCGCCCGGGGCGTGGGCAGACCGCCGGCCACCTCGGGGCACGTCGGCACCACGCGCCCCTCGGCCACCCATTGCTCCAGCAGCCCGAACGGCCCGCCGGCCCCGCCGTCGTAACGCACGGGGTGGCCGAGCAGGCAGCGGCTGACCAGGATCCGCTCCATCTCAGAACGGCTCGTTGCCGCGGCGGCGGAACCAGCCGGTCAGCGACAGGCGCTCGCGGTTGGCCGGCAGCACTTCGTGGGGCACGTCGCCGGAGAGGAACACCACCAGGCAACCGCCCGTGGGCTGCACGTCGTGGATGCGTTCGTCGTCCAGGTACATGCGCAGCTGGCCGCCGTCCTCCGGCAGCCAGGCGTCGTTGAGGTAGATCACCGCCGAGACCGCACGCCGGTCGTCGTCGCGGAAACGGTCGACGTGCCGGCGGTAGAACGCCCCCGGCGGGTACAGGGCGAAGTGGCACTCGAAGTCTTCGAGGCCCAGGAACAGCCCGCGGTTGAGCGCCTCGCGCAGGCTGTCCATCAGGTTCAGGTAGCGGTCGCTGGCCGCGTCCTGGCCCGGTTCGAGCCATTGGATGTGGTCGCCGCGAATGCCTTCGCGGACTTCCGTGGAGGCGCCGCGCCCGACCGCCGCCGGTGCCAGTTCGCCCTCGGCCGCGCGCTTGCGGCACTCGGCCGCCAACGCGCGGGTCAGGTCCTGGGGCAGGAAAATGTTCTGCTGCGACCAGCCATGGTCGGCGAGGTCGTCGACGATGCGCAGCAGCAGCGGGTGATCAGAGGATATGGGCATGGCGCGCATAGTATGCCGGCGGCGAGAAATCCGACAGAGCCACGCGGCGGCCTGATACGAATTCTCGACAAGTACCGGCACCGCACGGAGAATAGTCGGCTGCTGACAGGAGTCCTTATGCGCCGTTTGTTTTTCTCACTGTTGATGTTCTGCGTGTTGCCCGCCTGGGCAGACAGCCACGACCAGCTGTACAAGGTCGCCGGCTGGCCGGAACAGCGCGCGCATTTCAACGACGCCCTGAGCGCCGCGCAGCAGCGCTATCAGAACAGCCTGCCGCCGGCGGTGTTCCAGGCCCTGGTCAACAACAGCAACCAGCGTTTCGCCCCTCAGTCCGTGGATCGGCGCGCCGAAGCGCAACTGCGCCAGAACCTCGCCGACCCGAAACCGGCCCTGTCCTTTTTCCAGTCGCCGCTGGGCAAGAAGATCGTCGCCGCCGAGCTGCTGGCAACCCGCCGCGACCAACTGGCGAAGAACGCCAAAGGCCTGCCGAAGATGCCGGCCAGCGACAGCCGCCTGCTGATCATCGGGCACCTGGCCCAGGCGCTGCCCGCCCGCGAGGCCGGCGCCGAAGTCAGCCTGGCGATCGCCGGTGTGGCGGCCGACAGCCTCAGCTCGATGATTCCCGGCCTGCTCGGCGCCGGCCAGGCCCAGGGCATGCTCGACGGCCAGCGTCAGCGGCTGATGGAGCAGATCGGCGCCGACCTGAACAACACGCTGCTGTACGTCTACCGCGACCTGTCGGACGAAGAGCTGGAAGAGTTCGCGACCTTCGCCGAGTCCGCCGAGGGCAAGGCCTATTACCAAGCGGCGCTGGCGGCGATCCGGGCGGGGCTGGCGGTCGGCCAGAGCGCGTCGAACCTCGGCCAGTGATCCGTATCGCCTTCCGGGCCCTATCGCGGGCAAGTCGAATCGTCGCACCGCCGCTCCCACAGTGATCGCGGTCGTTCAAAAACCTTGTGTACGCCTCGAAACCTGTGGGAGCGGGCTTGCCCGCGATGGCGCCCGGAAGGCCGCTACCGCTGGTTGCCCTTGATCCGCTTGCTCAGGAACTCGAAATACTCCTCGCGCATCTCCACCACCTCGTTGGCCAGGTGATGCCGCGCCTGCGGCAGCATCAGGATCTGCGGCCGGTCGAACTTCCACTTCAGCACCTGAAGGTTGTGCGGCCAGTCCACGGTCATGTCCGCCTGGCCCTGGACGATCAGCGGCCGGCGCGGGCTCTTCTTGGCGTATTCGATGCGCTCGATCCAGCGCGACAGCGCCCCGACCCACTTCGTCGGCAAACGCTTTGGCTGCAGCGGGTCGGCCTGCAGGAACGGCAGGAACGCAGGATCGTTGGTGTTCTCGCTGAAGCGCCGGGCGATGCCCCGGACGAAGGGCCGCAGCAGGTAGTAGCTCAGCTGCGACCAGCCCCAGGCCCGCGGCCGCACCAGCGGCGCCAGCAGGATCACCTGGCCCTGGGCGGGGCTCTCGACGCTTTGGTCGAGCAGATGATCGACCACGATCGCCGCACCCGTGCTTTGCCCGCACAGGTGCCACGGCTGCGGCAAGGCGATCGAGCGCGCCTCGGCGAACAGCCCGTGCAGGGCGTCCTGGTACTCGGAGAAGTCGCGGATGCTCGCCCGCTCGCCGCTCGACAGCCCGTGCCCCGGCAGGTCGCAGGCGATCACCGCGAAGCCCTGGTCCAGCGCCCAAGCGATCACATGCCGGTAGAGCCCGGTGTGGTCGTAGAAGCCGTGGAGCAGGAACAGCGTGCCCTTGGCGGTCTCCGGCCACCAGCAATGGCTGACCAGTTCGTAGCCGTCCACCTCGAAGCGGCCTATGCCGCGCCACACGTCGCGCTCGGGGAAGTCGGTGCGGTAGAACCGCTGGTACGCCTTGGCCTCGTCCGACAGCGGCTGCCACTGGGCCAGGGGCCGCAGGCCGGCACGCAGATGATCGGGGTTGAAGGTCGCAGACATGGGCACTTCCAGAACGGTGAACAGACTTTATCGGCCTGCGATATTCATCTGTCGCGGCAGGCATGGCAAGCTAGCCGGCCTTCGAGGATCGAAAACCATGCGTCCGCCCTACCGCACCGCCCTGTTCGCCAGCCTGCTCGCGCTCGTGTGCGCCGGGGTGCTGTGGGCGGCGTACGACTGGTTCCAGGGCCGCTACCTGCGCGCCTTCAGCTCACACACGGCGGTGTTCTCCGGCGATCCGCTGCGCCTGCCGGACGACCTCGCCGGTCCCGGCAGCATCCGCCTGGTGCATTTCTGGGATCCCGCCTGCCCGTGCAACGTCGGCAACCAGCAGCACCTGACGGAGATGGTCGAGCGCTTCAGCGCCAAGGGCGTGGAGTTCTTCGCGGTGCAGAAGGCCGGCAGCCACGGCCAGTTGCCCGCCGGCCTCGGCAACCTCAAGACCCTCGACGCGCTGCCCGGCGCCGAACAGATCCCCGCAAGCCCGGCGGTGGCGATCTGGGACCGCAGCGGCAAGCTGGCATACTTCGGGCCGTACAGCGAAGGCCTGACCTGCAACTCCGCCAACAGCTTCATCGAACCGATCCTCAATGCGCTCAGCGAAGACCGCCCGGTCAACGCCACCCACACGCTGGCGGTCGGCTGCTATTGTCCGTGGCCGGCGACCGGGCCTTAAGGCATTCCGGACTTTTCGAAAGACAGCGATGCACGGCGCACAAGGTCTGTGCTAATTGTTGACGGCCCCCATGGGCGGGGATCCCGAACGCACAAGGAGTCACCATGAAACGCGTCTTCACCGTTCTTGCCTTGCTCATCGTCGCGCTGCTCGTCGCCGCCGGCGGCTACGTGTACAGCAAGCAGCCGACGCGTCAGGGCCAGATGGCGCTGCGCAACCTGCAAGGCTCGGTGACCGTGCGCTACGACGAACGCGGCGTCCCCCACATCCGCGCCGAAAGCGAAACCGACCTCTACCGCGCCCTCGGCTACGTGCACGCCCAGGACCGGCTGTTCCAGATGGAAGCCATGCGCCGCCTGGCCCGAGGCGAGCTGGCCGAAGTGCTGGGGCCCAAGCTGCTCGACACCGACAAGCTGTTCCGCAGCCTGCGCATCCGCGAACGGGCCGCCAGCTACGTCGCCGGCCTCGACCGCCAGTCACCGGCGTGGAAGGCCCTGGAAGCCTATCTGGACGGCATCAACCAGTATCAGGACAGCCACGCCGCCCCCCTCGAGTTCGACGTGCTGGGCATCCCCAAGCGGCCGTTCACCGCCGAAGACAGCATCAGCGTCGCCGGCTACATGGCGTACAGCTTCGCGGCGGCGTTTCGCACCGAGCCGTTGCTGACCTACGTGCGCGACCGGCTCGGCGCCGACTACCTGAATGTCTTCGACCTCGACTGGCAGCCCAAGGGTGTGCTGGCCAAGGGGCGCAGCCCTTCGGCGCTGGCCCTGGCCGCCAGCGACTGGCAAGACCTGAACGCCCTCGCCCGACTCAGCGAACAGGCGCTGATCGACCACGGCCTGCCGCAGTTCGAAGGCAGCAACGCCTGGGCGGTCGCCGGCAGCCGCAGCAAGAGCGGCAAGCCGCTGCTGGCCGGGGATCCGCACATCCGCTTCTCGGTGCCGGCGGTGTGGTACGAGGCGCAGCTGTCGGCGCCGGGCTTCGAGCTGTACGGCTATCACCAGGCGCTGGTGCCGTTCGCGTTCCTGGGGCACAACCTGGACTTCGGCTGGAGCCTGACCATGTTCCAGAACGACGACCTGGACCTGGTGGCCGAAAAGGTCAACCCGGACAACCCGAACCAGGTCTGGCACCGCGGCCAGTGGACGGACATGGTCAGCAGCGAGCAGCAGATCGCGGTGAAAGGCCAGGCGCCGGTGACCGTCACCCTGCGCCAGTCGCCCCATGGCCCGATCGTCAACGACGCCCTCGGCACCGCCGCCGGCAAGACACCCATCGCCATGTGGTGGGCTTTCCTCGAAACGCCCAACCCGATCCTCGACGGTTTCTACCAGCTCAACCGCGCCGACACGCTGGCCAAGGCCCGCGCCGCGGCGGCCAAGGTGCAGGCGCCGGGGCTGAACATCGTCTATGCCAACGCCAAAGGCGACATCGGCTGGTGGGCGGCGGCCCTGCTGCCCAAGCGTCCGGCCGGGGTGAAGCCGGGCTTCATCCTCGACGGCGCGAGCAGCCAGGCGGACAAGGACGGCTACTACCCCTTCAGCGCCAACCCCCAGGAAGAGAACCCGGCGCGGGGCTACATCGTGTCGGCCAACTTCCAGCCGGTGTCGCCCACCGGCCTGGAGATCCCCGGCTACTACAACCTGGCCGACCGTGGCCAGCAGCTCAACCGCCAGCTCGCCGACAAGTCCGTGAAGTGGGACAACGAGGCCAACCAGAAGCTGCAGCTGGGCACCGCCACCGCCTACGGGCCGCGCCTGCTGGCGCCGCTGCTGCCGGTCCTGCGTGAGGTGGTGAGCGACCCGGCGCAGCTCAAGCTGATCGGGCAACTGGCCCAGTGGCAAGGCGACTATCCGCTGGATTCGGTCAGCGCGACGGTGTTCAACCAGTTCCTGTACGACCTCGCCGACGCGGCGATGCGCGATGAGCTGGGCAACGACTTCTTCGAGACGCTGCTGTCGACCCGGGTGATCGACGCCGCGTTGCCGCGCCTGGCGGCGAACGCCGACTCACCGTGGTGGGACAACCGCGCCACCCCGGAAAAGGAAACCCGCGCCGACACCGTCAAGGCGGCCTGGCAGGCCAGCATGGCGCACCTGAAGCAGACCCTGGGCGACGACCCGGCGCGCTGGCAGTGGGGCACGGCGCACACCCTGACCCACGGCCACCCGCTGGGCCAGCAGAAGCCGCTGGATCGGATCTTCAACGTCGGCCCCTACGCCGCGCCGGGCAGCCACGAGGTGCCGAACAACCTCTCGGCGAAGATCGGCCCGGCGCCGTGGCCGGTCACCTACGGGCCGTCCACCCGGCGCCTGATCGACTTCGCCGACCCGGCCCACAGCCTCACCATCAACCCGGTGGGCCAGAGCGGCGTGCCGTTCGACAGCCACTACGACGATCAGGCCGAGGCCTACGTGGACGGGATGTACGTGCAGGCGCACTTCAGCGACGAGGAAGTGACGGCCAACACCCGCAGCACCCTCAAGCTGCTGCCGGCGCGGGCGGCCCAGTAACCTTCAGCGCGGCGCCTGGCAAGTCGAGTCGTCACACCGCAGCTCCCACAGGTATCGCGGATCACCGAAGACCACTGTGGGAGCGGGCTTGCCCGCGATGAGGCCCGCCGGATCGCCCCTGCCCCTCAGACCTGCAACGCAAAGTGCTGCCGGAACTGCAGCGGCGTCACGCCGAGCCTGCGGTTGAACACATTGCGCATGTGCTGCGCATCACGGAAGCCGCACCGGTAGGCGACGGTCTTGAGCGGCAAGGCCGTGCTCTCCAGCATCACCCGCGCCGCATCCACCCGTGCCCGTTCGACGAACTCCGCCGGGGTGACCTGCGCCTCACGGGCAAACACTCGGGAAAACGTGCGTGCGCTCATGTTCGCGGCCTTCGCCAGGTCAGCGATGGCCAGGTTCCCGTCCAGATGGGCCAGCACATACTGCTGCACCTGCGCGACCGCCGACGTCGGCTCGGCGTGGGGCGTCAGGAACGGGCTGAACTGCGACTGGCCGCCGGCGCGCTGGGTGAACACCACCAGGCGCTTGGCCACGTTCAGCGCCACGTCCGCGCCGTGGTCGCGCGCCAGCAGATACAGCGTCAGATCGATCCCCGCCGTCACCCCGGCCGAGGTGTAGAGCGCGCCGTCCTCGACATACAGGCGGTCCGCTTCGACCCGGGCCTGCGGGCACAGCTGCGCCAGGGCCTGGGCATCGTTCCAGTGGGTGGTCACCGTGCGCCCCTCCAGCAGGCCGGCACGGGCCAGCATGAACGCACCGTTGCAGATCGAGCCGAAGCGCCGCGCCCGCCCGCAGGCCTCGCGCAGCCAGCCATCGAACGCCTCGCCGAAGGTTGTGAACGGCAATTGCGGTCCGCCGGCCACCAGCAGCAGGTCGTAGGTTTGCGACGCTTCGCGAAAATGCCGGTCGGGGGTCAGCGCCAAGCCGTTGGAGCAGCGCACCGGCCCGGTTTCGGTGCCGATCACTTCCAGGCGGTAGTGATCCTCCGGCGCCAGAAAGCGCCCGGCCTCGGCCAGCACGTCCATGGGGCCCGTGACATCCAGCGACTGCACGCCGGGGAACACCACGATGGCGACGGTTCTGTTCATGGTTCAGGCAAATCCCTGTGGCGAGGGCCCAAACCTTAGCCAATCCGCGCTCCGGAAGCGAGCTGGCACGATTTGCAGGCGCATTGGCAAGGATCGCAGCCATGGGTCGATTGTCCCGTTCCGGGCCGGGGAACAGACTTTGTCCATCAGCGCCGCCACGGCGTTTTCCACGAGGACGACTCCCATGAGCACCACCATCGCCGGCATCAGCATCCCCGACAGCGCACTGGCCCGCGCCACCACCGAATACATCCGCGACATCGAGTCCGACCTGCTCTATCACCACTCGCGCCGGGTGTTCCTGTTTGGCGCGCTGAGTGGCGAACGCCGGCAACTGGCCTACGACCCGGAGCTGCTCTACGTCGGCGCGATGTTCCATGACCTGGGCCTGGTCGAAGGCCACCGCAGCGACGACGAGCGCTTCGAGGTCGACGGCGCCAACGCGGCCGCAGCCTTCCTCAAGCCCTACGGCTTGAGCGACGACGACATCGAGCAGGTGTGGCTGTCGATCGCCCTGCACACCACCCCGGGCGTGCCCAAGCACTTGCGCCCGACCGTGGCGCTGGTGACCGCCGGCGTGGAGATGGACGTGCTGGGCATGGACTACGCCGCGTTCACCCACGTGCAGCGCGAAGCCGTGGTGCATGCGCACCCGCGGGGCGAGGGGTTCAAGGAGTGCATCATCTGCGCGTTCGCCGACGGCTTGCGCCACCGCCCGCAGACCACGTTCGGCAACGTGAAGACCGATGTGCTGAAGGATCAGGAACCGGGGTTCAAGCCGATGAACTTCGTCGAGGTCATCCGCCACTCACCGTGGATTTCCTGATCACATAAAAACCTGTGGGAGCGGGCTTGCCCGCGATGACGTCATAACAGCCAACAAATTTGTTGAATGTCAGACCGCTATCGCGGGCAAGCCCGCTCCCACAGGGATTGGGGACAACCACAGAACTGTGATCTCCCCCGGATTCAAGCCACTTCCGGGGTGGCCGAGCGGCGCACGTCCGGTTGCTTCCACGAATCGGCAGCGCTTTCCTCGATGGCTTGCTGGATCGCCTTGCGGCGCGCTTCCTCGGCACGGCGGCTGAAGAACCAGACCAGGAAGGTCACCAGCGACACCGCCAGCAGGATCAGGCTGGCCACGGCGTTGATCTCAGGCTTCACGCCCAGGCGCACCGCCGAGAACACTTCCATCGGCAGCGTGGTCGAGCCGGGGCCGGACACGAAGCTGGCCAGCACCAGGTCGTCCAGCGACAGGGCGAACGACATCATGCCGCCCGCCGCCAGCGACGGCGCGATCATCGGGATGGTGATCAGGATGAACACCTTCCACGGCCGCGCGCCGAGATCCATCGCCGCCTCTTCGATCGACAGGTCCAGCTCGCGCAGGCGCGCCGACACCACCACCGCCACATAGGCCGCGCAGAACGTGGTGTGGGCGATCCAGATGGTGACGATGCCGCGCTCCTGGGGCCAGCCGATCATCTGCGCCATGGCCACGAACAGCAGCAACAGCGACAGGCCGGTGATCACCTCAGGCATCACCAACGGCGCGGTGACCAGGCCGCCGAACAGCGTGCGGCCCTTGAAGCGGGTGATGCGGGTCAGCACGAACGCCGCCAGCGTACCCAGCGCCACGGCGGCGATCGCGGTGTAGCAGGCGATCTCCAGCGAGCGCACCACCGAACCCATCAGTTGGCTGTTGTCGAGCAGGCCGACGTACCACTTCACCGACCAGCCGCCCCACACCGTCACAAGCTTCGAGGCGTTGAACGAGTAGATCACCAGGATCAGCATCGGCAGGTAGATGAACAGCAGGCCCAGCACCAGCATCAGGCTGGAGAAACGGAAGCGCTTCATTCTTTACCCTCCATTTCCTTGGCCTGGCTGCGGTTGAACAGGATGATCGGCACGATCAGGATCGCCAGCATCACCACCGCCAGGGCGGAGGCCACCGGCCAGTCGCGGTTGTTGAAGAACTCTTGCCACAGCACCTTGCCGATCATGAGCGTCTCGGGGCCGCCGAGCAGTTCAGGGATCACGAACTCGCCCACCACCGGAATGAACACCAGCATGCAGCCGGCGATGATGCCGTTCTTGGACAGCGGCACGGTGATCTTCCAGAAGCTGTTGAAGGTGCTCGAGCCCAGGTCGGACGCGGCCTCCAGGAGGCTCGGGTCATGCTTCACGAGGTTGGCGTAGAGCGGCAGGATCATGAACGGCAGGTACGAGTAGACCACGCCGATGTACACCGCAAGGTTGGTGTTGAGGATCTGCAGCGGCTCATCGATAAAGCCCATGCTCATCAGGAAGCCGTTGAGCAGGCCGTTGTTGCTGAGGATGCCCATCCACGCATAGACGCGGATCAGGATCGCCGTCCAGGTCGGCATCATGATCAGCAGCACCAGCACGGTCTGGGTTTCCTTGCGCGCGGTGGCGATGCCATAGGCCATCGGATAGCCGATCAGGAGGCACAGCAGCGTGCTGAAGAACGCCATCTTCAGCGAGCCGAGGTAGGCCGACAGGTACAGCTCGTCGTCGCCCAGCATCGCGTAGTTGCCCAGGTTCAGCAGCAGCTGCAGCTTCTGCTCGGCGTAGCTGTAGATCTCGGTGTACGGCGGGATGGCCACGTCGGCTTCGGCGAAGCTGATCTTCAGGACGATGAAGAACGGCAGCATGAAGAACAGGAACAGCCAGATGAACGGAACCCCGATCACCAGCTGGCGGCCACCGGGAACGATCCGGTTGAGGCGACGCTTGAGTTTGCGCATGTTCATGAGCGAAGCACCACGCCGCTGTCGTCTTCCCACCACACGTAGACCTGGTCGCCCCAGGTCGGACGCTGGCCGCGGCGCTCGGCGTTGGCGACGAACGACTGCACCAGCTTGCCGCTCGGCAGCTCGACGTAGAACACCGAATGGCCGCCCAAGTAGGCGATGTCGTGCACCTTGCCGCTGGACCAGTTGTACTCGCAGGTCGGCATGTCGGCGGTGACCAGCAGCTTCTCCGGACGGATCGCGTAGGTCACGGACTTGTCCTGCACCGAGGTGCTGATGCCGTGGCCGACGTAGATCTGCCGGTCCAGGTCCTTGCAGGTGATGGTCGCGTGGCCTTCGGCGTCGTCGATCACTTCGCCTTCGAAGATGTTCACGTTGCCGATGAATTCACAGACCAGGCGGCTGGTCGGGGTTTCGTAGATGTCGATCGGGCTGCCGATCTGGGCGATCCAGCCCAGGTGCATGATCGCGATGCGCTCGGCCATGGTCATGGCCTCTTCCTGGTCGTGGGTCACCATCACGCAGGTCACGCCCACGCGCTCGATGATCTCCACCAGTTCCAGCTGCATCTGCGAGCGCAGCTTCTTGTCCAGCGCGCCCATCGGTTCGTCGAGCAGCAGCAGCTTGGGCCGCTTGGCCAGCGAACGGGCCAGGGCCACACGCTGACGCTGGCCGCCGGAGAGCTGGTGCGGCTTGCGCTTGGCGTACTGGCTCATCTGCACCAGCTTGAGCATCTCGGCCACGCGGGCGTCGATCTCGGCGGACGGGATCTTGTCCTGCTTGAGGCCGAAGGCGATGTTCTGCGCCACGGTCATGTGCGGGAACAGCGCATAGGACTGGAACATCATGTTGATCGGACGCTCGTACGGCGGCATGTCGGTGATGTCGACGCCGTCGAGGAAAATGCGCCCCTCCGTGGGCCGTTCGAAGCCTGCCAGCATCCGCAGCAGGGTGGACTTGCCCGATCCCGAGCCGCCGAGCAGGGCGAAGATCTCGCCCTTCTTGATTTCCAGGGACACGTCGTCCACGGCAACCGTCTCGTCGAACTTTTTCGTGACCCGGTCGATTTTGACCAGCACCTGTTTCGGTGTCTGGTCGCCCTCGAGGGCTTTCTTGTAGGCGCCGGAGGCAACTGCCATTTACGAAACTCCCAACAGAATGTGCAGTTCGCCCACGCAAGACGAACGCTGGATAGTTTGATCCTTGAAGTTATTTGCCCGACTTGACCGTGGTCCAGCTGCGGGTCATCAAACGCTGAATCTTGGGCGGCAATTCCTTCGACACGTAGAGCTTGTCGAGGATGGCCTGCGGCGGGTAGACCGCCTCATCGGTGCGGATGGACTGTTCCATCAGCTTGTCCGACCCCGGGTTGGGGTTGGCGTAACCGACGTAGTCGCTGACCTGGGCGATCACCTCAGGCTTGAGCAGGTAGTTGATGAAGGCATGGGCCTCTTTGACGTTGGTCGAATCCTTGGGGATCGCCAGCATGTCGAACCACAGCGCACCGCCCTCTTTCGGGATCGCGTAGGCGATGTTCACGCCCTTCTTGGCCTCTTCGGCGCGGTGCTTGGCCTGGAAGATGTCGCCGGAGAAGCCGACCGCCACGCAGATGTCGCCGTTGGCGAGGTCGGTGATGTACTTGGAGGAATGGAAGTAGGTCACGTACGGACGCACCGCCAAAAGCTTCTCGGTGGCCTTCTTGTAGTCGGCCTCGCTGGTGCTGTTGGCGTCCAGGCCCAGGTAGTTGAGCACGGTCGGCATCATTTCGTCGGCCGAGTCGAGGAACGCCACGCCGCAGCTCTGCAGCTTCTTGATGTTCTCAGGCTCGAACAGCACGCCCCAGGAATCGATCTTGTCGACGCCCAGCACGGCCTTGACCTTGTCGACGTTGTAGCCGATGCCGTTGGTGCCCCACAGGTACGGCACGGCATACAGGTTGCCCGGGTCGTTCTGCTCCAGGCGCTTGAGCAGCGCCGGGTCGAGATTGCCGTAGTTGCCCAGCTGGGACTTGTCGAGCTTCTGGAACGCCCCTGCCTTGATCTGCTTGCCCAGGAAGTGGTTCGACGGCACGACCACGTCGTAGCCGGTGCGGCCGGCCAGCAGCTTGCCTTCCAGGGTTTCGTTGGAGTCGAACACGTCGTAGACCGGCTTGATCCCGGTGGCCTTCTGGAAGTCCGCCAGGGTGGTCTCGCCGATGTAGTCCGACCAGTTATAAATATGCACCGTACCGGCGGCCTGGGCTCCGACAGCGAAGGTCAGGCCGACTGCGGCCAGCAGGGCATTGCGCAACGAAGAAAAAATAGGCAAGTGAAGGTCCTCTAAAATCAGTTGGGCCCAAGTTGCCCCGCATTGCATGACAGCCGTGGCTGCCCGGCAACAAAACCGGCGCGCAACTTACCCTCGAAAAACCGTTCAAGCAAAACTTTCAGTCATTTAATTGCGCCGCTGGCCGCCCTCGCGGGGACGACGGCCAGCGGTCGCTGCCTCAAACCGGCTTATTTGCCGGACTTGATCTTGGTCCAGCTGCGGGTCAGCTCACGCTGGGTCGCGGCCGGCAGGTCGGCGATCGCATACAGCTTGGCCTGCACGTCCGCCGGCGGGTAGATGCCCGGATCGCTGGTGATGTCCTTCTCCACCAGTGGCGTGGCGGCGGCGTTGCCGTTCGGGAAGCGTACGGCGTTGGTGATGCCGGCCATGACTTCAGGCTTCTGCAGGAAGGTCATGAACTTGTAGGCGCCTTCAACGTTTTCGGCATCCTTCGGAATGGCGACCATGTCGAAGAAGCTGCCAGCGCCTTCCTTCGGAATGGCGTAGCTGACTTTCACCTTGTCACCCGCCTCGGCGGCACGGGACTTGGCCTGCTGCACGTCACCCGAGTAGCCGACCGCTACGCAGATGTTGCCGTTGGCCAGGTCCGAGATGTACTTGGAGGAGTGGAAGTAGGTGATCGAAGGACGGATCTTGAGGAACAGTTCCTCGGCCTTCTTGATGTCGTCTTTCTTCTGGCTGTCGGTCGGCAGGCCCAGGTAATGCAACGCGACCGGGATCATTTCGGTCGGCGAATCGAGGAAGCTCACGCCGCAGCCCTTGAGCTTGGCGATGTTCTCAGGCTTGAGCAGCACGTCCCAGGAATCGATCTTGTCGGTGCCCAGCGCCGCCTTGACCTTCTCCGGGTTGTAGCCGATGCCGATCGAGCCCCACATGTACGGGAAGGCGTGCTTGTTGCCCGGGTCGCTGACCGACACGGCCTTGAGCAGGTCCTGGTTCAGGTTCTTCCAGTTCGGCAGCTTGGAGGTGTCCAGCTCCTGGTAGACGCCGGCCTTGATCTGCTTGGCCAGGAAGTTGTTCGACGGCACGACCACGTCGTAGCCGGACTTGCCCGCCAGCAGCTTGGCTTCCAGGGTCTCGTTGCTGTCGAACACGTCGTAGACGACCTTGATCCCCGACTCCTTCTCGAAGTTGGCGATGGTGTCCGGCGCGATGTAGTCCGACCAGTTGTAGACGTGCAGCACTTTGTCGTCCGCGTGGACCGCACCCGCCATCATGCCCGCCACGGACAGGGCGAGCAGTGTCTTGCCAGCAAGCTTTTTACCTAATGCCTTCATGCGTCATGCTCCAAATTTTTCTTTTTTGAACCACTTTGTTCAGCGGCCGAACCCCGACAACCGGAACCGCGGCTAGTCTGGCAAGATCCGGGCCGGTCTTTCAAGGAAAGACCGGCCTTTCTGACAGCTCCGTGCGCGCATGCCGGCGGCACCCACGCAAAGAGCCTAGCACTTAGCCTTGCAACGCACTCAGGGTCAGGTCCAGGCACTTGCGCGCCTTGGTCACCAGCTCATCGATTTCCGCCTTGCTGATCACCAGCGGCGGGGCAATGATCATGGTGTCGCCCACGGCGCGCATGATCAGCCCGTTGTCGAAGCAGAACTGGCGGCAGATCATGCCCACGCCCTTGCCTTCGTAGCGCTTGCGGGTGGCCTTGTCCTGCACCAGCTCGATGGCCCCCAGCAGGCCGACCCCGCGCACTTCCCCCACCAGCGGGTGATCGTTGAGTTCGCGCAGACGCTTTTGCAAATACGGTGCCGTTTCCTCGTGGGCGCGCTCGATGATCTTCTCTTCGCGCAGGATGCGGATGTTCTCCAGCCCCACCGCCGCCGCCACCGGGTGGCCGGAGTAGGTGAAGCCGTGGTTGAAGTCGCCGCCCTCGTTGAGCACCGCCACCACTTCGTCGCGCACGATCAGGCCGCCCATCGGGATGTAGCCGGACGTCAGGCCTTTGGCGATGGTCATCATGTGCGGCTTGAGGCCGTAGAAATCGCTGCCGAACCACTGGCCGGTACGGCCGAAGCCGCAGATCACTTCGTCCGCCACGAACAGGATGTCGTACTTGGCGAGGATCTCCTTGATGCGCGGCCAGTAGGTGTCCGGCGGAATGATCACGCCGCCCGCGCCCTGGATCGGCTCGGCGATGAAGGCGCCGACGTTGTCCACGCCGATCTCCAGGATCTTCTCTTCCAGCTGGTTGGCCGCCCAGATCCCGAACTCTTCGGGGGTCATGTCGCCGCCTTCGGCGAACCAGTACGGTTGGGCGATGTGGACGATGCCCGGGATCGGCAGGTCGCCCTGCTCGTGCATGTAGGTCATGCCACCCAGGCTCGCGCCGGCCACGGTGGAGCCGTGGTAGCCGTTCTTGCGGCTGATGATGACTTTCTTGTTCGGCTGGCCCTTGATCGCCCAGTAGTGGCGGACCATGCGCAGCATGGTGTCGTTGCCTTCGGAGCCGGAGCCGGTGAAGAACACGTGGTTCATGCCCTCGGGCGCCACGTCGGCGATGGCCTTGGCCAGTTCCAGCGCCGGCGGGTGGGCGGTCTGGAAGAACAGGTTGTAGTACGGCAGCTCGCGCATCTGTTTCGCGGCGGCGTCGGCCAGTTCGTCGCGGCCGTAGCCGATGGCCACGCACCACAGGCCGGCCATGCCGTCGAGGATCTTGTTGCCCTCGCTGTCCCACAGGTACACGCCCTTGGCATTGGTGATGATCCGCGGGCCCTTCTCCTTCAACTGCTTGAAGTCGCTGAACGGAGCCAGGTGATGCTCGCTGCTCAAGGTTTGCCACTCACGGGTTTGCGGGTTGTTGCTGGTCATGCCAATTCTCCTTGTTATCGGTGAAGGCGCGGCGTGCGACGGCCGCGCCGGGCGCGTCAGACGGCGAACAGCAGGTATTCGCGCTCCCACGAACTGATCACGCGCTTGAAGTTTTCATGCTCGGCCCGCTTGACCGCGACGTAGCCGGTGATGAAGTTCTTGCCCAGGTATTTCTCGATGGTGGCGCTCTTCTCCATGCGCTCCAGGGCATCCTCGATGGTCAGCGGCAGGCGCAGGTTGCGGCGCTCGTAGCCGCGGCCCACCACCGGCGCGCTCGGGTTGAAGCCCTCGACCATGCCGATGTAGCCGCACAGCAGGCTCGCGGCGATGGCCAGGTACGGGTTGGCGTCGGCGCCCGGCAGGCGGTTCTCCACCCGGCGGTTCTGCGGGCCGGCATCCGGCACGCGCAGGCCCACGGTGCGGTTCTCTTCGCCCCACTCCACGTTCACCGGCGCCGAGGTGTCCGGCAGGAAGCGGCGGAACGAGTTGACGTTCGGCGCGAACAGCGGCAACAGCTCGGGGATCAGCTTCTGCAGGCCGCCGATGTGGTGCAGGAACAGCTGGCTCATGGTGCCGTCTTCGTTGGAGAAGATGTTCTTGCCGGTCTCGATGTCGATGATGCTCTGGTGCAAGTGCATCGCACTGCCCGGTTCGCCGGTCATCGGCTTGGCCATGAAGGTCGCGGCCACGTCGTGCTTGAGCGCGGCTTCGCGCATGGTGCGCTTGAACACCAGGATCTGGTCGGCCAGGGACAGCGCGTCGCCGTGACGGAAGTTGATTTCCATCTGCGCGGTGCCGTCCTCGTGGATCAGGGTGTCCAGGTCCAGCTCCTGCAGTTCGCACCAGTCGTAGACGTCTTCGAACAGCGGGTCGAATTCGTTCGCCGCCTCGATGGAGAACGACTGGCGGCCGATCTCCGGACGCCCGGAGCGGCCCACCGGCGGCTGCAGCGGATAGTCGGGGTCGTCGCTGCGCTTGGTCAGGTAGAACTCCATCTCCGGCGCCACGATCGGCTGCCAGCCCTTGTCGGCATAGAGCTTCAGGACTTTCTTGAGCACGTTGCGCGGCGACAGCTCGATGGGGTTGCCCTGCTTGTCGTAGGTGTCGTGGATCACCTGGGCGGTCGGCTCGATGGCCCACGGCACCAGGTACACCGCGCTCTGGTCGGGACGGCAGACCATGTCGATGTCCGCCGGGTCGAGCAGTTCGTAATAGATGTCGTCTTCGACGTAGTCGCCGGTCACGGTCTGCAGCAGCACGCTCTCCGGCAGGCGCATGCCCTTTTCGGCGATGAATTTGTTGGTCGGCGAGATCTTGCCCCGGGTGATGCCGGTCAAGTCGCTGATCATGCATTCGACTTCTGTGATCTTGTGGTCTTTCAACCAATCGGTGAGCTGGTCGAGGTTGGTGCTCATAAGTGCCTCTGGGCTGTCGCCTGACGCGTGTCAGGCCTTGTTTGACGCACGGGGCGTCGCGTTAAAGGGGGCTTGCGTGCGCGCAGTGCCGGCTTACGCCGGGCACCGCGCATCGACAATGAAGGAGGAGCTTACCTGCCCTTTACGCTGGCGTTGCATTTCCTGTGCGAACCTTGGGTGTGCAGAATCGTGTGCACCGCGCCGGGCACCGCACAGGCCGGAGGAATGAAAGCGATCTATATTGAAAGGAGAACCGCTGAAGGGGATGCCGCCGCGTGCGTCCTCAATACCGGACGCCGACGCTTTTCCCGCCGGGGACAGGAGTCCCTTCGACAGGCCACGAGCCTTGCCGGCCGCGCTGCGCACGGACGTGTCGCCACTGATGTGATGAGCATGCTGGCCAGACGGCTGGAAGCCGTCGGTGACGCCGATGATCGGCAGGCGAGACATGAAGCACCCCGGTATTATTGCTGTTATGGGTTTGACCCGAGCTTAGCCTTGTTCATTTTTTTACACAACACCCCCGTAAAAAATACAACACGGCCTGCTCAAGCCCGCGGGTGGCGTGAATTCCGCGGACAAAAAAAAGCCCCAAAGCGCCCCATAAATGCCCCCGTGGCGCTTTTTTAGGGCAAAAAAGGCCTCGCTTGACTTCGGCAGGCCGTTCGGGTTGACTGAAACCCGAAAAGATCAATGATTGATATTTTTAACAAAAAAGGTGTTGCATCATGTCGGTACCCCCGCGTGCCGTTCAGCTCAACGAAGCGAACGCGTTCCTTAAGGAACATCCTGAGGTTCTGTACGTCGACCTTCTGATTGCGGATATGAATGGTGTGGTGCGCGGCAAGCGCATCGAACGCACCAGCCTCCACAAGGTTTACGAGAAAGGCATCAACCTGCCGGCCTCCCTGTTTGCCCTGGACATCAACGGCTCGACGGTGGAAAGCACCGGCCTGGGCCTGGACATCGGCGACGCGGACCGCATCTGCTATCCGATCCCCGATACCCTGTGCAACGAACCCTGGCAGAAGCGCCCGACCGCGCAGCTGCTGATGACCATGCACGAACTCGAAGGCGATCCGTTCTTCGCCGACCCGCGCGAAGTGCTCCGTCAAGTTGTCGCAAAGTTTGACGAACTGGGCCTGACCATCTGCGCCGCGTTCGAGCTTGAGTTCTACCTGATCGACCAGGAGAACGTGAACGGCCGTCCGCAGCCGCCGCGCTCGCCGATCTCCGGCAAACGCCCGCACTCGACCCAGGTCTACCTGATCGACGACCTCGACGAATACGTCGACTGCCTCCAGGACATCCTCGAAGGCGCGAAGGAGCAAGGCATCCCGGCCGACGCCATCGTCAAGGAAAGCGCCCCGGCGCAGTTCGAGGTCAACCTGCACCACGTCGCCGACCCGATCAAGGCATGCGACTACGCAGTGCTGCTCAAGCGCCTGATCAAGAACATCGCCTACGACCATGAGATGGACACCACCTTCATGGCCAAGCCCTACCCGGGCCAGGCGGGCAACGGCCTGCATGTGCACATTTCGGTACTCGACAAGGATGGCAAAAACATTTTTGCCAGCGAGGATCCCGAGCAGAACGCCGCGCTGCGTCACGCGATCGGCGGTGTGCTCGAGACCCTGCCCGCGCAGATGGCTTTCCTCTGCCCGAACGTCAACTCGTACCGTCGCTTCGGCGCGCAGTTCTACGTGCCGAACTCGCCGAGCTGGGGCCTGGACAACCGCACCGTGGCCCTGCGCGTGCCGACCGGCTCCGCCGACGCGGTACGCCTTGAGCACCGCGTAGCGGGCGCCGACGCCAACCCGTACCTGCTGATGGCGTCGGTGCTGGCGGGCGTGCACCACGGCCTGACCAACAAGATCGAGCCGCCGGCCCCGACCGAAGGCAACAGCTACGAGCAGAACGAGCAGAGCCTGCCGAACAACCTGCGCGACGCGTTGCGCGAGCTGGACGACAGCGAGGTGATGGCCAAGTACATCGATCCGAAGTACATCGACATCTTCGTCGCGTGCAAGGAAAGCGAGCTGGAGGAGTTCGAGCACTCCATCTCCGACCTTGAGTACAACTGGTACCTGCATACCGTCTAAGCGGATTGCGGTGATCGAGAACGCCGTCGGCTGAGTCAGCCGACGGCGTTTTTTTATGGCCGCCTGCGGCGGATCGCTGGCAAGCCAACTCCCACAGGGATTAATGGTGCTTACACAATATGTGTTTATCCCGGGACCTTGTGGGAGCTGGCTTGTCGGGTCGCCGCACCGCAGCGATGGCGTCCGGGCAGACAACGCACAGGCTGCCTCGTACAATGCCCGCTGCCCCGCAGGAGACTTCCATGACGCGCCCCGCCCCCGTCCGCAAACCCCGTGCCCGCAGCCAAGCGCGGATCGACTCGATACTCGATGCCGCGCGCACGTTGCTGGCCGCCGAGGGCGTGGGCAGCCTGTCGATCTACAGCGTCGCCGAGCGCGCGCAGATCCCGCCCTCCTCCGTCTACCATTTCTTCGCCAGCGTCCCGGCGCTGCTCGAAGGGCTCACGGCGGATGTCCACGCCGCGTTCCGCGCCTGCCTGCAATTGCCCATCGACCACGAGGCCCTGCGCGACTGGCGCGACCTGTCGCGGCTGGTCGAGCAGCGCATGCTGGAGATCTACGACCAGGACGCCGCCGCCCGCCAACTGATCCTGGCCCAGCACGGCCTCACCGAGGTCACCCAGGCCGACCGCCAGCACGACCTGGAACTGGGCGACCTGATGCACAAGCTGTTCGACCGCCATTTCGAACTGCCGAAACTGCCGGACGATGTGGACGTGTTCGCCCTGGCCATGGAACTGGGCGACCGGGTCTACGCCCGCTCGGTGCAGCAGCACGGGCAGATCACCCCGCGCATGGCCGAGGAAGGGATGCGGGTGTTCGATGCCTACATCGGGCTGTACCTGCCGCCGTACCTGCCCAAGCGGGTTCTCTAGGGCCCTGCCCCACTCAAGCCAGGCACAAAAAACCCCGAAGGGTTCGCACCCTTCGGGGTTGTCTGTATCCACAGCCTCACAACTTGGCGATGGACACCTCGGTGGACTTCACGAAGGCGATCACTTCGCTGCCCACGTCCAGTTCCAGCTCCTTGACCGAGCGGGTGGTGATCACTGAGGTGACGATCCCGGAGGCGGTCTGCACGTCGATTTCCGACAGCACGTCGCCCAGGACGATTTCCTTGATGGTGCCTTTGAACTGGTTGCGTACGTTGATGGCTTTGATGGTCATGGCATGGTTCCTGTCGTTTGCTTGCGTTATTGGGCCCAGCGCAATTGCGTGGGCAAGGGTGAAACAGGTTCCGGCGCCGGCGGTTCGCCGGGCAGGGACAACACGCGGTTGAGCACTTCGGTTTCCAGCGCCGCCAGCCGGTGCGAACCGCGCACCCGCGGGCGCGGCAGCTCCACGGCCAGGTCGAGGCCGACTTCGCCGTCCTCGATCAGGATCACCCGGTCGGCCACCGCCACCGCCTCGCTGACGTCGTGGGTCACCAGCAAGACGGTGAAGCCGTGCTGCTGCCAGAGGCGTTCGATCAGTTGCTGCATTTCGATCCGGGTCAGGGCATCCAGCGCGCCCAGCGGCTCGTCGAGCAACAGCAGGCGCGGCTGGTGGATCAGCGCCCGGGCCAGGGCCACGCGCTGCTTCTGCCCGCCCGACAACGCCGCCGGCCACTCATCGGCCCGGTCCGCCAGGCCCACCGCGTCCAGCGCTTGCAGCGCCTGGGCCCGCCAGTCGCCCTTGAGGCCCAGGCCGACGTTGTCGATGATGCGCTTCCACGGCAGCAGCCGGGCTTCCTGGAACATCAGGCGGGTGTCTTCCCGCGCGTCGCTCAGCGGCGCCGCGCCGGCCAACAGGTCGCCGCCGGTGGGCCGGTCGAGGCCGGCGAGCAGACGCAGCAAGGTGCTTTTGCCGCAACCGCTGCGCCCGACCACCGCGACGAACTGCCCCGCCGGGATGTGCAGGTCGATGTCGCGCAGCACCTGCCGCGCGCCGAAGGTCTTTTGCAGGTTGCGCAGCGCCAGCGGGATCCCGCGCAGCAGGCGCGGAGGCTGTTGAGCGGTCATGCCGCACCTCCTTTCACCGACTGATAGGCCGGATGCCAGCGCAGCCACACACGTTCCAGCCCCCGGGCCGCGAGATCGGCCAGCTTGCCGAGCACCGCGTACATCAGGATCGCCAGCACCACCACGTCGGTCTGCAGGAACTCCCGGGCGTTCATCGCCAGATAGCCGATGCCGGAGCTGGCGGAGATGGTTTCGGCCACGATCAGCGTCAGCCACATGAAGCCCAGCGCGAAACGCACCCCCACCAGGATCGAAGGCAGCGCCCCCGGCAGGATCACCTGCCAGAACAGGCCGAACCCGGACAGGCCGTAGCTGCGGGCCATCTCCACCAGCGCCGGATCGACGTTGCGGATGCCGTGGTAGGTGTTGAGGTAGATCGGGAACAGCGTGCCCAGCGCCACCAGGAAAATCTTCGCCGACTCGTCGATCCCGAACCACAGGATCACCAACGGGATCAGCGCCAGGTGCGGCACGTTGCGGATCATCTGCACCGAGCTGTCGAGCAGGCGCTCGCCCCACTTCGACAGGCCGGTGATGAAGCCCAGCGCCAGGCCGATGCCGCCGCCGATGGTGAAGCCCAGCGCGGCGCGCCAGCCGCTGATCGCCAGGTGCGTCCAGATCTCGCCGCTGCGCACCAGGCTGACGCCGGCCTCGACCACCGCCACCGGCGCCGGCAGGATCCGCGTCGACAGCCAACCGGCCGACACCGACAACTGCCACACCGCCAGCAACAGCACCGGCAACGCCCAGGGCGCAAGGCTGTGGATAAGCTTCTTCATGGCGACGCCTCAGCTCTGGGACGCGGCTTTGGGAAGGATGTCGTTGGCCACCATCTCGCCGAACGGGCTGACGTAACCGGCGCTTTTCGGCACCTCCGGCCGTTCGATGTCCAAGTGGGGGAACAGCAGCTCGGCCACCCGGTACGACTCTTCGAGGTGTGGATAACCGGAGAAGATGAAGGTGTCGATGCCCAGGTTCGCGTACTCCTTCACCCGGGCCGCCACGGTCGGGCCGTCGCCGACCAGCGCCGTGCCGGCCCCGCCGCGCACCAGGCCGACACCGGCCCACAGGTTCGGGCTGACTTCCAGGTTGTCGCGGCTGCCGCCGTGCAGCGCGGCCATGCGCTGCTGGCCCACCGAGTCGAACCGCGCCAGTGAGGCCTGGGCCCGCTTGATGGTGTCGTCGTCCAGGTGCGAGATCAGCCGGTCCGCCGCCCGCCAGGCTTCGGCGTTGGTTTCGCGCACGATCACATGCAGGCGGATGCCGAAGCGCACGGTGCGGCCGAGCTTGGCGGCCTTGGCGCGAACCTGTTCGATCTTCTCGGCCACCGCTGCCGGCGGTTCGCCCCAGGTCAGCACCATTTCCACTTGCTCGGCGGCCAGGTCCTGGGCCGCCGCCGACGAGCCGCCGAAGTACAGCGGCGGACGCGGCTGCTGGATCGGCGGATAGAGCAGCTTGGCGCCCTTCACGCTGATGTGCTCGCCGTCGTAGTCCACGGTTTCGCCTTCCAGCACCCGGCGCCAGATCCGGGTGAACTCCACCGAGGCCTGATAACGCGCTTCGTGATCGAGGAACAGGCCGTCGCCGGCCAACTCTTCCGGGTCGCCGCCGGTCACCAGGTTGAACAGCGCGCGGCCGCCGGACAGCCGGTCCAGCGTCGCCGCCTGACGCGCCGCCACCGTCGGGGAAATGATCCCGGGGCGCAGGGCCACCAGGAACTTCAGGCGCTGGGTCACCGGAATCAGCGATGCGGCCACCAGCCAGGAGTCCTCGCAGGAACGGCCGGTGGGGATCAGCACGCCGCCGAAGCCCAGGCGGTCCGCCGCTTGCGCGACCTGCTGCAGGTAGCCGTGGTCGACGGCGCGGGCGCCTTCGGCGGTGCCAAGGTAATGGCCATCGCCGTGGGTAGGCAGGAACCAGAAAATGTTGAGGCTCATGGAGTGGTCTCCTTGGGAATTCGAGTTAAGGTGCCTTGGCCACGGCGGCCGGCGGGGTCCAGATCACGTCCTTGATGCTCAGCGGCTTGGGGATCAGCTTGAGCTGGAAGAAGGTGTCGGCGATTTTCTGTTGCGCGGCGACCACGTCCGGCGTCAGGAACAGCGCGCCGTAACCCTGGCGCTTCACCGAGGTCAGGGTGATGTCCGCCGGCAGGCCGAGCAGCGGCGAGACTTGGCGGGTGACGTCTTCGGGGTTGGCCTTGGACCATTCGCCGACCGCGCGCACTTCCTCCACGAGGGCGGTGATCACCTCGGGATGCTTCTGGGCGTAGGGTTTGGTCGCCAGGTAGAACTGGTGGTTGTCGACGAGGCCTTTGCCGTCGCGCAGGGTGCGCGCCTGCAATTGCTGTTCGGCGGCGGCCTGGTACGGATCCCAGATCACCCAGGCGTCGACGCTGTTGCGTTCGAACGCCGCACGGGCATCGGCCGGCGGCAGGTAGACGGTCTGGATGTCGCTGTACTTGAGGCCGGCGTCTTCGAGGGCGCGCACCAGCAGGTAATGGACGTTGGAGCCCTTGTTGAACGCGACTTTCTTGCCTTTCAGATCCGCGACGGTTTTGATCGGCGAGTCCTTCTGCACCAGGATCGATTCGCTGTCCGGCGCCGGCGGCTCATAGGCCACGTAGAGCAGATCGGCGCCGGCGGCCTGGGCGAAGACCGGCGGGGTTTCGCCGGTGACGCCGAAGTCGATCGAGCCGACGTTCAGGCCTTCCAGCAATTGCGGACCGCCGGGGAACTCGGTCCACTGCACGTCCACGCCTTGGGCGGCCAGACGCTTTTCCAGGGTGCCCTTGGCCTTGAGCAGCACCAGCGTGCCGTACTTCTGATAGCCGATCCGCAACGTCTCGGCCTGGGCCTGGGTGATGGCGCCGAAGGACACAGCCGCAGCAAACAGAGCGACCAGACCGCGACGCAAAAATACAGTGCGCATAGCGCTCTCCTTTTTGCAGTTGGTTTTGGCTGCACCTGCTTGCCCGTTGGCGGGCGAGTAAGGCCAGTGATGTCAGATTCGGGTGAAGCTCAAATGCTCCAGCGGGCACTCAGCAGACGTTCGTTCAGCAGGCCCGGCACCAGAGGCTGGGGACGGCGGGCCATGGCCGCGACGAACAGTTCCAGGGCTTCATGCAGCCGCTGCTCCAGCGCCGGCGCAAGCTGCGGCTGGGCACTGCCTTCGCCATAGGCGATCTGGCTGTCTTCGGCAAAGATGCCCTGCAGCATTTCCTGGGCCTTGAGGGCCGACAGCACCGGCTTGAGGGCGTAGTCGACCACCAGCATGTGGGCGATGCTGCCGCCGGTAGCCATCGGCAAGACGATCTTGTGGCTCAGGGCTCGTTCGGGCAGCAGGTCGAGCACGGTCTTCAGTGCGCCGGAAAACGAGGCCTTGTACACCGGCGTGGCGATCAGCAGGCCGTCGGCGTTTTCGATCTGCCGCAGCAGGTCGAGCACCTTCGGACTGTCGAAACGGGCGTGGAGCAGATCCTCGGCGGGAAAGTCCCGCACCTGGTAACTCACCACCTCCACACCGTGCTGCTGCAACCAGCGTTGCGAACGCTCCAGCAACACCCCGGAACGGGAGCGTTGGCTGGGACTGCCTCCTAGCGATACCACCAGCATTCAAATGATTCCTTGCCTGTTGCGGGCGATTCGCGGGTTGCGGTCTCGCTTGATGGAGTGACCTTACCAGCTCATTTATATATCCATAAATCATATTTATTCATTTGGTTATTCCCTGTAGAGATATGCGCGATCATTTCCTCCAGGCAAAAAAACAGGCCGTCGAAACGGCCTGAAACCCTGCTTTGCGGGTACTGCACTTGAAGTCTGCGTCGAACGGGCCGGCCTCATCGCGGGCAGGCACGCTCCGGGGAATCACTTGTTCGGCTGCGGCGTCAGGCGCAGGTACGGCTTGATCGCCCGATAGCCCTTGGGAAAGCGCCGTTTGATTTCTTCCGGATCCTGGAGCGACGGCACGATCACCACCTCGTCGCCGTCCTGCCAGTTGGCCGGGGTGGCCACCTTGTGGTTATCGGTGAGCTGCAGCGAGTCGATCACCCGCAGGATCTCGTGGAAGTTGCGCCCGGTGCTCGCCGGGTAGGTGATGGTCAGGCGGATCTTCTTGTTCGGGTCGATCACGAACAGCGAGCGCACGGTGAGGGTGTCGCTGGCGTTGGGGTGGATCAGGTCGTAGAGGTCGGACACCTTGCGGTCGGCGTCGGCCAGGATCGGGAAATTGACGACCGTGTTCTGGGTTTCGTTGATGTCTTCGATCCACTTGTGGTGCGAGTCCACCGGATCCACCGACAGCGCGATGGCCTTCACGCCGCGCTGGGCGAACTGATCCTTGAGCTTGGCGGTGAAGCCCAGTTCCGTGGTGCACACCGGGGTGAAGTCTGCCGGGTGGGAAAACAGCACGCCCCAACTGTCGCCCAGCCATTCATGGAAGCGGATCTTGCCGGCGCTGGAGTCTTGTTCGAAATCGGGGGCGATGTCGCCGAGTCTGAGGCTCATGGTGCTGCTCCTGATGAGTGGGTGGAGAAGACAACTGTAGCTCGGCTTTTGATCTTCTGAAAAAGAATAAATAACTAGATATTTAGATCAAACAGAAATATTAAACATCTGTTCACTGGACGCCTCCAAGCATCGCGACCACCATCGGCCCCAAGGTTCGAGAAGGCCTTGAGTTGCAGTAAAGAGGGAAACCTCGGGAAGGGTCTACGGGGGTGGGCCCGACCCGAAACGCAAAAGCCCCGTCCGGCGCAATGCCGGACGGGGCTTTTTTTCATCGGCGACTCGGGCGTGCTATTACAGCAGCGGGATCGAGTAGCTGACGATCAGGCGGTTTTCATCCTGGTCACGCTGACCTGGGATGTCGTTGCGCCAGGTGGCGTTTTTCCACATCAGGCCCAGGTTCTTCAGCGGGCCTTCCGGCACGACGTAGCCGATGGTCAGGTCGCGTTCCCACTCGGAGGCGCCATTGCCGTTTTCGCGGCGGTTGGAACCCACGGTGTCGATGTCGCTGCCGCGCAGGTAGACCATGCCGGCGGTCAGGCCAGGCACACCGATCTTGGCGAAGTCATACGAGTAGCGCGCCTGCCAGGTTTTCTCGCCGGCACGGCCGAACTTCTGGATCTGCATGTCGGTGATGGTGTAGTTCGACGAGCCATCGCCCTGGTTCAGCCAAGGGAAGTCGGAGCTGCCGTTGGACACCTGGTAGCCGCCACCGAAGGTGTGACCTTCAACGGTGTACAGGAACAGGCCGCTGTACAGGTTGTTGTCGATCGGGCCTTTGCCGCTGACGTTGCCGACGTAGTTACCGTTGCCGAAGTAGGCCGCGGTGTTGCCGTTCTTGCCGTCATCGCTGCTGTGGAAGTAGCGGAAGTCGGACTTCAGCACGCCCGGGCCGATTGCCCAGTTGTGCACCAGACCCAGGAAGTGCTGCTTGTAGAAGTCTTCCAGGTTGCCGTAGTAGTACTGGGCAGTCAGGTCTTTGGTGAGCTTGTAGTCACCACCGGCGTAGTAGAACTTGTTGCTGTTGGCCACACGAGCGTTCGCACCGCCGACGGACAGGTTCTCGTTGTTGCTGGAGTTACGGCCTTTCACGGCTTCGATCTGACCGCCGACCAGGGTCAGGTCCTTGATCTCGCCGGAAGTGATCTGGCCGCCCTGCCAGGTCTGCGGCAGCATGCGGCCGTCGTTGGTCACGATGACCGGGTTCTTAGGCTGCAGGGTGCCCAGCTTCAGTTCGGTCTGGGAGATCTTGGCCTTGGCGGTCAGGCCCAGGCTGGAGAAGTTGTCCACGGCTTCGCCGTTGGACTTGCTCGGGAACACGGTGCCGCCGTAGGAGGTCGCGGTGGCGCCGTTGGTGCCGCCGCCCGAATCCAGCTTCACGCCCAGCAGGCCGATGGCGTCGAGACCGAAGCCTACGGTGCCTTGGGTGTAGCCGGAGATGAAGCGCAGGTCGAAGCCCTGGCCCCATTCTTCGTTCTTGCTTTGGGCGCCTGCGGCTTTGGTGCCGGAGTCACGGTTGTCGGTGTTGATGTAGAAGTTACGCAGCCCCAAGGTGGCCTTGCTGTCTTCGATGAAACCGGCGGCGCTTGCCTGCTGCGCCAAAACCCCTACGGCCACAGCCAGGGCCAAGGTGGACTTGTTCATGTAACGCTCCTCTCGTTTCTAATTCTTGTGTTCCTGGTCCGGGGTCTGATGCCCCTGGATCCTAAGATGCGCGATTAGCGCCAGACCGTGACTGACAAGTCAATCGCAACCTTGTGCGCCTACGACCAAGGTCTAATCGCAGTGATTCGGTCCCTGCAGGGTAATGATTTCCTGATACAGCCAAAAAGAATTTATTGATTCTTTTTAATACCATTATGGAATATTGCCATCCACTGGCCACCACGCCGGGCTACAACGTATCGGCGCCTAAGCTCATTCCTAAACGGTATTTTGTCGCCTTTTTTTAGATCGATTAGCGTTGACACAACCCCAATACGTCAATCCCTTTCGAAAAGGCGACGCCATGATGGCTAAACGCGCACTATCTAGTCAATTTGTTACAGTTTGTGTGTCGGCGATGATTTCTTTTTCTGTCCAGGCATCCGGTCTCACGGTCGGGTATCAGACCGGCATCGACCCGAGCAAGGTGCCCCAGGCCGACGGCACCTATGAAAAGGCCCTCGGCGAGAAGATCGACTGGCGCCGCTTCAACAGCGGCCCGGAAGTTGTGACAGCCATCGCCTCCGGCGACGTACAGATCGGCAACCTCGGCTCCAGCCCGCTGGCGGCGGCCGCCTCGCGCCACCTGCCGATCGTGGCGTTCATCGTGTCGGCCCAGATCAACAGCGCCGAAGCCCTGGTGGTGCGCAACGGCAGCGGCATCGACACACCCCAGGACCTGATCGGCAAGACCATCGCCACGCCGTTCGTCTCCACCTCCCACTACAGCCTGCTCGGTGCGCTCAAGCACTGGGGCCTGGACGCCTCCAAGGTCAAGGTGGTGAACCTGCAGCCCGCCGAGATCGCGGCGGCCTGGAAGCGCGGCGACATCGACGGCGCGTTCGTCTGGTCGCCGGCGCTGGGGGAAATCCGCAAGACCGGCAAGACCCTGACCGACGCCGCGCAGGTCGGCCAGTGGGGCGCGCCGACCTTCGAGGTCTGGGTCGCGCGCAAGGACTACGCCGAGAAACACCCGGACGTGGTGGCCCGGTTCGCCAAGGTGACGCTGGACGCGTTCGCCGACTACGCCGCGCATAAAGACAGCTGGACCGCCGACTCGGCGCCGGTGCAGAAAATCGCCAAATTGACCGGTGCCAACGCAGCGGACGTGCCGGAACTGCTCGCCGGCTCGGCGTTCCCCGACGCCCGGGCGCAGCAGACCGCCGCGCTGCTGGACGGCGGCACGGCGAAGGCGATCGGCGAGACGGCGAAGTTCCTGAAGGAACAGGGCAAGGTCGAGACGGTGCTGGCGGATTACTCGCCGTATGTCAGCGCGAAGTTTGTCGCACCCTAAACGCTTCGCGGGCAAGCCCGCCCCCACAGGACCGATGCGATCCTGGCGGGAGCGGGCCCACCCGCGATGGGAACGACGCGGTCACAGGCTCTTTTCGAAGATCTTCGAATTGCGCTGATAGTTGTACAGCGACGCCCGCGCCGCCGGCAGGCGTTCGACGCTGCTCGGCTCGAACCCGCGCTCGCGGAACCAGTGCGCGGTGCGGGTGGTGAGCACGAACAGGGTCTTGAGCCCCTGTGCACGGGCGCGGGTCTCGATGCGCTCCAGCAGCTCGTCGCCGCGGCCGCCGTGGCGGTACTCCGGGTTGACCGCCAGGCACGCCAGCTCGCCGGCGTCCGAATCGGCGATCTGGTACAGCGCCGCACAGGCGATGATCATGCCTTCACGCTCGACCACACTGAACTGCTCGATCTCGCGCTCCAGCACCTCGCGGGAACGGCGCACCAGAATCCCTTGCTCCTCCAGCGGGCTGATCAGGTCGAGCAGGCCGCCGACGTCCTCGATGGCCGCCTCGCGCACCAACTCGAACTGCTCCTGGGCCACCAGCGTGCCGCCGCCGTCACGGGTGAACAGCTCGGTGAGCAGCGCACCGTCTTCGGCATAGCTGACGATATGGCTGCGGGCCACGCCGCCGCGGCAGGCTTCGGCGGCGGCGTCGAGCAGTTCCGCCTGATAGTTGCTGCCCAGGCGTTGCAGATGCGCCGGCACTTGCTGCGGACGCAGTTCACGCACCAGGTGGCCGTGCTCGTCGATCAGGCCCAGGTCGGCGCCGAACAGCAGCAGCTTGTCGGCCCCCAGGTCGATGGCGGCGCGGGTGGCGACGTCTTCGCAGGCCAGGTTGAAGATCTCGCCGGTCGGCGAGTAGCCCAGCGGCGACAGCAGCACGATGGAGCGCTCGTCCAGCAGGCGGTTGATGCCCTTGCGGTCGACCCGGCGCACTTCGCCAGTGTGGTGGTAGTCGACGCCTTCGAGCACGCCGATCGGCCGCGCGGTGACCAGGTTGCCGCTGGCCACCCGCAGGCGCGAGCCCTGCATCGGCGAGGAGGCCATGTCCATCGACAGGCGCGCCTCGATGGCGATGCGCAGCTGGCCGACGGCGTCGATCACGCATTCCAGGGTGGCGGCGTCGGTGATGCGCATGCCGTGGTGGTAATGCGGGGTCAGGCCGCGGGCGGCCAGGCGCGCCTCGATCTGCGGGCGCGAGCCGTGCACCAGCACCAGGCGCACGCCGAGGCTGTGCAGCAGCACGATGTCATGGACGATGTTGCCGAAGTTCGGATGCTCCACGCCGTCGCCGGGCAGCATGACGACGAAGGTGCAGTCGCGATGGGCATTGATATAAGGGGACGCGTGACGAAGCCAATTGACGTATTCGGGCATGAACCTGGGCCTGTAATAAATAGCAGCCGGAAAAGGGGCGGAACGGAAAACGCACAGCGGGCTGATGGTTATCGTCGGAACAGGCTTGGCGACACGCGCGCTCTCCTCATGAATACGGGTTGGATTGGCGGCAATTTACCGCGTTTGTCCGGATAAAACACAGCGGGTGCCTACAGGTTTTTGTCCGGGGTCAGGCAGTAATGTTCAATCAATTGCCGCAACAGTTGCACGGTAGGCTGCAGACGTGACATTTCAAGGTATTCGCCCGGCTGGTGCGCGCAGGCGATGTCGCCCGGACCCAGCACCAGGGTCTCGCAGCCCAGGCGCTGAAGATAAGGCGCTTCGGTGCCGAACGCCACCGCTTCGGCGGCATGGCCGGTAAGCTTCTCGGCGATGCGCACCAGTTCGCTCCCTTCGGCCTGCTCGAACGGCGGCACCTCAGGGAACAGCGGCCGGTAGTCGATCTTCACCCGGTGCCGCTCGGCGACCGGATTGAGCTTCTGCAGGATCTCGGCCCGCAGCACCTTGGGATCCATGCCCGGCAGCGGCCGCAGGTCGAACTCCAGCGAGCACTGGCCGCAGATGCGGTTGGGGTTGTCGCCGCCGTGGATGCAGCCGAAGTTGAGGGTCGGCTGCGGCACGCTGAACTGCGGATTGTTGAACTCGCGCTGCCACAACAGGCGCAGGCCGCGCAGCTCGCCGATGGCGTCGTGCATGGCCTCCAGGGCGCTGTGGCCCAGACGCGGATCCGACGAATGGCCGCTCTGCCCGAGGATGTCGATGCGTTCCATCATCACGCCCTTGTGCAGGCGGATCGGCTTGAGCCCGGTGGGTTCGCCGATCACCGCCGCCCGCCCCAGCGGCCGCCCGGCTTCGGCCAGGGCCCGGGCGCCGGCCATCGAGCTTTCCTCGTCGCAGGTGGCGAGGATCAGCAGCGGTTGCTTGAACGGCCGCTCCAGCAGCGGTTGCACGGCTTCGATGACCAGGGCGAAGAAGCCCTTCATGTCGCAGCTGCCCAGGCCGATCCAACGGCCGTCGGCCTCGGTGAGCTTGAGCGGGTCGGTCTGCCACAGCGCGTCGTCGTAAGGCACCGTGTCGCTGTGCCCGGCCAGCACCAGGCCGCCGGGGCCGCTGCCGAAGCTGGCGAGCAGGTTGAACTTGCCGGGGCTGACCTGTTGGATGTCGCAGGCGAACCCCAGATCGCCCAGCCATCCCGCCAGCAGATCGATCACGGCCCGGTTGGACTGGTCCAGGCTGGGCTGGGTGCAACTGACCGACGGCACGGCGATCAGCGCGGCGAACTGGTCTTTCATGGACGGCAAAGGCATCGCTGGCTCCCACTCCCGGATTGAAGTCCATCATAGAGCCATCCGGCGCCCGGAATAAACCGCCGCAAGGCGCAGCCCCCGTGAGTCCTGTACACTGCACGGCCTTGGCAGCCGCGCATCCCCCGGCTGCGCTCCCGATCCTGGATTTTCCGGCCATGCAGAAAGAAACCGAAATCAAACTCCGCGTCAGCCGCGAAACCCTCGCCGCCCTGCGCGAGCACCCGCTTCTGAAAAAACGCAACAAAAATGGCTGGGAACGCCGTGAGTTGATGAACCAGTACTTCGACACCCCCGAGCGCGACCTGGCCCAGGCCAAGGTCGCCCTGCGCCTGCGCAAGGACGGCGACGAAGTGATCCAGACCCTCAAGACCCGCGGCCAGAGCGTCGCCGGCCTGTCCGAGCGCAACGAGTACGACTGGCACCTGGCCAAGGCCAAGCTCGATGTGAAGAAGCTCGACGGCGAATGCTGGCCCGAGTCCCTCGCGGAACTGGACAAGAAAACCCTCAAGCCGATCTTCACCACCGATTTCGTCCGCGAGCGCGCCGAGATCGCCTGGGGCCGCGGCAAGGCCAAGGTGGTCATCGAAGCCGCCCTCGACCTGGGCCACGTGGTGGTCGGCAAACAGAAAGAAGAAATCTGCGAGCTGGAACTGGAACTGCGCGAAGGCGAACCCGCCGCGCTGCTGGAACTGGCCGCCGAACTGGCCGAGACCCTGGCCCTGATGCCGTGCGACATCAGCAAGGCCGAGCGCGGCTACCGCCTGTACGACGCCGGCAGCTACTCGCTGAGCCTGCCGGCGCCGCAACTGACCGCCGAGACCCCGCTCGACGACGCGTTCGCCGCCCTGGGCTGGCACCTGCTCGGCAGCAGCCAGCGGCTGGCCGAACAGTATCGCTTCAACGGCCACTGGCGCCTGCTGCAGGACTGGGTCGAACAATTGGCGGAACTGCGCGCCCTGCTCAGCAGCCTCGGCCAGGCCGCGCCGCGACCGTCGACCCACGACCTGCGCGCGGCGCTCGACGCCCTGCTGGAAGACTGGCGCCCGCTGGTGCAGGCCGGCCTGGACGACGAAGACGTGCGCAAGGCCGCGCCGGAACAGTTCCTCGAAGAGCTGGAAGACCCGCGCTGGGGCCTGTTCTCGCTGAACGCCTCACGCTGGCTGCTGGCCCGCGGCTGGACCGCCCAACGCACCACCCGCGGCGACCGCCAGGGCTCGGCCCAGTTGCAGAGCTGGCTGCCTCGCCTCTTGAGCGAAGAAGCCGGTTCGCTGCAGTTGCAGCGCTACCAGCAGCAGCCGGAAGACCTGGCCGAACAGCTGCCGCGCATCGAGCGCATCCAGGTGTGGCTGCACCACGCGCGCGACGTGCTGGAGATCGCCGAAATGGATCGCCTGTACGGCGAACTGAACAAACTGGCGCAACTGGCCAACCAGCCGATCACCGACGAAGCGCTCGATGCCCGCAAGCATCAGGCGATCGCGGTCTATCAGAACCGCGCCTGGAAGACCCTGCTGCGCCTGTGATCCCGCCATCGCCGGCAGGCCCGCTCCCACAAATCCCCTGTGGGAGCGAGCCTGCTCGCGGTGAGGCTCTCCCCCTCGACGAAGACCCTCAGACCGGCAGACTGGTGGTCGACTTGATCTCCGACAGCGCCACGATCGAATTCACCTCCTGAATCCCCGGCACCAGCGACAGCTTCTCGAAGAAGAACCGCTCGTACGCCTCGATGTCCGCCGCGACGATGCGCAGCATGAAGTCCACCGCCCCCATCAGCACGTAACACTCCAGCACCTCCGGGAAGCCGCGGATCGCCTCGGTGAACTCGGTGAAGTTCGAGCGGCCGTGGGCGTTGAGCTTCACCTGGGCGAAGATCTGCGTGTTCAGGCCGATCTTCTTGCGGTCGAGCAAGGTCACCTGGCCGCGGATGATCCCCTCCTCCTTCATCCGCTGGATCCGCCGCCAGCAGGGTGACTGCGACAGCCCCACCTGTTCGGCGATCTGCGCGCTGGACAAGGAAGCGTCCGCTTGCAGCAGGGCGAGAATGCGCCGGTCGTAGCTGTCCAGCTCGCTGTGCATAAATAATCCTCACAATCATCAGATGCGAAATAGAACCTGTCGGCCAATCCGCCAATTTGCCCATCTTAGATAAGAAATGCCCGGCGCAGCGTGCAAAAATTTCTCCACCGAATCCGGAGAGCCGCCATGCCCCACCTCGAAGCCGTGAACACCCCCTCGCCCCGCGCCGATGCGTGGAGCGCGCGCAACGCCCATTGCCTGGCGCAATACCGGATCCTCGCCGAAGCCGAACCGGATCTGCCGGTGCGCGTGCTGAACCTGTTCGCCCTGCAATGCCTGACGCCTGAACAGTTCAACCTGCAGCGGCTGGACGACCTGCTGTCGATCGACATCGTCATGGGCGGGCTGAGCTGGCACCGCGCCCAGGTGATCGCGCAGAAGCTGGGCAACCTGGTCAGCGTCTGTTCGGTCACGCTGCACAATGCCGATGCGGCGCGGACGGCACCGGTGCAGGCGGCTGGCTGAAAGATCCCGAAACGGCTTGCGCCCGGTAGTGGCCCAACGGTCTGCGGGGCCGCGGCTATCCTTTGGCGCACTGTCGTTCAAAAGGTGTCCGCATGTCCGTTCAACTCGCCGCTCAGGATCGCTGGCTGGATCTCAACGATGTCTTGCGTGAACTGGTGGCCCAGGGCTTCATCAGTCAGGACGCCGCCGAACAGGCGCTGAACGCGCGCCGCCGCCAAGGCGCCCACAACCCCCTGCACCCGCTGGAGTTCATCGCCGGCCAGCAGCTGGACGACCTCAGCCGCCCGGGCCGGCACCTGGACCTGGAAGGCCTGACCCTGTGGCTGGCCCAGCAGGCCGGCCAGCCGTACCTGCGCATCGACCCGTTGAAGATCAACGTGGCGGCCGTCATTCCGCTGATGTCCTACGCCTTCGCCCAGCGCCACAGGATCCTGGCGGTGGCCGTCGACCGCGACGCGGTGACCGTGGCCAGCGCCCAGCCCTACGTCCGGGGCTGGGAGGCCGACCTGACCCACGTGCTGAAGCTGCCGGTCAAGCGGGTGGTGGCCAACCCGGCGGACATCCAGCGCCTGAGCGTCGAGTTCTTCCGCCTGGCCAAGTCGGTCAGCGGCGCCAGCAGCGCCGACCAGCAGGGCGGCCACCTGGGCAACTTCGAACAGTTGCTCAACCTCGGCGCCAGCGACCAGGAGCCGGACGCCAACGACGCGCACATCATCAACATCGTCGACTGGCTGTTCCAGTACGCGTTCCAGCAGCGGGCCAGCGACATCCACATCGAGCCGCGCCGCGAGCAAGGCACGGTGCGCTTTCGCATCGACGGCGTGCTGCACAACGTCTACCAGTTCCCGCCGCAGGTGACGATGGCCATCGTCAGCCGCCTCAAGAGCCTGGGCCGGATGAACGTCGCCGAAAAGCGCAAGCCCCAGGACGGCCGGGTCAAGACCAAGACCCCGGACGGCGGCGAGGTCGAGCTGCGCCTCTCGACCCTGCCCACGGCGTTCGGCGAGAAGATGGTCATGCGGATCTTCGACCCCGAAGTGCTGCTCAAGGACTTCGACCAGCTGGGCTTTTCCGCCGACGACCTGCGCCGCTGGCAGGACATGACCCGCCAGCCCAACGGCATCATCCTGGTGACCGGGCCCACCGGGTCGGGCAAGACCACCACGCTCTACACCACGCTCAAGAAGCTGGCGACGCCCCAGGTCAACCTCTGCACCATCGAAGACCCGATCGAGATGGTCGAGCCGGCGTTCAACCAGATGCAGGTGCAGCACAACATCGACCTGGGGTTCGCCGCCGGCGTGCGGGCGCTGATGCGGCAGGATCCTGACATCATCATGATCGGCGAGATCCGCGACCTGGAAACCGCCGAGATGGCGATCCAGGCCGCCCTCACCGGGCACCTGGTGCTGTCGACCCTGCACACCAACGACGCGCCCAGCGCCATCAGCCGCCTGCTGGAGCTCGGCGTGCCGCATTACCTGATCAAGGCCACGGTGCTCGGGGTCATGGCACAGCGCCTGGTGCGCACCCTGTGCCCGCACTGCAAGGCGCCGCTCACCCTCGACGACGACGGCTGGCAGTCCCTGACCCGGCCATGGCAGGCGCCGCTGCCGGGCAACGCGCAACGCTCCGTCGGCTGCCTGGAATGCCGCGACACCGGTTACCACGGACGGGCCGGCGTCTACGAGATCATGCAACTGAGCGACGGCCTCAAGGCCCTGATCACCCCCGACACCGACCTCACGGCCATCCGGCGCCAGGCATTCAAGGAAGGCATGCGCAGCCTGCGGCTGTCGGGGGCGCAGAAGGTCGCGGCGGGGCTGACGACCATCGAGGAAGTGCTGCGGGTGACGCCGCAGAGCGAGCAGCGCTAGCCGTCACGGAACTCGACCCGGGAGCGGCGATCCAACGGCACAGTCATCACCCCCCAGCGGAGTCATCCACCATGCGTCTCAAACTTGCTGTCGCCACCCTTGCCCTGCTGTCCCTTCCCGTTGGTTCAGCGATGGCCGACAGCTTTTGGCGTAACGTCATCTCGTCCGGCGCCACCACCGGCTCGACCTACCTGACCTTCAAGGACCACAAACTGATCGTCGCCGCCCAAGACGATGCCGGCAGCTTCGTCGCCAGCGAAGGCAGCATCCGCGGCCCGTACCTGGAAGCCGCGATGCAGAAGGTCCGCGCCGACAACCCGGGCCTGCAGGCGTCGGACATGGAACTGGCGAACGCGATCCTGGCGAAGAACGCCGTGGCTTCCGAGTAAGCCTTGCCCCACAGAAATGCCGCTCCCGGGAGCGGCATTTTTTTTGCCCGCGTTTCTGCGGGAACGACTGGGTGGGTTTCGCCCTGTGGGGCCTGGGCTGACGCCATCGCCAGCAGGCTGGCTCCCACAAAGTGCGCGGAGCGCATGCAGGATCTGCGGCCACCGCAAAGACCTGTGGGAACTTGCCTGCAAGCGATGAGGCCGGCACATCCAGCATCACCCGTGCCTGACCCACCGCCAGCGACCACAGGGGCTCAGCGGTAGTCGTCCACCGGCACGCACGCGCAGAACAGGTTCCGGTCGCCGTAGACGTTGTCCACCCGGTTCACCGCCGGCCAGTACTTGTGCGCCTTGGTGTGCGCATCCGGGGTGATGCCCTGCTCGATGCTGTAGGGCCGTTCCCACACCCCGGTGATGTCCGCCAAGGTATGCGGCGCGTGCTTGAGCGGGTTGTCCTCGGCCGGCCAGTTACCGTTCTGCACTTCGGTGATTTCCGCGCGGATGCTGAGCATGGCGCCGATGAACCGATCCAGTTCGGCCTTCGACTCGCTCTCGGTCGGTTCGACCATCAGCGTGCCCGGCACCGGGAAGGACATGGTCGGCGCATGGAAACCGTAATCCATCAGACGCTTGGCGACGTCCTCCTCGCTGATGCCGGTGAGGGCCTTGAGCGGCCGCAGGTCGAGGATGCACTCGTGGGCCACCCGTTCGTTGCGGCCGGTGTACAGCACCGGAAAGGCGCCGGACAGGTGCCGGGCCAGGTAATTGGCCGCCAGGATCGCCACTTCGCTGGCGTCCGCCAGTTGCGGCCCCATCATGGCGATGTACATCCAGCTGATCGGCAGGATGCTCGCGCTGCCCCACGGCGCGGCGCTCACCGCGTCGTTCTGCGGTTGCGGGCCGTCGAGCGGCACCACCGGATGGTTGGCGACGAACGGCGCCAGGTGCGCCCGCACGCCGATCGGGCCCATGCCCGGCCCGCCGCCGCCGTGGGGAATGCAGAAGGTCTTGTGCAGGTTCATGTGCGACACGTCGGCGCCGATGTCCGCCGGCCGGGCCAGCCCGACCTGGGCGTTGAGGTTGGCGCCGTCCATGTACACCTGGCCGCCGTGCCGGTGGATCACTTCGCAGATCTCGCCGATGCCCTCCTCGTACACGCCGTGGGTCGAGGGGTAGGTCGCCATCAGGCAGGACAGCCGCTCGCCCGCCTCGGCCGCCTTGGCCTTGAGGTCGTCCAGGTCGACGTTGCCGGCGTCGTCGCATTCGACGATCACCACCCGCATCCCCGCCATCTGCGCCGACGCCGGGTTGGTGCCGTGGGCCGAGGACGGGATCAGGCAGATGTCGCGCCCGCCCTGCTGCCGGCTCTCGTGGTATTTGCGGATCGCCAGCAGCCCGGCGTATTCGCCCTGGGCGCCGGAGTTGGGCTGCATGCAGATCGCGTCGAACCCGGTGATCGCGCAGAGCCAACGCTCAAGCTCCTCGATCATCAGCGTGTAGCCGACTGCCTGCTCCCGGGGGGCGAACGGGTGCAGATGAGCGAACTGCGGCCAAGTGATCGGGATCATCTCGCTGGTGGCGTTGAGCTTCATGGTGCAGGAGCCCAGCGGGATCATCGACTGGTTGAGCGCCAGGTCCTTGTTCTCCAGCTGCTTGAGGTAGCGCAGCATCTCGGTTTCGCTGTGGTGGGCGTTGAACACCGGGTGGCGCAGGTACGGCGTGCTGCGCTGCAGGGCGTCAGGGATCCCGGACACCACGTTCTCCGCGTCGAGCGCCTCGACGCTCAGGCCGTGATCGGCCCCCAGCAGCACATCGAACAATTTCGCCACGGTCTGTTCGTCGCAGGTCTCGTCGAGGCTCAGGCCCAGCCGTCCGCGGCCGAGGATCCGCAGGTTGATCTGCGCGGCCTTGGCGCTTTCGATGATCGCGGTCTGCGCGCCGCCCACCTCCAGCGTGAGGGTGTCGAAAAAGTGGTCGTTGACCCGGTCGACGCCATGCCGGGCCAGACCGGCGGCAAGGATGCACGTCAGCCGGTGCACCCGCTGGGCGATCCGCTTGAGGCCCTCCGGCCCGTGGTACACCGCATAGAACCCGGCGATGTTGGCCAGCAGCACCTGGGCGGTGCAGATGTTCGAGTTGGCCTTCTCCCGGCGGATGTGCTGCTCGCGGGTCTGCAGGGCCATGCGCAGTGCGACGTTGCCGCGGGCGTCCTTCGACACCCCGATGATCCGCCCCGGCATCGCCCGCTTGTGCTCCTCGCGGGTGGCGAAGTACGCCGCGTGCGGGCCGCCGTAGCCCATCGGCACGCCGAAGCGCTGGCTGGAGCCGAACACCACGTCCGCGCCCAGTTCGCCCGGCGGGGTCAGCAACAGCAGGCTCAGCGGATCGGCGGCCACGCAGGCCAGCGCCTGCTGCGCGTGCAGGTGGTCGATCAGCGGCCGCAGGTCGCGGACTTCGCCGTGGGTGTCGGGGTACTGGAACAAGGCGCCGAACACCTGATGCTGCTTGAGGTTATCCACAGCCTCGACAATCAGCTCGAAACCGAAGCCTTCGGCCCGGGTGCGCACCACGGAAATCGTCTGCGGGTGGCAATTCTCGTCGACGAAGAACAGGTTGCTCCTGGACTTCGCCACCCGCTTGGCCAGCGCCATGGCCTCGGCGGCGGCGGTGGCTTCGTCGAGCAGCGAGGCGTTGGCCAGTTCCAGGCCGGTCAGGTCGATGATCAGTTGCTGGAAGTTGAGCAACGCTTCGAGCCGGCCCTGGGCGATCTCCGGCTGATACGGCGTGTAGGCGGTGTACCAGCCGGGGTTCTCCAGCACGTTGCGCAGGATGACGGCCGGGGTGACGGTGCCGTGGTAGCCCATGCCGATGAGGCTGGTCCAGACCTGGTTCTGCTCGGCGTACCCGCGCAGCTTCGCCAGGGCCGCCTGTTCGTCCAGCGCCGGCGGCAGATCCAGTTCACGGTTGAGGCGGATGCCCGGCGGCACCGTCTGCTCGATCAGTTCGACGCGGCTGCCCAGGCCCAGGCTGTCGAGCATCGCCTGCTGTTCGGCGGCATCGGGGCCCAGGTGGCGACGGAGGAAGGCCTGGGGGTCGCGTAACTGGCTCAAGGACGGCATCTTGGACATGACGGGCTCTCTTCTTGGCTGGCGCTCGGCGTCAATGCGACACGGTCAAACCAGCATAGCAGCCGATGCCGTCACGGACGGCTTGGCGCGACGCGCCGGGCAGGCGCATGCTGTGCAGCCTGCATCCGGCCCCACCAATGGACGACCGATCCCCATGAGCCAACCTCCGTTCCTGCCGTTCTCCAAACCTGTCATCGACGACGCCACCATCGCCGCTGTGGGCGATGTGCTGCGCTCGGGCTGGATCACCAGCGGGCCGAAGGTCCAGGCCTTCGAAGCGCAACTGTCAGACTACTTCGGCGGGCGCCCGGTGCGCACGTTCAACTCCGGCACCTGCACCATGGAGATCGCCCTGCGCATCGCCGGCATCGGCCCCGGGGACGAGGTGATCACCACGCCGATCTCCTGGGTGGCCACCGCCAACGTGATCCTGGAGGTCGGGGCGACACCGGTGTTCGCCGACATCGACCCGGTGACCCGCAACATCGACCTTGACCGGCTGGAAGCGGCGATCACCCCGCGCACCAAAGCGGTCATCCCGGTATACCTGGCCGGCTTGCCGGTGGACATGGAGCGCCTGTACGCCATCGCCCGCAGGCACAACCTGCGCATCGTCGAAGACGCCGCCCAGGCCCTGGGCTCCAGCTGGAACGGCCGGCGCATCGGCGCCACCGGGGACTTCGTGTCGTTCAGCTTTCAGGCGAACAAGAACGTCACCTGCGCCGAGGGCGGTTGCCTGGTGCTCAACACCCCCGAAGAGGCGCGGCTGGCGGAGAAGTACCGCTTGCAGGGCGTCACCCGCAACGGCTTCGACGGTCTGGACGTCGATGTGCTGGGCGGCAAGTTCAACATGACCGACGTGGCCGCCACCATCGGCCTGGGCCAGTTCGCCCACATCGAGGCCCTGACCGCGCACCGGCGCGAACTCGCCCGGCACTACTTCCGCTGCTTCGGCGACGACTTCGAAGCGACCTTCGGCGCACAGCTGCCCCCGGCGGACTTCGAGAACAGCAACTGGCACCTGTTCCAGCTGGTGCTGCCGGAACGCCAGGACGGGCAGCCGGCGCGGGCGACTTTCATGGAGCAGATGCAGGCCCTGGGCATCGGCATCGGCTACCACTACCCGCCGATCCACTTGCTGAGCCTGTACCGCGAGCGCGGCTTCAAGGAAGGCATGCTGCCGGTGGCGGAACGGGTCGGCCGGCTGATCGTGTCACTGCCGATGTTCACCGCCATGACCCTGGCGGACGTCGAACGCTCGGTGGCGGCGGTGAAGGCCGTGCTGCGCGGCGCCTGAACGGCGGGCATGAAAAAGCCCCGACGGATCGGGGCTTCGGGGTGTCGCGCTGGGGTTACTCGCCGATTTCCTTCTTGTAGGCGGCGGCGTCGAGCAGCTTGTCCAGCTCGGACTTGTCGCTTGGCTTGAGCTTGAAGATCCACGAGTCGTAAGGTTCTTCGTTCAGCAGCTCCGGCGAATCGGCCAGTTCTTCGTTGACCGCGATCACCTCGCCGCCCACCGGCGCGTAGATGTCGGAGGCAGCTTTCACCGACTCGACGACGCCGGCCGCATCACCGGCGGCAAAGACCTTGCCCACTTCAGCCAGCTCAACGAACACCACGTCGCCCAGCGCAGCCTGGGCGTGGTCGCTGATGCCCACGGTGACGGTGCCGTCGGCTTCCAGGCGGGCCCATTCATGACTTTCGGCGTAACGCAGGTCGGCGGGGATATTGCTCATCTTCGGTGTCCTCAAGGATTAGGTCAGCGGTCGTACCCGCCGCAATAGATTAGATCAAGGTTTTGCCGTGGCGCACGAAGGTCGGCTTGACCACCCGCACCGGATACCATTTGCCGCGGATTTCCACTTCGGCGCGGTCGGCGGTCGCCATCGGCAGACGCGCCAGGGCGATCGACTTGCTCAGCGTAGGAGAGAAACTACCACTGGTGATCTCCCCTTCGCCAACATCGGCGATGCGCACCACCTGATGGGCGCGCAAAACGCCGCGCTCCTCCAGCACCAGGCCCACCAGTTTGTGCTGCACGCCGGCGGCCCTTTCGGCCTCCAGCGCATCGCGGCCGATGAAGCGGCGGGTGGCCGGCTCCCAGGCGATGCTCCAAGCCATGTTCGAGGCCAGCGGCGAAACGTCCTGGTGGATGTCCTGGCCGTACAGGTTCATGCCGGCCTCGACCCGCAGGGTGTCGCGGGCGCCCAGGCCTATGGGGGAAATGCCAGCGCCCACCAGGTCGTTGAAGAAACCCGGCGCCTCGGCGGCCGGCAGGACGATCTCCAGCCCGTCCTCGCCGGTGTAGCCGGTGCGGGCGATGAACCACTCGCCGTCGGCGCGACCTTCGAAGGGCTTGAGGTGATGGATCAGGTTGGCGCGGGACTGGCTCACCAGTTCAGCCACCTTGTGCCGGGCCTGCGGGCCCTGGATGGCGAGCATCGCCAGTTCGGGACGCTCGCGCAGGCGCACGTCGAGGCCGGGCAGGTGCGCCTGCATCCACTCCAGGTCCTGGTCGCGGGTGGAGGCGTTGACCACCAGACGGTAACCGTCGTCGAGGCGGTAGACGATCATGTCGTCGACGATGCCGCCGCGCTCGTTGAGCATGGCGCTGTACAACGCACGGCCGGGGCTGTGCAGGCGTTCGACGTCGTTGGCCAGCAGGTACTGGAGCCAGGCCTTGGCCTGGGGGCCGGTGACATCGAACACGGTCATGTGGGAAACATCGAACACCCCGCAATCGCGGCGCACCTCGTGGTGCTCCTCGACCTGCGAGCCGTAATGCAGTGGCATGTCCCAACCGCCAAAATCGACCATCTTCGCGCCGAGGGCGAGGTGAAGGTCATACAGAGGCGTACGCTGTCCCATGGGTTTCTCCTTCCGGGCGTGGCGAAGGCGCGGGCAGCCGCTGCACAGGATGAAAGCCTTGGAACACAAGGCCTTGAGCCGATCTCAGCAACTGTTTCTGTCAGACTGACCGCACCGAATGCCGCGCATTGTAGCCGCAAGGCACGGGGCTGGCACCTAGCCGTTTCGGTGGGCCGAACGGCGGATCAGGCCGATGACCGGCAACAGCCCGACCAGCACCAGGGTCAGCGCCGGCAACGACGCCCTCGCCCACTCGCCTTCGCTGGTCATCTCGAAGATCCGCACCGCCAGCGTGTCCCAGCCGAACGGGCGCATCAGCAAGGTCGCGGGCATTTCCTTGAGCACATCGACGAACACCAGCAGCGCTGCGCTCAACGTGCCCGGCAGCAACAGCGGCAGATACACTTTGAAAAACAACCGCGGCCCACCCACCCCGAGGCTACGTGCCGCTTCGGGCAAAGAAGGCCGTATACGCGCCAGGCTGCTTTCCAGCGGCCCGTAGGCCACCGCCATGAAGCGCACCAGGTACGCCAACAGCAACGCCGCCAGGCTGCCCAGCAGCAACGGCTTGCCCGCCCCGCCCAACCAGGCCGACAGCGGAATCACCAGCACCCGGTCCAGGTAACTGAAGGCCAGCATGATCGACACCGCCAGCACCGACCCGGGCAAGGCGTAGCCGAGGTTGGCGAGGCTGACGCCGGAGCGGATCGCCGGCGTCGGCGCCAGGCGCCGGGCGAAGGCCAGCAGCAGCGCCACACCGACGGTGATCAGCGCCGCCAGCGCCCCCAGGTAAAGCGTGTGCAGGATCAGTCCGGCGTAGCGCTCATCCAGGTCGAACCGCCCGCGCCGCCAGAACCACACCGCCAGTTGCAGCACCGGGATGACGAACGCGCAAGCGAACACCAGGACGCACCACCCGGTCGCCGCCCAGGCCTTGGGGCCTCGCAGGTGATACAGCGCCTTGACCCGCGGCCGCTCGTTGCCTGCCCGGTTGGCGCCGCGCGCACGGCGCTCGCCGTACAGCACCAGCATCACCGCCAGCAGCAACAGGCTGGCCAGCTGCGCCGCGCTCGACAGGCTGAAGAAGCCGTACCAGGTCTTGTAGATGGCGGTGGTGAAGGTGTCGAAGTTGAACACCGACACCGCGCCGAAATCCGCCAGGGTCTCCATCAGCGCCAGCGCCACGCCCGCGCCGATGGCCGGCCGCGCCATCGGCAGCGCCACCCGCCAGAACGCCTGCCACGGCGACTGGCCGAGCACCCGCGCCGCTTCCATCAGGCCCTTGCCCTGGGCCAGGAACGCGGTGCGCGCCAGCAGGTAGACGTAGGGATAGAAGACCAGCACCAGCACCACGATCACCCCGCCGGTGGAGCGCACCCGGGGCAGGCGCAGGCCGCTGCCGAACCACTCCCTCATCAACGTCTGCACGGGGCCGGCGAAGTCCAGCAGGCCGACGAACACGAACGCCAGCACGTAGGCCGGCACCGCGAACGGCAGCATCAGCGCCCAGTCGAGCCAGCGCCGGCCGGGGAACTCGCACAGGCTGGTGAGCCAGGCCAGGCTCACGCCCAACAGCGTCACGCCGACGCCGACGCCGAGCACCAGGGTCAGGGTGTTGCCCAACAGGCGCGGCATCTGGGTGTCCCACAGGTGCGACCAGATCTGCGCATCGACGCTCTGCCACGACAGCAGCAGGACGCTCAGGGGCAGCAGCACCAGCGCGGCGATGGCGAAGACGATGGGATACCAGCGGCGTTGGGCGGGGTGGGCCAAGTAAAGACTCTCGTTCAAATGACTGTGCCCACGCTCGGCGTGGGCACACATTCTGTGACGCGCTGCGTCACGCTTTCGGCGATGCGACGCAGGGTACGGGAATGGTCGGTATCAGTTCCAGCCGGCCCGGTCCATCATGCGGATCGCCTCGGCCTGGCGCTTGCCCGCCACTTCCACCGGCAGGGTGTCGGCCACGAACTGCCCCCAGGCCGCCACTTCCTCGGACGGTTTCACCGCCGGGTTGGCCGGGAACTCCTGGTTCACGTCGGCGAAGATCTTCTGCGCCTCAGGCGTGGTCATCCACTCCACCAGCGCCTTGGCCGCTTCCGGGTGCGGCGCGTGCTTGGTCAGGCCGATGCCCGACAGGTTGACGTGCACGCCGCGGTCCGCCTGGTTCGGCCAGAACAGCTTCACCGGCAGGTCAGGCTTCTGCTTGTGCAGGCGGCCGTAGTAGTAGGTGTTGACGATGCCCACGTCGCACTGGCCGGCGTTGATCGCCTCCAGCACCGCGACGTCGTCGGAGAACACGTCGGTGGACAGGTTGTTGACCCAGCCCTTGAGGATCTTCTCGGTCTTCTCGGCGCCGTGGGTCTCGATCATCGTGGCGGTCAGCGACTGGTTGTAGACCTTCTTCGCCGTGCGCAGGCACAGGCGGCCTTCCCAGTTCTTGTCGGCCAGGGCTTCGTAGGTGGTCAGTTCGCCCGGCTTCACCCGCTCGGTGGAGTAGGCGATGGTGCGGGCACGCAGGCTCAGGCCGGTCCAGGCATGGCTGGAGGCGCGGTACTGCTGCGGAATGTTGGCGTCGATGGCCTTCGAGGTGAACGGCTGGAGAATGCCCATCTGCTCGGCCTGCCAGAGGTTGCCGGCGTCGACGGTCAGCAGCAGGTCGGCGACGGCGTTGTCGCCTTCGGCCTTGATCCGCTGCATCAGCGGCGCTTCCTTGTCGGTGATGAACTTGATCTTCACTCCGGTCTTGGCGGTGTAGGCGTCGAACACCGGCTTGATCAGTTCGTCGATGCGCGAGGAGTAGACCACCACCTCGTCAGCGGCCTGGGCGGCGGTGCTGCCGATCAGGGTCAGGGCCAGTGCGGTCAGAAGACGCTTGGGTGCCAACATGGGAGCGGTCTCTCGGTCGGGAAAAGTGGGCCAAATGATAAGGACTCACATTTACCGACTCAATCGAACGCTGTTCGAAGGAGTTACCAGATGTTGCACAGCCCGGGATTCGCCATCACCCCGCATCCGGGTGGGAGCCAGCCTGCTGGCGATGGCGGCGGGTCAGCCGCCATCCCTTTCTCAGGCCTTGGCCAGGTCCGGCAAGTCCCCGGTCAGCCCCAGCGCCTGACGCACGAACAGTGCCTTGGCCTCCGGCATCTGCTCCACCATCTTCAGCCCGGTGTTGCGCAGCCAGCGCAGCGGCAGCGGATCGGCCTGGAACAGGCGCTCGAAGCCTTCCATCGCCGCCATCAGCGCCAGGTTGTGCGGCATTCGCCGGCGTTCGTAGCGGCTCAGCGTTTTCACGTCCGCCAGGCGTTCGCCGCGTTCGGCCGCCTGCAGCAGCACCTCGGCCAGCACGGCGGCGTCGAGGAAACCGAGGTTCACGCCCTGCCCGGCCAACGGGTGAATGGTGTGCGCCGCATCGCCGATCAGCGCCAGGCCTTCGGCCACGTAACGCTTGGCGTGCCGCTGGCGCAACGGCACGCACAGGCGTGGGTCGGCGCTGACGACCTCGCCCAGGCAGCCTTCGAACGCCCGCTCCAGCTCCCGGCAGAACGCCGTTTCATCCAGCGCCATCAGGCGCTCGGCCTCGCTTGGGGTGGTCGACCAGACGATCGAGCACCAGTCCTGCTGCCCGTCACGCTCAAGCGGCAGGAACGCCAGCGGGCCGTGGTCGGTGAAGCGCTGCCAGGCGGTCATCCGGTGCGGCTTGGCGCTGCGCACGCTGGTGACGATGGCATGGTGCATGTAATCCCATTCGCGGGTGGCGACGCCGGTCAGGCGGCGCACCGCCGAGTGGGCGCCGTCCGCCGCGATCACCAGCGGCGCGCGCAGGGTGCGGCCGTCGGCCAGGGTCAGCAGCCAGTCGTCGCCGGAGCGGCGCATCTGCTCCAGCCGGGCATTGGCCAGAAGGCCCAGGTCGCAGTCGTGCAGACGGTCGAGCAAGGCGTCCTGCACCACGCGGTTCTCGACGATGTGGCCGAGCACGCCGGCGTGCACGCTGCTGGCCGAGAAATGGATCTGCCCGGTGCCGCTGCCGTCCCAGACGTGCATGTCGGTGTAGGGGCTGGTGCGGCGCTGGACGATGCCGCCCCACACGCCCAGGCGCTCGAGGATGCGCTGGCTGGCCGCCGACAGGGCGCTGACCCGCGGTTCGAACGGCGCCTGCGCATCGAAGGGTTTGACGCTCAACGGGCTGCCGTCGAGCAGCAGGACTTCCAGCCCGCTGCCCTGCAACGCCAGCGCCAAGGCGCTGCCGACCATTCCGGCTCCGACAATCAGCAGATCTGCGCGCATTTCCATGCTTTAGGCCTGTCTCGCTTGCGGCTTGAGCCGCACGTAAAGGGTTTTTCCGACCCGCGCCACCAGGGTGCCGGCGCCGTCATGAATGTCGACCTGCAACTGCGGCAGGTACTTGTCGCCGTTGGCGGTCTGCCGGCGGACGTCGTCCAGCAGCGCGTCGTCGATGCTGAACCTTGCGAACACAGGGCCCTTGCCCGGTGAGATGAAATCGATGTCGGCGGCCTTGTCCCAGACGATGTAGCGCGGCCCGAGGTTCTCCATCAGCATCAGCATGAAGAACGGGTCGACCATCGAATACAGACTGCCGCCGAACTGGGTGCCGACGTAGTTGCGGTTGTGCCAGCCCAACCCCATCGACACCCGGATGTCGCGAAAGTCATCGCTGATGTGCCGCACCCGGACGCCGGCGCCCAGATACGGCGGGTAGAACGTCAGGAACCAGCGCATCAGCCGCGCCTTGCCGAAGCGGCGCATCAGCCACTTACGCATCCGGCCGCGTCCCCAGCCCCATGGCCTGGCGGGCGAACCAGCGCTTGGCCGGCGGCAGCAGATCGAGGCCGAGCAGGCCGATGTTGCGCCCCAGCGCCACCAAAGGCTGGGTGCTGCCGAACAGGCGGGTGACCTGGTCGGAGAAGCCCACGGTGAGGGTTTGATCCAGCCGTTGGCGTTCACGGTAAGCCTGCAGCGTGGCGAAGTCACCCAACGGCTTGTCGCTGGCCAGCAGCGCGGCCGCCAGCGCATCGGCATCGCGCAAAGACAGGTTGAAGCCTTGCCCGGCGATCGGGTGCAGGCTGTGGGCGGCATTGCCGAGCACGGCCAAATGCGGGCGCACCTGCTCTTCGGCCTCCACCAGCGCCAGCGGGTACAGGTGCCGGGCGCCGACCTGCTTCAGGGTGCCGAGGCGATAGCCGAACACACCTTGCAGTTCGCTGAGGAAATCCCGCTCGCTGAGGCCGGTCAGGCGCTGCGCGTCCATCCCCAGCCGTGTCCAGACCAGTGCGCAGCGGTTGTCCGGCAGCGGCAGCAAGGCCATCGGGCCGTCATCGGTGAAGCGCTCGAAGGCCATGCCGTTGTGCGCTTCGCTCGGGGTGATGTTGGCGATCAGCGCGCTCTGGTTGTACGGACGCTTGCGCACGTTGATGCCCAACTGCTCGCGCAGGCCGGAGCGGCCGCCGTCGGCGAGCACCGCCAGGTCGCATTCGACCGTGGTCTCGTCGTTGAGGGTCAGGCGGTAACCGTCGGGCAAAGGCTCCAGGCGCGTGACCTCCGCCGGGCAGCGCCAGCTGATCACGTCCTTGTCCAGGTGCTGCCACAGGCACTGGCCGAGCCAGGCGTTCTCCACCACGTAACCGAGGGCCGGCACGCCCTCCTCCATCGCCGACAGGCGGGCGGTGGAGAAGCGTCCGCGGTCGGACACATGGATCTGCTTGATCGGCTCGGCGCGGCGGGAGATCTCCTGCCACACGCCCAGCCGCTGATAGATCTGCCGCGAGCCGAACGACAGCGCCGACGACCGGGCGTCGTAGCTCGGCTGCCAGGTGTCGCCGGGGGCGAACGGTTCGATCAGCACGATTTTCCAGCCCCGGGCCTTGGCTCCGGCCTGCAGGGCCAACGCCAGGCTGGCGCCGACCAGGCCGCCGCCGATGATCGCCAGATTGACCCGGCTCATGCCGCGTCCGCCCGGGCCTGCGCCATCAGGGCCTCGATCTCGGCGACGGTCTTCGGCACGCCGCCGGTCAGGATTTCACAACCGTTCTTGGTCACCACCACGTCGTCCTCGATGCGCACGCCGATGCCGCGCCATTTCTTCGCCACGTTCAGATTGTCCGGGGCGATGTAGATGCCCGGTTCCACGGTCAGCGCCATGCCGACCTCCAGCACCCGCCATTCGCCGCCGACCTTGTACTCGCCGACGTCGTGCACATCCATGCCCAGCCAATGCCCGGCGCGGTGCATATAGAAGGCCTTGTAGGCTTCGGACGCGATCAGCTCGTCGACCTCGCCCTGCAACAGCCCCAGCTCCACCAGCCCGGCGGTGATCACCCGCACCGTGGCTTCGTGCGCCTGGTTCCAGTGCCGGTTCGGGGCGATTTGCGCGAACGCGGCTTCCTGGGAGGCCAGCACCAGCTCGTAGATCGCCTTCTGCTCGGCGGAAAACTTGCCGTTGACCGGCCAGGTGCGGGTGATGTCGCTGGCGTAGCAGTCGATCTCGCAGCCGGCGTCGATCAGCACCAGGTCGCCGTCCTTGAGCAGCGCATCGTTCTGCTGGTAATGCAGGATGCAGCCGTTGCGCCCGGCGGCGACGATCGAGCCGTAGGCCGGCATCTTCGCCCCGCCCTTGCGGAACTCGTAATCGAGCTCGGCTTCCAGGCTGTACTCGTGCAGGCCGGGCCGGCCTGCCCGCATCGCCCGGATGTGGGCCTGGGCCGAGATCCGCGCGGCCTCGCGCATCACCTTCACTTCCGCCGCCGATTTATACAGGCGCATGTCGTGCAGCAGGTGATCCAGGGCAACGAATTCGTTCGGCGGCTGGGCGCCGAGGTGGGCCTTGGAGCGGATCACGTTGATCCAGTCCATCAGGTGCCGGTCGAACTCCGGGTTGCTGCCCATGGCCGTGTACACCCGGTCGCGGCCTTCGATCAGGCCCGGCAGGATGTCGTCGATGTCGGTGATGGGGAACGCGTCGTCGGCGCCGTAGTCGCGGACCGCGCCTTCCTGGCCGGCGCGCAGGCCGTCCCACAGCTCGCGCTCGGGGTTGCGCTCACGGCAGAACAGCACGTATTCGCCGTGCTCGCGGCCGGGCATCAGGACGATCACGGCCTGGGGCTCGGGGAAGCCGCTCAGGTACTGGAAGTCGCTGTCCTGGCGGTACACGTGCTCGACGTCGCGGTTGCGGATGGCCACCGCGGCGGCGGGCAGGATGGCGATGCTGTTGGGTTCCATCTGCGCCATCAACGCCTTGCGGCGACGGCCGTACTCCGCTTTCGGGATATGGATCATGGGCAGACGGACGTCCCTGTTCGGCGATCAGTGCAGAGAAGGCTTGGCGGCCGGTGCGCCAACCTGCTTGTTGGTTTCGGTGAACAGCAAGAGCGGAGCGACCCGCAGGTACTCCATGACTTCCATGTAGTCGCTCTCGCCGTCTTCGGAGTCTTCCAGCGCATCCTGAACCTGGGAGATCGCGACCAGATCCTGCAGCACTTCAGTGGTTTCGGTGCTCAGGCTGCTGCGGTCGGGCGAGTTCTGGCCGAAACCGGAAATGAAGCCCTGGCACCACTGGCCCAGCGCGGCGGCGCGTTCGGCCAGCGGCGCGTCGTCGGTCGGCAGCAGCAGGACCACGGCCATGTCTTCGCCGGTCAGTTCGCTCTTGACCATTTCCTGGAGGCCGATCAGGGCGTTGCGCACGTTGTCCCCAGGCTCGGTCTCGAGCAGGGAGGCCACGTCGCTCAGCCAGCCGTCGACGTCGAAGCCGGCGCCGGCGCAGCTGCGGCCGAGCAGCAGGCCGTGCAGTTCGGCGGGCGAGACGGGATGGCCACTGGCGCTCAGCAGGGTGGCGAAGGCTTGATAAGGGGAATTCTGAATGGGCATGGGCAGCTAGGCGCCAGACGGCGCTATGTCTAGAATGAAGGCCTTGTATCCTACATCGACAGACCCGCCAAGACCATTAAAGGCTGACCGCCAGCCAGGCGCCCGCCTCCGTCAGACACGAAATCAGTGGACACAATGGAAGACATCGACCTGCAAGCGCTGATGGCCAGACTCGAACTGCTGATTGACCGAGTCGAGCAACTTAAGAGGCAAAACGCACTCTTAACAGCTCAGGAAAAGACCTGGCGCGAGGAACGCGCGCATCTCATTGAAAAAAACGAAATCGCCCGGCGTAAGGTCGAATCGATGATTTCGCGTCTCAAGGCCCTGGAGCAAGACTCATGAGTTCAAGCAATAGCGTCACCGTGCAGATCCTCGACAAAGAGTATTCGATCATCTGCCCCCAGGAAGAGCGCAGCAACCTGATCAGCGCCGCCCGCTACCTGGACGGCAAGATGCGCGAGATCCGCAGCAGCGGCAAGGTCATCGGCGCCGACCGCATCGCCGTGATGGCCGCGCTGAACATCACCCACGACCTGCTGCACAAGGAAGACCGCCCGGCCCTGCAGGCCAGCGGCTCGACCCGCGAGCAGGTGCGCGACCTGCTCGAACGCGTCGATCTGGTGCTGGCCACCGATCCGGACGTCAGCAAGGGCTGATTCGCCGGGACGCTTGAGGTATACTCGCGGCACTCCCTGGGGTGCTTGCCAGTTGACGATGTCCCTGAGCCGATTTGCACTACCCTGGGGGTTGCACGTTGGGCTGGTGTGCATGTCCGCCAGACGGAAAGCCTTAAAGCCTACTGCATCCTCCACCTTGAACTCTCGGGTTCAAGGGCTAAGTCGACAGCGGCTCATCCGGGGAGCCTGATTCGAATCCGATGCCGGTGCATGCCGGCATCGGATTTTTTATGCGTACGTTTTCGCACCCCTTCGCCGAAGCCGAACCATGACCGAACCCGCGCCGCCGACCCGCCCCCAATTGCGCCGACAGCTGCGCAAGGCCCGCCGCTCGCTGACGCCGAGCCAGCAACGCGAGGCCGCCGAAGGCCTGTACCGGCAATTGGCGCAGCACCCGCAGTTCCGCCGCGCCAAGCATGTTTCCCTGTACCTGCCCACCGACGGCGAAATCGACCCGCGCCTGCTGCTGCGCGCCGCCCAGCGCCGGGGCAAGGCCACCTACCTGCCGGTGCTCAGCGCCTGGCCGCGGACCAAGATGGTGTTCCAGCGCATCCGCCCCGGCGAGAAGCTTGCGCCCAACCGTTTCCGCATCCTCGAACCGCGGATCAACCCGGCCCGCCAGCGCAGGATCTGGGCGCTGGACCTGGTGCTGTTGCCGTTGGTGGGGTTTGACGATGTCGGCGGACGCCTGGGGATGGGCGGCGGCTTCTACGACCGCAGCCTGGCCTACCTCGCTCGGCGCAAGAACTGGCGCAAGCCGGTGCTGCTGGGGCTGGCCCATGAATGTCAGAAAGTGGGGCGTCTGGCGCAGGCCAGCTGGGATGTGCCGTTGCAGGGCACGGTGACGGACAAGGCGTGGTACGTCGCAGAATAGACGCCGCGAGGGAAAAGGCAGCGTCGCAAGAAGGGGTTCAGCGCTTGAAGGCGGTCGACTGCTGGACCTGCTGCGCCACTTCGACCGGTGCGTCGGCCTTGTTGGCCCACAGGCTCTGCGCATAACCGGTGGTCACGACGCCGAGACCGAACAAGATCACCAATGTCCAAAGCAAATCCGGTTTGCGTTTCATCGATTGCCCCCCTCAAGGCACATCATCACGATGACAGCAGCGGTTTCCGTTCGTAGCCGTGCAGCAGCGTCAAGCTTTAAAGGCCGGCATTTTGCGACAACGTGAACCGCCGCGCAAACGCTGACGTCAACCGACCGTCGGTTTGTCATAAAATTGCCGACGACCTGCCCGACGACCCCTGCGAGGAGCAAGAACCATGGCCTATTGGCTGATGAAATCCGAACCCGACGAGCTCTCGATCAAAGGCCTGCAGCAGCTCGGCAAGGCGCGCTGGGACGGCGTGCGCAACTATCAGGCGCGCAATTTCCTGCGTTCCATGGCGGTCGGCGACCTGTTCTTCTTCTATCACTCCAGCTGCCCGGAGCCGGGCATTGCCGGGATCGGCCGGATCGTTCAGGCGGCCTACCCGGATCCGACGGCGCTGGAGCCGGAAAGCCACTATTACGACCCGAAGGCCACACCCGAGAAAAACGCCTGGAGCGCGATCGATGTGGAGCACGTCGAGACGTTCGCCCGGGTGCTCAAGCTCGATTACCTGAAGCAGCAGACCGCGCTGGCGGAAATGCCGCTGGTGCAGAAAGGCTCGCGGCTGTCGGTGATGCCGGTGACGCCGCAGCAGTGGGCGGCGGTGGTTGCGCTCAAGCCTTGAGCCGTTCGTCGGCGCAAAGAATGCCTTGCGATCGATGCTGCCCGGCGGCGCCTCGACTGGCGCCATCGCCAGCAGGCTGGCTCCCGCAGGGTATAGCGGATGCATGCAGGATCTGCGTCACCACCAAAACCTTTGGGAGCTTGCCTGCAAGCGATGAGGCCGGCGCAGTCACCCCGTCATTTACTGAATGATCAGGTTGTTGAACAGCAGATCCTCGACCACCGGCTTGCCGGTTTCGTCGTTCATCACCTGCTGGGTCTGCTTCAACGCTTCCTGACGCAGCTTTTCCTTGGCTTCGAGGCTGTTCATGGTCTCGGTCGACTGCTGTGCGAACAGCGCCACCAGTTGATTGCGGATCAGCGGCTCGTTGGCCTTGACCAGCTTGGTCGATTCCTCGCCGGTCACGCGCAGCGCCACGTCGGCCTTGTAGACCTTCAGCTTCGGCGTGCCGTCCAGCCCGTAGTTGCCCACGAACGGCGGGCTCAGGGTGATGTAGTTGACCTTCGGCGCCTCGCCTTCTTTGGCTTCTTCGGCCAGCGCTGCCACAGGCAGAGACAGGGCCAGCAACAACATGATCCACGCTTTCACAATTCGCTCCTTATCCGGTTTGCGGCCTAGCATAACGGCCCGCCGCGCAAGCACAAGCTTATGGCGGACTATCAGGGCCGGGCATGCTCGTTGACCCGTCGACGGCCACACCTACACTTATCGGCCATCACTCCCAAAGGAATAGCCCTGATGAAAGCCGTGCTGTGCAAAGCCTTCGGCCCTGCCGAATCGCTGGTGCTGGAAGAGGTCGCCAGCCCTGCCCCGAAGAAGAACGAAATCCTGCTGGAGGTGCACGCCGCCGGGGTCAATTTCCCGGACACGCTGATCATCGAGGGCAAGTACCAGTTCAAGCCGCCCTTCCCGTTTTCGCCGGGCGGCGAAGCGGCCGGCGTGGTGCGTGAAGTCGGGGAGAAGGTCAACCATCTCAAGGTCGGCGACCGGGTGATGGCGTTGACCGGTTGGGGCAGCTTCGCCGAGCAGGTCGCGGTGCCGGGCTACAACGCGCTGCCGATCCCGCCGTCGATGGACTTCAGGACGGCCGCCGCCTTCAGCATGACCTACGGCACCTCGATGCACGCCCTCACCCAGCGCGGCAACCTGCAACCGGGCGAAACCCTGCTGGTGCTCGGCGCGTCCGGCGGCGTCGGCCTGGCCGCCGTGGAAATCGGCAAGGCCCTGGGCGCCCGGGTGATCGCCGCCGCCAGCAGCGCCGAGAAGCTCGCGGTGGCCAAGGCCGCCGGCGCCGACGAACTGATCAACTACAGCGAAACCAGCCTCAAGGACGAGATCAAGCGCCTCACCGACGGCCAGGGCGCCGACGTGATCTACGACCCGGTCGGCGGCGACCTGTTCGACCAGGCCATCCGCGCCATCGCCTGGAACGGCCGCCTGCTGGTGGTGGGTTTCGCCAGCGGACGCATCCCTGAACTGCCGGTCAACCTCGCGCTGCTCAAGGGCGCTGCGGTGCTCGGCGTGTTCTGGGGCTCCTTCGCCCAACGCCAGCCCCAGGACAACGCCGCGAACTTCCAGCGACTGTTCGGCTGGTTCGCCGAAGGCAAGCTCAAGCCGCTGGTGTCGCAGGTGTATCCGCTGAGCGAGGCGGCGCAGGCGATCAATGACCTGGGCCAGCGCAAGGCGGTGGGCAAGGTGGTGGTGCAGGTGCGCTGAGCCGGCAAAGTACCGTCAGATCCGGGGCGACATCGCTCCGTCACCCGGCAGCAGGTGCTCCTGGACCTTCTCGCTGCGTGACGGAATGAGTCGCCCCTTGTCGTCGAAACGCAGGACGATCACCCAGTCGTAGACCCCGTCCGGCCACTTGCGCTGGCCCATCAGCGCCGTGGCGTCGCCGCCGAACGCCTTGATCAGCTTGTCGATGTGCCCGTGGTGCCAGGCGATCAGCACCGTCGGCGCCTTGTTGCCTTTGCGCAGCAATTTCACCAAGTCATGGACATCGCCGTTGATGTAGGGCTGCTCGACCGACAGGTTCAGACGCCGGGCCAGCGGGGTCAGGGTCAGGCGCGAGCGGACGCTTTCGGGGCTATCGCCGGCGGCCAGCAGGCGCTGGGGCGTCAGCGCCTGGCCATCCAGCTCCAGCGGGTTGAAGTAATCGGCATAGGCCGCGGCACGCTGCTCGCCCCGGGCGTTGAGTTCGGTTCCGACGTCGGGCTTCTCGGCATGCCGGATGATCAGCACCGTGGCATTGCGCAAACCGGAATGCCCGGGATGGTCAGTGAAGACCAGCGCCAGCAAGCCGGCGGTGAGAACGGCCGCCACCAGCAGGCGGACCACAAGCATGCGCACCTTCAAAGCCATCATTCATCTCTGCAGAACAGTCGGTCGACGGATCGCGAGTCTAAGCCGCCCGATGTTCACACGTGGTGAAAACGCCCCGTTCTTACAGCTGAGCGACAGGTTCGTAAAAGAACGTGCGTTTTCCAACATTTCCGCTGTTTTGCGGATGGCAGGCGGTGCTATTTTCGGTAACGAAACTGTAACATTCACATCCGCAGTCAAAACAAGAATTCTGGAGCTCTTGAATGTTTGCTTTCTTTCGACCTGCCGCACATCAGGCTCCCCTGCCTGAAGAAAAAATCGACAGTACCTACCGACGCCTGCGCTGGCAGATCTTCGCCGGCATCTTCTTCGGCTACGCGGGCTACTACCTGCTGCGCAAGAACTTCTCCCTGGCCATGCCGTACCTGATCGACCAAGGCTACAGCCGCGGCGACCTGGGCCTGGCGATGTCGGCCATCGCCATCGCCTACGGCCTGTCCAAGTTCCTCATGGGCCTGGTGTCCGACCGTTCCAACCCGCGCTACTTCCTGCCGTTCGGCCTGCTGGTGTCCGCCGGGGTGATGTTCATTTTCGGTTTCGCGCCATGGGCGACCTCCAGCGTGACCATGATGTTCATCCTGCTGTTCATCAATGGCTGGGCCCAAGGCATGGGCTGGCCGCCGAGCGGACGCACCATGGTGCACTGGTGGTCGCAGAAGGAGCGCGGCGGCGTGGTGTCGGTGTGGAACGTGGCGCACAACGTCGGCGGCGGCCTGATCGGCCCGCTGTTCCTGGTCGGCATGGGCCTGTTCAACGACTGGCACGCCGCGTTCTACGTCCCGGCGGCGGTGGCCCTGGCGGTGGCGGCGTTCGCCTTCATCACCATGCGCGACACCCCGCAGTCGGTCGGCCTGCCGCCGATCGAGAAGTACAAGAACGACTACCCGGAAGGCTACGACGCCAGCCACGAAGACGAATTCAGCGCCAAGGAAATCTTCGTCAAGTACGTGCTGCGCAACAAAATGCTCTGGTACATCGCCATGGCCAACGTGTTCGTCTACCTGCTGCGCTACGGCGTGCTGGACTGGGCGCCGACCTACCTCAAGGAAGCCAAGCACTTCGACGTCGACAAGACGTCGTGGGCGTACTTCTTCTACGAGTGGGCGGGGATTCCGGGCACCCTGCTGTGCGGCTGGATGTCGGACAAGATCTTCCGCGGCAACCGCGGCCTGACCGGCATGGTGTTCATGGCCCTGGTGACCGTGGCGACCCTGGTGTACTGGCTGAACCCGGCCGGCAACCCAACCGTCGACATGATCGCCCTGTTCTCCATCGGCTTCCTGATCTACGGCCCGGTCATGCTGATCGGCCTGCAGGCGCTGGAACTGGCGCCGAAGAAAGCCGCCGGCACCGCAGCGGGCTTCACTGGCCTGTTCGGTTACCTGGGCGGTTCGGTCGCGGCCAGCGCCGCGATGGGCTACACCGTCGACCACTTCGGCTGGGACGGCGGTTTCGTGCTGTTGGTGGGCGCCTGCCTGCTGTCGATGGCCTTCCTGGCCCCGACCCTGCTGCACAAGCAAGCCGCCAGTCAGAGCCGCGAAGCGCTCGCCTGATCGGCCTGTGACCGGCAGCGCCTGAGCCGCGCCTCCAGATTGCGGTCTGGCATGGCGTGGCTGCGCAGGGCGTGGGCGGTCTGCTCGACATAGTCGCGCGTCGTGCCGTAGCGCCCGCAGGCGCTTTCGAACACCTGGCTCAGCACATGGTCCGGCAGGTTGCCGGCATAGCTGGGCAGGTGCCGCTCCAACACGAACCCCAACGCCTGAACCTGATTGCCATCCTCCAGACGGCAATTGAGCCAGTGCGGCCGGTAGGACGGAAACGGCATCTCGCGTTTCCACAGGGCATACAGTGCGCTGTCGAGATTGTCTTCCGGCAACCGGTAGGCGAAGCCGCTGCACGAGCCCCCACGATCCAGGCCGAACACCAGCCCCGGCATCTCCGGCGTGCCGCGGTGCTCGTGAGACCACAGGTACAGGCCGCGGTGATAGCCGTGCACCCGCCCGCGCACCCGTTCGACCGCCGTGCATTCCGGCCGCCAGATCAGCGATCCGTACGCGAACAGCCACACCGGCCCGCCCTTGTGGCGCGCCATGGTCGATTGCATGGAGAGGAGAAGCTGTTCGTGGGTCAGCTGCGGCCCGAGATCGAGCCGCGGAGGGTAAGCCGGATGCGAAAAACCGTTTTCGATGGCGCTCATGGCGAATAGCGTTCAGCTCCCCGCGGGTGAAGAATTACTAAATAGAACGCACCGCTGTAACAATAAGGCACATATGTTTTAAGGCAATTGAAGTGCCCGGCGCTTTCATTCATCCATTGCCGGATTGGTATATAACCTACCGGTATTCATGCAATTACATAAATACCGATCGGCTATATATGGAGGTATATCGAACTTATCCCCGAGGAGCGTAGGCGAACACGTCGGCGCGCATCTGATGGGCGTCCATCCCGGCCTCGACCAGCGCATCGAGCGTGCCGTAGACCATGGCCGGCGAGCCGCTGGCATAGACGTGCAAGGCCTTGAGGTCGGGGAAATCTTCGCACACCGCTTCGTGCAGCATCCCGCAGCGCCCTTCCCAGCCGCATTGATCGCTGACGACCTTGTGCAGGAACAGGTTGGGCAACTTCAGCCATTCGTCCCAATGTTCGATGCGGTAGAAGTCTTCCGGCCGGCGCACGCCCCAATACAGGTGCACCGGGTGCTTGAAGCCGTTGGCCCGGCAGTGTTCGATCAGGCTGTGGATCTGGCCCATGCCGGTGCCGGCGGCGATCAGCACCAGCGGCCCCTCGGGCAGTTCGGCCAGGTGGGTGTCGCCGAACGGCAGCTCGACGCGCACCAGCGGGTTGCGCTGGAGCTGGTCGATCAGGCTCAGCGCGCTGTTCTCACGCGCCAGCACGTGGATCTCCAGGTCGCGGCCGGCGTGGGGCGCCGAGGCCATGGAGAACGCCGATTTCTCGCCGTTCTCGCGCTCGATCATCAGGTACTGCCCGGCGTGGTAGCGCGGCGGCTTGCCGGCCGGCGCCCGCAGGCGCACCCGCCAGGTATCGCCGCCGACGTCCCGGCATTCGACGACCTGACACGACAGGCTGCGCACCGGCAACTCTCCCAGCGCGAGCACGCCATCCCACAGCACGATGCAGTCTTCCAGCGGCTCCGCTATGCAAGTGTAGAACTCGCCGTGGTCATGCACCTTGCCGGCCTGTTCGACCCGGCCTTCCACCAGCAGCGCCGCGCACACATGGCAATTGCCGTTGCGGCAGCTCTGCGGGCATTCGTAGCCCAGGCGCCGCGCACCATCGAGAATCCGCTCGCCGGGCCGTATCTCTAGCACCGCTCCGGAGGGCTGAAGGGTTACACGCATCAATCTATTCCTAACTGATTCCAGATGGCATCGATCCGTTGGGTGACGGCGTCGTCCTTGACGATGACGCGGCCCCATTCGCGAGTGGTCTCGCCCGGCCACTTGTGGGTGGCGTCCAGCCCCATCTTCGACCCCAGCCCCGACACCGGCGAGGCGAAGTCGAGGTAGTCGATGGGCGTGTTGTCGATCATCACCGTGTCGCGCTTGGGGTCCATGCGCGTGGTGATGGCCCAGATCACGTCGTTCCAGTCCCGGGCGTTGATGTCGTCGTCGGTGACGATAACGAACTTGGTGTACATGAACTGTCGCAAAAACGACCAGACACCCAGCATCACGCGCTTGGCGTGCCCCGGATACGACTTCTTCATCGTCACCACGGCCATGCGGTACGAGCAGCCCTCGGGCGGCAGGTAGAAGTCGGTGATCTCCGGGAACTGCTTCTGCAGGATCGGCACGAACACTTCGTTCAGCGCCACGCCGAGGATCGCCGGCTCATCCGGCGGCCGGCCGGTGTAGGTGCTGTGGTAGATCGGCTTGATGCGGTGGGTGATGCGCTCGACGGTGAACACCGGGAAGCTGTCCACCTCGTTGTAGTAGCCGGTGTGGTCGCCGTAAGGGCCTTCGTCCGCCATCTCGCCCGGGTGGATCACGCCTTCCAGGATGATCTCGGCGGTGGCCGGCACCTGCAGGTCGTTGCCGCGGCATTTCACCAGTTCCGTGCGGCTGTCGCGCAGCAGGCCGGCGAAGGCGTATTCGGAGAGGCTGTCCGGCACCGGCGTGACCGCGCCGAGGATGGTCGCCGGATCCGCGCCGAGGGCCACGGACACCGGGAACGGCTGGCCCGGATGCTTCTCGCACCACTCGCGGTAGTCCAGCGCCCCGCCCCGGTGGCTGAGCCAGCGCATGATGACCTTGTTGCGGCCGATCACCTGCTGACGGTAGATGCCCAGGTTCTGGCGATCCTTGTTCGGGCCTTTGGTGACGGTCAGGCCCCAAGTGATCAGCGGCGCGACATCGCCCGGCCAGCAGTGCTGGATCGGCAGTGTAGCCAGGTCGACGTCGTCGCCCTCGATGACCACTTCCTGGCACGGCGCGTCCTTCACGACCTTCGGCGCCATCGCGATGATCTTGCGGAAGATCGGCAGCTTCGACCACGCATCCTTCAGGCCCTTGGGCGGCTCGGGCTCCTTGAGGAACGCCAGCAGCTTGCCGATCTCGCGCAGTTCGTCGGTGGACTCGGCGCCCATGCCCATCGCCACCCGCTGCGGGGTGCCGAACAGGTTGCCGAGCACCGGGATGTCGAAGCCGGTCGGATTCTCGAACAGCAGCGCAGGCCCCTTGGCCCGCAGGGTGCGGTCGCACACCTCGGTCATCTCCAGCACCGGCGAGACGGGCACCTGGATGCGTTTCAACTCTCCGCGCTGCTCAAGCTGCTGCACGAAATCCCGAAGATCCTTGAATTTCATTGACGATGGCACCCTCAAAATAGGCGTACATCCTACCTGCTATGCCGCCCGCTGGCAGCCCGTCAGGCCTCACTTGGCTGCATTGGCCTGCCCTTTGCGAAGGTTCGCCCCGGCCTGCAGGCCGACGAACAACGGTTCGAGGACCGGCGCCACGAACCGCGCGCCGACTTCCGAGAGGTGATTGTCGTCGGTGTACAAGGAATGGCCGTCGAGTTCGGCGCGGCAAAAACCTTCCGCGTCGCACAGCCGCGGCGCCGGATCCACCACCCGCACCGCCGGATCCTGCGCCAGCTGGGCGAACAGCCCGCTGATGAAAGTCTGCCGCTTGAGGTGCTCGCCGAGCGCCAGGCCGACATCGTCCACCGGGCGGTTGAGCATCGCCAGGCGCGTGAGCCGGTACGGCGGGCTGAAAGCCTGCAGCGGCGCCTCCTTCACCAGCCAGACCCGATGCCCGCCGGCCCGCAGCTGCGCCACCCGCGCCCGCAGGCCATCGGCCAGGCGCTGCTCGGCGACGGCGCGGTCGTAGTGCCCGTCGGCGGCCTTCAGGGCGTGGGCCAGATCGCCCTTGGCGTCGCCGTAGAGGTAGAGGCTCCAGCGCGCCACCAACACCACGTCGCTCACCGGCGGCGCCAGGGCATGCTCGACCCGCTGGTTGAAGCGCGCGCAGCGGGCGTCATGCTCGAGGCCCTGCACCGGCACGCAACCGGGGGAACTGGCCAGCATCACGCTCACGGCATGGGCCTTGGCGCCGTCGTCGAACACCGGGATCAGCGCGGTGGCGTGGCTGTCGCCCCAGACCAAGGTGCGGGCCGGGCCGTTCGCGGCGCCGTAATGGCAGAACAATTTGTCGTCCGGCGTCTTGTCGTCGGCCAGGCACGCCATCAGCTCCGGCCGCCACTCGCGCCCCTTGGCATACTGCAGCGCCTGCTCGGACAGGCGCCACGGCAAGCCGTCGGTCCAGCGCAGGCTCTGTCCGGCCAGGCCGATCACCAGCACGCCGCAGGCACCGGCCAGCAGGATCTGCCGACGGCCGGCGAGCAGGCGACGCTCGCGGAACGGCGTCTCGACGAATTTCCAGGACAGATAGCCCAACACCAGCGTCAGCAGAATCAGGCCCAGGGTGTCGAACGCGCCCGGCTCATCGACACTGGCGTAGCTGGAGAACACGAACACCGGCCAGTGCCACAAGTACCAGGAATACGACACCAGGCCGAGACCGACCATCAACCGGCTGCTCAGGAGCTCGCCGACCCAGGTCCGGCGGTGCCCGTTGGCCAGGATCAGCGCCACCACGCCCAGCACCGGCAGCAGCGCCGCCACACCGGGGAACGGCGTGGCCTTGTCGTAGCCGAACACCGCCAGCAGGATCAGGGTCAGGCCGAGCAGGCTCAGGCCCTGCGCCGCCATCGGCTTCAAGCGCCAGGCGCTTTTCGGCGCCACCGCCAGCATCGCTCCGGCCAGCAGTTCCCAGGCGCGCATGGGCAGCAGGAAGAAGGCTTTTTCCGGGTGGTGGCTGACGGCCCAGACACTCAGACCGAAGGACACCAGCAACACGCCGAACAGCGCCAGCCGCCAGTGCTTCAGGCGCCCGGACAGCACAGTCAGCAGCAATGGGAAGAGAATGTAGAACTGCTCCTCCACCGCCAGCGACCAGGTGTGCAGCAGCGGCTTGAGGTCGGAGGCGACATCGAAGTAGCCGTCCTGCCGCATGAACAGCAGGTTGGAGACGAACATCACCTGGTAGCGCACCGAGCGCCCCAGCTCTTCGTAGTCCTTTGGCGCCAGCAGGAACCAGCCCACCGCCAGCACGGCGAGTATCATCGCAAACAGCGCCGGCAGGATCCGCCGGGCGCGCCGGGCCCAGAAGTCGACGAAGCTGAAGCGCCCGGCCTGGCGCTGGTTCCAGATGATCGAGGTGATCAGGTAGCCGGAAATCACGAAGAACACGTCCACGCCGACAAAACCGCCGGTAAAGCCCGGAACCCCGAAATGGAACAGCACAACGGCGATCACCGCGACTGCGCGCAAGCCGTCGATATCCCTTCGATAAGCGAGAGTGCTCATAATTTGTTCAATGCCGATCAGATGGTTGTTTTCTGTGCAGCCGCGACGCTCTCCATGAGCCGCCCGCACTCGCTGCCTGTTGTTATGCCCAGTCACTGACCATACCAGATCGCGAACCTCCCATCGCCCAGACAAAAAAACAGGCAAAAAAATGGCGCCCCGCAGGGCGCCACTTTTCGGACTCGACCGTCTATGTCACTTGCGCTTCATCGACAGGAAGAATTCGTCGTTGGTCTTGGTCGTCTTCAGCTTGTCGACCAGGAACTCGATGGCCGCGACTTCGTCCATCGGGTGCAGCAGCTTGCGCAGGATCCACATGCGCTGCAGCTCGTCGTCGGCGGTCAGCAACTCTTCGCGGCGGGTGCCGGACTTGTTGATGTTGATGGCCGGGAACACACGCTTCTCGGCGATGCGGCGGTCCAGCGGCAGCTCCATGTTGCCGGTGCCCTTGAACTCTTCGTAGATCACTTCATCCATCTTCGAGCCGGTCTCGACCAGCGCAGTGGCGATGATGGTCAGCGAGCCGCCTTCTTCGATGTTGCGCGCCGCGCCGAAGAAACGCTTAGGCTTCTCCAGGGCGTGGGCATCGACACCACCGGTCAGCACCTTGCCGGAGCTCGGGATCACGGTGTTGTAGGCGCGGGCCAGACGGGTGATGGAATCCAGCAGGATCACCACGTCCTTCTTGTGCTCGACCAGGCGCTTGGCCTTCTCGATCACCATTTCGGCCACTTGCACGTGACGGGTCGGCGGCTCGTCGAAGGTCGAGGCGACCACTTCGCCGCGCACGGTGCGCTGCATTTCGGTCACTTCTTCCGGACGTTCGTCGATCAGCAGCACGATCAGGTGAACTTCCGGGTTGTTACGGGCGATATTCGCTGCGATGTTCTGCAGCATGATCGTTTTACCGGCCTTCGGCGGCGCCACGATCAGACCACGCTGGCCTTTGCCGATCGGCGCGCACAGATCGATCACACGACCGGTCAGGTCTTCGGTGGAACCGTTGCCGGCTTCCATCTTCATGCGCACGTTCGGGAACAGCGGGGTCAGGTTCTCGAACAGAATCTTGTTCTTCGCGTTCTCAGGACGGTCGAAGTTGATCGTGTCGACCTTGAGCAGGGCGAAATAACGCTCGCCTTCCTTCGGCGGGCGGATCTTGCCGACGATGGTGTCGCCGGTGCGCAGGTTGAAACGGCGGATCTGGCTCGGCGAGACGTAGATGTCGTCGGGACCTGCGAGGTAGGAAGCGTCAGCGGAGCGCAGGAAGCCGAAGCCGTCCTGGAGAATCTCCAGCACGCCATCACCGGAGATTTCCTCACCGCTTTTCGCGTGCTTTTTCAGCAGGGAGAAAATCACGTCCTGCTTGCGCGAACGGGCCATATTTTCTATGCCCATGTCTTCGGCCAGCTGGAGCAGGTCGGTAATCGGCTTTTGCTTGAGTTCAGTCAGATTCATATAGGAATGACGTAATCATTTATAGAGGGGGGAAATTAAGCTTTTGGCTTAATGAGGCCGCGCCGCGGAGAAGGCGACAGGATCGCGTACTTGTTCGAAAGGAGTGCGTCGGCGACGGCTAGCAGGGGGCAGTGGAGAAACCAGTGCGGGGCCGAATGTATCACCTGAGTTTCGGAGCGTCTAGCCCTGAATAAGCAAAAAGCCCCGCAATTTGCGGGGCCTTTTTCAGCGGACTTTACAGCGGCGCTCAGAGGCTGGCGTCGAGGAAAGCCTTGAGCTGGGACTTCGACAGCGCGCCGACCTTGGTCGCTTCGACGTTGCCGTTCTTGAACAGCATCAGGGTCGGGATGCCGCGCACGCCGTGCTTGGCCGGGGTTTCCTGGTTCTCGTCGATGTTCAGCTTGGCGACGGTCACCTTGCCCTGGTACTCGGCGGCGATGTCGTCCAGGACCGGAGCGATCATCTTGCACGGGCCGCACCACTCAGCCCAGTAGTCGACCAGGACAGCGCCTTCGGCCTTGAGTACGTCAGCTTCGAAGCTAGCGTCGCTAACGTGTTTGATCAGATCGCTGCTCATGGAATTCTCCAGGTTGTAAGCAAAAAAACGTGGCCCATCATAGCCGCCCTTCCCCTGTTCAGGAAGCCGCAGATGATTGAGTCTCGCTATGGTGGCTCATGAGTTTGGGTATAGCTCAAACCGCGCGTCGCCGGGGCCCCGGCGAAAGGCGGCAGCTCAGGTCGGCCAAGGATCTTGCGCGAATCTGCGCAGGATCAAGGGTTTGGCCCCTGCGCGTTGGCGGCGGCGTTTGATCGTGGCACGATGTCGGGGTTATCGACCGAGACCCCCTGACCATGCCCCAGAACCAAGCCAAGAATCTGTCCCTGATCGCCGCGATCGACCTGGGCTCCAACAGCTTCCACATGGTCGTGGCCAAGGCCCAGAACGGCGAGATCCGCATTCTCGAACGCCTCGGGGAGAAGGTCCAGCTCGCCGCCGGCATCGACGAAGAGCGCCACCTCAACGAAGAATCGATGCAGCGCGGGCTCGACTGCCTCAAGCGCTTTGCCCAACTGATCAACGGCATGCCCCTGGGTGCCGTGCGGATCGTCGGCACCAACGCCCTGCGCGAGGCGCGCAACCGCGTCGAGTTCATCCACCGCGCCGAAGAGATCCTCGGCCATCCGGTGGAGGTCATCTCCGGCCGCGAAGAAGCGCGCCTCATCTATCTGGGCGTCTCCCACACCCTCGCCGACACGCCGGGCAAGCGCCTGGTGGCCGACATCGGCGGCGGCAGCACCGAATTCATCATCGGCCAGCGTTTCGAGCCGCTGCTGCGCGAAAGCCTGCAGATGGGCTGCGTCAGCTTCACCCAGCGCTACTTCAAGGACGGCAAGATCACCCCGGCCCGCTACGCCCAGGCCTACACGGCGGCGCGGCTGGAGATCATGAGCATCGAGCACGCCCTGCACCGCCTGACCTGGGACGAGGCCATCGGCTCCTCGGGCACCATCCGCGCCATCGGCCTGGCGCTGAAGGCCGGCGGCCACGGTTCGGGCGAGGTCAACGCCGAAGGCCTGGCCTGGCTCAAGCGCCGGCTGTTCAAGCTCGGCGACGCGGACAAGATCGACTTCGAAGGCATCAAGCCTGACCGCCGGGCGATCTTCCCGGCAGGCCTGGCGATTCTCGAGGCGATCTTCGACGCCCTCGAACTCAAGCGCATGGATCACTGCGAAGGCGCGCTGCGCGAAGGCGTGCTGTACGACCTGCTGGGCCGCCACCATCACGAAGACGTGCGCGAGCGCACCCTGACGTCGCTGATGGAGCGCTACCACGTCGACCTGGAACAGGCGGCGCGGGTCGAGCGCAAGGCCCTGCACGCCTTCGACCAGGTCGCCGCGGACTGGGACCTGGAGGACGGCATCTGGCGCGAACTGCTGGGTTGGGCGGCGAAAGTGCACGAAGTCGGCCTCGACATCGCCCACTACCACTACCACAAGCACGGCGCCTACCTGATCGAGCACTCGGACCTGGCCGGGTTCTCCCGCGAGGACCAGCAGATGCTGGCGCTGCTGGTGCGCGGCCACCGCCGCAACATCCCCAAGGACAAGTTCGCCGAGTTCGACGACGACGGCATCAAGCTGATCCGCCTGTGCGTGCTGCTGCGCTTCGCCATCCTGTTCCACCACATCCGCGGCACCCAGGCGATGCCGCAAGTGGCGCTGCACGCCAACGGCGACACCCTCGATGTGGAGTTCCCGGAACACTGGCTGGACGACAACCAGCTGACCCAGGCGGACTTCGCCCTGGAGGCGGAGTGGCTGACGCGGGTCGGGATCGTGCTGACCGTCCACTGACCGGTGGCGACCGACCCGCCGCAGGAAACCGGCGAAACAAGAAGGCGATCCCGAGGGATCGCCTTTTTTGTGCCTGGCCGTCGGTCAGCTGCTGACCGGCAGGATCGGGCTGCCCAGCCGCTCCAGCAGCGTCGCCTGGGCGCTGCGCGGGTTCTGGTTGCCCGTCGGCGTGTTGCGGATGTAGCGGCCGTCCGACTGCAGGCTCCAGCTGTGGGTGTTGTCGGTCAGGTACAGCTCCAGCTCCTTCTTGACCCGGGTCAGCAGCTTCTTGCCTTCCACCGGGAAGCAAGTCTCGACCCGTTTGTCGAGGTTGCGCTCCATCCAGTCGGCGCTGGAGAGGAACATCTGCTCCTCGCCGCCGTTGAGGAAATAGAACACCCGGGTGTGCTCCAGGAAGCGGCCGATGATCGAACGCACGTGGATGTTGTGCGATACCCCGGCGATGCCCGGACGCAGGCAGCACATGCCGCGCACCACCAGGTCGATGCGCACGCCGGACTGGCTGGCCTTGTACAGCGCGCGGATGATCTTCGGATCGGTCAGCGAGTTGAACTTGGCGATGATGTGCGCCGGCTTGCCGTCGAGGGCGAACTGCGTCTCGCGGGCGATCATGTCGAGCATGCCCTTCTTCAGCGTGAACGGCGCATGCAGCAACTTCTTCATGCGCAGCGTCTTGCCCATGCCGATCAGTTGGCTGAACAGCTTGCCGACGTCTTCGCACAGGGCATCGTCGGAGGTCAGCAGGCTGTAGTCGGTGTAAAGGCGGGCGTTGCCGGCGTGGTAGTTGCCGGTGCCGAGGTGGGCATAGCGCACGATCTCACCCTGCTCGCGGCGCAGGATCAGCATCATCTTGGCGTGGGTCTTGAAGCCGACCACGCCGTAGATCACCACCGCGCCGGCCGCCTGCAGACGGCTGGCCAGCTGCAGGTTGGACTCTTCGTCGAAGCGCGCGCGCAGCTCGATGACCGCGGTCACTTCCTTGCCGTTGCGCGCCGCGTCCACCAGGGCATCGACGATTTCCGAGTTGGCGCCGGAGCGGTAAAGGGTCTGGCGCACCGCCAGGACGTGCGGATCCTTGGCCGCCTGGCGCAGCAGATCCACCACCGGCGTGAACGACTCGAACGGGTGCAGCAGCAGGATGTCCTGCTTGCTGACCACACTGAAAATGTTCTCGCTGTTCTGCAGAAGCTTGGGGATCTGCGGGGTGAACGGGGCGTTCTGCAGCTCCGGATGGCTGTCCAGGCCAGTGATGCTGAACAGGCGGGTCAGGTTGACCGGGCCGTTGACCTGATACAGCTCGGTCTCGCTCAGGTTGAACTGCTTGAGCAGGTAGTCGGACAGATGCTTAGGGCAGGTGTCGGCGACTTCCAGGCGCACCGCGTCGCCGTAGCGGCGCGAGAACAGCTCGCCGCGCAGGGCCCGGGCCAGGTCTTCGACGTCTTCGGAGTCGAGCGCCAGGTCAGCGTTGCGGGTCAGGCGGAACTGGTAGCAGCCCTTGACCTTCATGCCCTGGAACAGGTCATCGGCGTGGGCGTGGATCATCGACGACAGGAACACGTAGTTGGCGCCCGGGCCGCCGACCTCTTCCGGCACCTTGATGATCCGCGGCAGCAGGCGCGGCGCCGGGATGATCGCCAGGCCCGAGTCGCGGCCGAAGGCGTCGATGCCTTCGAGCTCGACGATGAAGTTCAGGCTCTTGTTCACCAGCAGCGGGAACGGGTGCGTCGGGTCAAGGCCGATCGGGGTGATGATCGGCGCGATCTCGTCGCGGAAATAGCGGCGCACCCAGGTCTTGAGCTTGGTGGTCCAGTAGCGCCGGCGGATGAAGCGGATCTGGTGCTTTTCCAGCTCCGGCAGGAGGATGTCGTTGAGAATCGCGTACTGGCGGTCCACGTGGCCGTGCACCAGTTCGCTGATCCGGGCCAGGGCCTGGTGCGGCTGCAGGCCGTCGGCGCCGGCCTGCTCACGGGCGAAGGTGATCTGCTTCTTGAGGCCGGCGACGCGGATCTCGAAGAATTCGTCGAGGTTGCTGGAGAAGATCAGCAGGAACTTCAGCCGCTCCAGCAACGGATAGGACTCGTCCAGCGCCTGTTCCAGCACGCGGATGTTGAACTGCAGTTGCGACAATTCCCGGTGGATGTACAGGCTGCTGTCATCCAGGCCCGGAATCGCGATCACCGGGGCCGCGGCGGCTTCGGCGGCCGGCGCGGGTGGCGCGGGCTCGAGCTCCGGTGGCGTCTCGGTGATCTGCTCGACCACGGGTTGAGCGTCTTTTACGGCAACTTCAGTGAGTCCTTCGGTATTCATCGAATGTTCCTGGGAGGGCTATTTCTGCTCTCGTAACAATTGGGCGGCACGGACAGCAAAGTAAGTCAGGATGCCATCAGCGCCCGCACGTTTAAAGGCGGTCAGGGATTCGAGGATCACGCCTTCGCTCAACCAGCCGTTCTGGATCGCCGCCATGTGCATGGCATATTCGCCGCTGACCTGATAGACGAAGGTCGGCACCTTGAAGGCATCCTTCACCCGGAACAGGATGTCCAGGTACGGCATGCCCGGCTTGACCATCACCATGTCCGCGCCTTCAGACAAGTCGGCGCCCACTTCGTGCAGGGCTTCGTCGCTGTTGGCCGGATCCATCTGATAGGAGGCCTTGTCGGCCTTGCCCAGGTTCGCCGCCGAGCCCACCGCGTCGCGGAACGGCCCGTAATAGGCACTGGCGTACTTGGCCGAGTAGGCCATGATCCGCACGTTGACGTGGCCGGCCACTTCCAGGGCCTCGCGGATCGCCTGGATGCGCCCGTCCATCATGTCCGACGGAGCCACCACCTGGGCGCCGGCCTCGGCATGGGACAACGCCTGCTTGACCAGCGCATCGACGGTGATGTCGTTCTGCACGTAGCCGCTTTCGTCGAGGATGCCGTCCTGGCCGTGGGTGGTGAACGGATCCAGGGCGACGTCGGTGATCACGCCCAGTTCCGGGAACCGCGCACGCAAGGCCCGGGTGGCGCGCTGGGCGATGCCTTCAGGGTTCCAGGCCTCGGCGGCGTCGAGGGACTTGAGCCCGGGCGGGGTGACCGGGAACAGCGCCAGCGCCGGAATGCCCAGCTCGACCCACTTGGCCGCCTCTTCCAGCAGGAGGTCGACGGTCAGGCGCTCCACGCCCGGCATCGAGGCCACGGCTTCGCGGCGGTTCTCGCCGTCGAGCACGAACACCGGCAGGATCAGGTCGTCGACCGTCAACACGTTTTCACGCACCAGCCGACGGGAAAACCCGTCACGGCGGTTGCGGCGCAGGCGGGTGGCTGGGAACAAGCGGTTGGCAGGGGTAAAGCTCACGGCAGACTCCTGAGCCCGCGCAGACGGGCGAGCGTGACAGTTATAAGCGGCCATTATGACGGTCGTATTACAGTTATGTGCACCCCTGTGACAGGTAGTCGCATTCCATTGTCAGTGTAGGAATTGTTCACGTCGAGACACATTTCGACACTTTCCTGAATGTGTCCGAAGGGTTAGGCTGCGCGTTCATTTCGCCAGCACCCAGACAATGCTCCAACAACTTCTGCATGACTTCGGCTACTTTGCCTTGTTTCTCGGCACGTTCTTCGAAGGCGAAACCATCCTGGTGCTCGCGGGCTTCCTCGCGTTCCGTGGCTACATGGACATCAACCTGGTGGTGGTCGTGGCGTTCTTCGGCAGCTACGCCGGCGACCAGCTGTGGTACTTCCTGGGCCGCAAGCACGGGCGCAAGCTGCTGGCGCGCAAGCCGCGCTGGCAGATGATGGGCGACCGGGCGCTGGAGCACATCCGCAAGCATCCGGACATCTGGGTGCTGAGCTTCCGCTTCGTCTACGGCCTGCGCACCGTGATGCCGGTGGCGATCGGCCTGTCGGGCTATCCGCCGGGACGCTACCTGCTGCTCAACGGCATCGGCGCGGCCATCTGGGCCGCCGCGCTGGCCGCCGCCGCGTATCACTTCGGCGCCGTGCTCGAAGGCATGCTGGGCAGCATCAAGAAGTACGAACTGTGGGTGCTCGGCGGCCTGCTGGTGCTGGGCCTGCTGCTGTGGCTGCGCCGGCGCTTCAAGAACGCGCGGCTGGCCAAGCAGGTCTACGAAGACGAACAGGCCGCCAAGGCCGAGCGGCGCAAGGCCGAACTGGCCAGCGCGGCCGAGACCAAGACGCCTAAGACGCCAGCCGAGTGAGCCGCTGGCGGCAGCAGTACAGGCCGATGCCGCTGAGCAAGGTGTAACTGAGCAGGCCGATCCACGCCACCGGGCTGGCCGGCCACAGCCCCACCAGCGGCGCCAGCCACACCAGCGGCAGGTTCGAGGCCAGCCGCAGCAGCTCCACCCGCAACGCCCACGGGCGATTCTCCAACGCCGTGCCCAACGCGAACAGCCCCAGCGCCACCGCGCCCCAGCCGAGCACCAGCGCACCGGCGGGCAGGCTGTGCTCAAGGTTCATCAGGTAGCTGCCCAACGCAATGTAGACGCCGAACTGCAGCACCACGTACCACTGCTGGCGGCCGTCCAGCGGCACCTCGAACTTGCGGAACTGGCTCAGATCCGGCTTGCTCATCGGGTACTGCGCCGCCACGTCCGCCGGGCGCCAGCCGGTGCGCATGAACCAGATCCGCAGCTTGTCCCATCTGCTGCGCGTGCGGCGCGCGTCGTCCCACAATTGCGCATAGAACTGCAGGTTGGCCCACAGCGGGTTCCAGCTCGCCAGCGGCGTGGTCACGCCGAAAATCACCGGTTCGTTGTCGTCCTCTTCCTGGAACGAGCCGAACAGCCTGTCCCAAACGATGAACACCCCGCCGTAGTTGCGGTCCATATAGAGAGCGTTCTGCGCATGGTGGGCCCGATGGTTGGACGGCGTGACGAAGAACCCCTCGAACCAGCCGAGCTTGGGGATGTGCCGGGTGTGCACCCAGAACTGGTACAGCAGGTTCAGCGCCGCCACGCTGACGAACACCGGCAGTGGCACCCCGGCCAGCGCCATCGGCAGGTAGAAGATCCAGCTCAACAGGAACCCGGTGCTGGTCTGGCGCAGGGCCGTGGAAAGGTTGTAGTCCTCGCTCTGGTGATGCACCGAGTGGGCGGCCCACAGGATGTTGCGCTCATGGCCCATGCGGTGCAGCCAGTAGTAGCAGAAGTCATAGAACACGAAGGCGAACACCCAGACCCAGACGCTGTCGGCCGGCAGCCGCAGCAGGGCCATGTGATCCAGGGCGAACGCATAGGTCACCAGCCCCACGCCCTTGGTCAACAGGCCGGTGGTGGTCGACAGCACGCCGGTGCTGATGCTGTTCACCGCATCGGCCACGCGGTAGTTGCTCACCCCGCGCCAGCGGTCGGCGACGAGCTCCGCCGCGATCAGCACAAAGAAGAACGGTACCGCATACAGAATGAAATCCATGACGCGCCCTGATCGTGATCTTTGAGGACAGATCCTAGGTGTAGCCGCGAATTATCCCTATGGCAACGAGTGACAAATTAGTGGACATTTAACGCCATGAATCTGGAGAAAGCCCCATGAGCAAGAAAATCGCAGTGATCCTGTCCGGCTGCGGCGTGTACGACGGCGCCGAGATCCACGAAAGCGTCATCACCCTGCTGCGCCTCGACCAGCGCGGCGCCCAGGTGCAGTGCTTCGCCCCGAACATCGCGCAACGGCATGTGATCAACCACCTGACCGGCGAAGAGATGCCCGAGTCGCGCAACGTGCTGGTGGAGTCGGCGCGCATCGCCCGCGGCGAGGTCAAGGACCTGCGCGAGGCCGACGTCGAGGACTTCGACGCGCTGATCGTGCCCGGCGGCTTCGGTGCGGCGAAGAACCTGTCCGACTTCGCCGTCGAAGGCCCCGGCTGCACCGTGCAGCCTGAGGTGCTGGCCCTGGCCGAAGCCTTTGCCGAAGCGGGCAAGCCGGTGGGGCTGATCTGCATCTCGCCGGCGCTGGCGGCGAAGATCTACGGCCCGGGCGTGACCTGCACCATCGGCAACGACGCCGACACCGCAGCGGCCATCGGCAAGATGGGCGCCACCCACGAAGACTGCGCGGTGACCGACATCGTCGAAGACAAGGCACGCAAACTGGTGACCACCCCGGCCTACATGCTGGCGAAATCGATCGGCGAGGCGGCTTCGGGGATCAACAAGCTGGTCGACCGCGTGCTGGAACTGACCCACGAGAACGACGCCTGAGCGCAAGCGCCCCTTTGTGGCGAGGGAGCTTGCTCCTTCGCCACCCTGCCTTCTGGGGTCAGGCCGTCGCCCGCCGCTTCTCCGCCACCCGGCTGCGGCCGTAAAGAATGATGATCGCCGCGATCGCCACGGCCTGGGCCGTCAGCGAGTAGGCGTCGGCATGGATCCCCAGCCAGTCGAACTCGAAGAACGCCACCGGCCGCGTGCCGAAGATGCCCGCCTCCTGCAACGCCTTCACGCCATGCCCGGCGAACACCACCGACAATGCGCACAGCAGGCCGGCGTTGATGCTGAAGAACAGCGCCAGCGGCAGTTTCGCCGAGCCGCGCAGGATCACCCACGCCAGGCCGACCAGCAGCACCAGCGCCGTAGCGCCGCCCGCCAGCACGGCGTCATGCCCGGCGGGGCCGGCCTGCAGCCACAGGGTTTCGTAGAACAGGATCACCTCGAACAGTTCGCGGTACACCGAGAAGAACGCCAGCACCGCGAAACCGAAGCGCCCGCCGCCGCCCACCAGGCTTTGCTTGATGTAGTCCTGCCAGGCCGCCGCGTGACGGCGGTCGTGCATCCACACTCCGAGCCACAGCACCATCACGGCGGCGAACAGCGCGGTGGCGCCTTCGAGCAGCTCGCGCTGGGAACCGCTGACATCGATCACGTACGCCGCCAGCGCCCAGGTGCCGAGGCCGGCCAGCAAGGCCAGGCCCCAACCGGCGTTGACGCTGCGCACCGCCGACTGTTGGCCGGTGTTGCGCAGGAACGCGAGGATCGCCGCCAGCACCAGAATCGCTTCCAGCCCTTCGCGCAGCAGGATCAGCAGCCCGGAAATGTAGCTCAGCGACCAGCTCAGGCCATCGCTGCCCAGCAGGCCGGCGGACGCCTTGAGCTTGGCCTTGGCCGCGTCCAGGCGCTGTTCGGCCTGGGCCACCGGCAAGCCGTCCTGCAGGGACTGCCGGTAGGCCATCAGGGACTTCTCGGTGTCCTTGCGCACGTTGGCGTCGACGTTGTCCAGGGAGCTTTCGACCAGTTCGAAGCCTTCGAGATAGGCGGCCACCGACAGGTCGTAGGCCTGGTCGCGTTCGCCGGCACGATAGGCGGCGAGGCTTTTGTCCAGGGTCGCGGCGGTGTAGTCGAGCAACTGCGCCGGGCCGCGCTTGACCTGCGGCGGCTGCGCCCGCTGCGCGCGGAACACCGCAGCGGCCTGCGGGCCTTCGGCCGCCTGCACTTCGGCCGGGGTCTGACGGGCCAGGTCGGCGATGTTGTAGGTCTTTTCGGATTTCGGCACGGCCGAATCTGCGCTGAACTGGGCGATGTAGGTCGCCAGGTCCCAGCGCTGACGGTCGTCGAGCTGGTCGGCGAAGGCCGGCATGTCGGTGCCTTCGACGCCTTGGCCGAGGGTGCTGTAGATCGCGTACAGGCTCAGGCGATCCATGCGCACGGCGTCGCGCAGATTGGCCGGGGCCGGCGTCAGGCCGACGCCCGCCGGGCCGTCGCCGGCGCCGGTCTCGCCGTGGCAGACCGAACAGTGCTGGGCGTAGAGCGGCGCGCCGCGGGTCGGATCGGGGGTGATCACCGGCGCCTGGCTGACCTCGTAGGCCACCGCCAGTTGCGCGCCGAGCTGCCGGGCCTGGCGGGCGACATCCGCGCCGTCCTGCCTGGCCGCGATGGCCCCACGCAACGCGCTGACGCCCTGCTCCAGCCCGGCCTTCTCGGGCTTGGCCGGCATGGCCGCGATCAGCCCTTGCAGCACCTGGGTGAATTCCAGCTGCTCACGGTATTCCGCGTCGTCGATGACCTTGCCGGCCGCCACCGTCGGCGGGTAGTCGGCGCTGATGTAATCGAGCAGGTGCAGCGCCTGCGGCGCGCCTTCCACGGTATCGGCCAGCAGGTCGACGCTGCCCAGCACGCAAAACGGGAACACCAGCCAGGCCAGGAATCGGGACGCGGCAGTCATGAATGAGTCTCAAATGGAAATGCGAAGTTACATATTGTTCACGTCGAACGCATTTCCCTCAAGCTTTCTTGCCGATGCAAAGCACATGGCCAGCACCCGTCCCTATAATGCGCCACCCCAACGCTCAAGGAAGAACCGTTTCCCATGCGCCACTGCCTGCTGCTTCCCTTGCTGTTCAGCCTTCTGGCGCAACTGGGCGGGTGTGCCGCCTACCGCAACTACGACCTGGAAATGCAGCAGACCAACGACCAGCTGATGATGGGCAACCTCGACAACGCGCTGTACCTGATCGAGCGGAACAACCCATGGGAAGACAAGGACCTGCTCTATTATTTCGAGAAAGGCGCCGTCCTCAGCCTCGGCAATGCCCTGCCGGAGAGTCAGGCGACCTGGCGCAGCGCCGACCAGATGATTGTCCGCCGCGAAGAAGCGGTGCCGTCCGCCCCGGTGAAGCTGCTCAACCGCTTCTACAAGGAAATGGGCATGATGCTGGTCAACGACAAGCTGCAGCGCTACGACGGCTACGATTACGAAAAGGTCATGCTGACCACCCAGATGGCCCTCAACCAACTGGCGATGAATGACTTCGACGGTGCGCGGGCCGACATCAAGAAGACCCACGAGCGCGAAACGCTGATCGCCAGCCAGCGCGAACGGCAGTACGAAGAGGTCGAGAACCAGGCCAAGGCCCAAGGCACCCGGCTGCACTACAAGGACCTGCAGGGCTATCCGGTGACCACCCTGGAGGCGCCGGCGGTCATCGAGCTGAAAAACGGATATCAGAGCGCGTTCAGCCATTACCTGGCCGGCTTCACCTATGAAGCGCTGGGGGAACGGACCCTGGCCGCGCCGGGCTATCGGCAGGCGATCGAACTGCGGCCCAACCTCCCCTTTCTCGAACAGGCGCTGCGCAACCTCGACAAACCGCCGGCCAAGGCCGGCGAAAGCGATGTCCTGATTGTCGTGCAGAGCGGCCTGGCGCCGGCCCGGGCTTCCGTCACCGTGCCGATTCCCGTGCGGCTCAACGAGAACCTGGTCATCGTCGCGCCGATCTCGTTTCCGGTGATGATCCCGGACGCGGTCACGCCCAAGTTCGACCACCTCACGGTGGACGGCCGCAAACGCTCGCTGGCCCAGGTCAACAGCGTCACCGACATGGCGGTGCGCACCCTGCGCGACGACATGCCGGCGATCATTTCCGCCGCGATGTTCCGCGCCAACATGGCCGCGATCGGGCAGGCCAACGAAAACGAGCGCAACCCGGCCAAGGCCTCGCTGACGGTGACCGCCAAGGATCCGTTCGAGGAAGCCGACACCCGCACCTGGCGCACGCTGCCGGACAAGACCCTGGTGGCGCGCCTGCGCCTGAAAAAGGGCGAGCACACCCTCGTCCTGCCCAACGCCAAGCGCACGCCGCCGATCACGGTGCGCATCGACCAGGATCATCAGGTCATCAACCTACGGGCGTTCGGCGATCTGGCGTTCATCATCGGCGCGGCCTACGTGCCGCCGCAGGCGGTATCGAACACGACACAAGTAATGGCACCTCACTAACTAGTGAAATTAAAAAGCTATTACATAGCCAGCACCGCGGACCTATAATGCCGCGCCCTCGCTATCGCGAAACGGCATTAAAGCTCCTCTTTTGATGAGGAATCGGCAGGACGCCAACACCCCTGCCGATCGGTCCCTGCAGCCCGACCCGCACCGGGGCTGTCGCCACTCATGGAAGAAGTACCCCCATGGCATTCCGCGCTCCCACCCTGCTCGCGCTCAGCGCCGTCACCCTGCTGTCCGGCTGTTCGGCGTTTCGCAACTACGATTCCGAACTGGCCCAGACCAACCAGCAACTGGCCGCCGGCAACGTCGACGCCGCCCTGACCCTGCTGGAAAAGAACAACACCGGTCCCGACAAGGACTTGCTCTACTACTTCGAGAAAGGCGAACTGCTGCGCGCCAAGGGCGACCTGTCCGGCAGCCAGGGCGCCTGGACCGCCGCCGACCAGGTGGTGGGCAAGTGGGAAGACTCGGTCAAGCTCGACACCGACAAGTACCTGGCCCAGTTCGGCAGCTTCCTGGTCAACGACAAGGTGCGCCGCTACGAAGGCTACGACTACGAAAAGGTCATGCTGACCACCCAGATGGCCCTCAACCTGCTGGCGGTCAACGACTTCGACGGCGCCCGCACCGCGATCAAGAAGACCCACGAGCGCGAAGCGGTGATCGCCGAGCTGCGCGACAAGGAATACCTCAAGAGCGAGGAAGAGGCCGAGAAGGAAGGCATCAAGACCCAGTACAAGGATCTGCAGGGCTACCCGGTCGCCAGCCTCGACGCGCCGGAAGTGGTCGGCCTGAAGAACAGCTACCAGAGTGCGTTCAGCCATTACCTGGCCGGCTTCGTCTATGAAGCGCTGGGCGAGAAGGACCTGGCCGCGCCGGGCTACCGCAAGGCCGCCGAGCTGCGTCCGAACACACCGTTGCTGGAACAGGCGCTGGTCGACCTCGACAAGCCGGCCAAGTCCGACGACAGCGACATCCTGATCGTGGTGCAGAGCGGCCTGGCGCCGGCCCGCGACTCGATCCGCGTGCCGTTGCCGCTGCCGATCGACAACAACCTGGTGATCACCCCGCTGTCGTTCCCGGTCATCAAGCCGGACACCTCCACCGCCCCCTTCGCCCAGATCGGCGTAGACGGCCGGCAACTGGACCTCACCGCCCTCAACAGCACCACCGCCATGTCCCGCCGCGCCCTGCGCGACGACATGCCGGGGATCATCGTGCGCACCGCCGTGCGGGCGATCACCAAAGGCGCGGCGCAGAAGAAGCTCAACGAAACCAACCCGCTGGCGGGCCTGGCGGTGGGCATCTCTTCAGCCGTGCTCGAAGGTGCCGATACCCGTACGTGGCGCACATTGCCGGACACCACCCAAGTGGTGCGCCTGCGCCTGAAAAAGGGTGAGCACCAGGTGACCCTGCCAAGCGTGGCCGGTGGCTCGCAGGTCAAGGTCACCGTCGATCAGCGATACCAGGTCATCACTCTGCGCGCCGTCGGCAGCCAGGTGTTCGCCGCCGGCAACGCCGCCCACGTGATCCCGGGCGCCAACGCTACCGCCGTGGCCAGCCTCAAACAACCTTAAGAACGGAGTCTTTGCATGCGTTTCAAACTCTTCGCCGTCGCCGCCCTCGCCCTGTTGGCGAGCGGCTGCGCCACCCCGCCGCCACCGGAACCGGGCAGCGCCGCGAGCAAGGTCGTGGCCATGGGCCCGCAGAAGCACATTGTGGTCGGCGCCATGCGCGTGGCCCGCGAGAACGGCTTCATGACCGTCAACGTGCAGTTGAGCAACACCCTCAACAGCAACAAGACGTTCTACTACCGCTTCGCCTGGCTCGGCCCTGAAGGCTTCCCGGTCGCCGAAGAAGAAGTCTGGAAAAGCCAGATGATGTACGGCGCCCAGACCAGCTTCATCCAGGCCATCGCCCCGACGCCCAAGGCTGTGGACTTCCGCCTGGAACTCAAGACGCCTTAAGCCCGACACCCCATTCCCGATTTAGAGAGCATTCCCATGTTTGCACGCTTTTCCTGCATCGCCGTCCTCGCCCTGCTGGCCACCGGCTGCGCCAACACCTCGCCGACCCTGGGCAGCAAGAACATCAGCTACGGCGATACCAAGGCCGTCGAGACCGTGACCAACGAATTCGGCTCCACCGACCTGCAGATGATCGCCGAGTCGATGACCCGCTCCCTGGCCCAGTCCGGCATCCTGCAGGGCCGTCCTGTGGTTCAGGTCTACGACGTGAAGAACAAGACCAGCGAGTACATCGACACCCGCGAGATCACCACCAGCATCAAGACCCAGCTGATGAAGTCCGGCACCGCCCGCTTCGCCAGCGACAACACCGCGATGCAGAGCCAGGTCGACCAGCTCAAGCTGCAGAACCAGAGCGGCCTGTACAAGAAGAGCACCGTGGCCAAGACCGGCAACATGATCGCCGCCAAGTACCGCCTGGAAGGCTCGATCAGCTCGATCGTCAAGCGCAGCAGCGACTACAAGGACGTCTTCTACAAATTCAGCCTGCAACTGATCGACGTCGAAAGCGGTCTGGCCGAGTGGATGGACGAAAAAGAGATCCGCAAAACCACGGAGCGTTAACCGATGCGCGCATGGATTGGCATGATGGCCCTGGCTTGCGCGTTCGGCGCGCAAGCGGCCCCGAAAGTCGCGGTGACGGACCTGGCGTACCAGGAGCGTGTGGAGCAGTACATCCACATCGTTTCGGCCCAGAACAACTACCGCGAGGGTTACTACAGCGCGAGCGGCTCTTCGAGCTACAACGAGCTGGAGGCCACCACCAGCTACATCGAGCAGGGCGAGCTGCGCAAATTCACCGGCGACATCAAGGGTGAGATCCTGCGCACCGGGATGTTCCAACTGGTGCAGGGCACGCCCTACACCGCCTCGTCCAAGGGCGACGTCTACGACGTCATCAAGCGGATCAAGGCGGGTAACTTCAAGGGCGCCGACTACGTGCTGTTCGGCACCGTGTCGGACATCGACTTCACCCAGGACATGAACGAGCTGGCCCACACCGACAGCTACTCGGCCGTGCTGGGCCTGACGTTGGTGGCGGACTTCAGCCTGATCAACACCAAGACCTACGAGATCACTTCGGCCTTCACGGCGATGGGCGAAGCGCAGGACACCAAACTGGTGAACGGCCGCGACATCAAGATCTCGCTGAACCGCCCGCGGGTGGTGCGTGACGTGTCCAAGGCGCTGGGCGAGGACGTGGCCGGGCAACTGAGCATGCAACTCGGCGGTGGCGGTTACGAGCAGCCGCGCGAGCCGCAGCAGCGCAACAACCTGCCGCGCGACACGGCGCCGGTGATCCTCAAGTGATTGCCCGCTGACGCAGGGAAGCACCCGCGGCGGGGAAGGATCCCGAGCCAAAAAAAGGCGACCTGAACAGGTCGCCTTTTTTTTGTGGCCGCAGGATTCAGGCGGCGGCTTTGCGCAGCGTCGCCATGAACGCCGCCGCGCCGATGAACAGCCCGGCGAAGGTACGGTTCATGCGCTTCTGTTGCTTGGGCGTGCGCAGCAGGCGCAGCACCTTCGAGGCCAGGCCGGTGTAGCCGGCCATGACGATCAGGTCGACGCAGATCATGGTCGCGCCGATCACCAGGTACTGGATCAGCAGCGGCGCATGGGGGTCGATGAACTGCGGCAGCACCGCCAGCATGAACACCAGGGCCTTGGGGTTGCTGATGTTCACCAGGAACCCGCGGAACACCAGCGCCATCGGCTTGCCGATCGGCCGCACGGCGGCATCGTCGCTCATGTCGCTGGGCAGCGCACGCCATTGCTTGACCGCCAGGTAGACCAGGTAGGCCACACCGAACCACTTGATCGCGTAGAACGCCGTGGCCGAGGCCGTCAGGATCGCGCCGACGCCGGCGCCGACGATCGCGATCTGCAGGGCCAGCCCCAGTTGCAGGCCGAGGGCGTTCCAGTAACCGCGCCAGAAACCGTACTGCAGACCGCTGGACATCGACGCGATCGCGCCGGCGCCCGGAGACAGGCTGATCACCCAACAGGCGGCGAAGAACGCCAGCCATGTTTGAAACTCCATCGCACACCTCGACTCAGACTCGTGACAGACGTCCAAGCTAATGCGGATCCGGGCGGATGACCACCGATTTTTTGCAGGATGTTGCAGCTTGCCGACCAACGTTTACGGGCCGATGGCGCCTTCACCTTGCCGACGCCACATGACCTGTGCGAGCCAGCCTGCTGGCAATGGCGCCAGCCCAGGCGACGCAGGACAGAAGACTTACTTCTCGAACCCGCTGGAAGGAAACACATCGCTGCCCCGCCAACGCCGCACCGAACGCTGGAAGAACAGGCTGTTGGGCACCTGCACCATGGCGCTGCCCGTGCCGAGCTCCTCGGCCTCGATCAGCGTGGTGTACAGCAGGTTGATCGCCACCACCCGCCCCTTCACCCCGGGCTTGTCGGTGGTGTCCACCAGCTCGACCACATCGCCCAGGCGGAACGGGCCGACGGTGAAGATCAGGATCGCGCAGAGCAGGTTCGACAGCACGCTCCACATGGCGAAGAACGCCACCGCCGCCACCGCGACGAAACCGGACAGCGCCGTCCACAGCACGGTGGCCGACACCCCGAGGCGCTCCAGCACGAAGATCAGCGCGCTGCCCATGATCAGCCAGCGCAGGCCGCCGCGCAGCGGCATCAGCAACTGCGGCGGGAACGGGTAACGCTCGCCCAGGCGGGTCAGGCATTTGGCGACGAAGCGCTGGGCGAAGTAGGCGGCCAGCAGAATCAGCAGGATCTGCACGCCGAGCCAGATCGGCTCGACCCACACCGCCGGCAGCGGCAGCTTGAACGCCTCCATCAAGACAGCGTCTCCAGCTCCGCCTGCATGCTTTCCAGGGTTTCCAGCGCTTGCATCCACGCCTCTTCCAGCTCGGCTTCCCGCGCTTTCAGCTTGGCCTGTTCGGCCAGCAGGTCACGCAGTTCGTTCTTGCGGGCCGGGTCGTAGATGTCGCTGTCGCCGAGGCTGGCATCGACCTTGGCGAGCTTCTCGTGCAGCTTGCCCAGCTCCGCTTCGAGCTTGTCGGCTTCGCGCTTGTGCGGCGCCAGTTGCTGGCGCAACGCGGCGGCGGCCTGGCGCTGGGCCTTCTTGTCGGTCTTGTCCGGGTTCACCGGCGTGCTGCTGACCGGTGCGTTGCGCTGGCGGTAGTCCACCAGCCAACGGGCGTAGTCGTCGAGGTCGCCGTCGAACTCTTCGACCTTGCCGTCCGCCACCAGGTAGAAATTGTCCGTGGTGCTCTTGAGCAGGTGCCGGTCGTGGGACACCACCAGCACGGCGCCGCTGAACTCCTGCAATGCCATGGTCAGGGCCAGGCGCATTTCCAGGTCCAGGTGGTTGGTCGGTTCGTCGAGCAGCAGCAGGTTCGGCCGCTCCCAGGCGATCAGCGCCAGGGCCAGGCGCGCTTTCTCGCCGCCGGAGAAGTTCAGCACCGGCTCGTCGATCCGCCCGCCGCGGAAGTCGAAACCGCCGAGGAAGTCGCGCAGGGTCTGTTCGCGTTCGGTCGGCGCCAGACGCTGCAGATGCAGCAACGGGCTGGCCTTGGCGTCCAGCGAGTCGAGTTGGTGCTGGGCGAAGTAGCCGACCACGGTGTTCTCGCCGCGGGTCAGGCGCCCGGCCAGCGGCGCAAGCTCGCCGGCGAGGTTCTTGATCAGGGTCGACTTGCCCGCGCCGTTGGGGCCGAGCAGGCCGATCCGCGCCCCCGGGGTCAGCTGCAGCTTGACCTTCTCCAGGATGGTCTTTTCGCCGTAGCCCAGGCGGGCGTCGGACAGGTCGATCAGCGGACTCGAGATTTTGGTCGACTCGCGGAACACGAAGTCGAACGGCGAATCGACGTGGGCCGCCGACAGCTCTTCCATCCGCTCCAGGGCCTTGATCCGGCTCTGGGCCTGACGGGCCTTGGTGGCCTGGGCCTTGAACCGGGCGATGTAGCTTTCCATATGCGCACGCTGCGCCTGCTGCTTCTCGTAGGCCTGTTGCTGCTGGGCCAGGCGCTCGGCGCGGGCGCGTTCGAACGCGGTGTAGCCGCCGCGGTAGAGCACCAGCTTACGCTGGTCGACATGGGCCACGTGATCGACGACTTCATCGAGGAAGTCGCGGTCGTGGGAAATCAGCAGCAGGGTGCCGGGGTAGCCCTTGAGCCACTCCTCCAGCCAGATGATCGCGTCGAGATCCAAGTGGTTGGTCGGTTCGTCGAGCAGCAGCAGATCCGACGGGCACATCAAAGCCTGCGCCAAGTTCAGACGCATCCGCCAGCCACCGGAGAAATCTCCTACCTGACGATCCATCTGCTCATTGGTGAAACCGAGGCCGGCCAGCAACTTGCGCGCACGCGCATCGGCGGTGTAGCCGTCGGCGCTGTCGAGTTCGGCGTGCAGGCGGGCCAGGGCCTCGCCGTCATGGGCCGCTTCGGCCGCCGCGAGGTCGCGCTGCACCTGGCGCAGGCGCACGTCGCCGTCGAGCACGTAGTCGACCGCCAGGCGTTCGAGCGTGTCGACCTCCTGGCGCATGTGGGCGATGCGCCAGTCGGCCGGCAGCAGGCAGTCACCCGAGTCCGGGTGCAGCTCGCCGCGCAGCAAGGCGAACAGGCTGGATTTGCCGGCGCCGTTGGCACCGATGAGACCGGCCTTGTGGCCGGCGTGCAGGGTCAGCTCGGCGTCTTCTAGCAGACGCTGCGGGCCACGCTGTAAAGTCAGGTTCTGAAGTCGGATCATAATGGCGGCGGAGTCTACCAGCTTCGCCCGCAACTGGCGCGAGTAGCACGATGTCCTCTGACCTGTGGAGCTTTGCCCTGGCCGTCTACGCCCGTCCGGACGTGGAGGCCGCCTGCCTGCGCCTGCAATCGGCGGGGGCGAACGTGTGCCTGATGCTGTGCGGCCTGTGGCTTGAACAACGAGACGCGACCTGCGACGACGGGCGCGTGCACCAGCTTCGGCACATCACCGACCCTTGGGACCGCGACGTGGTCCAACCGCTTCGGGCACTGCGCCTGCAATGGAAAGACGCGGCCGACACCGACCCGCTGCTCAAGGGCATGCGGGAGCAGATCAAGGGGCTGGAACTGGAAGCGGAGCGCGCGCTGCTGTCGCGGCTGGAAGGCGTGGCCCAGGGTTGGGCGCGGAACTCGAAAGAGTCGAGCGACTGGCTCGAAGGCCTGGCCGGCGAGGCGGCCAACCTGAACCGCGACGCGCTGCGGGTGCTGCGCGTCGCGGCGGCCGGCGCTTAGGAGGCGCTGGTCGGGGTGCTGGCGACGCTCGACACGGCGGCCGGCGCAGGTGTGGGTGCGCTGGTCGGGGTGGCGGCGGTTGGGGCGGTGGCGGCTGCAGGTGCAGCAGCGGCCGGCTTGGCGGCGGCAGCGGTCACCGGCTTGGCGACAGGCTTGGCGGCGGCCGGTTTTTTCGCGGCAGGTTTGGCTGCTGGTTTGGCGGCTGGCTTGGCCGCAGGTTTTGCAGCCGCAGGCTTGGCGGCGGTGGTCGCAGGCTTCGCCGCAGCGGCAGGTTTGGCAGGCGCTTTTGCCGCAGGTTTGGCTGCGGGTTTGGCGGTGGCCGGCTTGGCGGCAGGTTTCGCGGCAGCGGTCTTCGCAGCCGGTTTCGCTGCGGGTTTCGCCGCTGGCTTGGCTACGGGTTTCGCGGCAGGTTTCGCTGCGGGTTTAGCGGCTGCGGTCTTCGCCGGGGCGGCTTTGGCGGCTACCGGTTTAGCGGCGGCCGGCTTGCTGGCGGCAGCCTTGGCCACAGGTTTAGCGGCGGGTTTGGCCGCAGGCTTGGCGGTGCTGGCCACTGCCGGTTTCTTCGCGGCAGGTTTGGCGGCAGCCTTCGTCGGCGCTTTGGCGGCTACAGGTTTCGCGGCAGGCTTGGCCGGTGCCTTGGCGGCAGCGGTGTTGGCGGCGGCAGGTTTTGCAGCGGGTTTCGCAGCCGGTTTGGCGGCGGCTTTCTTGGCCGGTGCGGCGGCTGCCGGTTTGGCCGTACGGGCAGACAGCGCCTTGCCGGCGGCTTCCTGCACACGACCCACGCCTTGGGCCAGTTTCAGGCTTTCCTGGGCATCGCGCTTGAGTTGCAGGATGTAGCTGCGGGTGTCGGACTGACGGCCCTTCAGCGCGTCGAGCAGGTCTTCGAGTTCCTTCACGGCCGACTTGGCCTTGGCCTGCGCCTTGGCTTTGCCGGCGGCGGCGGCGTCTTGCAGTTTGGTGCGGGACTTGTGCAGTTTCTCTTGCGCCTTGCCGCGTTGCTTCTCCAGTTTGGCGAGCAGTTTTTCAGCATCAGCCAAGGCTTGGGAGCATGCGTTTTCCAGATGTTCGAGCAGGCTGCCCGAGAGCTGTTGGAGTAAGTGCAACGGAGTGTTTACGGGCTTCTTGGTGGCCGACATGGTTTACCTCCTGGCTGACGTGAGTGCGGCTCATACTAGACCTCTGCTGCTACCGCCGCTAGGGCATGTTGACAGTATCGAAAGCGCTCGGTTGCAGCGCTGCGCAAAACTTCTGCGCACAGACAAAAGCAGTTCACCGTTGCAGGTGTCTGCGCTGGCATAATCCACCGCAATTCAGGATGGAGAGTGCCCATGCCGCGCTACCTTTTTTTATCCCTCTGCCTGGTTTTTTCCGTCGCCCAGGCCGACGAGAAAACCACTGCGAACGATGCCCATGACCTGGCCTACAGCCTGGGCGCCAGCCTCGGCGAACGCCTGCGCCAGGAGGTGCCGCAACTGCAGCTTCAGGCGTTGATCGACGGTTTGCAGCAGGCCTACCAAGGCAAGCCGCTGGCCTTGAGCGAGGCGCGGATCGAGCAGATCCTGGCCGACCACGAATCGCGCAACGCCGAGCAGGCATCGCAGCCTTCGAGCGAGGCCGCGATGGAAAACGAACAGCGCTTCCTCACCGCCGAAAAGGCCAAGCCCGGCGTGAAGGAACTGGCCGACGGCATCCTGATGACCGAGCTTGCGCCCGGCACCGGCACCAAGGCCGGCCCCGACGGCAAGGTGCAGGTGCTGTACGTCGGCCGGCTGCCGGACGGCACCGTGTTCGACCAGAACACGCAGCCGCAGTGGTTCAACCTCGACAGCGTGATCGCCGGCTGGCGCACCGCGTTGCAGAACATGCCGGTGGGCGCGAAATGGCGACTGGTGATCCCCTCCGATCAGGCCTACGGCGCGGACGGTGCCGGCGACCTGATCGCACCGTTCACGCCGCTGGTGTTCGAGGTCGAATTGAAGGGCGCGACCGGCTGACCGCGCAAACGAAAAACGGTGCGCCATGGCGCACCGTTCTGTGTGTCTTGCCCAAGGGTCGCCGTCAGGCCTGAACCGGGGCTTCTTCCTTGTGGGCGTTGTGCAGCACTTCGATCAGGCAGTCTTCCAGCTCGAAGCGTTCGTGCAACAGCACGCCCAGATTCTTCAGCTCTTCCGCGAAGCGCTCGGTGTCATTGCACTGGCCCTTGTGGCAGTGGTCATTGAAGTCCAGGGCAAGCTGCGTGATCTCGTCGATGCGCGGCCCGATCTGCTCCGCAAGTTTCAGCCCGCGCTTGTCATGGAACGCCTTGGCTTCATCGCTCAATTGTTCATGCACTTCGAAGTGCCAAGCGGACACGTAATCGACGAGGATCTGGCAGAACCGGCCGTTCTTCGACTTGTCGGCGAACGCGGGTTTGGCATCGCGCAGTTTGCTGAACGCGGTCACCAGCTCCTCACGCTCCTGGAGCCAGCGGTCGATCAGCTGATGAACTCCACCCCAACGTTCCTGAGCACTCTGACAACTTTCGAGCATGGCGATCTCTCTTCCCTTGTGGGTCACTGCTCTACACCCGCGCCCCTCTTGTGAAAACGGATTCGGAGGCTGCCGGGCAGAGCGTCATTGAGCAACTGAATTGCAATGACACGTGCGGGCCAGATTATTCCCGCAGGCCAGTGGCTTCAAGGTACGCAGGCGACAAAGTTCATACAAGCGTTTAATCCCGAATCAACAGCCGGTGCGACGCTTCGCCGCCGAACGGACGCTGCACCGCGCCCCAGAGCAGACGCAAGAGCTGGTAGACCGCCAGGATCGACATGCCGAGGAAAAACAGCAGGCTCCACTCCGGAATGCTCAGGTCGAACAGCGTCCAGGAGATCTCGGCGCAGTCGCCGTGGTCGTTGAACATGCCTGACAGCGCGCACATCCACGACAGCGGCGTTTCTGGGGCCGGTATGCAGTTCGCCAACTGGTGCAGCGGGTCGCTCTGCCACAGCACCTGGCGCCAGGCGGCGGTCATGCCCCCGGCGCTGGCGGCCAGCGCCGACATCCAGTAAAGCGACAGGCCCACCCGCCGCGGCCCATGCACCGCCGCCACACCGCAGCAGACGAACAGCGCGACCAGGAACAGGCGCTGCACCAGGCACAGATGGCAAGGCGTCAGGCCGACCGTGTATTCGAGGTAGTAGGAAGCCCCCAGGGCCAGAGCCCCTGCCATGAAAGCCATGAAAAACAGGGAGCGTGAGCAGGTCAACGACATGGCTTATCCGCAACAGTAAAGACAGGCAGTTACGGTAGAGGAAAGCGCGCCGGCCTTTCAAGGCGGGGCACTGCCGACACTTCACCAGAGGTGTAGGGAAATCCCGACAGGTGCGAGAGGATTAGATGTAGTCCCGTGTAGGACGCTGCCTAAGACCCAGATCAGCAGTAACTTTTCTGGCGTCGGGCGTTAACGGGGAGCACGCTCCCCGTCACTCCTTCAGGCACGGGCCGGCACCGGCAACGGTGCGGCCAGCAGACGGTCATCCAGCAGGCCCAGCCCTTCCTGGAACAGCTGATTGCTGCGCTCGGTGTCGCCGAGACGGGCCAACAGGCGGGCGAGTTCGGCACAGGCCTCCGGGTTGCGTTGCGTGCGCAGGCTGCTTTCCAGGTAGTCCCGCGCCTTGCCCCACAAGCTGGCTTGCAGGCACAGGCGACCCAGCGTCAGCAGCAGGCTCGGATCGGCGGGATGTTCCTTGAGCCACCCCTCCGCCGTCTGCAACTGACGCGCCGGATCGTTGCCGCGCACCAGACCGTACAGGCGCGCCAGGTGGCTGTCGTACTGGCGCTTGAGGGCATTGCGCAGCACTTCTTCCGCCTCGACCTGCGCGCCCAACTGACGCAACTGCTCGGCGTAGGCCAGCACCAGCGGCGCCTCCTGACGCTGGGCGGAGGTGAGCTGCTGCCAGGCCCGCTCAAGGGATTGCTGGCCGACCGTGCCGTCCTCTTCACGCTGGGCCGCCAGCGACAGGTTCTGGCCCCAGGCACGGCGCTCCAGCTCCGTCAGTTCGGCCGGCGGCAAGACTTTGTCCTTGCGCAGTTCCGGCAACAGCCGGATCACGGCCGACCATTCCCCGCGCTGCTGATGCAGCCGTTGCAACTGGCGCAGGGTCTGGGCGTTGTGGGGATGGCGCCCGTGCATGGCCTGCAGCGTTTCCAGGGCGCCGTCGGTGTCGCCGCGGTCGGTCTGCAACTGCGCGTGGCTCAGGGCGATCGCCAGTTCGGCCTGGGGCTGACGCTCCAGGGCGCGCTCCAGCAAACGGTCGCATTCGTCATAGTTGCCCTGCTCGTTGGCGGCACGGGCGGCGCCGAGGTAATACAGCAACGGCTGGCGCTCGGCTTCGGCGGCCCGGTACAGGTGACGCTGGGCGCTGGCCCAGCGGCCTTCGGCCAGATCCAGCTGCCCGTGCTCGATCGCCACCTGCACGCGCCGGCTGCGGTTGCGCCGCGACCACGGGTTGACCACCCCGCCGGACGTCAGCACCAGCTCGACCAGCGCCTTGACGGCCCAGATCAGCAGCCACAGAACCGCCACCAGCGCCAGGGTCGCCCACAGGCTCGACTCATAGCGGAAGCTCTTGTACGCGACCAGCACGTAACCGGAATGCTGGGCGATCGCCAGACCCAGCGCCGCCGTGACGGCGATGGCCAGAAACACGATCACATACAGGCGCTTCATGGCGTGGCCTCCTGCGCCGTGCCGGCGGCCGGTTTGGCGAACGGCTTGACCGAGTCTTCGGCATTGACGTTGCGCCGCTCGAGATAGGCCTGCACCGCGCTCAGGGTGCCGGCCAGATCCGGCGTGCTGACCGTCACCGGCTGCTGGCTCAGCTCGGCCACTTGCTCCAGCATGATTTTGCTTTGCGGGTTGTCCGGATTGAAGTTGCCCTTGAGCACGTCCCGCGCCTCGGCCAGCGCCTGGGCGTACACCGGCGCCTGCCCGTTGAGCGCTGCCCACTGCGCCTGCTCCAGCGCCAGGCTCAGGGCCAGGCGCACCTGGCTCAGGCTCTGCCCGGCCAGCAGCGGCCGCACGTTCTTGTCGGCGTTGAAGTCGATGCGGATGTACCGCGAGACCTGATCCCACCATTGCGCCCAGCGGCTGGCCCCGTCGCCGTCGGCCGTCAGGCCCAGCAGGGATTCGCCGCGGTCCTTGTACTCGGGCGCCAGTTCGGTGAGTTCGATGACCTGATCGCGCAGGGCGCCCAGGCGCAGGAACAGGCCGGTGCGGTCCGGCTGCGCGGTGCTGCGCAGGGCCACCAGGGTTTTCGCCACTTGCTCGCGGGCGGCGAACGAACCGGGATCGTTCTGTTCGCGCAGGATCTCGTCGGCGCCCTGCACCAAGGCCTGGGCGCTGCTGACGTCCTGCAGCGCCGACAGGCGCAGGCTGGCCAGACGCAGCAGGTGCTCGGCCTCGGCCAGTCGCCAGTCCTTGCGGCTGGCGCCGAGGACGGTTTCCAGACGCTGGTTGAGACGTTGCTGATCGCCCTGCAACTGCGTCACCAGCCGCTGGCGCTCATCGAGCTCGTCGGCGCCCGGCAATTGCCCGAGACGTTCGGTCAGGCGCTGCTCGTTGAGCTTGAGCGACTGCGCCTGATCGTTCAGCGCCTGCACCTGGTCCAACTGCTGCCGGGTGTCGGCCTGCAGGTGACGCACCTGCCACACGCCCCAGCCGCCGACCGCGACGCCGGCGGCGCCCAGCAGCAATGCCACGATGGCCAGTCCGTTTCCCCGACGCGGTTCCCGGGCCGGTGGTGGTGGTACGTCAACCGGTGCATCGATCACAGGTTGAACATCATCTTTAGGCAAGGCTGTTTCGCTCACGTATCCATCCTTTGCATTAGAGAACGGGCACGGGATGCTCCCGTAACGCCGTCAGCAAGGCCGCGGCACTGGCGCCGCGGCAATCCACAACTGTTCGGGCCCCGGCGGCACGCGCCTGTTCGGCGACCCTTGGGCTTGGAACAAACAACGGCAACTGCGCCACCTCGGGCCAGGCGTCGCCGGCCAATTGGCGCAGGTGCTCGAAACCCTGTCCACTGCTGACCACCAGCCCGTTCAGGCGTTCCGATCCGATCCTGCGCGTCAGCTCCCCTGGCGCGCAGACCGGCAGGTCGCGGCGGTACAGCTCCAGATACTCGACACTAGCACCAAGCGCGCGCAGGCGCTCGGCGAGCAGCTCGCGCCCGCCCTCGCCGCGCAGGATCAGCACCCGCGAACCGGGCCGCGCCACCGCCTCGCGCAAGCGCTCCAGGCGCAGCAGTGCTTCGCTGTCGTCGCCCTCGTCCGGGAAGTGGGTGTCCAGCCCCCGGTCCTTCAGAATCTGCGCCGTCGCCGCGCCGACGCTGAACCAGGGCAACGACGGCGGCACGTCTGCGCAAGCGTCCAGCAGTTGCACGGCCAGGCGCGCCGCCGGTTTGCTGACCACGATCACCGCAGCGCACTGCGCCAGTTGCCCCAGGGTCCGGCGCATTGTGTCAGAGACCGCCAAAGGGACGATCTCCAAAAGCGGCAGGCAGCTGCTGAAAATCCCCTGCTGCGCCAACACCTCGGCCAGCGCCGTGCAGTCATCCGCCGGACGGGTCAGCAGCAGGCGCCAGCCGGTCACTCGTGACCTGCCTCGCCGTACACTGCCTTGAGGATGTCGTCGGCGCCCTGGCCGAGCAGGTCTTCGGCGACCTGCACGCCCAGCGACTCGGCCGCCTCGCGCGGGGCCCGGGCCTGGGCGCTGAGCAGCTTGCCGCCGCTCGGTTCGCCCACCAGGCCGCGCAGCCACAGCTGATCGCCTTCCAGCACGGCGTAGCAGGCAATCGGCACTTGGCAGCCGCCGTTCAGGTGTTTGTTGAGGGCACGTTCGGCGGTCACCCGCGAAGCGGTGTCGGCGTGATGCAGCGGCGCCAGCAAGGCATGGATTTCGCGGTCGGCGCTGCGGCATTCGATGCCCACGGCGCCCTGGCCGCCGGCGGGCAGGCTGTCGTCGACGCTGATCGCCGAAGTGATGCGGTCTTCGAAGCCGAGACGGATCAGGCCGGCCGCCGCGAGGATGATGGCGTCGTACTCGCCTGCGTCGAGCTTGGCCAGACGGGTGTTGACGTTGCCGCGCAGGAAGCGGATCTCAAGATCCGGACGGCGGGTCAGCAATTGGGCCTGGCGGCGCAGGCTGGACGTGCCGACGATGCTGCCGGCCGGCAGCGCGTCGAGGCTGGCGTAGGTGTTGGAGACGAAGGCGTCACGCGGGTCTTCACGCTCGCAGATGCAGAACAGGCCCAGGCCCTCGGGGAAATCCATCGGCACGTCCTTCATCGAGTGGACGGCGATGTCGGCTTCGTTCTCCAGCAGCGCGGTTTCCAGTTCCTTGACGAACAGCCCCTTGCCGCCGATCTTCGACAGCGGCGAGTCGAGCAGCTTGTCGCCGCGGCTGACCATGGGCACCAGCGTCACCTGCAACCCCGGGTGGGCCGCTTCCAGACGGGCTTTGACGAATTCGGCCTGCCAGAGGGCCAGAGCACTTTTGCGGGTGGCGATGCGGATTTCGCGAGAGGACATGGATCAATCCGTACTGAATAGATACGGCGGATGATAACAGCTCAGCCAAATCCACTTTGACTTGAATCAGCAAGCGCACGGCCTCCCTGGCCCGTGTGCCTGACAGAAAGAAGCGACGGACGCCGGGTCAGAGCCCCTGCATCATCTTGCGCACGCCCGCCACATGCCGGCGGCTGACGATCAAGGCATCGCCGTTCAGGCCTTTGAGGTAGAGCTGGAAGTGCCCCAGCGGCGTGCGCTGCAGCCGCTCGATGCGCTCGCGCGCCACCAGGGCGTTGCGGTGGATCCGCACGAAGCGCTCGCCGAACTCGTCCTCCAGCGCCTTGAGCGGCTCGTCCAGCAGGACTTCGCCGTGCTCGTGGCGCAGGGTCACGTATTTGTGGTCGGCGATGAAGTACACCACCTGATCCAGGGGAATCAGCTCGATGCCTTTGCGGGTCCGGGCGCTGATGTGGCTGCGCGGACCGTTGCCGCTTTCGGCGGCGGGACGGGTCAGGGCCGAGAGCTGGGCCCGGTTGGGACGTTCGGCCCTTTTCAGGGCATCCTGCAAGTGTTCGGTTCGCACGGGTTTCACCACATAGCCCACGGCACCGGCCTTCAGGGCCTCCACGGCAAATTCATCGGAACCTGTGCAGAACACCACGGCGGGCGGGGTTTCTCGTTCGCACAGACGGGCAGCGACCTGCAGGCCATCCAGGCCCGGCATGCGGATATCGAGCAGCACGATATCCGGCTTGTGACTGTCGATCAGGGCCAGCGCCTCTTCGCCATTGGTGGCGCTGGGCTCCAGGACAGTGTAACCCCCGAGTTCGCTCACCATTCGGCTGAGGCGCTCGCGGGCCAAGGGTTCGTCATCAACGATCAGGACATTCATATTGCGCTGGATTCCTGCGTGAGTCTCGCACAAGGATAGCGTAGACAGGTGGAGTGACGTCCGTCACCGCGAACCACGCTAAGACTAGCGCGGACGCCGAAAAGTGCCGTACGTCGGCCGGCAAAATTTGCCGGTGCCCGGATCCTGCGCCTTGCGCAGGGCTTGCCGATGGCCAAAGCTCCCACCCCTCTCTTTTTCTTGGCCGGCGCCCGAACCGCATTTGCGCCGACCCTTCAGTCCAACTGTAGACGTTCGTCGGGCCGACATTGCTCAATCGGAAAATATCGTTGCGCAAATCGCGACGGCGACGGCGGCGATTGTGGCGCAGGGGATGAGAAAAAAACGTTTCGACCAGTGTCAGCGACAGGATCGGCAACCCTGTTATCATCCGCGCCAGCATTTGCAGCCTTCTTTCTCCAAGCCGATACGAGCGAATTCATGAGCACTGACAAGACCAATCAGTCCTGGGGCGGCCGCTTCAGTGAGCCCGTCGACGCCTTCGTCGCCCGCTTCACCGCCTCCGTCACTTTCGACCAGCGCCTGTATCGCCACGACATCATGGGCTCGATCGCCCACGCCACCATGCTGGCCAAGGTCGGCGTGCTGACGGATGCCGAGCGCGACAGCATCATCGACGGGCTGAAGACCATCCAGGGCGAGATCGAGGCCGGCCAGTTCGACTGGCGCGTGGACCTGGAAGACGTCCACATGAACATCGAAGCCCGCCTGACCGACCGCATCGGCATCACCGGCAAGAAGCTGCACACCGGCCGCAGCCGCAACGACCAGGTCGCCACCGACATCCGCCTGTGGCTGCGCGACGAGATCGACCTGATCCTGGCCGAGATCACCCGCCTGCAGAAAGGCCTGCTGGAGCAAGCCGAGCGCGAAGCCGGCAGCATCATGCCGGGCTTCACCCACCTGCAGACCGCTCAGCCGGTGACCTTCGGCCACCACATGCTGGCCTGGTTCGAAATGCTCAGCCGCGACTACGAGCGCCTGGCCGATTGCCGCAAGCGCACCAACCGCATGCCGCTGGGCAGCGCCGCGCTGGCCGGCACCACGTACCCGATCGACCGCGAATACACCGCGCAGCTGCTGGGCTTCGACGCCGTGGGCGGCAACTCGCTGGACAACGTGTCGGACCGCGACTTCGCCATCGAATTCTGCTCGGCGGCCAGCATCGCGATGATGCACCTGTCGCGCTTCTCCGAAGAGCTGGTGCTGTGGACCAGCGCGCAGTTCCAGTTCATCGACCTGCCGGACCGCTTCTGCACCGGCAGCTCGATCATGCCGCAAAAGAAGAACCCCGACGTGCCGGAGCTGGTGCGCGGCAAGACCGGCCGCGTGTTCGGCGCCCTGATGGGCCTGCTGACCCTGATGAAAGGCCAGCCGCTGGCCTACAACAAGGACAACCAGGAAGACAAGGAACCGCTGTTCGACGCCGCCGACACCCTGCGCGACTCGCTGCGCGCGTTCGCCGACATGGTGCCGGCGATCAAGCCCAAGCACGCGATGATGCGCGAGGCAGCCCTGCGCGGCTTCTCCACCGCCACGGATCTGGCCGACTACCTGGTGCGCCGCGGCCTGCCGTTCCGCGACTGCCACGAAATCGTCGGCCATGCGGTGAAGTACGGCGTGGACACCGGCAAGGACCTGGCGGAAATGAGCCTCGAAGAACTGCGCACGTTCAGCGACCAGATCGAACAGGACGTGTTCGCCGTGCTGACCCTGGAAGGCTCGGTCAACGCCCGTGACCACATCGGCGGAACCGCACCGGCCCAGGTCAAGGCTGCCGTGGCCCGCGGCCAGGCCCTGCTCGCCGCCCGCTAAGGGCCAAAGGCATCGCCGCTTCCTTGTCCGCCGCGATCTTCTGCACGTGCGGATTCTCCTCCAGCTGTTCCAGCAGCGCCTTGGCCTTCGGCATCTCTGCCAGCAGATCCACCCCGAACAGCTTTTGTCCGACCGCGCAGGCCAGCGGTACGCTGTACAGGAAATACAGATCCGCCACACTCAGGCGGTCGCCCGCCACGTACGGCGCGAACTTGCCGTGCCGGCCCAGGGCGGCGAAGCCCAGCAGCAGTTCGGCCTTGGTCTTCTCCTTGATCGCCTCAGGCACCGTCGCGCCGAAGAACGCCTCGCCGTAGCAGGCACGGCCCGGCAGCTCGATGTACAGCTCGATCTCCTTGGCCAGCGCCAGCACCTGCGCCCGCTCGAACGGGTCGGCAGGCAGCAGCGGCGCACCTTGGCCGGTCTGTTCGAGGTATTCGAGGATCACCGATGTCTCATTGATGTAGCCGGGGCCGGCCCCCAGCACCGGCACCTTGCCGCGGGGGCTGATGGCCAGTGCCTCCGGGGTCTGCGTCGGGTAGAACGTGACCTCTTCGAAGGGCAGGCCTTTCTCCAGCAGCGCCAGCTTGACCATGTTGTAGTAGTTGCTGACAGCGAATCCGTACAGTTTGAACATCACATAGCCTCCAGGCCGTGCGGGGTGGGCAGTGCCTGTTTATAGATCCTGCGGGGGATTCGCGCCACCGGCATCACGGCGCTGAATGAGGGTAGACTGACGCCTTTTGCACAGGAGCCTGCCATGAGCGAGCCAACCGACATCGACAACGACGAAGAAGCCTTCACCGAGTCCACCCTGATCGAGGCCGTCGAGAACCAGATCGAAAGCGAGAACCCGCCGGCGGCCAAGGCCACGTTCAACAAGCTGACCCTGGTCGGCTACGAACGCGAGGACATCCTCAACCTGATGGCCCATGTGCTGGCCTACGAGATCGACGCCATGCTCGACGAAGACCGGGCGTTCGACACCCAGTGGTACGAGACGGCCTTGCGCGCGCTCCCTGAGCTGCCGCCGGAAAAGCAGTGAGCCCGACCCAGTGGGAGCGCGCCCGCTCCCACACAATTTGTCACCCATCTCTGCGGCCCGGCGCCGGCGCCTGACTACACTGGACTCCACCCCCAAGAAGGAAAAAACCCGGTCGGCGGCACTGGACAGGCCGCAACGGCAGGTTCACCTTAGGGGCGCTGTCGCTCAATTCCTAGAAAGTCTGGAGTCCTTATGTCGCTTACCCCTGAGTTGGTTGCCGAACTGGAAGTCCTCGCACTCTTCAACCTGGACAGTTCCCAGGAAGGTCTGAAGATTCATCAGACCGCCGCCCCGAAACACATCGCCGCCGCCAAGAGCCTGTTCCAGAAAGAACTCATCGACCAGGTCGACGGTGGCTACCTGACCAGCCTGGGCCGCGATGCCGCAGAACACGTGCAGAGTCTGCTGACCATCCTCGACGTCGCCGAAGAAACCGCCTGACCTTCTCCCCCATTGCCCACGGAAACCCCTGCCACGGGCTTTCCGCGGGCCAGCCCGGCGGCCTGCCGGTGCCGGCGCTGGAAAAATGGCGCCAAAAAACAAATTCAGCTTAATGATTCCCCCGCCCAGGCGCTAAACTCCCCGGCATTGCGAGCCCCTCTGCCCCCGAGCCCTGCGAGCCGACATGCCCCGCACCCACGAAATCCGCCCCGACCTGGACGAAGGCATCGACCGCAAGGTGCTCAGCCAGCTGCGCGCACGCTTCCTCAAACTCAACGAAGGCCGCCTGGACCGGGCACGGGAAGGGCTTTCGCCCCGTCAGCAAAGCGTGCTGACCCTGTTGCCGCTGTTCTTCCACGTCAACCATCCCCTGCTGCCCGGCTATGTGTCGGGCAGCACGCCGGCAGGGCTGTCGAACTATGAGCCGGACGCCGACACGCTCACCGAGGCCCAGCGCCTGACCCGGTCGTTCTCCTACAAGCCGCGCCACGGCAGCAACCCGCCCCGGCCGATCCACGGCCTGTTCCTGATGGGCAGCCTCGGCACGCTGGCCCAGGCCGACCAGAGCGACATGGACGTGTGGGTCTGCCATGCCCCGGACCTGGGCGACAGCGAACTGGCCGAGCTGCGCAAAAAGTGCCAGGCCCTCGAAGCCTGGGCCGCGAGCCAGGGCGCCGAGGCGCACTTCTTCCTGATCGACCCGGCCCGTTTCGTCAAAGGCGAGCGCGACAGCCAGTTGAGCTCCGAAGACTGCGGCACCACCCAGCACTACCTGTTGCTGGACGAGTTCTACCGCACGGCCATCTGGCTGGCCGGCCGCACGCCGATCTGGTGGCTGGTGCCGGTCTATGAGGAAAGCGCCTACGCGCAGTACACCCACACCCTGATCTCCAAGCGTTTCATCCGCACCGACGAAACCCTCGACCTCGGCCACCTGGCGCACATCCCGCCGGGGGAGTTCATCGGCGCCGGGCTGTGGCAGTTGTTCAAGGGCATCGAATCGCCCTACAAGTCGGTGCTCAAACTGCTGCTGACCGAGGTCTACGCCAGCGAGCACCCGCACGTGCAGTGCCTGAGCCTGCGCTTCAAGCAGGCGGTGTTCGCCAACCGGCTGGACCTGGACGAGCTGGATCCGTACATGGTGGTGTACCGGCGGATCGAGGAATACCTCACGGCACGCAACGAACCGGAGCGGCTGGAACTGGTGCGCCGGGCGCTGTACCTCAAGGTCAACCGCAAGCTCACCGGCAACACCCGCACCCAGAGCTGGCAGCGCTCGCTGCTCGAGCGCCTGGCCGACGAATGGCACTGGGACCGTCGGCAACTGGCGCTGCTCGACAGCCGCAGCCAATGGAAAGTGCGCCAGGTCAGCGCCGAGCGCCTGGCGCTGGTCAACGAGCTGAACTACAGCTACCGCTTCCTGACCCGCTTCGCCCGCACCGAGCAGACCGTCAGCCTGATCAACAAACGCGACCTCAATGTGCTGGGCCGGCGGCTGTACGCGGCCTTCGAGCGCAAGGCCGACAAGATCGAATTCATCAACCCCGGCATCGCCCCGGACCTGGCCGAAGACACCCTGACCCTGGTGCAGTCGCCCAACAAGAAAGAACCGGGGCAGACCCAATGGGGCCTGTACAACGGCAGCCTCACGGCGCTGGAATGGGAGCACTTCGCACCGATCAAGCGTAGCCGCGAATTGCTGGAGCTGCTGACCTGGTGCCACCGCAACGGCGTGATCGACAGCAGCACCCGCCTGGCGCTGCACCCCGGCACCAGCGACCTGAGCGAGTTCGAGCTGTTCAACCTGCTCGGCAGCCTGCAGCAGAGCATCGTCCTGCCCTTGCCCACCGTCGCCGAAGAACCGCTGCTGCACGCCAGCGTGCCGAGCGAGGTGCTGTTGCTGGTCAACGTCGGCGTCGATCCGCTCAAGCACCACCGCGACCTGAACATCCTGATGACCACCGAGCGCACCGACTCCCTGAGCTACGCCGGGGTGCGCGAGAACCTGGTGCTGACGCTCGACCAGGTCACGCTCAACAGCTGGAACGAGGTGCTGGTCAACCGCTTCGACGGCCCCCACGCCCTGCTCGACTGCCTGCGCGACTACCTGAACAACCTGCCGACCGGCGCCCGGCAGCCGAAGCTGCGGGTGCGCTGCTTCTGCCACAACCGCGCGCAGTTCATCGCCCGGCGGGTGGAAGAGATTCTCGACACCGCCCAGACCCTGCTGCTCAGCGGACTCAACCACCGCTACCTCATCCAGGTCCAGCAGCACTATCACGTCCTGGAGCTGGTGCCGGGCCAGGTCAGCCACGCGGCGCTCGCCACCTTGCCCGCGCTGCTGGATTACCTGGGCGAAGAGCTGCCGCACTACAGCCCCCTGCACCTGGATCCGATGGCGCTGGAGGACCACGACCTCGCGCTGATCCTGCCCATGGGCCAACCCGAATGCATTCAGGTGTTCTACCGGGTGACCGAACGGCAGGCCGAGCTGTACGTGCTGGATGAGTTCAACGCGCTGTGGCAGCAGCATTTGCCCTACCACGACGAGCAGAGCCTGTTGGTGCCGCTGCAGCGCTTCCTGCAATCGATCCAGTTCCGCCGCGAGACGCAGGCACCGATGGATCAGGGCCCGGCCCCCGACCTCGAGATTTTGTATTACCAGTTATTGCCCCAGGGCCCCGGACGGGCGCGGCGGGTCGAAGCGCGGGCGGCGCCGCAGACCCCGGCCGACGAACCGTACTACGACGTGCAGGCCATCATCGGCAAGGCCGCACCCGGTCAGGTGCAGGTCACGCTGTACTGCAACCAACGGGAATTCAGCGAGCTGGAGCACGGCGACCAGCTGTTCGGCGTGGTCGCCCGAGAGATCATCGGCCAGCGCCGGGAAACCGAACGCTACCGCTGCTACATCACCGACCTGGACCTGTCGGGCCTGCTCGGGGACGGGCAGAGTTCGAGCAATCTTTACCTGCGCTACAAGGCCGACCTGGAGCGCGCCCTGAACGAGGCGCTCGAACAGGCCTGAGGCGGGGTCACACCGGGAAGTCGCCCCCGTTGGCCGGCTGCGACTCGACTTCGAGCAGAGTCAGCTTCAGGGTCTTGCCGCCCGGCGCCGGCCAGTCGATGTGCTGGCCGACCTTGAGTCCCAGCAGCGCGCTGCCCACCGGCGCCAGGATCGAGATCTTGCCCTCGTCGGCGTTGGCGTGTTTCGGATACACCAGGGTCAGGTGGTAGTCCTTGCCGCTGCCTTCCTCGCGGCAGTGCACGCGGGAATTCATGGTGACGACGTCGGCGGGCACGTCATCGTGGCTCACCAGCGTTTCGGCGCGGTCCAGTTCGGTTTGCAACTCATCAACGCCACGGGTGCCTTCAGGCAATCTGTCGATCAGCTGCTCCAGACGTTGCACGTCCAGACGGGTAAGGGTGATGGATGGTGCGGTCATGATCCGGGCAGACTCCTTTCTTCTGCGCAAAAAAGCAAAACCCCGCCAAAAAAGACGGGGTTCTTACCGGGCCTCGATGGGTTGAGGCGTGTCCGGACACTATCACAGCTCAAAAAATATACAAGCCACCCAAAGCCGGACACAAACCTGCGCCGGTCAGGCCCGGGCCTTGCGGGCCACCGCCTGCGCGCAGATCACCCGGCGGCGTTCGTCATCCGCCGAGCGCCATTCGCGGATGTCTTCGACATGGCGGAAACAGCCCAGGCAGACTTTCTGCTCGTCCAGCCGGCAGACACCGCTGCACGGCGAAGGCACCGCCGGGCTGACGTTGCTGTAGAGCGGCTTGGCAGGCCGGATCTCGGTGCTCATCTCAGATCTCGTCGAAGTCGAGCTTCTCGCCGGCGCGCTCCCAGACGATGCGTTCGAGCATTTCGCCCAGCAGCTCTTCGGTCTTCTCGCACACCCACTTGCCGGCCTGCTCGTCGTAGTCGAAGTGGAAACCGCCGGAACGGTCGGCCAGCCACAACTGGCGCAGCGGCTCCTGGCGGCTGAAGATCAATTGGCTGCCGCTGTCGAACTTGACGGTCAGCACACCGGCCGAGTTCTCCATGTCCAGGTCCAGGTCGCTGTCGTCGAAGATGTCCTCCAGCGCCTGCTGGGTGGCATCGACCAGATCGTGGAAACGGGCTTCGGACAGACTCATTGCGGCAACCTCGGGAAATGACGGATCAGGCTCAAGGGCCGCAAGATACGAGCGACGGCGCCCGATTGCAAAGAATAACGACCGGGCGGGTTCCACGGCCTCCCTCGATTCCTGTGGGAGCCAGCCTGCTGGCGACGGCGCCGGCCAGGGCGCCGCAGGAGTCGCTTGCGCCGCCGCAACAGGCCCCGCCGGACGGGAACCCCGTCGCATAGGCAATCCGCCGGGTCGCCGGTATACTCCGGCGCAATTAACGCATTTTCAAGGATTTCGCCATGAAGCGCCTGATCTCTTCCCTCGCGGCGCTCGTCGCGGTTGCCTGCCTCGTCTCGGCCTGCGGTCAAAAAGGCCCGCTGTACCTGCCCGACGAAGATCAGGACCCGACCGAGCAAGCCAAGTCGTCGCAGCATCAGCCTGCTTCCAAGGCACACAAGCACGACGTCTACTAAGGGATCGCCATGGACGCTTTCAACTACCGTGGCGGGGAGCTGTTCGCGGAAGGCGTGGCGCTGTCCGCCATCGCCGACCGCTTCGGCACGCCGACCTACGTCTACTCCCGCGCCCACATCGAGGCCCAGTACCGGGCCTACGCCGATGCGCTGGCCGGCATGCCGCACCTGGTCTGCTTCGCGGTCAAGGCCAACTCCAACCTCGGTGTGCTGAACGTCCTGGCCCGTCTCGGCGCCGGTTTCGACATCGTTTCCCGCGGTGAGCTGGAACGCGTGCTGGCCGCCGGCGGCAGCGCCGACAAGATCGTGTTCTCCGGCGTCGGCAAGACCCGCGACGACATGCGCCGCGCCCTGGAAGTCGGCGTGCACTGCTTCAACATCGAGTCCACCGACGAGCTGGAGCGCCTCCAGGCCGTGGCCGCCGAGCTGGGCGTCCGCGCACCGGTCTCGCTGCGCGTGAACCCCGACGTCGATGCCGGCACCCATCCGTACATCTCCACCGGCCTCAAAGAGAACAAGTTCGGCATCGCCATCGCCGACGCCGAAGACGTGTACGTGCGCGCCGCGCACCTGCCGAACCTGGACGTGATCGGCGTCGATTGCCACATCGGCTCGCAGCTGACCACCCTGGCGCCGTTCCTCGACGCCCTCGACCGCGTGCTGGACCTGGTCGACCGCCTCGGCGACTGCGGCATCCACCTGCACCACATCGACCTGGGCGGCGGCCTCGGCGTGCGCTACCGCGACGAAGAGCCGCCGCTGGCCGGCGACTACGTCAAGGCTGTGCGCGAACGCCTCGCCGGCCGCGACCTGGCGCTGATGTTCGAGCCGGGCCGCTACATCGTCGCCAACGCCGGCGTCCTGCTGACCCGTGTCGAGTACCTCAAGCACACCGGGCACAAGGACTTCGCCATCGTCGACGCGGCCATGAACGACCTGATCCGCCCGGCCCTGTACGAGGCCTGGATGGACATCGCCGCCGTGCGCCCGCGCGACACCGCGGCGCGGACCTACGACGTGGTCGGGCCGATCTGCGAGACCGGCGACTTCCTGGCCAAGGAACGCGAACTGGCCCTCGAAGAGGGTGACCTGCTGGCCGTGCATTCGGCCGGTGCCTATGGCTTCGTGATGAGCTCCAACTACAACACCCGCGGCCGCGCCGCCGAGGTGCTGGTGGACGGTGACTCAGTTTTCGAAGTGCGCCGCCGCGAAACCGTGGCCGAGCTGTATGCCGGCGAAAGCCTGCTGCCGGAGTGACCCCATGCTGCTGCGTTTTACCAAGATGCACGGCCTGGGCAACGACTTCATGGTCCTCGACCTGGTCAGCCAGCACGCGCACATTCAGCCCAAACACGCCAAACAGTGGGGCGACCGCAACACCGGCATCGGTTTCGACCAGTTGCTGATCGTCGAGGCGCCCAGCAACCCGGACGTGGACTTCCGTTACCGGATCTTCAACTCCGACGGCTCGGAAGTGGAACAGTGCGGCAACGGCGCCCGCTGCTTCGCCCGCTTCGTGCTCGACAAGCGCCTGACCGCCAAGCGTCGGATCCGCGTCGAGACCAAGGGCGGCATCATCGAGCTGGACGTGCGCAACGACGGCCAGATCGGCGTGAACATGGGCGCCCCGCGCCTGGTGCCCGCCGACATTCCGTTCGATGCACAGGCCCAGGCCCAAAGCTATCCGCTGCAGGTCGACGGCGTCACCGTCGACATCGCCGCCGTGTCGATGGGCAACCCGCATGCCGTGCTGCGCGTGGAAGACATCCACAGCGCACCGGTGCATGAGCTGGGGCCGAAGATCGAACACCACCCGCGCTTTCCGGCACGGGTCAACGTCGGCTTCCTCCAGGTCATCGACCGCCACCGCGCGCAGTTGCGCGTCTGGGAGCGCGGCGCCGGGGAAACCCAGGCCTGCGGCACCGGCGCCTGCGCCGCTGCAGTGGCCGCGATCAGCCAGGGGTGGATGGATTCGCCGCTGTCGATCGACCTGCCGGGCGGGCGCCTGTCCATCGAATGGGCAGGCCCCGGCCAACCGGTGCTGATGACCGGTCCGGCAGTGCGTGTATACGAAGGACAAGTGCGTCTTTGAGCGAGCAGAAGCCATGACCGACAAGCCTCAAGCCCCCGCCAGACCGTCCGCCGGATCCGCCGCCGAAAACCTGGAGGCGGCCGCCGTCGCCGCCTACCTGGAGGCCCATCCGGACTTCTTCGCCGAACACGAGGAACTGCTGCCGTCCCTGCGCATCCCCCACCGGCGCGGCGACACCGTGTCGCTGGTCGAGCGCCAGATGGCGATCCTGCGCGAACGCAACATCGAGATGCGCCATCGCCTCTCGCACCTGATGGACGTCGCCCGGGACAACGACCGGCTGTTCGAGAAGACCCGGCGCCTGATCCTCGCGCTGATGGACGCCGCGACCCTCGAAGACGTGGTGATCAGCGTCGAGGACAGCCTGCGCCAGGAGTTCCAGGTGCCGTTCGTGAGCCTGATCCTGCTCGGCGACAACCCGGCGCCGGTAGGCCGCTGGGTGACCCACGCCGACGCGCAGACCGCCATCGGCGGCCTGCTCACCGAGGGCAAGAGCGTCAGCGGCAGTCTGCGCGAGCATGAGCTGGACTTCCTGTTCGGCGAGGAGCAGCGCAAGCAGATCGGCTCCACCGCCGTGGTCGCCGTCAGCCATCAAGGCATCCACGGCATCCTCGCCATCGCCAGCCGCGACCCGCAGCACTACAAGAGCTCGGTGGGCACGCTGTTCCTGAGCTACATCGCCGAAGTCATGGGCCGCGTGCTGCCACGGGTCAACAGCTCCCTGCGCAAGGTGCGCTGAACATGGAACGGCAACTGGACGCTTACTGCGAACACCTGCGCAGTGAGCGGCAGGTGTCGCCCCATACCCTGTCGGCCTACCGCCGCGACCTCGACAAGGTGCTCGGCTGGTGCGCCAAGCAGAACATCGGCAGCTGGCAGGCGCTGGACATCCAGCGCCTGCGCAGCCTGATCGCCCGCCTCCACGCCCAGGGCCAGTCCTCGCGCAGCCTCGCCCGCCTGCTGTCGGCGGTGCGCGGGCTCTATCACTTCCTCAACCGTGAAGGCCTCTGCGACCACGACCCGGCCACCGGCCTGACGCCGCCCAAGGGCGAGCGCCGCCTGCCCAAGACCCTCGACACCGACCGAGCGCTGCAACTGCTCGAAGGCGCGGTGGAGGACGACTTCATGGCCCGCCGGGATCAGGCGATCCTGGAGCTGTTCTATTCCTCCGGCCTGCGCCTGTCGGAGCTGACGGGCCTGAACCTCGACCAGCTCGACCTCGCCGACGGCATGGTCCAGGTGCTCGGCAAGGGCAGCAAGACCCGCCTGCTGCCGGTGGGCGCCAAGGCCCGCGAAGCGCTGGAGCACTGGCTGCCGCTGCGCGCCCTGGCCAATCCGGCGGACGACGCCGTGTTCGTCAGCCAGCAAGGCCGGCGCCTCGGCCCCCGGGCGATCCAGGTGCGGGTCAAGCTCGCCGGCGAACGGGAGCTGGGGCAGAACCTGCATCCGCACATGCTGCGGCATTCCTTCGCCAGCCACCTGCTGGAGTCATCGCAGGACCTGCGCGCCGTGCAGGAGTTGCTCGGCCACTCGGACATCAAGACCACCCAGATCTACACCCACCTGGACTTCCAGCACCTGGCGGCGGTCTACGACAGCGCCCATCCACGGGCCAAACGCACCAAAGGCGAGGATTCATGAGCATCCAGTTGATCACCTTCGACCTCGACGACACCCTGTGGGACACCGCTCCGGTGATCCTCAGCGCCGAAGCGGTGCTGCGCCAATGGCTCGGCGAACATGCGCCGAACCTGGGCGCGGTGCCGGTGGAGCACCTGTGGGCCATCCGCGAACGGGTGCTGGCCGGCGAGCCCGGGCTCAAGCACCGCATCAGCGCGCTGCGTCGGCGGGTGCTGTTCCATGCGCTGGAAGAGGCCGGCTACGCCCATGGCGAGGCCTCGGGCCTGGCGGACAAGAGCTTCGAAGTGTTCCTCCACGCACGGCACCAGATCGAGGTGTTCCCCGAGGTCGAGCCGGTGCTGGAGATCCTCGCCAACCACTATGCCCTGGGCGTGGTCACCAACGGCAACGCCGACGTGCGCCGGCTGGGGCTGGCCGACTACTTCAAGTTCGCCCTGTGCGCCGAAGACATCGGCATCGCCAAGCCGGATGCGCGGCTGTTCCATGAAGCCTTGCAGCGCGGCGGCGTGAGCGCCGAGGCGGCGGTGCACATCGGCGACCACCCGGGGGACGACATCGCCGGGGCGCAGCAGGCCGGGCTGCGGGCGATCTGGTTCAACCCGGCGGGCAAGGCCTGGGAAGCGGAGCGCCTGCCGGACGCAGAGATCCGCAGCCTGACCGACCTGCCGGCCGTGCTCGCACGCTGGAATGCCCTCTCCCACTGATGCCACGCCCATGCAGGAGCCAGCCTGCCGGCGATCGGGCCTGCCCGATGGTGGTGACAGATCCACTGCTATCGCCAGCAGGCTGGCTCCCACAAGGGATGGCTCAAAAACCCGTTGCCACCTCTTTCAGCCGCCCATGAAAAAGCCCGCAGCGACGGCGGGCTTTTTCGGCAAGCGGGCGACGCGCCTCAGATAGGGCGGCTGCCGTACTTGTTGTCGGGCTTCTTGGGCGGGTCGGCGACCACGTTGGCCTCCACCTCAACCACTTTGCCGCCACGGGCAAGGAATTCTTCCATGGCCTTGGCCAGGGCATCGCGTTCCTTGTTCTTGGCTTCCATGCTCGGCAGCTCGTCGACCGAGACCGCAGCCTTGGCCTTGCCTTTAGCGGCCGGGGCAGGTGCATCGCCGCCGTCATCGCTGTCCTCGGCGACATCGTCGGCCGCCGCTTCCAGACCTTCTTCGGTATCGTCTTCGTCGCCTACTTCGAGGTCGTCGTTTTCCAGATCATCGTCGCTCATGTTCTACCTCATGACTTGCGAAAAGCAGATTAGTTATAGACCAGCTTAGGCAACTGTCGAAAGTCGCCGGAAAAAATCATCCGCCGCTGCTGACCAGCGGCTCATGCCCCTTCACCGTGGAGGGTGGCGAGGACTTTGCGGGCACCGCCATGATCGCGGTGCTCACCCAGGTAAACGCCTTGCCAGGTGCCCAGCGCCAGCTTTCCCGCCGAAACCGGCAGGCTCAACTGACAGCCCAGCACGCTGGCCTTGAAGTGCGCCGGGAGGTCGTCCAGGCCTTCGTCGTTGTGCTCATAGCCGTCCGTTCCTTGTGGGACCAGACGATTGAAAAACCGTTCGAAGTCGCGACGTACCGCCGGATCGGCGTTCTCGTTGACAGTCAACGACGCCGAGGTGTGCTGCAGCCACAGATGCAACAGACCGACCTTGCATGCCTTGAGTCCGGGCAGGCCGGCCAGCAACTCGTCCGTCACCAGATGAAAGCCCCGGGGCCGTGCCCGCAGGGTTATCAGAGTCTGTTGCCACATACAGTTCTCCGCACGTTTCGGGGCGCATTCTAGCGCGCTCTGGAAAAAAACAAAGGCCCTAATATTCCTTCAGCGGTGTAAGCCATTGGCCGCATAAACACCCCTGCCTTCGACGGCGCCGAAGCCGCACGCGAAAACCTTCCGACGGTGTCACGGATGACAAATTCCGGACAAAAAAATGCCCGGCGGACCGGGCAATTTTTTAAGGTAGCAGGCTTACAGGTTGTAGCCGCGCTCGTTGTGCTGAGCCAGGTCCAGGCCCACCGACTCTTCCTCGTCGGTCACCCGCAGACCCATCACTGCGTCCAGCACCTTGAGGATGACGAAGGTCACGACCGCGGTGTAGATCACCGTGAAGCCGACGCCCTTGCACTGGATCCAGACCTGCGCCGCGATGTCGGTGACGGTGCCGAAACCGCCCAGCGACGGTGCGGCGAACACGCCAGTGAGGATCGCGCCGAGGATGCCGCCGATGCCGTGCACGCCGAAGGCGTCCAGGGAGTCGTCATAGCCGAGCTTGCGCTTCAGGCTGGTGGCGCAGAAGTAGCAGACCACGCCCGCCGCCAGGCCGATCACCAGCGCCCCCATCGGGCCGACGGTGCCGGCGGCCGGCGTGATCGCCACCAGGCCAGCCACCACGCCCGAGGCGATACCCAGTGCGCTCGGTTTGCCGTGGGTGATCCACTCGGCGAACATCCAGCCCAGCGCCGCCGCGGCGGTGGCGATCTGGGTGACCAGCATCGCCATGCCGGCGGTGCCGTTGGCGGCGGCGGCGGAACCGGCGTTGAAGCCGAACCAGCCGATCCACAGCATCGCCGCGCCCATCAGGGTGTAACCCAGGTTGTGCGGCGCCATCGGGGTGGTCGGGAAGCCTTTGCGCTTGCCCAGCACCAGGCAGGCGATCAGGCCGGCCACACCGGCGTTGATGTGCACCACGGTGCCGCCGGCGAAGTCGAGCACGCCCCAGTCCCACATCAGGCCGCCGTTGCCGGACCAGACCATGTGCGCGATCGGCGCATAGACGACGGTGAACCAGATGCCCATGAACACCAGCATGGCGGAGAACTTCATCCGCTCGGCGAACGCACCGACGATCAGCGCCGGGGTGATGATCGCGAAGGTCATCTGGAAGGTGACGAACACCGCCTCGGGGAACAGCGCTGCCGGGCCGGTCAGGCTGGCCGGGGTGATGCCGGCGAGGAACGCCTTGCCGAAGCCGCCGACGAAGGAGTTGAAGTTGACGACGCCCTGCTCCATGCCGGTGGTGTCGAACGCGATGCTGTAGCCGTAGATGACCCACAGGACGCTGATCAGACCGGTGATGGCGAAGCACTGCATCATCACGGAAAGGATGTTTTTCGAACGGACCATGCCGCCATAGAACAGCGCGAGGCCGGGGATGGTCATGAACAGCACGAGGGCCGTGGAGGTGAGCATCCAGGCCGTGTCGCCGGAATTGAGGACCGGGGCCGCCGCTTCGTCTGCCGCCATGGCCAGGCCGGGCATTACGATAGGCAACAGGGCTCCTAGCCCTGCGAATTTACGCAGAGTCATTTTGTTTTCTCCTGGGGCGTTGGGTTTGTGGCGGCTTAGATGGCGTCGGTATCGGTTTCGCCGGTACGGATGCGGATCGCCTGTTCCAGATTGACCACGAAGATCTTGCCGTCACCGATCTTGCCGGTGTTGGCGGCCTTGGTGATCGCCTCGATGACCCGGTCAAGGTCCTTGTCGTCGATGGCGACGTCGATCTTCACCTTGGGCAGGAAATCGACCACGTATTCCGCGCCGCGGTACAGCTCGGTGTGACCCTTCTGCCGGCCGAAGCCTTTGACTTCAGTGACGGTAATGCCCTGCACGCCGATTTCGGACAGCGACTCGCGCACGTCGTCCAGCTTGAACGGCTTGATGATGGCAGTGACTAGCTTCATGAAACTCTCTCCCGAATTGGTGGACTTGCCCCAGGAAAACAAACCCGACTCAAGTCTAAGCGCAGTGCCTGGCTTTGTAACGCATCGTCGGCCCTCCCGGCCCGACCGACGCCAGCTAACCGCATCAGACGAAACTCCCCGCTCCGCCTGCCGCACTGCATTCATCACAGCGACTGCATCAGTGCATGGGTCACCACCGACTAAGCAGAAAGCTTGCCACCTTGCCAAAACCCACTGATTTCAATCCCTTGGCCGCGTCGGCAGAGGCCATCACTTAAATGGCATCGGGGATACGCACAACAACGGTGCGCCGCCGTCCGGCCGCTTGCGCGAAAAGCGTGCATCCCTGCCGGCGCCAATGACTATAGACACTGCGTGATACACTGCCGGCCATTGTTTCCAGGACATTTCCCATGCTCGCGCCCAAAGACTTCCTCGACGCCCTGAGCGGCACCGCCTCCCGTCTGTTCAGCGGCGACACGCCCTTGCCCAAAGCCGAAATCGAAAGCCAGTTCAAGATGCTGATGCAGAGCGCCTTCAGCAAACTGGACCTGGTGAGCCGCGAAGAGTTCGACAGCCAGATGGTGGTGCTCGCCCGCACCCGCGCCCGCCTCGAAAGCCTCGAGGCAAAAGTGGCGGAGCTCGAAGCGAAGCTGAACCCGCCGACCGAGTGAGGCCGCAGCCTGCCGGGCTACGGATCGGCAGCCCATGAAAAACCCCACACCTTCCGGTGTGGGGTTCGCGTATCCGGTGAAGGCGTCCCGCGCCTCAGGCGCCGCGCTTGACCACCCGCCGGTGGCAATCGGCCGGAGACAGCACCTTGCCCGACCTTGAGCGGACCGCAAGGGTCTCGATCGGTTCCGACAGTTCGTCGTCCAGCAGCACCGAATGGCACTCGCCTTCCTTGAAGAGGAAGCGCTCCCCCCACTGGCGCAGGCTGACCACGATGGGAAACACGGAGCGCCCCATTTCGGTCAGCACGTATTCCTTGTAGGCACTGCCGTCGGACGCCGGCTGCACCTCGAACACCCCCAACTCGACCAGCATCTTGAGCTTGACCGTGAGGATGTTGCGGGCCAGGCCCAGGCGTTTCTGGAATTCCGTGAACCGGCGGACGTCGTCGAAGGCGTCGCGGATGATCATCAGCACCCAGCGGTCGCCGATGGCTTCGAGCGTTCGGGCCACGGGGCATTCGCTTTGCGCCAGTTGCTGCTGTCGGGCCATGGGTCTCCGGATTCAATCGGCAAGAAGGAAAAAAGACGCTGCGGGCGTCAGGGTAAGTGCTTCGAACAACTGGTTGCATATTAAAACTTGATTGGGTAAAAATCCACGCATCGGTTTTGTTTCGAAACCACATCAGCTCAAGGATGGATGTCGCGATGCCGGATTCTCAAACGCCCTCGACAATGGATCGCGAGACCGCTGCCCTGGCTGCTCGGGAACGCCCGGCGCCGACGCTCGGCCGCTACCGGACGCTGCTGTTCGCCATCACCTGCGCCATGGCGGTGGCCAACGTGTATTTCGCCCAGCCGCTGCTGGAGTCCATGGCCGCGAGCCTTGCGGTCGCGCCCGGCGCCATCGGCGTCGTGGTGACCGCCACCCAGGCCGGTTACGCGGCGGGGCTGCTGTTCATCGTGCCGCTGGGCGATCTGCTCAACCGCAAGCGACTGATCCTGACGCAGATGCTGACGTCCGCCGTCGCCCTCTGCGCGGTCGGCCTGTCGCAGGACTGGCTCACGCTGCTCGGCGCGATGGTGCTGGTGGGTTTGATGGCCGTGGTGGTGCAGGTGGTGGTCGCCTACGCCGCCGCCCTGGCCAGCCCGGAACAGCGCGGCCAGGCCATCGGCACCGTCACCAGCGGCGTGGTGCTGGGCATTCTATTGGCCCGCTTCGTCTCCGGCGCCGTGGCGGACCTGGCGGGTTGGCGCGGTGTGTATTTCGTCTCGGCCGCCCTGATGGCCGGCATGGCGCTGGTGCTGCACCGCACCCTGCCGGCGTCCGCCGCGCCACCGGCCGCCGGCGGCTACCGGCAGTTGCTGCGCTCGGTCTTCCAGCTGTACCTGAGCGAACGCACCCTGCGCGTCAGGGGCACCTTCGCCCTGCTCATCTTTGCCGCGTTCAGCGTGCTGTGGACCTCGATGGTGCTGCCGCTGAGCGCGCCGCCCCTGTCGCTGTCGCACACCCAGATCGGCCTGTTCGGCCTGGCCGGTGTCGCCGGTGCCCTGGCCGCCGCCAAGGCGGGACAGTTGGCCGACCGGGGCCTGGGCAACCGCACCACCGGCATCGCCCTGGCGCTGCTGACCTTGTCCTGGCTGCCCACCGCGTTCGTCGAAAGCTCGCTGCTGGCCATGGTCATCGGCGTGGTGCTGCTGGACTTCGCCGTGCAAGCGGTGCACGTGACCAACCAGAGCCTGATCTTCGCCGCCCGGCCCGACGCGCAAAGCCGCCTGGCGGGCGCCTACATGTGCTTCTACTCGGTCGGCAGCGGCCTGGGCGCCGTAGCGGCCACCTACACCTACGCCCATTACGGCTGGGTGAACGTGTGCCTGCTCGGCGCCGCCATCAGCGGCGTCGCGCTGCTGTACTGGGCATGCCTGAACCGGACTTCCGCCGCGCGATAACCCTCGTCCTCCCCGGAGGCAAACCACCGTTGAGCCATTGCACGTAGCGTTGGCCGTCCTGATCGCGGCCATCGTGGCGTACAACGAAAGCGTGCCGCTGAACAAAGTGCTGGCGGTGATTCTGATCGTCCTCGGCCTCATCGTCGGCCTCTACGGGCCGCGCATCCGCAACGCTGTGCTGGCGCGGCCTGCGCGCACTTAGGGCTGAAACGGCAGGCGTCCGGGAAGACGCCTGCCGCAACATCCGGTGAAGGTTTGCCGCCCCGCGCCCGCCGCCGGATCCGTTTCCCCCGTCTACCCTTGAAGCACCGCAGGAAGCGGCCCGCCCATTTCAAGGAACGCCCATGTCCCTCGCCATCGTCCACAGCCGCGCCCAGATCGGCGTGGAGGCCCCCGCCGTCACCGTCGAAGTCCATCTGGCCAACGGCCTGCCGTCGCTGACCATGGTCGGCCTGCCCGAGACGGCGGTGAAGGAGAGCAAGGACCGGGTGCGCAGCGCGATCATCAATTCCGGGCTGCAGTTTCCGGCGCGGCGGATCACCCTGAACCTCGCCCCGGCGGACCTGCCCAAGGACGGCGGGCGGTTCGACCTGGCCATCGCCCTGGGCATCCTTTCGGCCAGCGTACAGGTGCCGACCCTGACCCTGGACGACGTGGAGTGCCTGGGCGAACTGGCGCTGTCCGGCGCCGTGCGCCCGGTCCGCGGGGTGCTGCCGGCGGCGCTGGCGGCGCGCAGGGCCGGCCGCTCGCTGGTGGTGCCGCGGGCCAACGCCGAGGAAGCGTGCCTGGCGTCGGGGCTGAAGGTGATCGCGGTGGATCACCTGTTGCAGGCGGTGGCGCACTTCAACGGGCACACGCCGGTCGAGCCGTACGTGTCGGACGGCCTGATCCACGCCGCCAAACCCTACCCCGACCTCAACGAGGTGCAAGGCCAGGCGGCCGCCAAGCGCGCCTTGCTGATCGCCGCGGCAGGCGCCCACAACCTGTTGTTCAGCGGACCGCCGGGCACCGGCAAGACGCTTCTGGCCAGCCGCTTGCCGGGGCTGCTGCCGCCGCTGACCGAAAGCGAAGCGCTGGAGGTCGCGGCCATCCAGTCGGTCGCCAACGGCGCGCCGCTGACCCATTGGCCGCAGCGCCCCTTCCGCCAGCCGCACCACTCGGCGTCCGGGCCGGCCTTGGTGGGCGGCAGTTCGAAACCGCAGCCCGGGGAAATCACCCTTGCCCACCACGGCGTGCTGTTCCTCGACGAACTGCCGGAGTTCGACCGCAAGGTGCTGGAGGTGCTGCGCGAGCCGCTGGAGTCAGGCCACATCGTGATTGCCCGGGCCAAGGAACGGGTGCGCTTTCCGGCGCGCTTTCAACTGGTGGCGGCGATGAACCCGTGCCCCTGTGGATATCTTGGCGAACCCACCGGCCGTTGCTCCTGCACGCCGGACATGGTGCAGCGCTACCGCAACAAGTTGTCGGGGCCGCTGCTGGACCGGATCGACCTGCACCTGACGGTGGCGCGGGAAGCCACGGCGTTGAATCCGCTGGTGAAACCGGGGGAGGACAGCGCCAGTGCCGCCGGGCAAGTGGCCGAGGCCCGGGAGCGCCAGCAGAAGCGCCAACGGTGCGCCAATGCCTTTCTGGATTTGCCGGGGCTGCGGCGCCATTGCGGGTTATCCACAGCCGACGAGGCGTGGCTGGAATCGGCCTGCGAGCGCCTGACGCTGTCGCTGCGCTCGGCGCACCGCCTGCTCAAGGTGGCGCGGACGCTGGCGGACCTCGAACGCTGCGACGGCATCCGCCGCGAGCATCTGGCGGAGGCGCTGCAGTACCGGCCGGCGACGCAGTAGGGGCGGGAACCGCGTCGGGCCCATCGCGAGCAGGCTCGCTCCCACAGGGGATTGGAGGTGCCGGCAAAACTGTAGGAGCCAGCCTGCTGGCGATGGCGGTCTGTCCGGCACATCGATGTCGGATGTTCCGCCGCCATCGCGGGCAAGCCCGCTCCCACAGGGCGCGCGGTGAGGCGGCTAGAACTGTGGGAGCCAGCCTGCTGGCGATGGCGGTCTGTCCGGCACAACGATGTCGGATGTTCCGCCGCCATCGCGGGCAAGCCCGCTCCCACAGGGCGCGCGGTGAGGCGGCTAGAACTGTGGGAGCCAGCCCTGCTGGCGATGGCGGTCTGTCCGGCGCATCGATGGCGGGGGCGACTCAGCGGAAGCGGTCGACCTCGGAGCGCAGATCCGCCGCCAGCTTCTCCAACTCCTTGGCGGTGACCGCAAGGTTGGACACCACTTCCCGCTGTTCGCTGTTGGCCAGCGCGATGCTCTGCAGGTTGCTGCTGAGCAGGGTCGCGGTGCTGCTCTGCTCCTGGGTCGCGGTGGTGATCGCCGCGAACTGCTGGCCCGCCGAGCGGCTCTGCTCGTCGATGCGCGCCAGGGCCGAGGCGACGTTGGCGTTGCGCGACAGGCCTTCCTGCATCAGCGCATTGCCCTGCTCCATGGTGCTGATGGCGTTGCCGGTCTCCTGCTGGATGCTCTGGATCATGCCGGAGATCTCGTCGGTCGCCTGACGGGTGCGCGAAGCCAGGTTGCGCACCTCGTCGGCCACCACCGCAAAGCCGCGACCCTGTTCGCCGGCGCGGGCCGCTTCGATGGCGGCGTTGAGCGCCAGCAGGTTGGTCTGTTCGGCGATCGCGGTGATCACGCTGACGATGCCGCCGATTTCCTGGGAACGCTGACCGAGGGTGTTGATGACGGTCGCGGTGGTGTTCAGCGCGCCGGCGATCTGCTCCAGCGACGAAGACGCTTCTTCCATCGAGGTGCGGCCGATCTGGGTCTGCTGTGCGTTTTCCTGGGCCAGGCGCTGGGTGTTGCCCATGTTGTCGGCGATGTTCAGCGAGGTGGCGCTGAACTCCTCGACCGCGCCCGCCATGCTGGTGATTTCGCCGGACTGTTGCTCCATGCCTTCGTACGCGCCGCCGGACAAGCCCGACAGCGCCTGGGCCCGGCGGTTGACCTCTTCGGAGGAACGGCGGATGTGCTCGACCATGGTCGACAGGGCCTGGCTCATCTGGTTGAAGGCGCGGGCCAGCTGACCGATCTCGTCGTTGCTCGAAACGTCCAGTCGCACGCTCAGGTCGCCGGCGCCCAGCGCCTCGGCCTGCCGCACCAGATCCCCCAGCGGCTGCAGCTTGCTGCGCAGCAGCCAGACCACGGAACCCACCGCCAGCAGCATCGCCAGCAGGCTGCCGATGGCCAGTTGCGTGCCGACGCTCCAGGTCACGGCGCGGATCTCGCTTTTCGGCATGCTCGCCACCACCGACCACGGCCCGCCGTCGAACGGTACGGCGATGCTGTAGAAGTCTTCGGCGCTGTCGCTCCAGAAGCGGCCCTTGCCCGGGGTCTTCGCCAGACCGGCGACCACCGACACCGCTTGCTCCGGCGCCTGCACGCCGGCCGGGGCCACCAGCCATTTGCCCTGCTCGTCCAGCAGCGCCAACGAGCCGGTCTGGCCGATGCGGAAGCGCTTGAGGTTGTCGAACTGGGCGTTCTGCGCATCGGTATAGTCGAAGCCGACGAACAATACGGCGATCACCTTGCCGCCAGCGTCGCGCACTGGGGTGTACTGGGTCATGTACAGGCGCTCGAACAGCAAGGCGCGGCCGACATAGCCCTGCCCCGCCATCAACCGCGCGTAGGCCGGGTGGGCGTGGTCGAGCACGGTGCCGATGGCCCGGGTGCCGTCCTGCTTGCTCAGGGAGGTGCTGACGCGGATGAAGTCTTCGCCGCTGCGCACGAACAGCGTGGCGACGCCGGCGGTCATCTGCTTGAACTCGTCGACTTCCTTGAAGTTGTTGTTCAACACCTCACCGCCCAGGTGCAGGCCCGGCGTGCGGGTGCCGGCGACGGTCACCGGTTCGTCCGGGTGGATGCTCAGGCCCGCGCTGAAGCGCTTCTCGAACAGCCCGCTCAGGCGCTGGGTGCTTTCGCGCAGCGTGCCGTGGAAGGTGCTCAGTTGGTCGGCCAGCAGGCGCGCCTCGCTGGCCAGGTGCTCTTCACGGGTGGCGAGGTTGGCCGAATCCAGCGAACGCAAGGCGAACACCGTACTGCCGCTGATGACGACCGCCAGTATCACGGCGAGCGCGAGGCCCAGCTGCGAGGCGATCCGGGCGCGGGGTTGAGACATGGACAGCTCCTGGCCGGGCCTGCGGATCCTCCCTGATCACGGCTCGGAAAATATTCTAATAATGGGGGTGTATCGTGGACCGGCACGACGGTTCCACTTGGACGTATTCGGCTGTGAAAACGAATACTTGAGCGCACAACAGGGTTATGCCCCAGGGCCGGCATTGTGGTGGCTCGAACGATTCAGCTCAAGCGCGCGACCTGCGGCAGTTCCATCGCCCGGACTTCGCCCTGAAGGAAATCGCTGAGGCGGCGTAAACGTTCACCGCCCGGACGGGTCTTGGGCCACACCAGGTAGTAGTTCAGGCCGCTGGCGACGGCGGTGGGCCACGGCAGGCTCAGCCGTCCCTGGGCCACGTCCTCGGCCACCATCAGCAGGTCGCCCATCGATACGCCGTAGCCCCGTGCCGCTGCGATCATTCCCAGCTCCAGGGTATCGAACACCTGCCCGCCCTTGAGCGACACCTGCTCGGACAGGCCCATGCGCTCCAGCCAACTGCGCCAGTCGCGCCGGTCGGGGGTCGGGTGCAGCAGTTCGGTGGCGGCCAGCCGCGCCGCGTCCCAGGGCCGGTCATCAGGCAGGTTGGGCGCGCCCACCGGGATCAGTTCTTCCGGGAACAGCAGGCTGGCTTCCCAGTCCGGGGGAAAATGCCCGTCGCTGAGCAGAACGGCGCAATCGAACGGTTCGTTGTTGAAGTCCACCGAATCCACGTCCATCCAGGCACTGGTCAACTGCACCTCGTTGCCCGGCTGCAGATGGCGGAACCGGCTGAGCCGCGCCAGCAGCCAGCGCATGGTCAGGGTCGACGGGGCTTTCATGCGCAGGATGTCGTCTTCGGCGCGCAAGGTATTGCAGGCCCGCTCCAGCGCCGCAAAACCTTCACGGATGCCGGGCAACAGCAGGCGCGCCGATTCGGTCAGCTGCAGGTTGCGGCCGCTGCGGTGGAACAGCCGGCAGGCGAAGTGCTCCTCGAGCGTGCGGACATGCCGGCTGACCGCACTCTGAGTGATCGACAACTCTTCGGCGGCGCGGGTGAACGAGCTGTGCCGCGCCGCTGCTTCGAATGCGCGCAGGGCATACAAGGGCGGCAGACGACGGGACATAGACAAGGCTCCGGTTGCGGGATGGCGTCAACTTAGCAGAAATGCCCCTGGATGAGTTTTAATCATGCCACCCATCCTTTTTATCCCTTTGTGCCAACCCCGCCGAACCGCGAGAATCGACGGTCTCTTGCTCCCTCGATTAAAAGGATGTGACGACCATGCAGCGTCCCGTGCGTACCGAACTCTGGGCCATCCTCCGGCTGGCGGGGCCGCTGATCGCCTCGCAGTTGGCGCACATGCTGATGGTGCTGACCGACACCCTGATGATGGCGCGCCTGAGCCCGGAGGCCCTGGCCGGCGGCGGCCTCGGCGCGGCGAGCTATTCGTTCGTGTCGATCTTCTGCATCGGCGTGATCGCGGCGGTCGGCACCCTGGTGGCGATCCGTCAGGGCGCCGGCGACATCCTCGGCGCCGCGCGGCTGACCCAGGCCGGGCTGTGGCTGGCCTGGCTGATGGCCCTCGGCGCCGGTCTGCTGCTGTGGAACCTCAAGCCGGTGCTGCTGCTGTTCGGCCAGACCCAAACCAACGTCAACGCCGCCGGGCAGTTCCTGCTGGCCCTGCCGTTCGCCCTGCCCGGCTACCTGAGCTTCATGGCCCTGCGTGGCTTCACCAGCGCCATCGGTCGGGCGACGCCGGTGATGGTCATCAGCCTGGCCGGCACCGTGGCCAACTTCCTGCTCAACTACGCGCTGATCACCGGACTGTTCGGCCTGCCGAAGCTGGGGCTGACCGGCATCGGCCTGGTCACGGCGATCGTCGCCAACTGCATGGCGCTGGCGCTGGCCTGGCACATCCGCCGGCATCCGGCCTACGACGCCTACCCGCTGCGCCAGGGCCTGTCGCGCCTCAACCGGCAATACCTCAAGGAACTGTGGCGCCTGGGCCTGCCGATCGGCGGCACCTACGCCGTGGAGGTCGGGCTGTTCGCCTTCGCCGCGCTGTGCATGGGCACCATGGGCAGCACGCAACTGGCGGCGCACCAGATCGCCCTGCAGATCGTCTCGGTGGCGTTCATGGTGCCGGCGGGGCTGTCCTACGCGATCACCATGCGCATCGGTCAGCATTACGGCGCCGGACAATTGCTCGACGCGCGGATGTCCGGGCGGGTCGGGATCGCCTTCGGCGCGGCGGTGATGCTGTGCTTCGCCATGGTGTTCTGGCTGTTGCCGGATCCGCTGGTGGGCCTGTTCCTGGATCATGACGACCCGGCCTTCGCCGAGGTGATCCGCCTGGCCGTCAGCCTGCTGATGGTGGCGGCGTGGTTCGAACTGTTCGACGGCGTGCAGACCATCGCCATGGGCTGCATCCGCGGGCTCAAGGACGCCAAGACCACGTTTCTGGTCGGGCTCGGCTGCTACTGGCTGATCGGCGCGCCGGCGGCGTGGCTGATGGCGTTCCATCTGCACTGGGGGCCGACCGGCGTCTGGTGGGGCCTGGCGCTGGGGCTGGCGTGCGCGGCGGTGTGCCTGACGCTGGGGTTCGAGTGGAAGATGAAGCGGATGATCCGGCACGAGCCTTCGGATTCGTTCGCGGTCGCCCAGGCTGAATGATCTATTCACGCGGCGTCTGGACTGGCGCCATCGCCAGCAGGCTGGCTCCCACAGGGTTTAGCGGTGCCCCGCAGTTCTCTGCGGGCGCCAGCCTGCTGGCGCTGGCCTCAGCCGAAGCACTGCACCTGCCGGAGTGGTCCGCTCAGACCACGACGTCCAGCGCCGGCTCTTCGCCGGAACCGACCGTGAGGTAAGCCACCAGCTCCGCCAGCGGCAGCGGCTTGCTGATCAGGTAGCCCTGCACCTGGTCGCAACCGTACCCGCGCAGCAACGCCATCTGTTCAGGGGTCTCCACCCCTTCGGCCACCACTTCCAGGTGCAGGTTGTGCGCCAGGTTGATCATCGCGTGCACCAGCTTGCGGTTCTCTTCGCGCTGTTCCATGCCGCCGACGAAGCTCTTGTCGATCTTGAGCAAGGTGATCGGCAGGCTGTTGAGGTGCACGAACGAGGAGAACCCGGTGCCGAAGTCGTCCAGCGAGAAGCGCACGCCGAGGCGGCCGAGGGCGTCCATGGTCTGCTTGACCAGGTCGCTGCGGCGCATCACGGCGGTTTCGGTGAGTTCGAACTCCAGCCACTGGGCCTCGACGCCGCGTTCGGCGATCAGGCGGCTGAGGGTGGGCAGCAGCTGGCTGTCCTGAAACTGGCGGAACGACAGGTTGATCGCCATGTGCAGCGCCGGCAGGCCGTGTTCGCGCAGGGCCTGCATGTCGCGCAGGGCCCGGGAGATCACCCAGTAGCCCAAAGGCACGATCAGCCCGCTCTGCTCGGCCAGCGGCACGAACTCGCTGGGCGGCAGCAGCCCGCGCTCGCTGTGGCGCCAGCGCACCAGGGCCTCGAGGCCGACGATCTGCCCGTCCGCCAGGTTCAGGCGCGGCTGGTAGTGCAGTTCCAGTTCGTCGCGGCGCAAGGCCCGGCGCAGCTCGCTTTCCAGGTCGGCCATGCTCCGCGCGTTGCGGTTGATCCGTTCGTTGAAGATATGGAAGGTGCAGCCCTGGGTGCTCTTGGCCTGCTGCATGGCGATGTGCGCATGCCACATCAGCGGGTCGGCGCCGGCATGGGCGCGGGCATGGGCGATGCCCAGGCTGGAGCCGATCAGCAGGCTCTCGCCGTCGATCCAGTAGGGTTCGGCCAGCGCTTCGGTGATGCGCTCGGCCATCCACTCGGCGCGCTGCGGGGCGCGGCGCGTGTCGATCAGCAGGGCGAATTCGTCGCTGCCCAGCCGGGCCAGCTGATCGCCGGCCTCCAGCTGGCTCTTGAGCCGCGCCACCACCTGCAGGATCAGGCGGTCGCCGGCCTGGTGGCCGAGGGCGTCGTTGGCGTGGCGGAAGTTGTCCAGGTCCAGGTGCCCGAGGGCCAGGCCGCGGCCGTCGTTTTCGGCCAAGCGGGCCGTGAGCAACGTCTGGAAACCCTGGCGGTTGGCGATCCCGGTCAGCGGATCCTGTTCGGCCAAACGCTGCAGGGTGTTCTCCAGCACGCCCCGCTCGCGCACATGGCGCAGGCAGCGGCGCAGCATGCCGGTGTCGAGCGCGTCGCGCACCAGCCAGTCGCTGACGCCGTCGGGCGGGTTCGCCGGCTCGTGCTCCAGAAGCAGCACCGTCGGCAGGCTGCAGCGTCCGGGCGCCGGCTGCAGGGCCGGCACGGTCAGCAGCACCGCGTGGCGGTTGTCTTCGAACAGGCGGCTGACCGAATCCCAGTCCGGCGCGCCGATCAGCACCGCCGAGCTGCCCATCGGCGCCAGGCACTCGCGCAACAACGCTGTCCAGGCCGGCTCTTCGGCCAGCAGCAGCAAACGCAAGGGTTCGACAGGCGTAGACAAGCTGACTCCCTAGACTCTGCAATGATGTGGGCGGCGGGCATTATGCCGTTGCGCCGGCCAATGACCAAATGACATCGGTTATCAAATCGTCGTTTTGTGTCACGAATGAGAACATTAGACGCAAAATCTCCGCACATCCTGCGTGAAAGTATCAAAACCGGCAAACTGTAACCGCGTGCTGCGTCACAAGTCGGACAGGTGCGGCACAATTCGCTGAGCCTGTTAAAATGCCGCCCCATTTCGTCAACGACTCCCGAATTTCCGTATGTCCCGACTCAATCCCCGGCAGCAAGAGGCCGTGAACTACGTCGGCGGCCCTCTTTTGGTGCTCGCCGGCGCTGGCTCCGGCAAGACCAGCGTGATCACGCGCAAGATCGCGCACCTGATCCAGAACTGCGGCATCCGCGCCCAGTACATCGTCGCGATGACCTTCACCAACAAGGCCGCCCGCGAAATGAAGGAGCGGGTCGGCACCCTGCTGCGCGCCGGCGAAGGCCGCGGCCTGACGGTCAGCACCTTCCACAACCTGGGCCTGAACATCATCCGCAAGGAGCACGAGCGCCTGGGCTACAAGCCCGGTTTCTCGATCTTCGACGAGACCGACGTCAAGTCGCTGATGACCGACATCATGCAGAAGGAATACTCGGGCGACGACGGCGTCGACGAGATCAAGAACATGATCGGCGCCTGGAAGAACGACCTGATCCTGCCGGCCCAGGCCCTGGAGAACGCGCGCAACCCCAAGGAGCAGACCGCCGCCATCGTCTACACCCACTACCAGCGCACGCTCAAGGCGTTCAACGCGGTGGACTTCGACGACCTGATCCTGCTGCCGGTGAAGCTCTTCGAGGGCCACGCCGACATCCTCGAAAAGTGGCAGAACAAGGTGCGCTACCTGCTGGTGGACGAATACCAGGACACCAACGCCAGCCAGTACCTGCTGGTGAAGATGCTGATCGGCAAGCGCAACCAGTTCACCGTGGTGGGCGACGACGACCAGTCGATCTACGCCTGGCGCGGCGCGCGGCCGGAAAACCTGATGCTGCTCAAGGAAGACTACCCGTCGCTCAAAGTGGTGATGCTGGAGCAGAACTACCGCTCCACCAGCCGCATCCTGCGCTGCGCCAACGTGCTGATCTCCAACAACCCCCACGAGTTCGAGAAGCAGCTGTGGAGCGAGATGGGCCACGGCGACGAGATCCGCGTGATCCGCTGCCGCAACGAGGACGCCGAGGCCGAGCGGGTGGCCATGGAGATCCTCAGCCTGCACCTGCGCACCGACCGGCCCTACAGCGACTTCGCGATCCTCTACCGCGGCAACTACCAGGCCAAGCTGATCGAGCTGAAGCTGCAGCACCACCAGGTACCGTACCGCTTGAGCGGCGGCAACAGCTTCTTCGGCCGCCAGGAAGTGAAGGACCTGATGGCCTACTTCCGCCTGATCGTGAACCCGGACGACGACAACGCCTTCCTGCGGGTGATCAACGTGCCGCGCCGGGAAATCGGCTCCACCACCCTGGAGAAGCTCGGCAACTACGCCACCGAGCGCAAGATCTCGATGTACGCCGCCACCGACGAGATCGGCCTGGGCGAACACCTGGACAGCCGCTTCACCGACCGCCTGTCGCGCTTCAAGCGCTTCATGGACAAGGTGCGCGAGCAGTGCGCCGGCGAGGATCCGATCTCGGCCCTGCGCAGCATGGTCATGGACATCGACTACGAGAACTGGCTGCGCACCAACAGTTCCAGCGACAAGGCCGCGGACTACCGGATGAGCAACGTCTGGTTCCTGATCGAAGCCTTGAAGAACACCCTGGAGAAGGACGAAGACGGCGAGATGACCGTCGAGGACGCCATCGGCAAACTCGTGCTGCGCGACATGCTCGAACGCCAGCAGGAAGAGGAAGACGGCGCCGAGGGCGTGCAGATGATGACCCTGCACGCGTCCAAGGGCCTGGAGTTCCCTTACGTGTTCATCATGGGCATGGAAGAGGAAATCCTGCCGCACCGTTCCAGCATCGAGGCCGACACCATCGAAGAGGAACGCCGCCTGGCCTACGTGGGCATCACCCGCGCCCGCCAGACCCTGGCCTTCACCTTCGCCGCCAAGCGCAAGCAGTACGGCGAGATCGTCGACTGCGCCCCGAGCCGCTTCCTCGACGAGCTGCCGCCGGACGACCTGGCCTGGGAAGGCAACGATGACACCCCGACCGAAGTCAAGGCCGTGCGGGGCAACAACGCATTGGCTGATATACGCGCGATGCTAAAGCGTTAGAATCGACCACTTTTTTACTAGACCTTCGGCGCACACGGCGCCAGTAGAGGAACGCTTCATGGAAGCACTGCACAAGAAAATCCGCGAAGAAGGCATCGTGCTTTCCGACCAGGTCCTGAAAGTCGACGCCTTTCTGAACCATCAGATCGACCCGGCCCTGATGAAGCTGATCGGCGACGAATTCGCCGCGCTGTTCAAGGATTCGGGCATCACCAAGATCGTCACCATCGAAGCCTCGGGCATCGCCCCGGCGATCATGACCGGCCTGAACCTGGGCGTGCCGGTGATCTTCGCCCGCAAGCACCAGTCCCTGACCCTGACCGAGAACCTGCTGTCGGCGACCGTGTACTCGTTCACCAAGCAGACCGAAAGCACCGTGGCCATCTCCCCCCGTCACCTGACCAGCAGCGACCGCGTGCTGATCATCGACGACTTCCTGGCCAACGGCAAAGCGTCCCAGGCGCTGATCTCGATCATCAAACAGGCCGGCGCCACCGTGGCGGGCCTGGGCATCGTCATCGAAAAGTCGTTCCAGGGCGGCCGCGCCGAGCTGGACTCCCAGGGCTACCGCGTCGAATCGCTGGCCCGGGTCAAATCGCTGAAGGACGGCGTCGTCACCTTCATCGAGTAACCCGCACAGCAGTGCCCTTGCGGGAGCCAGCCTGCTGGCTCCCACAGTTGTTTTGGCTGCTGATCTCATTGCGCGGTGGCCTTCAGGCCGGTGAGCAGCAGGCGCTGGAACAGGTCTTCCTTGAGGCCCTCCGGGGCTGTCAGTCGCATCCGCTCAAGGTGCGCGGGGAACGCCGACGCCTGCGGCGCATCCAGCGCCGCTTTCCCCAACTCAAGGACTTCGCTCAGCTTGAACTTGCTCTTGAGCCAGTTCAGCGCCCGCAGCAGATCCCGTTCGGTCTCGGTGAAATCGCACCCCAGCGGATACTCCGGAAACAGGTTCGGATGCCGCGCGGCCATCCCCTGCAAACGCTGCGGGGTGTTGTCGGCGAAACGCGGATCGAGGCGAAAATCCTTCGGCAGTTTGCCGGCCTTCTGCGCCCGCTCGGTCAGCTCCGGCTGAAAGCGCGAGTCGCTGATGTTCAGCAAGGCCTCGATCACCGCCGCGTCGGACTTGCCGCGCAGGTCGGCGATGCCGTACTCGGTCACCACGATATCGCGCAGGTGCCGCGGAATCGTGCAGTGGCCGTACTCCCAGACGATGTTCGAACTGACCTCGCCGCCGGCCTCGCGCCAGCTGCGCAGCAGCAGGATCGACCGCGCCCCCTCCAGCGCGTGGCCTTGGGCAACGAAGTTGTACTGCCCGCCGACGCCGCTGAGCACCCGCCCGTCCTCCAACTGGTCGGCCACACCGGCACCGAGCAGGGTCATGGTGAACACCGTGTTGATGAACCTCGCATCGAGGCGCTGCAGGCGCTTGAGCGCTTCCTGACCGTACAGCTCGTTGATGTAACTGATGCGGGTCATGTCGAATTCGAGGCGCTTACCGTGCGACAGCTCGTGCAAGCGCTCGTAGAAACTGCGCGGCCCGAGAAAGAAGCCGCCGTGCACCGAAACGCCGTCGGATTGCGCGGCCTCATCGAGGGTGCCGGCGTTGGCCTGTTCCTGGGTCGGCACATCCGGGTAGACCTTGCGCCGGATGATCCCCGCCTCCGCCAAAACCAGCAGGCCGTTGACGAACATTTCGCTGCAACCGTACAGGCCCTTGGCGAACGGTTCGAGACCGCCCTCGCCCTCGATCAGCCGCGCCCACGGGCTGAGGTTCACCTCGGCCAACAGGCTGCGGTATCCGGCGTTGTCGGCCTGGCGCGCCAGCAGGGCGGCGGTCAGCGCATCGCCCATCGAGCCGATGCCGATCTGCAGCGTGCCGCCGTCGCGCACCAGCGCGCTGGCGTGCAGGCCGATGAAATGATCCTGAAACCCCACCGGCATGTTCGGCGTGGAAAACAGCGTGCTGCTGTCCTTCTCGTCGACCAGCAGGTCGAAGGTGTCGATGTCCACCTCGGCGTCGCCGGGCATGTACGGCAGCTCGGTGTGCACCTGGCCCACCAGCAGGATGGTTTCCCCGGCGGCCCGGCGCTTGGCGATCATCGGCAGCAGGTCGAGGGTGATGTCCGGGTTGCAGCTCAGGCTCAGGCGGTCGGGATGCTCACTGCTGCTGGCCAGCAACTGCGCCACCAGGTTCAGCCCGGCGGCGTTGATGTCGCGGGCCGCGTGGCTGTAGTTGCTGCTGACGTAGTCCTGCTGTGCCTGCGTGCTGTGCAGCAGGCTGCCGGGCTGCATGAAGAACTGCTCGATGCGGATGTTGGCCGGCAGGCTGTCGCGGCGCAGGTCGGCGAGGAACTCCAGTTCCGGGTAATCGCCGAAGACCCGCTCCACGAAGGGCTCCAGGAAGCGCTTCTGCAAACCGTCGCCCAGGGCTGGACGGCCTAGGCACAGGGCCGTGTAGACCGTCAGCCGGCGCTGCGGCAGGCCCTTGATGCGCCGGTACAGCGCATTGACGAAGCGGTTAGGCTTGCCCAGCCCCAGCGGCAGGCCCATGTGGATATGCGCCGGCAACCGCGCCAGCACATCGTCCACGGCCTGTTCGATCGAACACAGCTGCACCATCTGAAGCCTCCCGCCCGTTCCATGAATAGAGGTACGACCGAGCTTGCCGCCAGATTGCTGCAATGACCAGCCTCAGAGCCGGATCGCGGGCACAAAAAAACCGTCCGAAGACGGTTTTTTCGAGGATGCGGGGCCTTACTTCAGGCCGGACATCTTCTGGATCGCGCCCTTGAGCTCGGCGTCGGAGCAATCGGCGCAGGTGCCCTTCGGCGGCATCGAGTTGATGCCGGTGATGGCCTTGGCCAGGATGCCGTCGAGGCCACCCTGGTGGTCGGCGCGGTCTTTCCACGCCGCCGTGTCGCCGATCTTCGGCGCACCCAGCAGGCCGGAGCCATGGCAAGCGTTGCAGTGCTTGGCGATCACTTCGTCCGGCGTCTTCGCGCCGCCACCGCCGCCTGCGGCTGCGGCGACTTCCATCCCCTTGCACTCCTGACCCTGAACGCAGACCTGGCCGACCGGCTCGAGGCGTTTGGCGATATCGTCGTTGGTCGCAGCTTGAGCGCTGGCAGCCCAGAGGGCCAGTACGGTTGCTGGTGCGGCCAGCATTTTCATAATTAGGTTCACGCGTTCACCCTCAATGGTGGCTATTCACGCCTGCGGCCACGGTTCGCAGGCGGGCGCAAGTATAGCGGTAAGCCCGCCACACTGAAACAACCCCAAAGTTGAAGGGGTTTTGTCGCGCATCGGTCAAACGGTTCGCACGCCTTCGCCGCAACGGCCTGGCGCCTCTCGGTTCAGAAGTTCGCCGGCGTGGCTGCGCTGATTAGTCGCGCCGGGGCATCGAACGGATTGCGGAAGCGATGCGGCTTGGTACTTTCAAAGTAGTAGCTGTCGCCCGCTTCGAGGATAAAAGTTTCCAGGCCCACCACCAGTTCCAGGCGCCCTTCCACCAGGATCCCGGTTTCCTCGCCTTCATGGGTGAGCATCTCTTCGCCGGTGTCGGCGCCCGGCGGGTAGATCTCGTTGAGGAAGGCGATGGCCCGGCTCGGGTGGGCGCGGCCGACCAGCTTCATGGTCACGGCGCCGTCCGAAATGTCGATCAGTTCGTTGGCCTTGTAGACGATCTGGGTCGGGACTTCCTGCAGGATCTCTTCGGAGAAGAACTCGACCATGGACATGGGAATCCCGCCCAGCACTTTGCGCAGCGAACTGATCGAAGGGCTGACGCTGTTCTTTTCGATCATCGAAATGGTGCTGTTGGTGACGCCCGCACGCTTGGCGAGTTCACGCTGGGAAAGCCCTTTGAGCTTGCGGATCGATTGCAGCCGTTCGCCGACGTCCAAGGCACGCGCCTCCTGAGGTTGTAGAGATAGTGAGCGTTATCATGGCGACAGCGTTCAGTATTTACAACACTTGGGCCCGGGCCCCGGAGGGGCATGCGGTCGGCGGCGACGGCTTCGGGGCGTCAATCCCCGGAATAGAGCCTCGGCACCCGGCGCAGGTTGCAGAAGATCTGGTAGGGGATGGTGTCGGCCCACTTGGCCACGTCGCTGGCGAGGATGTTTTTGCCCCACAGCTCCACGGTGGAACCGAGGCCGGCCTGCGGCACGTCGGTCAGGTCGATGCACAGCATGTCCATCGACACGCGGCCCAGGATGCGGCTGCGCTGGCCGGCCACCAGCACCGGGGTGCCGGTCGGCGCCTGGCGCGGATAGCCGTCGGCGTAGCCCATGGCGACCACGCCGATGCGCATCGGCTTGTCGGTGATGAACCGGGCGCCGTAGCCGACCGGCTCGCCGGCCGGCAATTCGCGCACGCTGATGACCTTCGATTCGAGGGTCATCACCGGTTGCAGGCGCTCGGCCACGGCGTTGGCTTCTTCGAACGGCGTGGCGCCGTACAGCATGATGCCCGGGCGCACCCAATCGCTGGGGATCTGCGGCCAGCCCAGCACCGCCGGCGAGTTGCGCAGGCTGATTTCCGCCGCCAGGCCCTTGCGGGCGGCCTCGAACACCGCGACCTGATCGGCGCTGCTCTGCTCGTGCAGCTCATCGGCGCGGGCGAAGTGGCTCATGAGCACAATCTTGGCCACCTTGCCGCTGGCCAGCAGCCGCTGGTAGGCCGACTGATAATCCTTGGGATGCAGGCCCACGCGGTGCATGCCCGAGTCGAGCTTGAGCCACACGGTGACCGGTTTGCTCAACGCCGCCTGCTCGATCGCTTCGAGCTGCCACAGCGAATGCACCACGCACCAGAAGTCGTGCTCGACGATCAGCGCCAGCTCGTCGGCCTCGAAAAAGCCTTCGAGCAGCAGCACCGGCGCGCGGATCCCGGCGGCGCGCAGTTCCAGGGCCTCTTCGATGCAGGCCACGGCGAAGCCGTCCGCTTCGGCCTCCAGGGCTTGGGCGCAGCGCACCGCGCCATGGCCGTAGGCGTCGGCCTTGATCACCGCCAGCGCCTTGGCTCCGGTGGTCTCGCGGGCGATACGGTAGTTGTGACGCAGGGCTTGAAGGTCGATCAGGGCACGGGCAGGACGCATGGCGGCAGACTTCTGGGCGGTCATGGGAAGAAAAACCGGCGCCGGCTGGCGTTGACCGCCAACAGCGCCGGGAGAGGGATTTTTCAGCGTCGGATCAAGGCTGTGCGGCGATCACCGAGATCTCGAGCAGCACATCGGGCCGGGCCATCTTCGCTTCGACGGTGGCGCGGGCCGGCGCGACGCCCTTGGGCAGCCACTGGTCCCAGACCGCGTTCATGGCGGCGAAGTGCGCACCGATGTCGTTCAGGTAGATCGTCGCCGACAGCAGATGGTGCTTGTCGGTGCCGGCCAGGTCCAGCAGCCGCTCGATGTTGGCCAGCACGTCACGGGTCTGCTGTTCGACCCCGGCGCTGAAGTCGTCGCCGACCTGTCCGGCCAGGTACACGGTGCCGTTGTGGGTGACGATCTGACTCATGCGCTCATTGGTGAGCTGGCGCTGGATTGCCATGCTTGGCGGACTCCTGGGTGGTGTTGCCGTAACGGGAAATGTCGAGGCCTTCGGCGCTGATCTGCGGCTTTTTCTTGGCCATAAGGTCAGCCAGCAGACGGCCGGAGCCGCACGCCATGGTCCAGCCGAGGGTGCCGTGGCCGGTGTTCAGGAAGAGGTTCTTGAACGGGGTGGCGCCGACGATCGGGGTGCCGTCCGGGGTGGTCGGACGCAGGCCGGTCCAGAAGCTCGCCTCGGCCAGGTTGCCGCCCTGAGGATAAAGGTCGTTGACGATCATCTCCAGGGTTTCGCGCCGGCGCGGATTGAGCGACAGGTCGAAACCGGCGATCTCGGCCATGCCGCCGACGCGGATGCGGTTGTCGAAACGGGTGATCGCGACCTTGTAGGTCTCGTCGAGGATGGTCGACGTCGGAGCCATCGCCGGGTTGGTGATCGGCACGGTCAGCGAGTAGCCCTTGAGCGGGTACACCGGGGCCTTGATGCCCAGCGGCTTGAGCAGTTGCGGCGAGTAGCTGCCCAGGGCCAGCACGTAGCGGTCGGCGGTCTCCAGCTTGCCGTCGATCCACACGCCGTTGATGCGGTCGCCGGCGAAGTCCAGGCGCTGGATGTCCTGGCCGAAGCGGAACTCGACGCCGAGCTTGGCGGCCATTTCCGCCAGGCGGGTGGTGAACATCTGGCAGTCGCCGGTCTGGTCGTTCGGCAGGCGCAGGGCGCCGGCCAGGATGTCGGTGACGTTGGCCAGGGCCGGCTCGACCCGGGCGATGCCGGCGCGGTCGAGGACTTCGAACGGCACGCCGGACTCCTTCAGCACGGCGATGTCCTTGGCGGCGCCGTCCAACTGGGCCTGGGTGCGGAACAGCTGAGTGGTGCCCAGGCTGCGGCCTTCATAGGCGATGCCGGTCTCGGCGCGCAGTTCGTCGAGGCAGTCGCGGCTGTACTCGGACAGCCGCACCATGCGCTCCTTGTTCACCGCGTAGCGGCTGGCGGTGCAGTTGCGCAGCATCTGCGCCATCCACAGGTACTGGTCGATGTCGGCAGTGGCCTTGATGGCCAGCGGCGCGTGACGCTGCAGCAGCCACTTGATGGCCTTGAGCGGCACGCCCGGCGCAGCCCACGGCGAGGCATAGCCCGGCGACACTTGGCCGGCGTTGGCGAAGCTGGTCTCCATGGCGGCCGCCGGCTGGCGGTCGACCACCACGACTTCAAACCCGGCGCGGGCCAGATAATAGGCACTGGTGGTGCCGATGACGCCGCTACCCAAGACCATGACGCGCATTTTTTGTATCCCTCGCCGCGGCCAGACCGCGAACCTGTTGTCAGAGCAATGATGCGCGCAGTGTAAGAAAGAATCGCCAGTGCTTTTCACTGTATAAGCGCCTATATTTGGCGACAATTCTCGGCAAAAACCCTTTTCACGGAGGCGCATCCCCTATGCGTACCAACACTCAGACCAAACGCGAGCTGGACAAGATCGACCGCAACATCCTGCGGATCCTTCAGGCGGATGGGCGGATCTCCTTCACGGAGCTTGGGGAAAAGGTCGGCCTGTCGACCACGCCGTGCACGGAGCGGGTGCGGCGGCTGGAGCGCGAGGGGATCATCATGGGCTACAACGCCCGGCTCAACCCTCAGCATTTGAAGGGTAGCCTGCTGGTGTTCGTCGAGATCAGCCTCGACTACAAATCCGGCGACACCTTCGAAGAGTTCCGACGCGCGGTGCTGAAACTGCCCCATGTGCTGGAGTGCCACCTGGTGTCAGGGGATTTCGACTATCTGGTGAAGGCGCGGATTTCCGAGATGGCCTCGTACCGCAAACTGCTGGGCGACATCCTGCTCAAGCTGCCCCATGTGCGCGAGTCCAAGAGCTACATCGTGATGGAAGAGGTGAAGGAGAGCCTGAGCCTGCCGATTCCCGACTGACATTTGCGGTGCCTGATCCGGCCCCATCGCTGGCAAGCCAGCTCCCACAGGGTCAAAAGGTGTTCGCAGAATCTACGCTCACCTCTGGACTTGTGGGAAGAGAGCCTGAGCCGGCCGGCCTTATCACTGGCAAGTCACTCCCACAGGGTCAATAGGTGTTCGCAGAATCTACGCTCACCGCTAGACTTGTGGGAGCTGGCTTGCCAGCGATGGGGTCGCCGCGGATTTAGCGCGAACGCTTCAAACCAGCACCTGCCGGTTCTCGGCCATGTACTCGAACACCTGCCGCTCCACCCGCGGATGGATCAATTCCACAGGCCTGCGCCCGTTCGGGCAAGGCAAGGTCTGTGTCGTACCGAACAGCCGGCAGATCAGCGGCCGCTCGTCATACACCGTGCAGCCTTCGGGCCCCAGGTGCACACAGTTGTAGGCGTCCATGGCCGCGTCCTGTTCGGCGCGGGTCTTGCGCGGCAGGCGCGCCATCTCCTCCGGGGAGGTGGTCACCGGGCCGCAGCAGTCGTGGCAGCCCGGCACGCAGTCGAACGTGGGGATCTGCTGGCGCAGGGAGCGGATTTTCTGGCTGTTGCAGCTCATGGACGCGATGACCGACGTGGAACAGGCGGCGATTGTGCCGCAAAAGCCGTGATCCAGACAGCGATGGCCGACCGGTGTTGCCCGGCTTCCGGCGTCCGGCTTATCCTCCGTCAAATTTTCTCGACACCCGCTCAGGATGACGCCCATGAATGCCCGCGCCCACGCCACCGTGAGCCAGCCCCACGTTGCCTCCTACTACGCCGCCAGCAGTCTGCCGCAGCCCGACCATCCGGTGCTGCAGGGTGAGGTGGCCGCGGACGTGTGCGTGGTCGGCGGCGGCTTCACGGGCCTCAACACCGCGCTGGAGCTGACCGAACGCGGCCTCAGCGTGGTGCTGCTGGAGGCGAACCGGATCGGCTGGGGCGCCAGCGGCCGCAACGGCGGGCAACTGATCCGCGGGGTCGGCCATGGCCTGGATCAGTTCGCCAACGTCATCGGCGCCGAAGGCGTGCGCCAGATGAAACTCATGGGCCTGGAGGCGGTGGAGATCGTCCGCCGGCGCGTGGAACGCTTCCAGATCCCCTGCGACCTGACCTGGGGCTACTGCGACCTGGCCAACAAGCCCCGCGACCTCGACGGTTTCGCCGAAGACGCTGAAGAACTGCGCAGCCTCGGCTACCGCCACGAGACCCGCCTACTGCCGGCCGACCAGATGCACACCGTGGTCGGTTCCAAACGCTACGTCGGCGGCCTGATCGACATGGGCTCCGGGCATCTGCACCCGCTGAACCTGGCCCTGGGCGAAGCCGCGGCGGCGCAGCAGTCGGGGGTCAAGCTGTTCGAGCGTTCGGCGGTCACCCGCATCGACCACGGCCCCGAAGTGCGGGTGCACACGGCCCAGGGCACGGTGCGCGCCAAGACCCTGGTGCTGGGCTGCAACGCCTACCTCAACGGCCTCGACCCGCAACTGGGCGGCAAGGTGCTGCCCGCCGGCAGCTACATCATCGCCACCGAACCGCTGAGCGAAGCCCAGGCCCATGAGCTGCTGCCGCAGAACATGGCGGTCTGCGACCAGCGCGTGGCGCTCGACTATTACCGGCTCTCGGCGGACCGGCGCCTGCTGTTCGGCGGTGCCTGCCATTATTCAGGGCGCGACCCCAAGGACATCGCCGCCTACATGCGGCCGAAGATGCTGGAGGTGTTCCCGCAGCTGGCGGGCGCGAAGATCGATTTCCAGTGGGGCGGGATGATCGGCATCGGCGCCAACCGCTTGCCGCAGATAGGCCGGCTGGCGGGGCGGCCGAACGTGTATTACGCCCAGGCCTACTCCGGCCACGGGGTGAACGCCACGCACCTGGCGGGCAAGCTGCTGGCCGAAGCCATCAGCGGACAGCACGGCGGCGGGTTCGACCTGTTCGCCCAGGTGCCGCACATCACCTTCCCCGGCGGCAAGCATTTGCGCTCGCCGCTGCTGGCGCTGGGGATGCTGTGGCACCGGCTCAAGGAGCTGGTCTGAAGGCCTTGCCCTGATCGCAAGCAGGCTCGCTCCCGCCTTTCGCCGCGGGAGCGAGCCTGTTTGCGATGGGGCCGGAATAGGCTCAGATCCGCCAGAACGGCTTGAGCCCCTCCTCCAGCGCCTGCTCCCGGGTCAGCCCGATGTCCTTGAGCTGCTGCGGCGTCAGCCCCAGCAACGCCCTGCGCGTGTGCAGACGGTGCCAGAACAGGCCCCAGCGACCCAGGCCGGACGGGGCGTTGCGCAGGGCCTCATTGCGCGCGCTGTCCTGTTGCCCTGCCGCCAGTTCCTGACTGTGTAACGTCAGCCGCACATCGCTCAAGCCGTTCATTTTCTTTGCTCCTGTTTACTTGGGTAGCGAGAGATTCCATGATGCGCGGGCGAGCAAAAGCATTACAGATTCAACGCATCTGTATTAACTCCATACAGATTCGCCGTCCTGAGCTCTGAATTGTCGATTTTCGCCCCATCTGTACCGGTCTACCGGATCACCTGTACGAGGCAGTGCCATGACCCTGTATGTGAACCTCGCCGAGCTGCTCGGCACGCGCATCGAACAAGGCTTCTACCGGCCGGGCGACCGTTTGCCGTCGGTGCGCGCCCTGAGCGTCGAGCACGGGGTCAGCCTGAGCACCGTGCAGCAGGCCTACCGGATGCTGGAGGACAACGGCCTGGCCACGCCCAAGCCCAAGTCCGGCTATTTCGTGCCGGTCAGCCGCGAGCTGCCGGATCTGCCCGTGGTGGGCCGACCGGTGCAGCGCCCGGTGGAGATCTCGCAGTGGGACCAGGTGCTGGAGCTGATCCGCGCCGTGCCGCGCAAGGACGTGGTGCAGCTGGGGCGCGGCATGCCCGACGTATCCTCGCCGACCATGAAACCGCTGCTGCGCGGCCTCGCCCGGATCAGCCGGCGCCAGGACATGCCCGGCCTGTATTACGACAACATCCACGGCACCCTCGAACTGCGCGAACAGATCGCCCGGCTGATGCTCGATTCCGGCTGCCAATTGAGCGCCGGCGACCTGGTGGTGACCACCGGCTGCCATGAAGCGCTGTCCACCAGCATCCATGCGATCTGCGAGCCGGGCGACATCGTCGCCGTGGACTCGCCGAGCTTCCACGGCGCCATGCAGACCCTCAAGGGCCTGGGCATGAAGGCGCTGGAGATTCCCACCGACCCCCTCACCGGCATCAGCCTCGAAGCCCTGGAACTGGCGCTGGAGCAGTGGCCGATCAAGGTCATCCAGCTCACGCCCAACTGCAACAACCCGCTGGGCTACATCATGCCGGAGTCACGCAAGCGCGCCCTGCTGCACCTGGCGCAGCGCTTCGACGTGGCGATCATCGAGGACGACGTGTACGGGGAACTGGCCTACACCTACCCTCGCCCGCGCACCATCAAGTCCTTCGACGAAGACGGCCGCGTGCTGCTGTGCAGTTCGTTCTCCAAGACCCTGGCGCCGGGCCTGCGCATCGGTTGGGTGGCGCCGGGCCGTTACCTGGAGCGGGTGCTGCACATGAAGTACATCAGCACCGGCTCCACCGCGCCGCAGCCGCAGATCGCCATCGCCGAATTCCTCAAGGCCGGCCACTTCGAGCCGCACCTGCGGCGGATGCGCACCCAGTACCAGCGCAACCGCGACGCGATGATCGACTGGGTGACCCGCTACTTCCCCGCCGGCACCCGCGCCAGCCGCCCGCAAGGCAGCTTCATGCTGTGGGTCGAGTTGCCGGAAGGCTTCGACACCCTGAAGCTCAACCGCGCCCTGCACGACCAAGGCGTGCAGATCGCCGTGGGCAGCATCTTTTCCGCCTCCGGCAAGTACCGCAATTGCCTGCGGATGAACTACGCTGCCAAACCGACGCCGCAGATCGAAGACGCGGTGCGCAAGGTCGGCGCAGCGGCCATCCGCCTGCTGGCCGAGACCGACTGACTTTTCGCGGCCCTTCAGCGTCCATATGCCCATCACCTCCGCCATCCGGAACGATCCCACGTGAGCTTCAGACAGCCCCTGTCCGTTCTGCTGTTGCTGACCGCGCTGCTGGGCGGCTGCGCAACCCTCGACGCTCCCCGCGAGCCGAGCCAGGCGCTGCCGGCGTCGGCGTCCGCCTTCGGCCGCTCGATCCAGGCCCAGGCCGCGCCGCACAACGGCCAGTCGGGCTTCCGGCTGCTGTCCAACAGCACCGAAGCCTTCACCGCACGCGCCGAGCTGATCCGCAACGCGCAGAGCAGCCTCGACCTGCAGTACTACATCGTCCACGACGGCGTCAGCACGCGGATGCTGGTGGACGAACTGCTCAAGGCCGCCGACCGGGGCGTGCGGGTGCGGATCCTGCTGGACGACACCACCAGCGACGGCCTCGACCTGGTCATCGCCACGCTCGCGGCCCATCCGCAGATCCAGATCCGCCTCTTCAACCCGCTGCACCTGGGCCGCAGCACCGGCGTCACCCGGGCGGCGGGCCGGCTGTTCAACCTGTCGCTGCAGCACCGGCGCATGCACAACAAGCTGTGGCTGGCGGACAACGCCGCCGCCATCGTCGGCGGGCGCAACCTGGGGGACGAGTATTTCGATGCCGAGCCCAACCTGAACTTCACCGACATCGACATGCTCAGCGTGGGCCCGGTGGCGCAGCAGTTGGGGCACAGCTTCGACCAGTACTGGAACAGCGCCCTGAGCCGGCCGGTCGACGAGTTCCTCTCCAGCCGGCCGACGGCCAAGGACCTGCAGAACACCCGCACCCGCCTGGAAGAATCCCTGGAAGACACCCGCAAGCAGAACCACGCGCTGTACCGGCAACTGAAGACCTACAGCACCGACCCGCGCATGGACATCTGGCGCCGCGAGCTGATCTGGGCCTGGAACCAGGCGCTGTGGGATGCGCCGAGCAAGGTGCTGGCCAAGGACAAGCCCGATCCGCAGTTGCTGCTGACCACCCAACTGGCGCCGGAACTGAAGGGCGTCAGCCAGGAACTGATGATGATTTCCGCCTACTTCGTGCCGGGCCAGCCGGGGCTGGTGTACCTGACCGGGCGCGCCGATGCCGGCGTCTCGGTGAGCCTGCTGACCAACGCGCTGGAGGCCACCGACGTGCCGGCGGTGCACGGCGGCTATGCGCCGTACCGCAAGGCGCTGCTGGAGCACGGCGTCAGGCTCTTCGAACTGCGCCGCCAGCCCGGCGCCACCGGCGGCAGCGGGCCGCGCCTGTTCTACGGGCCGTCCTCCCGGGGTTCGGACTCGAGCCTGCACAGCAAGGCGATGATCTTCGACGGCAAGAAAGCGTTCATCGGATCGTTCAACTTCGACCCGCGCTCGGTGCTGTGGAACACCGAGGTCGGCGTGCTGGTGGACAGCCCGGCCCTGGCCGCCCATGTGCGGGAACTGGCGCTGCAGGGCATGGCGCCGGCGCTGAGCTACGAAGCGAAGCTGGAGGACGGCAAGGTGGTGTGGGTGACCGAGGACGACGGCAAGCTGCACACCCTGACCCAGGAACCGGGGAGCTGGTGGAGACGGTTCAATGCCTGGTTCAGCACCACCGTGGGCCTTGAGCGGATGCTTTAGGCCCGCCCCTGTGGCGGCCTCGCCACAGGGGGCGATCAGTCAGGCCGGCTCGGCCACCTTGCCGAACGCCCCCTGGCGCATCAGCAGGATCACCAGGCCGAACGCCCCGACCGCCATCAGCAGCGGCAGCGCGTGCCCGCTGATCCACTGGCTGCCCGCGCCTGCCGCCAGCGGCCCCACCAGGCAGCCGATGCCCCACAGCTGCGCGATGTGCGCGTTGGCCCGCACCAGCGCATCGTCACGGTAACGCTCGCCGACCAGGATCAGCGACAGCGTGAACAGACCGCCCGCGCTGGCCCCGAACAGCACCCACAGCGGCCAGATCAGCAAGGTGTCGATCAACAGCGGAATCGCCAGGCTCGACAGCAGCAGCACCATGGCGCAGCCGGTGAACAGCGTGCGCCGGGACAGCCGGTCCGCCAGCGCGCCGATCGGCAGTTGCAGCAACGCGTCGCCGACCACCACGGTGCTGACCATCGCCAGCGCGATTTCCGCCGTGAAGCCCTGGCGCAGGCAATACACCGGCAGCAGCGTCAGGATCATCGCCTCGAACGCGGCGAACAGCGACACGGCCCAGGCGATCGCCGGCAGTTCCCGGCCAAATCCCAACAAATCGCCGAAGGTCACGCTGCTGGCCTCGCTGCTCGGCGCCCCGCTGCGGCCGAGCAACAGCAGGGGCGCAGCGGTCAGCAGGCCCACGCCGACCCAAAAGCCATAATCGTGCTCGGTGCCCAGCGCCCCCAACAGCAGCGGCCCGGACAGTTGGCTCAGCGCGTAGCTGCTGCCGTACAGAGCCACCAGTCGCCCGCGCCAATGCTCGACCACCAATTGGTTGATCCAGCTCTCGCCGAGGATGAACACGATGGTCAGGATCACGCCGATCATCAGCCGCAGCGCCAGCCACACCGGGTAGCTGGGCAGCAGCGCCAGCAGGCCGATGGACAGCGCCCCGCCCCACAGGCACAGGCGCATCAGGTTCGCCGTGCCCAGGCGCGCCGCCAGATGGCTGGACACCTTCGCCCCCAGCAGCACGCCGATGGCCGGCATCGCCGCCATCACACCGATGGCGAAGGAGCCGTAGCCCCAGCCCTCCAGCCGCAACGACACCAGCGGCATGCTGACGCCCAGGGCCAGGCCGACACTCAAGACAGACGCCAACACGGCGAAATACGTCGCCCAACGCATGTTCCACGCTCCTGTGGATATTGTTATGTGCACCGCAAAACCAATGTGGGAGCGGGCTTGCCCGCGATGGCGGTGGGTCAGACACAAAAATGCCGACTGACACACCGCCATCGCGGGCAAGCCCGCTCCCACAAGGGATCTCTGCTGTTTCGGGGGTCTGACGGGCAGGCCCCCTCAACGGTTCACAGCTTGATCCAGGTCGCCTTGAGCTCGGTGTATTTGTCGAACGCATGCAGCGACTTGTCGCGGCCGTTGCCCGACTGCTTGAAGCCGCCGAACGGTGCGGTCATGTCGCCACCGTCGTACTGGTTGACCCACACGCTGCCGGCCCGCAGGGCCTTGGCGGTCAGGTGCGCCTTGGAAATGTCCTGGGTCCACACCGCCGCCGCCAGGCCGTACGGCGTGTCGTTGGCGATGCGCACCGCCTCCTCGGCGGTGTCGAAGGTGATGACCGACAGCACCGGTCCGAAGATCTCTTCCTGGGCGATCTTCATCGCGTTGCTCACGCCGTCGAAGATCGTCGGCTCGACGTAGGTGCCGCCGGTCTCCTGCAGGGTGCGCTTGCCGCCGACCACCAGCTTGGCGCCGTCGGCGTGGCCGGCTTCGATGTAGGACAGCACCGTGTTCATCTGCTGGGTATCCACCAGCGCACCGACGTTGGTGGCCGGATCCAGCGGGTTGCCCGGCTTCCAGGCCTTCAGGGCCTCGATCACCATCGGCAGGAATTTGTCCTTGATCGAACGCTCGACCAGCAGCCGCGAACCGGCGGTGCACACTTCGCCCTGGTTGAAGGCGATGGCGCTGGCGGCGGACTCGGCGGCGGCCTGCAGGTCCGGCGCGTCGGCGAACACGATGTTCGGGCTCTTGCCGCCGGCCTCCAGCCACACGCGCTTCATGTTCGATTCGCCGGCGTAGATCATCAGTTGCTTGGCGATCTTGGTCGAACCGGTGAACACCAGGGTGTCGACGTCGTTGTGCAGGGCCAGGGCCTTGCCGACGGTGTGGCCATAGCCCGGCAGCACGTTGAGCACGCCTTTCGGGATGCCGGCCTCGACCGCCAGGGCGGCGATGCGGAGGGCGGTCAGCGGGGATTTCTCCGACGGCTTGAGGATCACCGAGTTGCCGGTCGACAGGGCCGGGCCCAGTTTCCAGCAGGCCATCAGCAGCGGGAAGTTCCACGGCACGATGGCGCCGACCACGCCCACCGGCTCACGGGTCACCAGGCCCAGCTGATCGTGCGGGGTGGCGGCGACTTCGTCGTAGAGCTTGTCGATGGCCTCGCCGCTCCAGCTCAGCGCCTGCGCCGCGCCGGGAACGTCGATGTACAGCGAGTCGCTGATCGGCTTGCCCATGTCGAGGGTCTCGAGCAGGGCCAGCTCTTCGGCGTGCTGCTTGAGCAGGCCGGCGAAACGGATCATGGCGGCCTTGCGCTTGGTCGGCGCCAGGCGCGACCAGACACCGGAATCGAAGGTGGCGCGGGCGTTCTCCACGGCGCGCTGGGCGTCGGCGGCGTCACAGCTGGCGATCTTGCCCAGCAGACGGCCATCGACCGGGCTGATGCACTCGAAGGTCTCGCCCGAGGCGGCGTCGGTGTACTCGCCATTGAGGTAGGCGCGGCCTTCGATCTTCAGGTCGCGGGCGCGTTGTTCCCAGTCGGCACGAGTCAGGGTGGTCATTCGAGTGTCCTCCTCTTGTTGGATGCGGGCGCCGCGCTCTTCGCGGCCGTCCTCAGGAATTCTGCCCGGCCAGCCTGCATTTCGGCCAAGGGCACCCGCCACCCTAAACCAGTGGCCGGGTTTGTTTCAATATATTTGACATAAGGCCGCGATACGACCTTGCGGTGTTCAATTTAATAAACATAGACTTTGGCCCTTTCCAATCCATCGCGTCGCCACCACAGGAGACAACAACAATGAACATCCAGAACGTCGTCGACATCAGCCAGACCGCCAGCGAAGCCGAACGCTACCGGCCGGATCCGGCCAAGGTGCTCAAGGGCGACCCCGAGCAGGCGGTGTTCAACCAGTACGACAGCCCTTGCGGGCAAATGAACGTCGGCGTGTGGGAAGGCGCGGTCGGGCAATGGACGGTGAACTACACCGAGCACGAGTACTGCGAGATCCTGCAAGGGGTGTCGGTGCTGCGCGACAGCGACGGCAACGCCAAGACCCTGCGCGTCGGCGACCGCTTTGTGATTCCGGCCGGTTTCCGGGGCACCTGGGAAGTGCTGGAGGCGTGCCGCAAGATCTATGTGATCTTCGAGCAGAAGGCCTGAGGATCTGCGCCCCTTTAGCTGACGCCAGCAGGCTGGCTTCCACAGGGAACACCACACAGATCCACGGTGTGGGCTTGCCCGCGAAGGGGCCCGGACCGGCAACCCAAAACCGGGGCAACAAAAAAGGCCCGTATCGTGAGATACGGGCCTTTTTCGTCGGTCGGAAAAATCAATTACTTGATTTTGCCTTCCTTGTAGATCACGTGCTTGCGAACAACCGGATCATATTTCTTGATCTCGATTTTGTCCGGGGTAGTACGCTTGTTCTTGTCGGTAGTGTAGAAGTGACCAGTACCGGCGCTCGAGATCAAACGAATCAATTCACGCATGATTAGCTCCCTTAAATCTTGCCGTCGCGGCGAAGTTCGGCCAGCACGACATCAATGCCGCGCTTGTCGATGATACGCATGCCTTTGGCAGATACGCGCAGACGCACGAAACGTTTCTCGGACTCAACCCAGAAGCGGTGATGCTGCAGGTTTGGCAGGAAACGACGACGGGTTTTGTTGTTTGCGTGGGAAATGTTATTCCCGGTTACCGGACCCTTACCGGTAACTTGACATACTCTAGACATGCCTCAGCCCTCTAAAACCACATGCCCAACCCGGCATGGGTTGGCCGCTTAATCTCTAGTCATTGTGGCGCCAGGCGCCGCGATTCTTTAGAGGTCTTACCGGCTACACCTACAAGCGAAGGAACCGGGCCCCTAGAAAAGAGCGCTGCTTTATACCAGAAAGACCCGAGAGCAACAACAATCGGTGTGCAATCAATTGGCAAAAAGCCGGAATTTGCCCCTGCGGACGCTTTGGATTAAGGCTGTCGAGGATTTCGACCGCTCGTCGCACAAAAGCGGCGATGCCGGCGATCCGCTCCCCCGGCCCCGCCCTCCACCGCCAAAACCCCGCAAACCCGGCCCTGAAATTGCAAAAAGGGATAGTCATTTGCAACCGTGCCCACTAGGGTAGGCCTTTTCCAGACTGCACTTGCAGATGGGCCTCCGATCTGTAAAGGAATCTGACCATGCGCCTCGCTGCCCTCCCCCTTTTGCTCGCTCCGCTGCTGCTGAGCCCCCTCGCCCAGGCCGCCGCCCTGAGCGTCTGCACCGAGGCCAGCCCCGAAGGGTTCGACGTGGTGCAGTACAACTCGCTGACCACCACCAACGCCTCCGCCGACGTGCTGATGAACCGTCTGGTGGACTTCGACACCGCCAGCGGCAAGGTCGTCCCGAGCCTCGCCGAAAGCTGGGACGTCAGCACCGACGGGCTGACCTATGTGTTCAAGCTGCGTGCGCAGGTGAAGTTCCACAGCACCGACTACTTCAAGCCGACCCGCGACCTGAGCGCCGAAGACGTCAAGTTCAGCTTCGACCGCATGCTCGACCCGGCCAACCCGTGGCACCAGGTGGCCCAGAGCGGCTTCCCCCATGCCCAGTCGATGCAGCTGCCGGCGCTGATCAAGAAGATCGACGCCCTGGATCCTTTGACCGTGCGCTTCACCCTCGACCATCCGGACTCGACCTTCCTGGCGACCCTGAGCATGGGCTTCGCCTCGATCTACTCCGCCGAGTACGCCGACCGGCTGCTCAAGGCCGGCGCGACGGACAAGCTCAACAGCCAGCCGGTGGGCACCGGCCCGTTCGTGTTCACCCGCTTCCAGAAGGACGCCTCGGTTCGCTACAAGGCCAACCCGGACTACTTCGGCGGCAAGCCGGCGGTGGATCCGCTGATCTTCGCCATTACCCCGGACGCCAACGTGCGCCTGCAGAAGCTGCGGCGCAACGAATGCCAGATCGCCCTGTCGCCCAAACCGCTGGACGTACAGGCGGCGAAACAGGAGCCGACACTCAAAGTAGAAAAGACCGACGCGTTCATGACCGCTTTCGTCGGCATCAACAGCCAGCATCCGCCGCTGGACAAGCCGGAAGTGCGCCAGGCGATCAACCTCGCCTTCGACAAGGCCAACTACCTCAAGGCCGTGTTCGAAGACACCGCCGAGGCCGCCAACGGCCCCTACCCGCCCAACACCTGGAGCTACGCGAAGAACCTGCCCGGCTACGCCCACGACGTGGACAAGGCCAAGGCGCTGATGGCCAAGGCCGGCCTGAAGGACGGTTTCCAGACCACCATCTGGACGCGCCCGTCCGGCAGCCTGCTCAACCCCAACCCGAGCCTCGGCGCGCAGTTGCTGCAGTCGGACCTGGCGGAGATCGGCATCCAGGCGGAAATCCGCGTGATCGAATGGGGCGAGCTGATCCGTCGGGCCAAGGCCGGCGAACACGACCTGCTGTTCATGGGCTGGGCGGGCGACAACGGCGACCCGGACAACTTCCTCACGCCGCAGTTTTCCTGTGCGGCGGTCAAGTCCGGCACCAACTTCGCCCGGTACTGCAACGCCGACCTGGACCGCTTGATCAGCGCCGGCAAGACCACCAGCGAGCAAGGTGTGCGCAGCAAGCTCTACGAACAGGCGCAGGCCCTGATCCAGCAACAGGCCCTGTGGCTGCCGCTGGCGCACCCGACCGCCTTCGCGCTCACACGCAAGGATGTGCAGGGTTACTCGGTGAGCCCGTTCGGGCGGCAGGACTACGCCAAGGTCACCCTGAAATAGCAGACACAACCCCGCCCCTGTAGGAGCAAGCCTGCTCGCGATGGCGCCGTGTCAGTCAACATCGATGTTGATCGATCTGCCATCGCGAGCAGGCTCGCTCCCACAGTGGACTGCGCTGATTCCGTGCGCAGCTACATCCAGCCGCACTCCGCCATCGACAGCGGCTCGCCCTCGCCGACGATGAAGTGATCGAGCACCCGCACATCGATCAGCTCCAGTGCCTTCTGCAGCCGCTTGGTCAGCACGCGATCCGCCTCGCTGGGGTCGGTATTTCCCGACGGGTGGTTGTGGCACAGGATCACCGCCGCCGCGTTATTGGCCAGAGAGCGCTTCACTATCTCCCGAGGATGCACGGCCGTGTTGTCGATGGAGCCGCGAAACAGCGTCTCGAAGGTCAGCACCTGGTGCTTGGAGTCCAGGAACAGGCAGCCGAACACCTCGTGCGGCTCGTGGCGCAACATGGCCTTGAGGTAATCGCGCACGACCTGCGGGCTCTCCAGCGCCGGCTTGCGCCGCATGCGTTCCGCCAAGTGCCGACGCCCCATCTCCAGCACGGCCTGCAACTGGGCGAACTTCGCCGGCCCCAGCCCCAATTGTCCGCTGAAGGCGTTCAGGTCAGCCTCCAGCAAGAAACGCAGGCTGCCGAATTGATTCAACAGGTGTCGCGCCAGATCCACCGCGCTTTTTCCGGACACGCCGGTGCGCAGAAAGATCGCCAGCAGTTCGGCGTCCGAAAGGCTCGCGGAGCCCTGCTCAAGTAGCTTTTCCCGCGGCCTTTCCGCCGCCGGCCAATCGCGAATACTCATACACATTCCTTGTCTGTGGGCGCCGCTGTTCCATAGCGGACGCTGTGATATCGTAGCCCATCTTTTTTGGCGGTCGGCCCGCCCCTGGGGAGGGGGGTGCCGCACCGCTACCATCCATGAAATGAAAGGCAGACCTATGCAGCGGCTGTATCGGAAACGCATCGTTCTGGGCGTCGGCGGCGGCATCGCGGCCTATAAAAGCGCCGATCTGGTTCGCCGCCTGATCGACCAGGGCGCCGAAGTGCGCGTGGTCATGACCCGCGGCGGCAGCGAATTCATCACCCCGCTGACCATGCAGGCCCTGTCCGGGCACCCGGTGCACCTCGACCTGCTCGACCCTGCCGCCGAAGCCGCGATGGGCCACATCGAACTGGCCAAATGGGCCGACCTGGTGCTGATCGCCCCGGCCACCGCCGACCTGCTGGCCCGCCTGGCCCAAGGCATCGCCAATGACCTGCTGACCACCCTGGTGCTGGCCACCGACGCCATCGTCGCCGTGGCCCCGGCCATGAACCAGGCCATGTGGCGCGACCCGGCCACCCAGGCCAACCTGCAGCTCCTGGAAAGCCGCGGCCTGAAGACCTTCGGCCCGGCGTCCGGCAGCCAGGCCTGCGGCGACGTCGGCATGGGCCGGATGATGGAAGCCACCGACCTGGCCCAATGCGCGGCGGACTGTTTCCAGCGTCAGGCGCTGACCGGCAAGCACGTGGTCATCACCGCCGGCCCGACCCAGGAAAACATCGACCCGGTGCGCTACATCACCAACCACAGCTCCGGGAAAATGGGCTTCGCCCTGGCCGAAGCGGCGGTGGAGGCCGGCGCCCGCGTGACCCTGATCAGCGGCCCGGTGCACCTGCCGACCCCGGACCGCGTCACCCGCATCGACGTGGTCAGCGCCCGGGACATGCTCGCGGCCTGCGAAGCCGCGATGCCTTGCGACATCTTCATCGCCTCGGCAGCGGTCGCGGACTACCGCCCGGAAGTCGTGGCCCCGCAAAAACTCAAGAAAGACCCTACGAGCGGCGACGGTTTCGTCCTGCAAATGGTACGTAACCCGGACATCCTGGCCACCATCGCCACCCGTCCCGACCGTCCGTTCAGTGTCGGCTTCGCCGCCGAGACCGAACACCTGCTCGACTACGCTGCACGCAAACTCAAGGACAAGAATCTCGACCTGATCGTCGCCAACGACGTCGCCAACCCGAGCATCGGCTTCAACAGCGAAGAGAACGCCTGCAGCGTCATCGACCGTGGGCTGCACGCCACGGTCTTCGCCCAGACCAGCAAGGGCAAGATCGCCCGCCAACTGGTCACATTCATCGCCGAACGGCTGAACCAGGTTTAATTTACATGCACGCTTTGCAAGCCAAGATCCTCGACCCACGCATCGGCACCGAATTCCCGCTGCCGCAATACGCCACGCCCGGCTCCGCCGGCCTCGACCTGCGCGCCATGCTGGAACAGGACACCGTGATCAAGCCGGGCGAGACCGTGCTGATCCCCACCGGCCTGTCGGTGTACATCGGCGACCCGAACCTCGCCGCGCTGATCCTGCCGCGCTCCGGCATGGGCCATAAGCACGGCATCGTGCTGGGCAACCTGGTCGGCCTGATCGACTCCGACTACCAGGGCCCGCTGATGGTCTCCTGCTGGAACCGCGGCCAGACCGACTTCACCATGACCGTCGGCGAACGCCTGGCGCAACTGGTGCTGGTGCCGGTGGTGCAGGCGCATTTCGAGATGGTCGAGGAGTTCGTCGAGACCGAACGCGGCACCGGCGGTTTCGGCCATACCGGCACCAAGTGACCGTTCGTGGCGAGGGAGTCGGCCCCCTCGCCACAGCAAGCGGCCACGCCGGGCGGGGCGTCATGGCCCTTTCATACCACGAACTCTCTGCGGAAAACGCCGTCATACCCTTCAGTTTGAGCCTGCCGCCGAGTGAGTCGCCGGCGCGTCCAGCCACTTTCGAGATGGAGCATTTCCGCCGATGAGCACCCCCGCCCAAGTAGCACCGAAGCTTCCCGACAGCATTTTCCGCGCGTATGACATCCGCGGCACCGTGCCGGAATTCCTCAACGCCGAAACGGCCTACTGGATCGGCCGCGCCGTCGGCTCGCAGAGCCTGGCCCAAGGCGAGCCGAACGTGTCCGTCGGCCGCGACGGGCGCCTGTCCGGCCCGGAACTGGTCGCCCAACTGATCAAAGGCATCGCCGACAGCGGCTGCCACGTCAGCGACGTCGGCCTGGTGCCGACCCCGGTGCTGTACTACGCCGCCAACGTGCTGGCCGGCAAGTCCGCGGTGATGCTCACCGGCAGCCACAATCCGTCGAACTACAACGGCTTCAAGATCATGATCGCCGGCGACACCCTCGCCAACGAGCAAATCCAGGCCCTGCACGAGCGCCTCAAGACCGGCGACCTGAGCAGCGGCCAGGGCAGCGTGACCCAGGTCGAGATCCTCGACCGCTACACCACCGAAATCGTCCGGGACATCAAGCTGGCCCGACGCATGAAAGTCGTGGTCGACTGCGGCAACGGCGCGGCCGGCGTGATCGCCCCGCAACTGATCGAAGCGCTGAACTGCGAAGTGATCCCGCTGTTCTGCGAAGTGGACGGCCACTTCCCCAACCACCACCCGGATCCGGGCAAGCCTGAGAACCTCGTCGACCTGATCGCCAAGGTCAAGGAAACCGGCGCCGACCTGGGCCTGGCCTTCGACGGCGACGGCGACCGCGTCGGCGTGGTGACCGACGCTGGCAGCATCGTGTTCCCGGATCGCCTGCTGATGCTGTTCGCCCGCGACGTGCTGGCGCGCAACCCGGACGCAGAGATCATCTTCGACGTCAAATGCACCCGCCGCCTCATCCCGCTGATCAAGGAATACGGCGGCCGGTCGCTAATGTGGAAGACCGGTCACTCGTTGATCAAAAAGAAGATGAAACAATCCGGCGCCCTGTTGGCCGGCGAAATGAGCGGGCATATCTTCTTCAAGGAGCGCTGGTTCGGCTTCGACGACGGCATCTATAGCGCCGCGCGGCTGCTGGAGATCCTCAGCCAGGAGAAATCCACCGCCGAAGCGCTGTTCGCGACCTTCCCGAACGATGTTTCGACGCCGGAAATCAATATCCATGTGACCGAAGAGAGCAAATTCAGCATCATTGATGCACTGCACGACGCACAGTGGGGCCCAGGCGCGGACCTGACCACCATCGACGGCGTGCGGGTCGACTACGCCAAAGGCTGGGGCCTGGTACGCGCATCCAACACCACACCGGTGCTGGTGCTGCGTTTCGAGGCCGATGACGAGGCAGAACTTGCACGCATCAAGGCTGTGTTCCATGCCCAGCTGAAACGCGTTGCACCTGATCTCCAACTACCGTTCTGATTCACCCGGAGCCCTGAATGACCCTCGAACGCGATGCCGCCGCCCAAACCGCCAAGGTCCTGTCCGAAGCGCTGCCTTACATCCGACGTTATGTCGGCAAGACCCTGGTGATCAAATACGGCGGCAACGCGATGGAAAGCGAGGAGCTGAAGACCGGCTTCGCCCGCGACATCGTGCTGATGAAGGCCGTGGGCATCAACCCGGTGGTCGTGCACGGCGGCGGCCCGCAGATCGGCGATCTGCTCAAGCGCCTGTCCATCGAAAGCCACTTCGTCGACGGCATGCGCGTCACTGACGCCGCCACCATGGACGTGGTGGAAATGGTGCTCGGCGGCCAGGTCAACAAGAGCATCGTCAACCTGATCAACCGGCATGGCGGCAGCGCCATCGGCCTGACCGGCAAGGACGCCGAGCTGATCCGCGCGAAAAAGCTCAACGTCACCCGCCAGACCCCGGAGATGACCACCCCGGAAATCATCGACATCGGCCATGTGGGCGAAGTGGTCGGGATCAACACCGACCTGCTGAACCTGCTGGTCAAGGGCGATTTCATCCCGGTGATCGCGCCGATCGGCGTCGGTGAGAACGGCGAGTCGTACAACATCAACGCCGACCTGGTGGCCGGCAAGGTCGCCGAAGCGCTGAAGGCCGAGAAACTGATGCTGCTGACCAACATCGCCGGCCTGATGGACAAGGAAGGCAAGGTACTGACCGGCCTGAGCACCCAGCAAGTCGACGCGCTGATCGCCGACGGCACCATCTACGGCGGCATGTTGCCGAAGATCCGCTGCGCGCTGGAAGCGGTGCAGGGCGGCGTGGGCAGCTCGCTGATCATCGACGGCCGCGTGCCGAATGCGATCCTGCTGGAAATCTTCACCGACACCGGTGTGGGCACCCTGATCAGCAACCGCAAGCGTTCTTAAGCGCTCACGCAAACGAAAAGACCCCGCTCAGCCTGGCTGAGCGGGGTCTTTTTTTGCCTCAGATCCCTGCAGGAGCGAGCCTGCCCGCGCCTGCAAGGAACCCGTTCAAACGCCGAACTGGGCGCGGTAGGCCTCGACGGCCGGCAGGTGCTGCTTGAGCTGCGGGTCGTCGGCCAGGAATTCCAGCACCTGGTTCAGCGACACGATGCTGATCACCGGGATGCCGAAGTCACGCTCGACTTCCTGGATCGCCGACAGCTCGCCGTTGCCGCGCTCCTGGCGGTTCAGGGCGATCAGCACGCCGGCCGCCTTGGCGCCTTCCTGGGACGCGATGATCTGCATCACTTCGCGGATCGCGGTGCCGGCGGTGATCACGTCGTCGATGATCAGCACGTCGCCGGTCAGCGGCGCGCCGACCAGGCTGCCGCCCTCGCCGTGGGCCTTGGCTTCCTTGCGGTTGAAGCACCATGGCAGGTCGCGGCCGTGGTGTTCGGCCAGCGCGACGGCGGTGGTGGCCGCCAGCGGGATGCCTTTGTAGGCCGGGCCGAAGAGGACGTCGAAGGAAATGCCGCTGTCGGCGATGGCCGCCGCGTAGAAACGGCCCAGCTGGGCCAGCGCGGAACCTGAGTTGAACAGGCCGGCGTTGAAGAAGTAAGGACTGGTGCGCCCGGACTTCAGGGTGAACTCACCGAAGCGCAAAACGCCGCGATCGATGGCAAAACGAATGAAATCGCGCTGATACGCTTGCATGAAAAAAACCCCAAATACCACGGATTTAGCTAATTAGCTTGACGCCGTGTATCATACACGCACGCGATTTTTGGGGCCATTTATGCGGATCATCAGTGTGAACGTCAATGGTATTCAGGCTGCAGTCGAGCGAGGTTTGCTCAGTTGGCTGCAGGCTCAGAATGCCGACGTCATCTGCCTGCAGGACACCCGTGCCTCCGCCTTTGAACTGGACGACCCAGCCTTCCAACTGGACGGCTACTTCCTTTATGCCTGCGACGCCGAAGTTCCCGCCCAAGGCGGTGTGGCTTTGTACTCGCGGTTGCAACCGAAGGCTGTCATCAGCGGTCTCGGTTTCGAGACGGCCGACCGCTACGGGCGCTACCTGCAAGCAGATTTCGACAAAGTCAGTATTGCCACCTTGCTGCTTCCTTCGGGGATGAACGGCGATGAGGACTTGAACCAGAAGTTCAAGCTCATGGACGACTTCGGCAAGTACCTGGACAAACAGCGGCGCAAACGTCGCGAGTACATCTATTGTGGCTCGCTGTACGTGGCGCAGCAGAAGCTCGACATCAAGAACTGGCGCGACAGCCAGCAATCCCCGGGCTTCCTGGCGCCGGAACGCGCCTGGATGGACGAGATCGTCGGCAACATGGGTTATGTCGACGCCTTGCGCGAAGTCAGCCGCGAAGGCGACCAGTACAGCTGGTGGCCGGACAACGAACAGGCCGAGATGCTCAACCTCGGCTGGCGCTTCGACTACCAGATCCTGACCCCGGGCTTGCGTCGCTTCGTGCGCAGCGCACGCCTGCCGCGTCAGCCACGGTTCTCGCAGCACGCGCCGCTGATCGTGGACTACGACTGGACGCTGACCATCTGAGCGCCTTTTCGCAGCCTCAAAAAAACCGACATCGCTGTCGGTTTTTTTGTGCCTGAAGGCTTTGCCCGGCGGGAACCGTCGATCGTTACTTGATCAGGCGCCAGGTGAACGGATACCGGTAGGCGATCCCTTCGTTGGCCTTCACCCCGCCGATGATCGTCAGCACCAGCGCGCCGATGGCCAGCAGGCCGAACAGCACGAAGCCGATGATCAGCACCATCAGCAGGAAGCAGACCATCGAGGCGATCGCCACGGTGATCTGGAAGTTCAGCGCTTCCTTGCCCTGGGCATCGATGAACGAATCGGTCTCGCGCTTCATCTGCCACAGGATCAGCGGCCCGATCAGCGTGCCGAACGGCACCCAGATCCCCAGCAGGGCGGACAAGTGACAAAACATGGCCCACTGGCGCACCTCGTGGCTCGGCCTGGGCTGCAGCTCTTGTTCGTCACTCATCGCATCCTCCTTGGGGTCGCCCGGCGGCTCAGTCGGCCAGCGCCGCCTTCTGCAGTTCGAAGATCTCGGTCATGCCCTTCTTGGCCAGCTCCAGCATGGCGGTCAGTTCCTCAGGCTGGAACGGCGCGCCTTCGGCGGTGCCCTGCACTTCGATGAAGCCGCCGGTGCCGGTCATCACCACGTTCAGGTCGGTCTCGGCGGCGGAGTCCTCAAGATAGTCCAGATCCAGCACCGGCTCGCCCTGGTACATGCCCACAGAAACGGCGCCGACCATCTGCTTGAGCGGGTCGCCGCCCTTCAGGCCGCCGCGCTTCTTGATCACCTTCAGCGCATCGACCAGCGCGACCATGGCGCCGGTGATCGACGCGGTGCGGGTGCCGCCGTCGGCCTGGATCACGTCGCAGTCGACGTACAGGGTGACATCGCCCAGCTTGGACATGTCCAGGGCCGCGCGCAGGGAACGGCCGATCAGGCGCTGGATCTCCAGGGTGCGCCCGCCCTGCTTGCCGCGGCTGGCCTCGCGCTGGTTACGCTCGCCGGTGGAGCGCGGCAGCATGCCGTACTCGGCGGTCAGCCAGCCCTGGCCCTGGCCCTTGAGGAATCGCGGCACGCCGTTTTCGACGCTGACGGTGCAGATGACCTTGGTATCACCGAATTCGACCAGTACCGATCCCTCGGCATGCTTGGTGTAGTTGCGGGTAATGCGGATCGAGCGGAGCTGATCGGCAGCGCGACCACTTGGACGTTTCATAGGAGATACCTGTACTGGGGACGGAAAACTGCGGAGCATTATAGGGCCGTGCACCGCGCCTGGGCAGTCGTCAAAAATGCCCGCCGACGACCGAGGGCCCTGCAACGCCTGTCCCCGACGGCCTGCAGCCCTTTGTCACAGCGTGTGTTTGGGCGCATCCGCCGCACTGCGCTACAATCCTGCGCCTTTGCTGCCAGTCGGCTTACATTCATTGAGAGCGATGAGGCGGAACGCAGGTTCCGCACCGTTCTGCATTGCGAGGTACCACCATGGTGCACAGCATGACCGCCTTCGCCCGCGTCGAGAAAGCCGGCGTCCAGGGCACCCTGAGCTGGGAACTGCGCTCGGTCAACAGCCGCTACCTGGAACCGCACCTGCGCCTGCCGGAGTCCTTCCGCGACCTCGAAGGCGCCGTGCGCGAAGCGCTGCGCCAGGGCCTGTCGCGGGGCAAGCTGGAATGCACCCTGCGCTTCACCGAAGAAAGCACCGGCAAACCGTTGCAGGTGGACCGCGAGCGCGCTGCGCAACTGGTCGCCGCCGCCGAGACCGTCGCCGGCCTGATCAAGAACCCCGCCGCCCTGAACCCGCTGGAAGTGCTGGCCTGGCCGGGCGTGCTGGTCGCCGACGCCAGCGATCCGCAGGCGCTCAACGCCGAGGCGCTGGCCCTGTTCAACCAGGGCCTGAAGGAGCTCAAGGCCGGCCGCGAGCGCGAAGGCGCGGAGCTGGCCCGGTTGATCGACGACCGCCTGACCTCCATCGAAGAAGACGTATCGACCCTGCGCGAACTGGTTCCGCAGATGCTCGCCACCCAGCGCCAGAAGGTCCTGGACCGCTTCGCCGACATGAAGGCCGAGCTGGATCCGCAGCGCCTGGAGCAGGAAATGGTCATGCTCGCGCAAAAGAGCGACGTGGCCGAAGAACTGGATCGCCTGAGCACCCACATCATCGAAGTCCGCCGCGTGCTCAAGTCCGGCGGCGCGGCCGGGCGGCGCCTGGACTTCCTGATGCAGGAGCTCAACCGCGAAGCCAACACACTGGGCTCCAAGGCCTTCGACCCGCGCAGCACCCAGGCGGCGGTCAACCTCAAGGTGTTGATCGAGCAGATGCGCGAACAAGTGCAGAACATTGAGTAAGGCTATTCCCATGACCCACAGCACCGGCACCCTTTACATCATTTCCGCCCCCTCGGGCGCGGGCAAGAGCAGCCTGGTCAAGGCGCTGACCGACGCCAACCCGGAAATCCGCGTATCGATCTCCCACACCACCCGCGCCATGCGTCCGGGCGAGGTGGACGGCGTGAACTACCACTTCGTGACCCGCGAAGCGTTCGTGAAGATGGGCGAACACGGCGATTTCCTCGAACGTGCCGAAGTGTTCGGCAACTTCTACGGCACCTCGCAAAGCCGCCTGCAGCAGACCCTGGACGAAGGTCATGACCTGATCCTGGAAATCGACTGGCAAGGCGCCGAACAAGTGCGCAAGCTGATGCCCCAGGCCCGCTCGATCTTCATCCTGCCGCCTTCGCTGCAAGCCCTGCACCAGCGCCTGACCAACCGCGGCCAGGACAGCGACGAGATCATCGACGGACGCATGCGCGAGGCGGTCAGCGAGATGAGCCACTACGTCGAATACGACTACGTGATCATCAACGACGATTTCGCCCATGCGCTGGACGACCTGAAAGCGATTTTCCGCTCCAACCAGCTGCTGCAGAAACGCCAGCAAGTGCGTTTCGGCAAACTGTTGGCCGAACTGCTCGGTTGACCGGCTCTTCCCAAACGCGCCGCAAGGGCTTTACATTGGCACTTGCAGCGCGTTGAAGGGTCTGGTCAAAAAATCAGCGCTTCCCTAATCGCTGGTGTTTTTTTAAACTGCCGAGTCCGCTCGCCCATCCGGGCACCGCGCATATCGCATTTGCTACGAGGAAGACCATGGCCCGCGTAACCGTTGAAGACTGCCTAGAACACGTGGATAACCGCTTTGAGCTGGTCATGCTCTCGACCAAGCGTGCCCGTCAATTGGCAACCGGCGGCAAAGAGCCGAAGGTCGCATGGGAAAACGACAAGCCTACCGTCGTCGCCCTGCGTGAAATCGCCGAAGGCATCGTGACCCCTGAATTCATCGCCGCCGAAGAAATCGTCACCGAAGACCCGGTCTTCGCTGCATTTACCGAGGACGAGTCCAACGAGGCCGTCTAAGCCTATGCCTGGTCGACGTAGCACGGCGCGGGAACACAGCTTGCGGCAGGAGTCATCATGCCGAGCATAGACGCCCTCGCCGATCGCTTATCGGCCTACCTCGGCCAGGACCAGGTCAACCTGGTCCGCCGGGCCTACTTCTACGCCGAACAGGCCCACGACGGCCAGCGCCGCCGCAGCGGCGAGGCGTACGTCACGCACCCGCTCGCGGTCGCGAGCATCCTTGCCGACATGCACATGGACCATCAGAGCCTGATGGCCGCGATGCTGCATGACGTGATCGAAGACACCGGCATCGCCAAAGAGGCGCTGCAGGCGCAGTTCGGCGAAACCGTGGCCGAACTGGTCGACGGGGTCAGCAAACTGACCCAGATGAACTTCGAGACCAAGGCCGAAGCCCAGGCCGAGAACTTCCAGAAGATGGCCATGGCCATGGCGCGCGACATCCGCGTGATCCTGGTCAAGCTGGCCGACCGCCTGCACAACATGCGCACCCTGGAAGTGCTCTCCGGCGAGAAGCGCCGGCGGATCGCCAAGGAAACCCTGGAGATCTACGCCCCCATCGCCAACCGGCTGGGCATGCACTCGGTCCGCGTGGAGTTCGAAGACCTCGGCTTCAAGGCCATGCACCCGATGCGTTCCGCGCGGATCTACCAGGCGGTCAAGCGCGCCCGGGGCAACCGCAAGGAAATCGTCAACAAGATCGAAGAGTCCCTGAGCCACTGCCTGGCCATCGACGGCATCCAGGGCGAGGTCAGCGGCCGCCAGAAGCACCTCTACGGCATCTACAAGAAAATGCGCGGCAAGCGCCGGGCCTTCAACGAGATCATGGACGTGTACGCGTTCCGGATCATCGTCGACAAGGTCGACACCTGCTACCGCGTGCTGGGTGCCGTGCACAACCTGTACAAGCCGCTGCCGGGGCGCTTCAAGGACTACATCGCGATCCCCAAGGCCAACGGCTACCAGTCGCTGCACACCACGCTGTTCGGCATGCACGGCGTGCCCATCGAGATCCAGATCCGCACCCGCGAGATGGAAGAGATGGCCAACAACGGCATCGCCGCGCACTGGCTGTACAAGTCCAGCAGCGACGAACAGCCCAAAGGCACCCACGCCCGCGCCCGCCAATGGGTCAAAGGCGTGCTGGAAATGCAGCAACGCGCCGGCAACTCGCTGGAATTCATCGAAAGCGTGAAGATCGACCTGTTCCCGGACGAGGTCTATGTGTTCACGCCCAAAGGCCGGATCATGGAGCTGCCCAAAGGCTCCACCGCCGTCGACTTCGCCTACGCGGTGCACACCGACGTCGGCAACAGCTGCATCGCCTGCCGGATCAACCGCCGCCTCGCCCCGCTGTCCGAACCGCTGCAGAGCGGCTCCACGGTCGAGATCGTCAGCGCCCCCGGCGCTCGGCCGAACCCGGCGTGGCTCAACTTCGTGGTCACCGGCAAGGCCCGCACCCACATCCGCCATGCGCTCAAGCTGCAGCGCCGCTCCGAATCCATCAGCCTGGGCGAGCGTCTGCTGAACAAGGTGCTGAACGGTTTCGACAGCTCGCTGGAGAACATCTCCGCCGAGCGGATCCAGGCCATGCTCGCCGAGTACCGCCTGGAGCTGATCGAAGACCTGCTCGAAGACATCGGCCTGGGCAACCGCATGGCCTATGTGGTGGCCCGCCGCCTGCTCGGCGAGGACGAACAGCTGCCGGCGCCGGAAGGCCCGCTGGCGATCCGCGGCACCGAGGGCCTGGTGCTCAGCTACGCCAAATGCTGCACGCCGATCCCCGGCGACCCGATTGTCGGTCACCTGTCGGCGGGCAAAGGCATGGTCGTGCACCTGGACAACTGCCGCAACATCAGCGAAATCCGCCACAACCCGGAAAAATGCATCCAGCTCTCGTGGGCCAAGGATGTCAGCGGCGAATTCAACGTCGAGCTGCGGGTCGAGCTGGAGCACCAGCGCGGCCTGATCGCGCTGCTGGCCAGCAGCGTCAACGCCGCCGACGGCAACATCGAGAAAATCAGCATGGACGAACGCGACGGCCGCATCAGCGTCGTCCAGCTGGTGGTCAGCGTCCACGACCGCGTGCACCTGGCCCGCGTGATCAAGAAACTGCGCGCCCTGGCCGGGGTGATCCGCATCACCCGCATGCGCGCCTAAGCCCGCCATCACAAGGAGTCATACATGACCAAGACCGTTATCAGCAGCGACAAGGCCCCGGCCGCCATCGGCACCTACTCCCAGGCGATCAAGGCCGGCAACACCGTGTACATGTCGGGCCAGATCCCGCTGGACCCGAAAACCATGGAACTGGTCGAAGGCTTCGAAGCCCAGACCGTCCAGGTGTTCGAGAACCTGAAGGCCGTGGCCGAAGCGGCCGGCGGTTCGTTCAAGGACATCGTCAAGCTGAACATCTTCCTCACCGACCTGAGCCACTTCGCCAAGGTCAACGAGATCATGGGCAAGTATTTCGAACAGCCGTACCCGGCCCGCGCCGCCATCGGCGTCGCCGCCCTGCCTAAGGGTTCGCAGGTCGAAATGGATGCCATCCTGGTCATCGAGTAATGCGCACGGCGCAGCGTGCGAACGCTGCGCCGACTGCTTTGCCGTCAAGAAAAGGTTTCGAAAGGATTTCTCCATGCGCAAAGCGCTTGCTCTCTCGCTGCTCGCCGTTTTCCTCGGCGGCTGCGCCAGCGACCCTGCCGACCGCGACATCAGCGGCACCTGGATCAACCAGACCGCCATCGACGCGGCCGCAAAAGGCGGCCCCCTGCGCGAAGCGCTGCAGGCCTACGGCCCGAACCTGGAATGGGACGTCAACACCCGCGCCGGCCAGGCCCGCTACACCAACGGTTTCGAGAATGTCGAAGGACGCTTGCAGGGCGAGCAGTCCGGCGCGTGGAAAATCGACTTCTACGGCGGTTCCGGCAGCGAGCTGAAGCGCGACGGCAGCCAGATGAAACAGGCCGCCACCGAAAACGAACCGGAACAGCTGTTCGACCGCGCCCAGATCCCGGTGCCGGACGGCGCGCCCATCGGCGCCAGCTTCGAACGCGCCCTGTACTCGGCCTACCTGGGCGGCAACTGGACCATCGCCAGCGGCCAGGGCGAAGGCAGCACCGTGCAGTTCCAGGCCGACGGCCAGGTCTCCGGCCTGCCCGGCGCCGACCGCTACGCCCTGTGCCTGGCAGGCGACTGCGCGTCGATGAACAGCGACCACGACAGCATGTGGCTGCAGCTCAACGGCCAAGGCAACAACTGGATCTTTGCGCGCAAGGGCAAGGAACTGGAGATCTTCCAGGCGGTGAACACCGCGCTGGCGGACGAACAGCCGCAGTTCACCCCGGGTGAGCGCAAGTGGCTGCTCGAGAAGCAGTGACCCGCTTCTGAATCCCGGCGCCGCCCTCACTGCCGCCATCGCCAGCAGGCTGGCTCCTACAGGAATTTCGGTCGATCGCAGCATCTGCGGCTGCCGCTGAACCCTGTGGCGCCAGCCTGCTGGCGTTGGGGTCAGCAGCGCCCTTCAAGAATGGCAGCGTAGCCTTCGCGATAGCTCGGATAGGTCGGCGCCCAACCCAGGGCTTTGGCCCGGGCGTTGCTGCACCGCTTGCTGCCGGTGCGGCGCACGCTGGCGTCCTCGGCCCATTCGGTGACGCCCAGGTACTCGCGCAGCCAGGCCACGACCTCGGCCAACGGCGCCGGCGCGTCATCGACGCCGATGTACACCTCATCCAGCGCCGCCCCGCCACGATCCGCCTCCAGCAGGAACGCCAGCAGTCCGGCCGCGTCGTCCGCATGGATGCGGTTGCCGTACAGCGGCGGCTCGACCGCCACCCGATAGCCGCGACGCACCTGGGTCAGCAGCCATTCCCGGCCGGGGCCGTAGATCCCGGTCAGGCGCACGGTACTGGCCGGGATGCCGCTGCCGAACGCCACCTGCTCGGCCTCCAGCATCACCCGCCCCGAATAGCCGGCTGCGACCGTCTCGGCGCCTTCATCGACCCACTCCCCGTCCTGCTGCCCGTACACGCTGCTGCTGGAGACGAACAGAATTCGCTTGGGCCGCTGGCCGTGCTGCTTCAGCCAACCCAGCACATGCCGCAGGCCCTCGACGTAGGCGGCGCGGTAGCCGGCCTCATCATGCTCGGTGGCGGCCGCGCTGAACACCAGATAGTCCAGCGAACCAGTCGGCCAACCGGCCGGACAGGCCTCGCCGAACAGGTCGCCCGCCACCCCGAGCACCCCCGCCGGCAAACGGGAAACCGTGCGGCGCAGGCCGTAGACCTGCCATCCGCCGCCGAGCAATTGCGTGGCCAGACGACCGCCGACATCACCGCAACCGGCGATCAAAACAGAAGGCGCAGACATCGAAAAACTCCTATCGGAAAGAACCAGACTAGCCTCGGCGACTGACGAGAGGCTAGCAATGCAGGAAAAAAAGCAACTCTATTACTTCTGTTAACAAGAATTACTTGCAATAATGCACGCCACTTTGTTCTCGGCCTTTCGAGGCCTGGAAGAGCATCACCGTTTTTCTACTTCAGGTCCGGCCAGCATGACACGCATTCAAACCTCCGCTTCGCCAACCAACCGACCTCGCGCCTGGCGCGCCGCGGCAGCCCTGCTGCTCAGCCTGATGCTGGCGCCGGTCGCCGCGTTCGCCGACACCCAGGCCACCCCTGCCGCCACCGAGCAGGCCGCGCCAGCCGCCCCTGCCGCAGCGCCAGCCGCCACCGACGCGATCCAGGCCGTTGATGCCGGCGCCGCCGACCAACCGGAAGTCCTCGAAGCGGACAACACCCTGGGCATGGCCCACGACCTGTCGCCCTGGGGCATGTACCAGAACGCCGACGCGGTCGTTAAGTCCGTGATGATCGGCCTGGCCCTCGCCTCGATCCTCACCTGGACCATCTGGATCGCCAAGGGCTTCGAGCTGATGGGCGCCAAGCGCCGTCTGCGCGGCGAGATCGCCAGCCTGAAGAAAGCCGCCTCCCTCAAGGAAGCCAGCGTATCCGCCGCGAAGGAAGGCACCCTGGCCAACCTGCTGGTGCACGACGCCCTGGAAGAAATGCGCCTGTCGGCCAACGCCCGCGAAAAGGAAGGCATCAAGGAACGCGTCAGCTTTCGCCTTGAGCGTCTGGTGGCCGCCTGCGGCCGCAACATGAGCAACGGCACCGGCGTGCTCGCCACCATCGGTTCCACCGCGCCGTTCGTCGGCCTGTTCGGCACCGTGTGGGGCATCATGAACAGCTTCATCGGCATCGCCAAGACCCAGACCACCAACCTTGCCGTCGTCGCGCCGGGCATCGCCGAAGCGCTGCTGGCCACCGCAATGGGCCTGGTGGCAGCGATCCCGGCGGTCGTCATCTACAACGTGTTCGCCCGCTCCATCGCCGGCTACAAGGCCCAGGTGTCCGACGCGTCGGCTCAGGTGCTGCTGCTGGTCAGCCGCGACCTCGACCACCAGCCTGAGCGCAGCTCGCAACCGCACATGGTGAAAGTGGGGTAACCGGCCATGGGCCTGCATTTGAAAGAAGGCGCAGACGACGATCTGGCCGAGAACCACGAAATCAACGTCACGCCGTTCATCGACGTGATGCTGGTGCTGTTGATCATCTTCATGGTGGCCGCGCCGCTGGCCACCGTGGACATCAAGGTCGACCTGCCCGCCTCCACCGCCAAGCCCGCGCCGCGCCCGGAAAAACCGGTGTTCCTCAGCGTCAAGGCCGACCAGCGCCTGTACCTGGGCGACGACGAAGTGAAGCCTGAAACCCTCGGCGCCGCCCTCGACGCCAAGACCCAGGGCAAGAAGGACACGACGATCTTCTTCCAGGCCGACAAAGGCGTGGACTACGGCGACCTGATGAGCGTGATGGACAAGCTGCGCGGCGCCGGCTACCTGAAGGTCGGCCTGGTGGGCCTTGAGACGGCAGCCAAGAAATGATCGAGCCGCGCCATAAGCTGACGCGTTACGGCGGTAGCCTGGCCGTGGTGCTGGGCGTCCACGCGCTGGCCATCGCGCTGGCAGTGAACTGGACCGCCCGGCCGCCCATCGAACTGCCGCCGCAGGCCATGATGGTCGAGCTGGCCCCGGTGCCCGCACCGCCGCCGCCCGCACCGCCGAAAGTGGTCACGCCGCCGCAGCCGCCGGCCCCGGTCGAGGAACTGCCGATCCCGAAACTGGCGGAAGCGCCGAAGGCCGAGATCGCCGTGCCCAAGCCTAAACCCAAGCCGAAGCCGAAGCCCAAGCCTCAGCCGCCCAAACCGGTCGAGAAACCAGAGCCGCCGAAGGAAAAGCCTTCCGAGGAAAAACCGGCCGACACGCAACCGACCCAGGCGCCCACGGAGAAATCCGCGCAACCGGCACCGGGCCCGTCGCCGGCGCAACTGGCGGCCAAGGCCAGCTGGCAAGGTACGCTGCTCGCGCATTTGCAGAAGTACAAAAGGTATCCGGACAGCGCCAGGATGCGGAACAAGACTGGCACCAACCGTCTGCGTTTCGTGGTCGATGGCGAAGGCAACGTGCTGTCGTTCGAGTTGGTGGATCGCTCCGGCAATGCCGATCTGGATCGGGCCACTCTGGAAATGATCCGCAAGGCCCAACCGCTGCCCAAACCGCCGACGGACATGCTGAGCAACGGCTCGATCGAAATCACTGCGCCGTTTGTGTACACGATCGACAAACGACGCTGATCTCGTCTGACAGCAGCTCCGCTTCCAATGGGTTCTGCGCCACAAAAGGCACCGCGAGGTGCCTTTTGTGTATCCATTCCTGCCAAACCGGCATTGCCCGGTGTCGCATGCCGCACTCAGTCTGATAACGTGCGTCTATCGATTGCAGCCGGTATGCTTGGCCCGCAAACCCACGGACGCTTGCCATGACTCTCACAGAATTGCGCTACATCGTTACCCTCGCCCAAGAGCAGCATTTCGGCCATGCGGCCGAGCGTTGCCACGTCAGCCAGCCGACCCTTTCGGTGGGCGTGAAAAAACTTGAAGACGAACTCGGTGTGCTGATTTTCGAGCGCAGCAAAAGCGCCGTGCGCCTGACTCCGGTCGGCGAAGGCATCGTCGCCCAGGCGCAGAAAGTGCTGGAGCAGGCCCAGGGCATCCGCGAACTGGCCCAGGCCGGCAAGAACCAGCTCACCGCCCCGCTGAAGGTCGGTGCGATCTACACCGTCGGGCCGTACCTGTTCCCGCACCTGATTCCGCAGCTGCACCGGGTCGCCCCGCAGATGCCGCTGTACATCGAAGAAAACTTCACCCACGTGCTGCGCGACAAGCTGCGCAACGGCGAGCTGGACGCGATCATCATCGCCCTGCCGTTCAACGAAGCCGACGTGCTGACCCTACCGCTCTACGACGAGCCGTTCTACGTGCTGATGCCGGCCCAGCACCCGTGGACGCAAAAAGAATCCATCGACGCCGCCCTGCTCAACGACAAGAGCCTGCTGCTGCTCGGCGAAGGCCACTGCTTCCGCGACCAGGTGCTGGAAGCCTGCCCGACCCTGACCAAGGGCAACGACGGCGCCAAGCACACCACAGTGGAATCCAGCTCCCTGGAAACCATCCGCCACATGGTCGCCTCGGGCCTGGGCGTGTCGATCCTGCCGTTGTCGGCGGTCGACAGCCACCACTACGCCCCCGGCGTGATCGAAGTGCGGCCGCTGTCGGCGCCGGTGCCGTTCCGCACCGTGGCCATCGCCTGGCGCGCCAGCTTCCCGCGCCCGAAGGCCATCGAGATCCTCGCCGACTCCATCCGCCTGTGCTCCGTGGCCAAACCCGCCGCCGCGGTCACGGCCGGTTAAGCCAGCGTCATGGGCGAGCTGTCGCAAGTGTCGGTGACGGCACTCAAGGGTGTCGGCGAAGCCATGGCCGAGAAACTGGCCAAGGTCGGCCTGGAGAACCTCCAGGACGTGCTGTTCCACCTGCCGCTGCGCTACCAGGACCGCACCCGCGTGGTGCCCATCGGGGCGTTGCGCCCGGGGCAGGACGCGGTGGTCGAAGGCACCGTCAGCGGCGCCGACGTGGTCATGGGCCGGCGCCGCAGCCTGGTGGTGCGCCTGCAGGACGGCACCGGCGGCCTGAGCCTGCGCTTCTACCACTTCAGCAATGCGCAGAAGGAAGGCCTCAAGCGCGGCACGCGGATCCGCTGCTACGGCGAAGTCCGGCCCGGCGCGTCGGGGCTGGAGATCTACCACCCGGAATACCGCGCCATCACCGGCGACGAACCGCCGCCGGTGGATGAGACCCTGACCCCGGTCTACCCGCTCACCGAAGGCCTGACCCAACAGCGCCTGCGCCAGCTCTGCCTGCAGACCCTGACCCTGCTCAAGCCGTCCAGCCTGCCCGACTGGCTGCCGACCGAACTGGCCCGCGACTACCAACTGGCGCCGCTGGCCGACGCGATCCGCTACCTGCACAACCCGCCCGCCGACGCCGACGTCGAAGAGCTCGCCCTCGGCCATCACTGGGCCCAGCACCGGCTGGCGTTCGAGGAGCTGCTGACCCACCAGCTGTCCCAGCAGCGCCTGCGCGAGAGCCTGCGCTCCCTGCGCGCCCCGGCCATGCCCAAGGCCACGCGGCTGCCGGCGCAGTACCTGGCCAACCTCGGCTTCAGCCCCACCGGCGCCCAACAGCGGGTCGGCAACGAGATCGCCTACGACCTCAGCCAGCAAGAACCGATGCTGCGCCTGATCCAGGGCGACGTCGGCGCGGGCAAGACCGTGGTCGCCGCCCTCGCCGCCCTGCAAGCGCTGGAGGCCGGCTATCAGGTCGCCCTGATGGCGCCCACCGAGATCCTCGCCGAACAGCACTACCTCACCTTCAAGCGCTGGCTCGAACCGCTGGGCATCGAAGTGGCTTGGTTGGCCGGCAAGCTCAAGGGCAAGAACCGCGCCGCCGCGCTGGAGCAGATCGCCGGCGGCACGCCAATGGTGGTGGGCACCCACGCGCTGTTCCAGGACGAAGTGCAGTTCCGGAACCTCGCCCTGGTGATCATCGATGAACAGCACCGCTTCGGCGTCCAGCAGCGCCTGGCGCTACGGCAGAAAGGCGTCGGCGGGCGGATGTGCCCGCACCAACTGATCATGACCGCCACACCGATCCCGCGCACCCTGGCCATGAGCGCCTACGCCGACCTCGACACCTCGATCCTCGACGAACTGCCGCCGGGCCGCACGCCGGTCAACACCGTGCTGGTCACCGACACCCGCCGCGTCGAAGTCATCGAGCGGGTGCGCAGCGCCTGCGCCGAGGGCCGCCAGGCCTATTGGGTGTGCACGCTGATCGAAGAGTCCGAAGAGCTGACCTGCCAGGCCGCCGAAACCACCTTCGAAGACCTCACCGCCGCCCTCGGCGAGCTGAAGGTCGGCCTGATCCACGGGCGCATGAAGCCCGCCGAAAAGGCCGCCGTGATGGCCGAATTCAAGGCCGGCCACCTGCAATTGCTGGTGGCCACCACCGTGATCGAGGTCGGCGTGGACGTGCCCAACGCCAGCCTGATGATCATCGAGAACCCCGAGCGCCTGGGCCTGGCCCAGCTGCACCAGCTGCGCGGCCGCGTGGGCCGGGGCAGCGCGGTCAGCCATTGCGTGCTGCTCTACCACCCGCCGCTGTCACAGATCGGTCGTCAGCGCCTGGGCATCATGCGCGAGACCAACGACGGCTTCGTCATCGCCGAAAAGGACCTCGAACTGCGCGGCCCCGGCGAAATGCTCGGCACCCGCCAGACCGGCCTGCTGCAATTCAAGGTCGCTGACCTGATGCGCGACGCCGACCTGCTGCCCGCCGTGCGCGACGCCGCGCAGGCGCTGCTGGAGCGCTGGCCCACCCACGTCAGCCCGCTGCTCGACCGCTGGCTGCGGCACGGGCAGCAATACGGCCAAGTGTGAGCACCGTCGCAGTTTCTCAAAGCCCGCGACGACCAAGCTGGTTATACTCCTGCCATTGTTTCAAAAACGGATACAGACCATGACCGAAGCTGCTCTCGCCCCCGACACCCCGCACGCTCCGTCTGTCATTCGGCTGCTGCTCAACAAACTCGGCATCGCCTACGAAGAAGTGATCGACCACCACGGCCTCAACGCCTCGCGCAAAGTGCAGGCCGTGTTGCTGGACGACGCCGTCGGCGCGCTGATGGTGCTGTTCCCACAGAGCCAGCTGCTGGATCTCAACCGCCTCGCCGAACTGACCGGCCGTCGCCTGACCGCCGTGTCCACCGAGCGCCTGGACAAGATGCTCGGCAAGCACAGCCTGAGCCTGCTGCCGGGCCTGCCGGCGCTGACCAGCTCGCCGTGCCTCTACGAAGAAAGCCTGCTGCGCGAGCCCAAGCTGCTGATCCACTCCGGCGAGCCGGGCGTGCTGCTGGAAATCACCAGCGAAGCCTTCAAGACCATGCTGACCAAGGCCAGCGCCGCCAACTTCGGCGAAGCCCTGAGCAGCATCCGGCCCAACCTCGACCGCCCGGACGACGACCGCGAGGAAATCACCCAGGCCGTGCAGGCGTTCACCGCACGGCGCATCCAGCAGCGCCTGGAAGCGACCATCGAGATCCCGCCGCTGGCCGAGACCGCGCAAAAGATCATCAAACTGCGGGTCGACCCCAACGCCACCATCGACGACATCACCGGCGTGGTCGAGACCGACCCGGCGCTGGCCGCGCAAGTGGTGAGCTGGGCGGCGTCGCCGTACTACGCCTCGCCGGGCAAGATCCGCTCGGTGGAAGACGCCATCGTCCGCGTGCTGGGCTTCGACCTGGTGATCAACCTGGCCCTGGGCCTGGCCCTCGGCAAGACCCTGAGCCTGCCCAAGGACCACCCGCAACACACCACGCCGTACTGGCAGCAGTCGATCTACACCGCCGCCGTCATCGAAGGCCTGACCCGCGCCATGCCGCGCGCCCAGCGCCCTGAAGCCGGCCTGACCTACCTTGCCGGCCTGCTGCACAACTTCGGCTACCTGCTGCTGGCCCACGTGTTCCCGCCGCACTTCTCGCTGATCTGCCGGCACCTGGAGGTCAACCCGCACCTGTGCCACAGCTTCGTGGAACAGCACCTGCTGGGCATCAGCCGCGAACAGATCGGCTCCTGGCTGATGCGCTACTGGGACATGCCCGACGAACTGGCCACCGCCCTGCGCTTCCAGCACGACCCGAACTACGACGGCGCCTACGCCGAGTACCCCAACCTCGTGTGCCTGGCCGTGCGCCTGCTGCGCGCCCGCGGCATCGGCTCCGGCCCCGACGAAGACATCCCGGACGCGCTGCTGGAACGCGTCGGCCTGACCCGCGACAAGGCCAACGACGTCGTCAGCAAAGTGCTTGAGGCAGAAGTCCTGCTGCGCGAACTGGCTTCGCAGTTCAGCCAGGCCTGAAACAAAACAGGCCCGCTCCCCCAGGGTTTACACAACCCCTGTGGGAGCGAGCCTGCTCGCGATGAATCCAACCCGGTCTACCTGACCGCATCAAGCCTTAGGCTTGGCCTTCTTAGGCTTCAAATACTTGGTCAACCCCTGGAACCACATCACCAGCGCCGGGTTGCCCTTGAGCTGAATCGACTTGTCCTGAATCCCCTGCATGAACGCCAGCTGCTTGTTCTTGGCCTGCATCGTGGCAAACCCGTATGCCGCGTCCTTGAACGCAATCGCAAACGCCGGCTCCGCCACCGCCCCGGCCTTGCTGGTGATGCGCTGCCCCTTCACCACGAAATGCCGCGCCACCTTGCCGTCCAGGGTCTGCAGCTGAAACACCAGATCCTTGTCACCCAACTGCTGCTGGAACGCCGGATTGGTCCGACTGGCCTTGCCCATCAACAGCCCCAGCATCCACAGAAGAAAACGAAATTTCATGCGCACAGCCTCAAAAGGAAAATGAACGGCTGGGGGAGTGTAAGGGATTCATGGGATAACGCCACTATCGAGTGACGTTGGAAGACGATGGCGAGCTTTTCTCGCATGATGACTGCCAAGTCACGGTTTATGCGGGAAGGCCTACATGCATGGAAACAAATTTCTGTAGGAGCGACTGACGACCGGGTTCTTTTGCACTTTTGCCCGGCGAATCTCTCGGAAACGTCCTTCAAAGTGTGGGGCTGTGCGTGAACTAGGCGGGCCGTAGAGGTACCGATAAGCTCAGTTCGTCACCGAAAAAACGATGACACGGACGTGCAAGTCCGGTACATATCGCCCCACAATCGCCTCGCCCAACCATCAGGCATCGAATGCTTGCTGGAACGCCAAATGGCGGCTGTGCGTGGGAGGTCCCATTGGGGTCTGCCGGGTCCCGATATGCCCGGTCTTGCACACCTACGCATGGCTGCCACCCATTTGAATGCAAGCGAACAGGTGCCAGCTCCTTTAGAAATTCATATCGGAATTAAAGGCATGTTCAAACCAACACCCAATCCCCCAGAAACCGTCGCCACCTCTCCCTACGAATCCCTGGACTCCCGAAAACTCCACGAAGCCGCCGAACGCGCCCTCGACCACCACCTCAACCCCAGCATCGAACCCCGCCCCAAACGCAAAGGCGCCCTCTTCACCGTCTCCACCGACTACGACGCCGAAGCCCTCATGGCCAACGCCTCACAGGATCTTCTGTCCATCAGTGCCATCGCCGCCCACCTGGCCGACGACCTCGACGGCTCCCGCCGCTCGATCGCCCTGGCGCTCAGCCGAATGGCGGACGGGGCACGATTGATGGTGGAAGGCAGCCTGGATCACCTTGAGCTGCGGGAGATGCGGGGGTTGGCGGGCTGAGCGTGAACGGCAGAAAGGGGACGTTCGGTCCCCTTTCTTGATTCTCGGCAACAGCGACTAGCGAAAGTCTTCTGCGCTTTTTGGTCGCGACTCCAAGCCTTGAAGCGCAGCCCGGTTTATGAAGGAATGACTCCCTGGGTCACACCACTGCCTGAATACAACCTTGTCCTCCTTTAGCACTGTCAGATAACTCACGAAGGCTTGGTTAACGAGGTAGGTATACGTACCGCGCTTGAACTTGATGATGTTCAGGTTCGCGCTTCCTTCCGACGCATTCACAACGAAGAATTTGCCCTTGGGCGGCATGGCATTCTTCGGGTAGACCATCTCAATGTTCCCAGGCACACCAAAGCGATACTGAACAGAACCGACCGTGGGTTTACTGTTTCCCCGCGCACAAACAGAAACCGTCTTGCCGCCCTCCAGCGGGCAGCTGAAGTAGATGTCTTCGTCATCCGAGCACAACGTTCCTTCCTGCCCGCCCTTCAACGGCGCCGTCTCCTGCGAAACGCGCTCCGGCGTTTTCGCGATATCAGCACAGTTGGACAGGCAAACCAGTTTCGAAAGATCCGGAACATCGCTTTCAGTGAACAGGTAAGTCGCTGAACCATCACGATTGCGGGCGTGATAAACGGGAACACTGACGGCCAGTCCTTTGGCCGACACCGGCACCTTGGTGTCCCCGCCCGAGACGACCCAGCCTTCGGCCTCCCCGCATAACGCCTCCAAAGCGACTTCACTGAACGAGTCTTGCGTTGGCACGGCGAACGGCTTGGCATTACCTCGGCAGTCATAGCCATGCCAGTAGGATCCGGTGCTCATATCAATGTCGATCGAGAAAACATAAGCACCGTCGAGCACCACTTTGCCGCTGCCGTAGGTGAAAACCAGCCAGCGGCGCGTCTTCGACTGGGAGTAATTTTCTTCCTGAAGGATGTAGCGTTCGCCATCTCGGTACAGCCAAAAGCCACTCATCGCTCCTGCCGGCTCCGCCGTCTCGGAGAGACGCTGCCCGGAGTGTGCGTCCACCAGAAAATTGTCCTTCAGCGCCAGCGCACAGTCGCTGCCAACGTCCCTGCACGACTTGAGAGACGGGAACATCGGCTCCGCCACCGCAGAAAAAGAACACAGCAATAATCCCAATGCACCAATACAACTTAAGAGCCTGGCCAAACTCACTTACTTCCCTATTGATCAATTTATAAACAATTGCACTGACTGCTTCACAGTGGCTCAGGCGCGCCGCAATTCAGTTCCTTGACTTGCTCGTTCTGAATCGGAATCACACAGTCGAGGCGCTTTTCGCCGATAGGACGCAGCTCTGTCAGGCGAAGTGTCACGTGCAAACCATCGCCCGCAAATACGTGCCCATCAAATCCAGCGTCGGCATAGTCTGACCAAAACGACTTGCCATCAAAACTGCAGAACCGTTTGGAGGAAAGCACTCTCCAACCGCCGTTGGGCGCCAGAATTTGAACCGTCAAGCAAGGGCTGCCAAAGGTGCTGACATAACGCGCCACGACATTGCCGAAGCGCTGGGAACCGGACAGGAACACCTTATTGAGATCAACCACATTCCCCGGCTCATCAGCGACGATCGTGTCCAGATAGGCTGCACGTTCCAGGCTCATTCTGGCCATGCAGTTGTTGATGGTCGTGACATGCGCTGCCATCCCCGGCTCAATTTCCGTGGCTTCGAGCGGGCACGTGGTGTCGCGCAGCTTGATCCAGGCGCGTTGGGATTCTCTGGCCATGGAGACCAAAGCCTTGCCCTGCTCAGGATCGCGGCGTTGCTGAGACTCAAATCGCGCCAGCAGCTTCTTGTAGCTGGCATTGAGCTGTGCATCGGAGTCCTTAAGGGCCGCCTCCGCGCATCGATCGACCTGCGAGCTTACGGTGATTTCTTTGCAGCCGTCCTCGGCCATCGCGAAGGAGGCAATCAGGCATCCCAAGAACAACGTGATAATGCGCACAAACATCTTCAATGTTTCATTCCCTGAATTGCGGATCGCTCAACTACACGTTGAGGTATTTTCTGCGCCTTGCCTTCGGCGCTCATTGCATCGCGGTACTGGCTGTAATAGCGCTGCGCTTCGTCTTTGCGATCAAGGCGCCAGAGTGAATCGGCGATGTTCAACATCAGCACTGTGCGTTTACCGACGGCCTCAACGCCGCGATAAAACTTCAGCGCCAGCTCATCTTTACCGCCCTCGGCCAGGTAAAAGCCCAGGTCGTTATAGGCTTGAACATTTTGCGCGGGTGGATGGCACGCCATGTAGGACTCTGGACTTGAAAAGACCAGGCTCCATGCAATGGATTCGGCGCGGGACTGCGCCGGTTCGTTACTTGAGACATGTTTCAGCAAATCCTTTGGAGATCGAGTCTCCAAGGCGGGAGTGAGCACATCACCGTCATCGGTAACCCATTGATTGCCCTTCCATTGGCCGACACAAAAAGTGGCCCAACGATCAGCCAGCACGCAACCGCTTTCCATGGAGATCACAACGCAATGCTGTTGCGATTCCAGTTTTTCCTCACCGTTTTCGAGCGACAACATGCCGAAGATCACCGGGGCGAGCAGCAAGGTTTTCTTGTCAGGACTGAGCATATTGGAGAGCCCATCGGCGCCAATGCCGGCGCCGAAGAGCGGGAAGGTTTTGCCATTGGCGGTGAACCACGCGGTAGTCGAATTCACACCGGGCATCGTCCATTCTGTAGCCCGAAACGACACCGTGTGCCCGTTGACACCGACTATTGGCGGATCCTCGGCAAAGGCGCTCAGAGCGCTGAACAGGCTGCCGATCATCAATACCCACTTAAGGCTGCGAGCGAGAAGATGCTGATTCATGGAAAGTCCTTTTTTTGCTGTTAGCCAGCCTGGTGTCCAGCCAGGCACCTTGCATACCCATCGGCGAATTTGGCATCGAATGACAGTTCCACCGGCTCATCCAGCTCAGCCGAGATATTGAGCAACACCCGAGTGGCCGGGGTGTACTTGATCCAGCCGATGGTGCCGGTGCCGTCCGTATCTAAGAGCACCTGGGCCCGCACGGTTTCACCATCATCATCGTCGATCAACAGGTTGACCTTGTCCTTGCCGACATAACGAAACGGGAAGTTGCTGCTCCTGACCATTTCGGTGAGATAGCCGTAGCAACTCCCTGCTTCGGCGCTTGCCGGAATGGCGTAAGTGAGGGGCAACAGTAGAAGTGCATTCAGCATGGGCCGAATGGAAAAGGGGTTCATTCAATCATCCTTAATCAAACGGCGGCGCTTACAAGTCTTTGAACGTCAGCAGCCGAAACTCGTTGTTCACAAACTCGAAGTAGCGGGTTCTGTAGCGGCTTTCCAACTCATTACCCTGCGCGTCCTCTTCAGTATCGGCCGCAATGCCGGAAACAATGAGCAGACGACTATCAGGCTGGTTCGACAGGCTGAAGGTATTGCCGTCGTATGCATTCGGCAGTCCGCCGACAACCTCCCCCGTACGCGCATCCAGCACTTCGCCGCACAGGGTGCTGCCGCCGCAACCGACTCGGTACAGGATGTAGTGACCGGCAAAGTTGACCTTGCCTTTAAGTGCCCGTGCACGATCCTGATCGGTCATCGCGTTGCTGTTTTCTTGCGGCAGCAGTTCGTGATGGGGCCCGGTGAACACTGGGGTGACGGTGTAATCCTTGAAGGCTGGGTCGGCGGCGAAAGCCATGGACGTGGCGATAGTCAGGAAGCCACCGAGTAGAACTGAACATCCTTTCACGCTGAAACTCCGTAACTGAAACCTACTCGGACTGACCTTCATAACGCTGTGTCTGTGGGTTGAATTGCCATAGATGTGGCCGGGTCATGCCCTCTTCGCCCTTGTAGCGAATCCGTCCGCTCTTATCCCGGATGTAGGAGTAGATCTCAATGTCCTTGAATTCACCGCCTCTTTTGGGCGGCCCGTCCAGAACTTTGACCCCGGCGAAGTAATCGCCGCCCAAATACTTCAAGTAACCGCGGCACTGGATCAGGAAAGCAAATGTGCTGTCCATCGACGAGCCAATACCTACACGGGAATTGAAGATGAAGTCTTCAATTCCATCGCCATTTAGGTCGCCACGGAAGACCACGTGGCCTGGCTCGATAGAAAACTCCTTTCCATCGAGACTGGAAAGTATGTCTTCCGGATCGCCACTGCTCCCCGACCATTGCGAAAAGAAATATCTGGAGTCAGTTTCCTGATTGCAGACACCAGCCGCCATTCCCGCCATCGGCAACCAGCTCACACATAACACCAGCAGTCGTTTCACTTCTCATCCTTCGAATTCATCAGTTCCAGCTCACCATCCCGATACACCACCTCACACCCCACCCAAGCCGGATCCACCTGCGGCATCACCGCCGACGGCTTGCGCAGTTCCCGCAACAACGTCGAACCATGCGACAACCGCCCGCCCATCCGCGCAATCACCGCCCGCGCGGCCTGATAGTGCGCGTGACGCCCCGGATCGAGGGTTTCTTCCAGCAAGATGTCTTCGCCAAGAATGCCCTGCACCTGCCCCGGGTAAATCATGAATCCGGTGGCCTGTTCGGCACCTTCGCGGCCGTCCTGCCAGAAGCTGCCGTCGCGCGTGCGGATGTCCGGGTGCGGCGCAAACCAGTGTTCGCGATCCGCCAGAGGCATAGCATGATGCAGGCGGAAGAAGATGCGCATCAGGTTGTCGCGGTACCACTCGCGCACTTGCAGGTAGTAACCACGCAGGCCCGGCAGGCCGCTCGAATGGGCGAGGCGGATCAGCCCTGACCATTGCGGGAACGCCTGCAGCGGCAGTTCGTTCGACGCAGGCCGAGATGTGGCCGGATCGGTCTCCCACGGCAGCCGGTGAGGGCTGTTTTCCAGGTTGTCGTAAGCGGTGGGCGGTCGGCCCAGCCAGTCCCCGCCGCTGCTGGCCAGCGCCGTGGCGATGCACAGATTGCCCTGCACGACGAACACATAAAACCGGGTGAACCAGTCGGCCAGTCGCTGACCGTCAGCCCCTTGGGTGACGAGGTCGGTCAGCTCCCGGTCGAAGCGCTGCAAGCCGTGCTCAAGGCTCAGCAAATGCCCGCGGGCGATACGCTGCATGCGCAGGAACAACGGTAGCGAACGCAATATCCGCAGCGGTCGCCACGGCAGATGCGGAGTCGCGCCGCCGACTTCACCGGCGTAACTGCTTGCGCTGATGCCCCAGTCGGCCAACCGTGCGAGAAACAGGTCATTGTTGATGTAGGACGCGCCGCCAAACACAGCCGTGAACGGCTCGTTGTCCTGCAGCACCCGCGCATCCCAACGAGCCATGATCGCCGGAATGCTCGCAGCGGCCCGGCGCTGGGCGTACTCCACCAGCACGCTGGGTTGCGGCGGCAGGATCTCGGCGATGTTGGCGGCCGTCAGGTGCCGGCGCCAGCCGTAGTCGCTGATCGGCCGGTATTGCAGCAGCCACAGTTGCGTGCCGTCCCAGGCCCATTCGACATCGCCGGGCACGTAGTGGAACACCCGCAAGACATCCTGGAGAAAGCGCCACAGCACGTCTTCGGTCAACCCATGGGTAGATGTGAACGTGCCGCTGCGCCAGGCGTCGCCGAGCCGCGAAAGCGTCGCCCGCTCCGGGCTGACCTGGCCATCGGCCAACGACTCCAGATGACCTTCAACCCATTCGAGCTCCACCGACAGATGACGCACAAACGCGATGCCCGACACCTGCGGCGTGATGAAGCGCTGCACCACCACTTCCTCGACACCCTCGGCAGTCAGCTCGGCAATGCGCGCCGGCACGTTGGCGGCCGGCTCGCGCAGGTAAGTCGTGCTCAAACCGGCATTCGCCGAGTCGGCCTGATCTTCGCCATAACTGGAGGAGCGCACCGCCCAGGTCGCCCGTGGTTGGCTGGCGAGAAAGGCCGGCAGACGCGAATCGTTGCAATCGTTAAGGCTCAGCGCCGCCGGCACCGGTTGCCGGGACAGTTCCGCCAGGCGCAAGCGCCCGCCCTTGGTATGCGCGACGAACCCGCGCTCGCCCGACTCCAGCCACTGCGCAAACGGCGCGGGCGCGTCGATCCACGGGTAATGGCCCCAACCGGGTTTGAGGCTGATGGTCAGGTCCGCGCGCGCAAGAATCGCCGACCATGCCGCCGCTTGTTCGATGCCGAGCACCTGATCCTGATCGCCCCAGACCAGTTCCACCGGGTCGGTGATCCACTCCAGCAAGGGCAGCGCGGTGTCGGCACGGATCAGATCCCAGTGCGGCACAAACGCACGGCAGCGCGCATAACCGGCGCCCATGCGCTGATATTGCGCAGGCGTCCAGGTCTGGTTGGAGAACTTGCGCGCGAACAGCGTGGGTTTGTTCGACAGCAACCAGTGAATGCTCTTGCGGATCGGCAGCGGTGACATCAGCGCCGGCAATCGGCGCTGCCACAAAAAGGCTCCCACCGGCGCCAGCAACACACTGCGGGCAAAGTGCCCGGGCCGACGTTGCAGCGCATGCAGCACCAGCAACGCGTTGACCCCGACGGCCATGATCGCGCTGCCCTTTTGTGTCATCGCCAGCAAGGTCTTGGCGTAATCCGCCAGGTCCTCGCAAGGTGGCTGCGGGTTGGCGCCGAAACCCGGCAACTCCAACGGCACCACGTCGTACCGCTGAAAATGCGGCAGCGCGTCATCCCACCAATCGGCGGCACTGCCGTTGCCGGCCAGCAGGTACATCACAGGCTTGCTCATGGGCGATCCTCAGGCCAGATCGCGCAGCGCGGTGTCGAGGGTCGGATAGCGGAACGTGTAGCCCGCCTCGCTCAAACGCTGCGGCACCACACGCTGACCGTCGAAGAACAGCTGAGCCATTTCCCCGGCCAACGCACGCACTGGCGCTGCGGGAATGTGAAACCACACCGGACGCTTGAGAACCTTGCCGACGTTCTCGGCGAACGCTGCCTGGCTGACGGCTTCGGGCGCGACCATGTTGTAGGTGCCACGCAGATTTTCATCGTGGAAGGATCGGGCGATCACCTGGATCACATCATCGCGGTGCACCCAGCTCATGATCTGCCGGCCATCGCCCATGCGACCGCCGAAGCCCAAGCGGAACGGAATCAGCAACGGAAGCAACGCACCGCCCGGCCCGAACACCACGCCGAGGCGCAGCACCACCTGACGCACGCCAAACTGCGTCGCAGGTTGTGCCGAAGCCTCCCAACGCGCACAGAGCTCGGCCATGAATCCGTCGCCCTTGCTGGCGTTTTCATCGAGGCTTTCGCTGGCATCACGCACACCGTAGAAACCGATGGCCGAGGCTTGAATCCACAGCGCGGGTTTATGGCGAGCGTTCTTCAGCCAGTTCATCAGCGCTTCGGTTGTGTTGACCCGACTGGCCAGCAGTTGGGCCTGCCGCTTGGAACTCCAGCGCGGGCCGGCGACCGGTGCGCCAGCAAGATTGATCACCACGTCGAAGGTTTCGTCATAGCCGAGTTTGCTCAGCGAGCGCACACAGCGTGCTCGGCCGTCGAACAGGTAAGCGGCTTTCAACGGATCACGGGCCAGCACGCTGACGGTGTGGCCGGCGTCGAGTAACTGATTGACCAGGATTTCACCAATGAACCCGGTGCCACCGGTGACCAGCACACGTTTGTAGGCACCGCCGGCAAACGGGTTGGAGGGTTTTCCCTCGCGCTGCATACGTAACGCCGCCAGGCCATCGCGAATACCCGACGCAGTCACGCCCAGCGCAAACAGCGTCAGCACCCAGCCTTTCCAGCCGAAATCGGCGGCGCTCAAGCCGCTTGGCAGACTCGCCCATTGCACCAGTTGCACGCCGTACAGCGCAAAGAACGCCCCGCCGTTGACCGCCAGCACCGTGTGCATGATGCGCTCGATGGCCGGTAGCTTGCGGCTTCGATCCTCGACCACGAAATCCCACAGCGTAAGACCGATCTCCAGCGCGAACAGCAGCGCAACGACCACCGCCCACGCGCCATGGAACTCAAGATGCGCCATGCCGAGAAACAGGACCCCGTAGAAACACGAACGCAGCGCATGGATCGACAACTCCAGCCGCGCGCTGTGGCGGTACGGTAACGCTACCGTCAGTTCGTGGTGATATAGAGTGTCGAGCGCTCCCAAGCATGCCTGGGCAATCAGCAAGGCGAGCGCCCAATCCAGTAACGAAAAATCAGGCATGGTTTTGCTCACTCAAAGAAGTGTGGGAAGAGGAAATTCGGCGGTCGTGGCGATAGAGCCAGAGCAACGGCGGCAGCAGTACGAGCAGCGCAGCGCAGTCGAACCAAAGGTGCGACCACACCTGTTTTTGCACGGAGAACAACATGTCCTGCGGCGCCCACAAAACAATACCGGCCATCAACCCGCCCCAGGCCAGCGGGGTTTTCAGGCGATTGCCAATGTGCACCAAGGTAAGCATGAACAGCGAGTAGCTTTGCAGCGTCGCCCCGAACAACGCGAGCCACCAGACCTGTTGCTCACGAGCGGCAACAGGCACTGCATCGGCGCCCCAGAAAACCTGTTCAAGGGTTTGCAAATAGCCCTCAAGCAAACCGGAATGACCGGCCCAACTCAGGGTGAGCCCGGCGAGCAAATGCACCAGCGCAGCGGCGTAAAGCCACAGCACCCATGCGCGGCGAAGGGAGAAAAAGGGGACTGGCATTCCGTGTCCTGAGCGCGTTCCTTGAGGGCGGGGAGTTTAAAGGAAAACCGTACGGCTTCGGGGGCTGTCAGAAGCAATAACTGGGTTTGATTTCAGTGGTGGAGTTCTTCTGCAGATGCTCCAGACCGAAGTTCGCCCCTTCGTAGCCTTGGGCGAGAGCCAGTTGATAGCAGGCCATGGCTCGGGAGGCGTCTTGGGTGCCCCACTCGCCGCTCGCGAAGGTTGATCCCAACTTGCTGATCGCGATGGCACTGCCCATTTTCACGGCGCCCATCAGTGCTTGCTCTGCGAGCGCGGGATTTTTGCAGGGCCCGTCGGAGGTGAGCTCGTTGCCGTCACAGTAAAACTCGGAAAGCCCCATCGCACCGCTGGGCAACGTAGTGGCTGCCGCTTTGAATAAAGACTCCAGCGTGTTCGTCGGCACCTGCGGCGCCATACCCGAGAGACTCAGAATGGCCGCTTTGTAACTGGCGAGTGGGTCTCCAGAGCGTGCTGCGCACAACAGATTTTCCAAGGTGGCTTCAAACAACTCGACCGTGAGCGGTTGATCTTCCGGAGCCCCCAACGCTTCGAACGCCTCGGCGCGTTGGTAACAGAAGTTCTCTTCCTTGCTCAGCTTGGGTTTGCTCGCAACGACCAGATCTTTATCACTGATCGACCAGTCTTCAACGCCCTCAAGCACCCAACAGGCCTGCCGCGAAAAGTTGAAGACTTTGACGTGGCTCCAACCTGCGCGCTTATCCACAACGATGGAGTGGCTATCGTCGAGCTCTTGTATCTTGACCCCCGGAATCTCGCGGGAGGGGATGGGTGCCATTAACGGATAGCCCAACTCGGCCCCCTTCACACCTGTAACGATCGGTTCGAAACGGCCGGATTCGGCCGTCGGTTTCAACGCGAGCGATTTGACCGTCATTGCTGTGAGTCTGCGCTGAGATTGGCTATCGGCAGAAAATGCCGCGAGGAACGGCATGAAGTCGTCAGCTGGGCACGCAGCGCTTTTATCGGTTGACTGCTCAGGTTGTCCAGGCGCGATCTTGTCCAGATACGCCGAGCGTTCGCGACTCATTCTGGCGATGCACGAGTTAACCGCAAACACATGCGCCGGCACCCCCGCCTCGATCTCGAATGCCTCCAAAGGGCAGTTCGCATCGCGCAATTTCAGCCACGCACGTTGTGACTCTTTAACCTTCGCCGCGTACTCCGCGCCCAACGCAGGGTCTGCTCGATAATCAGACTCAAGACGCGCTATCAATAGTTTGTAGCTGACATTCAACTGCGTATCGGCAGCCTTTTTTGCCGCCTCCGAGCAGGGCACCATTTCCAGACTAGAGGTGACATGGCTGCAGTCATCCTGCGCGTACACCGCTGAAACAGGCAGCAGCACGGCCAGCAGGGCAAAAACAAAACGTTTCACTGTGTTCTTCCTTGAGTCATTCAGGCTTGGCGTTTGGCGAACCGGGTGATGCATTGCTTGGGTATGCTCATGTCCCAATAGGTGCTGAGCAACGCCTTACGCTTTTTGTCGACGCGCAAATTAATAAAGCCATCGCCGCAATCCGGCTGCAACTCTTCGAAGGTGCCGCTTTTGGCGTGGTAAATGAACACCCGGGAGTAGCCGTAAGTGCCCATGCCGTCATCAAGCTGCCAGACCGCGAAATCCTGGGCGCCGTCGAAATTGAAATCATCGACCTGCACATGGAGTTCGTTTTCGGCCTCAAAATTGATTGTCCACGACTCGTTATGCGCTTCGCTTTTAACCGCGACGTTCAGCGTGGAGCCCTCGAGAACCAGAGTCGCCTCGACGCCTTTGGTTGGGCTGAACGTAGTGGTTTCGGCTAATGCCGGGATGGCCCACATCAGGCCAAGCAGTGGCACTGCTAGATTTTTGAATTGAATGTACAAGCATAACTCCCACTGAAAAGCGCGGCTCGTCTCAATTGCAGTTTTCTCGAGATTTCGCCGCCTGTGGAATACGTCCACTTTTTCCGTTTTTTGTCATTTTCGCGATGTATTCCTTATAAAGCGGACATGCATCTGATTTCATTCCCATATCCCAATAGACATCTGCTAAATTTAGTGTTGCAACGACTCTCTCCGGGAACTTTTTATGGATCTCCCTCAAAAGCAAAGCAGCTAAAACATTGTTTTTACTGCGATACAAATAATAAGCATAGTCATTTAAAGGCCTGACATTATCATCAGCAACAATCAAAGTCAGCTCATACACCAGCTCTTGGGGAATGTTCCTCCTTACCTTATTCCCGCTATCATCGAGCCTATAAAATAATTCTCCTTCTTCACCCTGAGGAAGCTTACTAAGAATATATTTGAAGTCTTTCCTGATTTCTGCAAGCTGAGCCTCATCACTCAAATAGCTAAAATTCGGTGCACTTTCGGAGAATTGAGAAAACAAGGTGCAACACGCTATACGCTGAACATTAAATTGCTGAGGAAATAGCAATTCAATTGGCGCCCTCTCACCACTCAAAGTATATTTTTCATCTCTACTAGGCTCCACCCAAGTAGATTTTTTATAGAGAACCCAGTCTTGGCGCGCCGAACTCCATTTAAAACTGTACTGCGCAAGATCAGTATTACGAATATAAAAATCCAGCAGCAACGAGAATTCACCTGGTAGATAACCTACAGACAACCCACCGTCTCCAAGCTCAAAGTTTCCAGAAACTGACTTATTGCTCCCGCCAATATCAATAGTGATTCGCGAAATTGTGCCGTCGTCCTCGAGTGGGCTAACACTATACGGATCGCAGATTCCATCTCCATTCAGGTCAGCCTCGCAGCTAGAGTTCGCACTTGCCACTGTTGCCATGAATACGAAAACAAGAAACACAGCCACTTTAATCATAAAAAATTAAACTGTCCCTTTTTCCAGTCCCTTTCCAGACTTTCGCTGTTACGTAACATTGTCCAATTTACACCTGAGAAAGGCGACATATCCAATCCGCCGCCTCGATCATGCAGATTTATAAATAACTTCAATAAATCACTTAACAACCTCAGAACAACTAAGTTCTTTAATAAGTGCGCCGACCACTGGAACAATACAGCGTCTACGTTGCTCTCCCGTAGGCTGAAGAGGCGTAACGCTAAGTATCATATGAACGCCATCCTCCTGCACAGTAATATCTTCGAAACCAGCATCGGCAAAGTCCGAGCCAAATTTTTTACCTTCAAACTTACAAAAATTTGCGGAAGATAATACTTCCCAATTTTTATCTGGGCTGATCACCTGGACTTCAAGACATGAATCATTGAATGTTTTTACATATCTGACAACATTATCACCAATACGCCCCACTCCGACTTCAGAAACGGGACCAATATCAGGAACGGCTGCTGCGGCACCACCTAGAAAAAATACACAAAACACTGGAGCCAACTTGAACAAATTCATATAAATATCACCTCAAATAATCAACGCGCTTATTAAACCGTTCCACAGGCACATTGCCCCATTTGGAACGATCACCAATTACCGCAGAAAATGCAGCCAGATCATTATTTGTCATATGCCTCTGTATGAGTGCCCTTGCATCCCCAGTATAATCACCTCGGTAGATTAAATCGATTGCCATATCTTGAATTTTTGGATTCATCGAGTCCCAATTCAAATGACCATAAAGATGAACCACATCAGACTTATCCGAAATCCTAATAACTTCGCTTTTCATAAACTCGTAAACCGGAACAAAAAGCTTATACTGCTGTTTCCTAGTTATATAGTTTTTCCGAATTCCTGGGCTTGCACTATTCAAAATATACGGGACAGACCTATTTAAACGCCGCACCAAAATCAAAGCCGCTGAGCGCAACACCACAAATAAAACTGTCACCTTTTCTCCAATTTACGAAAAAATAAGTCCACCCCGTTCTTCTGAATTCCTTCGCTAATCAACAGCACCACAAATACCATCGACTAGTTTAGGGCGGATGCCCTTTTTCCCATTTATCTTCCAAGCAGCCAATAATTTACTTTCGCAGAATTTTCTTGTTCCCGCATCATAGTAGAATGCAACAACATCGCTAACGACAGCGCCTAGACTTAACGAAAAAACATTGACCTTATAATAAACATCCGGCACCGCCCCCGCGCCATCTCTATCTATTTCAGCTGCACTTACAAACTCACACGGAGCGCCATCATAAGCCCCATACAGTCCGCCACTAGAGTATATAAATATAGAGCAATTTTTAATACCATCCTCAAACACCACCGCACTTACATATGCATCATCAAACCCAACCGTGCCACCGGGCAAAGAATGAACGTCTTTTAGTTCAACTTCATTATCTGCTGAGATCTTCAACTGTATTTTTTCAGGAAGATCTACTAATTCCGGGCCGCTGACTCTACTGCCCCCATATGCTAAAGCGATACCAATTACATATACAAAAAACAAAGTAGCCATTCTCTTCATGATGGACGGCTCATTGCAAATTGCACGATCACGTGCTGTCTAGGGGTACTCAAATCCATAGTAAGACTTGTATCGTTAGACTCACTTAGGAACCGATAAATATATTGTGCATAAGCCCTGTCCTTCATGATAACCATTGCTATCTCCGTAAACTACTGAAGAAACAGCACCTACCATTACCGGAGTAAAAGGCTTATCGCAATGTCCATTCATATTCATCGAGCCAGACTGATTTATAAATGTCGAAACCCAAAAAAAGCCGCCGCTATCACAAGCATTGTAAGGGTCACTTTCAATTAAATTCGGATCATATCGCGGAGCCCAACGCTGCAGAACGCCAACTACTCCAATAACCTGGTTATTAGCATTGCGTAGAGTTGGATCCTTCTAATAGTGAGTAGACGAAGCCGTAATTCTAGGAAATATACGGGACAGATCTATTTAAACGCCGCACCAAAATCAAAGCCGCTAAGCGCAAAACCACAAATAAATCTTTCACCTTTTGTGTATAGCTAATTAATTAGCCCTATCAAAAACTCGCTGTGGGATTTTTGACTTTTTATTCATGGACACCATTAGTCTTTTGTATTCAGAGTACTGTTTTTGTGCGTCACTTTGCCTACCAATCATCCAATTTGAGTCCGCCAGATTCAGCCAGGCTACAGCTCGTTTAGGATCCGCACCAACGATATCGTTCAGAAAAGGAATAGAATCTAATGGCTGATTATTTTGCTGCAGAAAATAGGCGTAATCATTAATTAACAATACGATCTCACTCGACTCTCCATTCCCAGCCAACCAAGATCGCTGGTAATTTTCTGCATAAGGCGCCAACTCAAAAATAGCTTGTTGTTTTTCACCTTTTTTAAATAACGAAACAGCATCAGAGTGAGCAAGCGCTGCCATTACTGAAAACACATGCTTATACTTCTTACCAGTCTGCGGAATTTCTTTATAGCCATCAACCAGATTACTATCTAAAGAACAGATCCCAACGTAATCTACGTCCGCGATAACTATACCTCCAGCAACCGTATTAACTTGCAACAGTCTCCCACGAGCTTGCTCATCACTATAACTATTAAATTCGGTAGAAAACGGTGAGAGTTCCCCTTTAAACCCCCCTTCGACAGCCTCCAAATTTGCAGAGAGCGCACAGTTTGCAGAGGGCGACTGCTTACCCTCACCACCACTAGCCATTACTACTAAAGAGGTGCGCCCGTGAACTTCCGTTATCGCGGCACTTCCTGATGATGAAACATACAATGAAAGCCTCTCTTGAGAGCTTGAACTCATTGAGAAAAAAAGCGCCCAAGAAATCAGAACAAACTTAGTAGCCACTTTCATCTTTTAGGATCCCCTGTGCTTTCGGCTTTTCTAATACAAAACGATCCGCAACACCTTGTTGAACAGCCGAAGAGTTACCGGAAAAATAGGCAAGCTGGCCGTTGAGTGCCCCTCCAACTATTTTTCTTCCTCGTTCATTATATATAGCATCAATGAGCTTTTCGTCATAGGCCTTTGTTTCTTCGTGGGGAATACCAAGGCTATTTATTGCTTTGACAATCACAGGGTTATTTGGCCCATGATGGACCGCGGTAGACCAAACCACATCGTTAATAGTATGCGAGTGATATCTTAGATCTATACCAGTTTCCGACATCACTTTCTGAATCTGCACATCATAGTGGGTAGCTCTAATATAGCCATGTTCTACATCAACGAAATCCTGCCCTTTAGTTTCAACAAGTTCCTTCCATTTATTAGTGAATGCGGCAGAGCCTGGCGTGAGCCCGTTAAATTCACTCCCCCATGTCATACCACTCCAATTTACAAAAAGTTTAACCGTCCCACCTATAATGGTCGTGAAAGTGCCATCAGGATTCTTAATCTTTCTCTGGCTGGTCATCTGGTAAGCGCCATAGGATACGCCACCAGCATCTCCCTGTCCTCCCGATACAACAATTGATCCGCGGCCTCCTGTTTCATAGAAGCTGGACAACGTACCTAAATCGTAATCACGCCTCATTCGGGAAACATAAAAATTACTCAACAGGCCTACTGGATGAAAATGCCAAATCATGCCGTTGCCAGTAACTACTTGCTTGCTGGCCAACTGTGACCACCAAGACAATTTCTCTATTCGTTTTTTCTCCACAACCCAGTCTGGATTGACAACACCTGGAGACTCCTCCATAAGAGGATCTAGCTCAGACCACTTCTCCTCCTTCCACAACCATTCGCTTTCATACTTTGTGATCAACTGTGAAATTGGTTGTGCGACCCAAAATTTTGCAAGCGCAGATTTGATTTCCTGCACTGACAACTTTTCATCCGAATCAGTATTGACGACCTTGTAAAGCCATTCACGAACGGGACCACCGTCAGCTGCATTCATCTGAGCGCTATAATTTTTAGACTCTGATTCGGTTAGCGCATTTTGGGTATCCAAGTGCCCCGCCAGATTCTCAGCATTTGTGATCGTTTCTTCTAGATATTGAAAACCGACCCACTCCCATCCGCTATGCACAGTTGTTATTAAAGTTTGCTCACGCAACCAGCCATTCAGTGGCTGACCTTCTCCATCAGCAAATTTACCGTCTACTCTCCACCAATAAGAATCGGAACCATTGGCCCCGGTCTTAATTTTACGATCTGCGGACAATCTACCTAGAGTATCGATAGGAAGGATTGTATCAAACCCAACTTTAGGCGTGTTGGCTGAGGCCACAGGGGGATGACTATTATTGACTCCATCCGAATGCGGAACTATTTGACTTGCACCAGCATGAACCTTTAAAAGTTTCTTTTGGTCATCCTGCAACCCAGCTCCTATGGGTTTGCAACTGTCTATAAAGGCAGGAACATCATCACAACTAAAAACTTCTAAATGCAACACATCCCTTGCAGCCTCACCGCTATTTTGATACTTTCCAACGTATCCAACTCTCTCCCCAGCTTTTATTTTTACAGGCACAGGAAGTACGAAAACATCTCCCGCTGGCAACTGGGGTTCATTAAGCTGTTCCAACGACTCGGCATATATTTTTCCAATCCCGGAAGGATTCACATTACTTGTTAATTTCGGTACAACCTCTCCGGAAACAACCTCGATTAATTTTTTATATTTACCTGGGCCCTCTACTACTTTTACTTGCGTTTCCGCTGGTAGAAAACCGATGATTTTTCCTGAGATCAGATCGCGTAAGTTTGCCCCGTTTTTATATTCTGGAATCGGATCCTTTGCCTCCTTGTCAATAAAATATTGATTTCCAGAAAGATGCTTCATCTCCTTTTTAAAGACCCATCCGCTACCAGTTTCTAAACCCAAAACATTGGGTGAGACACTTTCTATTTCCAACCATTTTTGTGTACTAGGAGCTGACTTCACCGTGACCGTAGTGCCTCTAGGCAGCACAGCCAATTCGGCGCTTGCCGAAGAAGCCTCACTGCGAACACGAAGGCCCAGCACTGAATCCGGCGCATCAGATTTCACCCTGGACAAACCGCCCCCCCAAAAGGCTGGCCTTTTGAGTGTTGGCTTTTCCTTATAGGTTTTCCAATCTAGAAGGTGCATGTAAAGGCTATAAAAATTGAGGCTCGGGGCTACGGACTGAGGGCTTGACGCCGACGCTGAGGGGGCACTTGCAGAGGGTGGCATCAGCGTATGTTTGACCAAAACGAAACCAGTCGAGAACTGTGCCGATGGTGTATCCGAATAATCCGAAGTGGGGTAAACATCATCAATCCTGTAGGCAACTACCTCTCCGTCAGCGATGCACCTCACCTCTGTCAGCTCTTTCACTAGCCCGGTATCTTCATCAAAGTGAATTCCACCGTGCCAAAGACCGTTACCTCCTACTGGGTAAAAACCAGCTTTGGCTTTAGCAAGCGCATCGTAGTATTGCTGTGAATCGGTCGCTTCGGCTGTCCCTACTTTCAGGGGATACGACCATTTTTGAACTTTGTTCGTTGTCTCTGTCATTACCAATTACCTGAATTCTGATCCCTGGTGGCTTGGATTGCCGTCGATGTCTTAACCGGAAAAATTGAGCATGCGCTTTGGCTTGCGTTTGATTTTTTCCTCAGGCGCATTCACCAACGCCTGATCCATCAAACTCCCCGCCTTATCCTTATCCGCCGCCCCCGGCAGCACCGGCGGCTTGATCCCGATCCCGGTGCCCGAGCCAGCCGACCCGCCGGCATTGATCTTCACGACCGGCCCCACCACGGTCACGCCGCCGCCGTCGAGCTTGATGAAGCTGCCGCCGCCCTGGATGGTCAGTTCGGTGCCGGCTTCGATGACGATCTTGTCGCCGGCCTTGAGGTGGATCTCTTTGCCTGCGCTGGTCAGTTGCGCGGTGCCCAGTTTCACGTGCTGGTTCTGGCCGACGGTCAGGTGGTCGTCCATTCGCGCTTCGATCTTGCGGTCCGCGATGGTCGTGCGGTGCTCTTCAGCTTTCACCTCGGTATAGCTGTTCTTCACCACCGTGTCGTGACGTTCATTCCCGACGCGGATTTTCTGGTCGTGTTCGATGTTTTCGTCCCAGTCGCGCTGGGCGTGGATGTAGATCTGTTCGGCGCCTTTCTTGTCTTCGATGCGCAGTTCGTTGTACCCGCCGCCGCCCGGGGAGCTGAGGGACTTGAAGACGCTGCGGGTCTTGTTCGCCGGCAGGGCGTAGGGCACCGGGTTTTCCTTGTGGTACAGGCAGCCGGTGACGAGGGGTTGGTCGGGGTCGCCTTCAAGGAAGGTGACGAGGACTTCCATGCCGATGCGCGGGATGGAGATGGCGCCGTAGCGGTCGCCGGCCCAGGCGCTGGAGACGCGCAGCCAGCAACTGGTCTTGTCGTCGGCCAGGCCTTCGCGGTCCCAGTGGAACTGGACTTTGACGCGGCCGTACTGGTCGCAGTGGATCTCTTCGCCCTTGGGGCCGGTGACGGTGGCGGTCTGGCTGCCGAGCACGCGGGGCTTGGTGTGTTCCAGGGCCGGGCGGTAGAAGACGTCCCACGGGGTGGCGAGGAAGCGGTTGCGGTAGCCCTGGTGGAAGTCGTCCTTGTTGTCGGTGGTGTCGCTGGTCACCGACTCTTCGAGCACTTGCGGCTGCTTGCCTTCGTGGACGATCTCGGTGAGCAGCCACAGGTCGTTCCACTCGCTGCGCGGGTGGTCGGACAGGGCCATGAAGTGGCCGCTGACCAGTTTGGTCTGGTCGCCCCGGCCCTCGGCCTGGCGGTAGTCGACGCGGTGGCGTTCGAGGGCGCGCTGGCTGAGGAACTTGCCGCGCGCACGGTCGAGGAAGCGGCCCGGGTAGTCGTAGTCTTCCAGATCCGGCTCTGTGCTTTCTCCGTCCGGCTTGTAGGCCGCCTCCAGTTGCAGGCGCGGCTTCTCGAAGTCGTAGTCGCGGCGGGTGACGCGGCCGGTGCGGGTTTCCAGGCGCAGCTTGAAGCCCTTGATCACCGGCTCTTCGGCGACCATGCCGCTGCCCTGCACATACGCGGTCGGCTGGCCGAGGTCGGGGAACACGGTCTGGTCGTCGCCGAACACCAACAGGTGGCCCTTCTTGCTGTGCTGGAAGTGGTAGTGGATGCCCTCCTCCTCGCACAGGCGCTGGATGAAGTGCAGGTCGGTCTCGTCGTACTGGACGCAGTAGTCGCGGTCCGGGCACTTCTGGCTGAGCTGGAAGCTGTAGGCGTTGGCTTTGATGCCGTGCTCGTCGAGGATCAGCGCGATGATCTTCGGCACCGACATCTGCTGGTAGATGCGCTGGTTGGTGCGGTGATGCAGGTACTGCATCTGCGGCACCAGCGACACCTTGTAGCGGGTCAGGCGCTTGCCGGCGTCGCCCTGGGCGACGCGGTAGATCTGGCCGTGGATGCCCGAGCCCTGCGGGTCGAAGGCGAGGAAGGCCTGCTTGTGCAGGAGCTGCTCCAGATCCAGGTCGGGGTTTTCGCTGACCAGTTCCAGGTCGAAGCGGAACGGCTGGCTGATGCCTTCGGTGCCGGTGAACGACAGCACTTGCAGGTCGCCCACGTAGTCTTCGACGGTGAGGCTGAAGTGGGTTTCGTTAGCGGGGTTGAACATAAAGGGCTCCCTGTTCGAATGTCATCCGTGGCGCCGCAGCGCCAGACGCTGCAGCCAGGACGGATCGGCGCTCAGTGCTTCATGCAGTTGGCGGGCAGTGACGGTGCGCTGCGCCGCGTCGAAGGCCAGCGCGGTGCGCAGCGCGGGCCAGCAGTGTTTCGGTAGGTTGTCCGGGGCCTCCAGGCCGCGGTCCAGGCCTTCGTCCCGGGCCTGGGTCGAAGGCAGGCGACGGAACGGGTGTTTGCCGCCCGCCAGCTCGTAGATCACGCAGGCGGCGCCGTACACGTCCGCGCTGGCCGACAGCGGCCGGCCCTCCAGCAGTTCGGGGGCGGCGTAGCCCGGTGTCCAGGCATTGAAGCGTTCGCGGCTCAGGTGCGGCAGGCCGGGCAGCACGCCCTCTTCGGCTTGACCTAAGCCGAAGTCGAACAGGCGCAGGCCGTCTTCGCTGAGCATCACGTTGCTCGGTTTCATATCGCCGTGCAGCACGCCGCGGCGGTGGGCGCAGGCCAGCGTGTCGAGCAGCGGCAGCGCAATGTCGCGCAGTTCTTTCCACGGCAGGCCCAGGGGCCGCTCGCAGAGCAATTTGTCCAGGGTCAGGCCACGCATGAGTTCCATGGTGATGAAGGCCCGCTGGCAGTCGGTGTCCACTTCGAACGTGTGCACGCGCACCACGTTGTCGTGGCGCAGGCGCCGGGTCAGGGCGAACTCGCTGTAGAGCAAGGCGCTGGCGTCCGGCGATTCGGCGAACTCTTCGCCGAGGATCTTCAGCGCGATGTAAGGGTCGGGATCGCCGAACTGCTCATGCAAAAGGTCCCGCGCCCGGTAGACGGCGCCCATGCCGCCGGCCCCGAGCAGGCGCTCGAGGTGGTAGCGGCCCGCCAGGATCTGGGGCAGCTCGCCGATGCTGGCCTTGGTCGGCGCCAGCGCGGGCTCTGCCTTGTGGGACTTGGCGAAGGCGAAGTAGGTCAGGTTGTTGGCCTGCTCTTCGCTCATGAGCAGGTCGTCGACCGAGGATTCGAGCCCGTTCATTGGCGCACCACCACGGCGGTCAGGTTGTCCCGCGCGGCGCCGCGCAGGGCGCCGTCGAACAGGCGCTCCAGCGCCACATGCGGCGCGCTCAGGCTCAGGGCGTTGCCCATCGCGTCGCTGCTCAGGCCCTGGTAGAGGCCGTCGCTGCACAGCAGGAACACGTCGCCCGGATACACCTCAAGCTCCAGCACATCCAGGGTCAGTTGTTCGGCGGCGCCGACCGCCCGGGTCAGCGCCTGGGCCGCCGGGTGCGCGGCGGCCTGTTCGGCGCTCATCTGCTGCTCGTCGATCAGTTGCTGCTGCAGCGAATGATCCTTCGACAGTTGATACAGACGCTGCCCGCGCCACAGGTAGCAACGGCTGTCGCCGGCCCAGATGCACGCCGCGCGGTTGCCTTCCACCAGCAGCGCCACGACGGTGCTGCCCATGATGCTGTCGTGGCGGCCGGCGGTGACGGTCAGCTCCTGCCCCAAACGCCGGTTGAGCCAGTGCAGGCACTGGCGGATGGCCTTGAGGCGTTCGTCGAAGTCGTCCTGCTGAGGCAGTTCCGCCAGGCTGGCGACGATCAGCTGGCTGGCGACGTCGCCGCCCTGGTGCCCGCCCATGCCGTCGGCGACCGCCCACAGCCCCTGCTGCGGACAGTCGAGGAAGGCGTCCTCATTGCGCGAACGCACCTTGCCCGCGTCGGTGCGGGCCGCGCTGCGCCAAGGGCTGGCCACCAGCATCAGAGCTGCACCGGCATGCGGAAGGTGCGCAGCACGCTGAGGTCGAACGGGTTCGGCGTGCGCTGGCTGGTCAGCAGGTAGTTGGCGCGCAGGCCGCCCACGTCAGCCTTCAGCACCAGCACGTCGCGGCCGGTCAGGTATTCCGTCTGCATCAGGTCGAACAGGCGGAACAGCGACCAGGGGCCGGTGTTCTTCTCGATGCCGATCGGGCGGCCCGCCATCTTGTCCATCACCAGGCTGGTGCGGCCGTCTTCAGCGTCGGTCGGCCACTTGAAGGACATCGGCAGGATCGGGCCGTGGCGGTATTCCATGACCTTGTCGCCGAACTTGAACTCGGAGCGGCTGACCGCCGGATCCAGGGTGTACGGCTCCAGCTTGAACTGCACCTGCGGCTCGGCCGGGTTGATCGAGAAGAAGCTCTGGCGGATCACCAGCGCCGCGGCCATCTGGTCGAGGTAGACCTTGGACACCGGCAGGCTGTGGCCGTCGACGCTGCGCATCCGGTAGTTGCCCGGATCGCCGCTGACGAACGGACGCATGTAGGTGTCGAAGAAGCGGTCGACGATGCCCTGGGCCTTGAAGAAGTCGCGGAAATCGCTGATCGCCACGTCGCTGGTGCTAGTGGCGCTGAACGGATAGCGCTTGCTGATGGTCTTGCCGTACACGCTGTACAGCTCGTTCTGGTAACGGCCGTTGAGGTACTGGTAGGCGTCGTTGAGCACCAGGCGCCAGGAGTCCTCGGCCAGCACGTTGAACCACACGCTGAGCGGACGCGGCAGGCGGCCGGAGGCGTTGCGCAGGTTGGTCAGCGCATCGCGCTGGCCGCTCATGCGGGTCTTGGCCATCTCGAACGAGGCTTGTTCCGGCGAGCTGGAACGGGCCAGGCTGGCCAGTTGCAGTTGCAGGTCGTTGAGCGCGTTGAGGGCCGGGGTCAGGTCGGCGGCCGGGCCGTTGTTGTCGTCCAGCAGACGGTGCAGCGGCTCGAAGCGGCGTTGCAGAGACTTCTTGGCGGTGTCCGGCAGGTTCTTCGCCACGTTCATGGCCGACGCCTTGTCGGCCACGGCGGAAGCGATCTTGCCGACCTTGCCCAGCTTGCCCTTCTGCCCGGCCAGCGCATCGGCGGCGTCGCCGGCTTCGTCCACCGGCTCGGCGACCACCGGGAAGCGGGTGTTCTCGCGCACTTCCGACAGCAGCGCCAGCACCGGCGAGTTGGCCGAGGTCAGGCCCGCCAATTGCTCGGCGCCTTCGCCGGCGTCGTTGATCGGCGGCAGGGCCACCTGGCCGACGGCCTCGCTCCAGTAGTTGGCGTAGTCGCGGAAGTACAGCTGCTCCAGCTCGACCATCAGGCGACGCAGGTCCATGTCGCTGATGCCCGCGCCTTCGCCCAGCACCCAGTTGTCACGCAGGATGTCGGTGACCAGCGCCGAGCCCTGCACCGAGAAGTACTGCTGATAGCCCTGCAGGGTGTAGAACCCCGGGATCACGTACTCGGTGCCGATGAACAGCGAGCCCTGCGGGCCCAGGTGCTGGCTGAAGCGGTAGTCCGGCAGGTTGCGCGCCTGCTCGCGGAGCATGCGGTACACCACGGCGGCCAGGGATTCGCTGCGCAGCACCTGACGGGCCTGGGTCACCAGTTGCTCGTTGAGCGGGTAGATGAACGGCTGTTGCAGCAGACGCTCCAGGTGAGTGGTCAGGCCGTTCTGCACCGCGGTGTTGCCGGAGTAGCGCATCGACCAGTCGTTGGCGACCCAGTCCTTGAGCCACGCGGCGTCGCGGCGGTCCTTCATGTTCAGCATCAGGTACGCGCGCAGGCTGTTGATCAGCTTTTCGCGGTCCTTCATGTTGGCGCGGATCTGCCCTTCGAGCTGGGTCGCGACCCGTGGCAGCAGTTGCTTCTCAAGCTCGCGCTCGTAGGCTTCCTTGACCACCGGGTTGACGTCGGAGCCCTGGTACAGGCCGAAGCGCTCGTGGTACGACACGTCGCCCTTCTTCGGGAACACCTGGGTGGCGGCGTAGCTGGTGTCGAGGGTCTTGAGCACGCCCATCGCGTCGTCGCGCGGGCTCAGCGCGGTGCGCTGCTGCGTCCAGTTCTGCGCCAGCGCACGGAGGTTCTCCAGGCGCTCGTAGTTGGCCGAGAAACCACCGGTCCAGAGCATGCCGAACAGTGCCAACGCCCCCAGCGCGCCCACGTACAGGGCACGCTGGCCCCAGTGGATGCGGCTGCGCTCGCGCTTGTCCAGGCCGGCCAGGTCGGCCTCGGGGAAGATCACCCGACTGAGCAGGTGATGGATGAACCGCGAACGGCCGCTGCGCAGGGTCGGCAGCACGCCGGCGCTCATGCCCAGGCTGGCGCCGATGCCGGCGGTGGCGGAGTCCATTTCCTGGGTCAGGTGCGGAGCGCTGATCAGGTAGAAGCCGCGCAGTTGGCTGGCCCGCTGGTAGCGGTTGCCGGTGAACGCCATGTCGACGAACAGGCACATGCGCTCGCCGATCTGGCCGAGCTGGTGCGGGAAGTCGAGGATGCGGCCGCGGCGCTGGGTGTCGCGCTCGGAGTGCATGCGCATGATCACCTGGCTGTTGAGGCGACGCAGCAGCTCTTCGAATTCACCGCGCAGCACGGTCACGTCGGTGCCGACCTGATCCTTGCGGAAGCTGGTGCCGAGCACCTGGTCGCTTTCCTCGCGGGTCAGCTGGTCGAAGAATTCGTCGAAGCCCAGCAGCTTGTCGGCCTTGCTCAGCACCAGATACACCGGCACATCCACGTGCAGCTTCTGGTACACGTCCTGCAGACGGCCGCGCACCTGGCGGGCCAGGGTCTCGATGTCCTGCTCGCTGCCGCCGGTGAGGGTCTCCACCGGGATGGTCACCAGCACGCCGTTCAGCGGACGGCCGCGGCGGCGCTTGCGCAGCAGCTCCAGCAGGGTCGTCCAGGCGCTGCCGTCGACTTCCGCGTCCGGCTGGCTCATGTAGCGCCCGGCGGTGTCGATCAGCACGCCGTGGTCGGCGAAGTACCAGTCGCAGTGACGGGTGCCGAGGGTGTCGCGGGTCAGCTTGCGGTCGATCTTGTTGATCGGGAATTCCAGCCCGGAGAAGTCCAGCAGGCTGGTCTTGCCGCTGCCCTGGGGGCCGATCAGCAGGTACCACGGCAAGTCGTTGCGCCAGCGCTCGCTGCGGCCACGGTACAGGCTCGAGGTCTTGAGGGTCTTCAGCGCATCACGAAAGCGCGCCTTCAGTTCCTTCTGCTCTTCGTCGATCAGCTCTTCGCGGCGGATGCGGTCCTGGCCGTCTTCGGTCTCTTCCACGGCCTTCTTGCGGATCCCGGCGCGCCAGCTGACGAAGACCATGGTCAGGCCCCAGATCAGGAACAGCACGCTGATGGTCAGCAGGCGGGAGGTCGAGCCTTCCCAGAACTTGTAGTCGGCCACCGCCAGCAACGGCCCGACGAACCACACCAGCAACGCCACGAACAGCACCAGCAGCAGGGTCCAGACCCAGGTCTGGCGCAGGAAGGCGCCGACTTTCTTGAAAAACTTTTTCATCACACGTCCCTGTTTACGGCTGCGACTGCGGCGCCGCCGCGGCCGGATCAAACGGCTGATAAGGTTGCAGAACGGTGTCGCGCTGCTCGCCCAGCACCCAGGCGAACCCCGAGAACATCATCACCAGACAGACGAAGGTGAACAGCACCACCATCCACGCCGGCACGATGCGCACCAGGTTGCGGCGCTGGTCGTTCAGGCCTTCCCACTGCGGCGACAGCTCGCGCGGCACGTCGCCGCGCAGCTGGCGGATCTGCCGGTAGAGGGCGTCGCGGATGCCTTCGAGCTCCAGCATGCCGCGGGCCTGCACCCGGTACTTGCCTTCGAAGCCGAGGGACAGGCACAGGTACATCAGCTCCAGCATCGGCAGGTGCTTGACCGGGTTCTTCGACAGCCGGTCGAGCAGCTGGAAGAACTTCTCGCCGCCGAAGGTCTCGTTGTGGAAGCTGCTGAGCAGGCTCATCTGCGACCACTCGCTTTCGTTGCCCCACGGCGTGGTCACGACGGCTTCGTCGACCACGGTGCAGAGCACGTAACGGGCGGCCATCACCTGGCTGCTTTCGGCGCCGTTGTGCAGGGCCCGCACCTCGAACAGCTTGAGCCCGGCGGTCAGGCGCTCGTTGAGCGCGTACAGGTCTTCGCGGGTTTCGCTGTGCTTGAGCCGCACCACTTCCGACAGCAGTTCGGAGGACGCCGCCACCAGCGAATTGAGGCTGATGTTGAAGGCTTCCGCCGGGCGCAGGCGCGCGGCGTAGATCATCCGTTCTTCCAGTTGCTCGAAGCGCGGCGGCGCAGCGAAGTCGGTCAGCGGACCCGACGCCGGGCCATGGCCCTGACGGTCGAGCAGGACGGTCTTGTCGTCCTGGTTGTGTTCCATGTCCTTGATCATGTCGGTCAGTTCCTGATGGCCCAGAATTTCAGTTCAAGCTCGGCGAATTCGCCGGACACGTGGAACGCGAAGCCGCCGGAGCGCTCGAGCTGCGCCAGGTCTTCGGAACTGAGTTCGAGGATGAAATAGGTTTTGTTCGAGTGGAACGCGATCTGCCGCGGGGCCACCGGCAACGGTTTGACCTTGATCCCCGGCAGGTGCAGGTTGACCAGTTGGCGAATGCGCTCCACCGGGCCGACCTTGAGGTGCGCCGGCAGGCGGTGGCGCAATTCTTCGGAGTCGCAGTTGGCGCTGGCCGCCAGCACGAACGAGGCCGAGCCGAGCAGTTTGTGGTCGTGCAACGGCGACACGATGATCCCGTACTGGCGCGCCTGCAGGATCAGCTCGATGGCGTGCTGTTCCAGCACCATCGACAGCACCTGGCGGATCGATTCCATCAGCTTGCGGAAGCTTGCGCCCTGGTCGGCGTGGGAGTAGCGGCTGTCCAGGCGCGGGCGCTTGTTTTCGCTGGAGAACGTCGCCAAGTCGCCGAGCATGGTCAGCAGCGTGCGGTACAGCTCTTCCGGGTGCACCTGCTCCAGGCCCAGGTAGTGGCGCAGCAGCAGTTCGGTGCGGTTGATCAGCTGCAGCATCATGAAGTCGCCGACTTCCGCGCCGCCCACCTTGCCGTTGGAGCGGATGCGCTCGGCGATGGTGTCGCCCCGGTGGTTGAGCATGCTGATGACTTCTTTCAGGCACGACAGCAGGTAGCTGGAGGCGTGGGCCTGGATGTAGGTCGGCACGAAATCCGGGTCGAGGCTGATCACCCCGTCCGGCGTGGTGTCGAGCACGTCGCAGATCTTCAGCTTCACGTAGGCCTGGTCGCTCTGTTGCTCGCCGAGCAGCAGCTTGAAGTCCGGGCGGCCGCAGCTGACCTGACTGGCCGAATCGTCGCCGGCGTTGGAGTCGGCCACTTCGGTCTCGTAGGCGGTGTAGCGCGCCAGCACGTCGGACTGCTCCGGACGGCGGGCCTCGATGTGGTTGCCGGTGACCAGCGGCAGCGCCAGGTAGATCGGCGTGTTGCCGGTGTTCGGCGGCACGTCCAGGGCCAGCGGCTCGGTGTTGCCGCCGAGCTCGAACAGGCTGCCGTCCGGCAGGATCCCCGAGGCTTCGCTGATCACAAGCTTGCCCATGTTGAGGAACTGCAGGTCGATCTCAAGGTTCAGGAAGCCCCAGGTGTAGCCGCCCAGCAACTGGGTGCGGGTCTTCATCTGGTGGTCGTAGTAGCGGTCGTTGTGCTGGAAGTGCTGCGGACGCAGCAGCATGCCTTCCTGCCAGATGACTTTATGGGTATTCATGGTCAGTCACCCGCCTTGGCCAGCACGTCATGGGTATTGCGGATGCCGGCCTGATCGAGGGTCAGGTCGACGTCGTTGATTTCCACCGGGGTGATCTGCACCGTGTGGCGCCATTGGGCGTCCGACAGGTCGCGGTAGGCGGCGAGGATGCCGACGTAGCGGCTGCCCTCCTCCACGCTGAGCTTGAGCTCGACGGTTTCGCCCGGGCGCAGCTCCAGTTCTTCGCTGGCCACCAGGTCCGGGTTGAGGGATTCCTTGGCGCGTTCGTAGAGGCTGAAGAAGTCGGCGTTTTCGAAGGTCACCGGGTGCTTGAGCTCGAACAGGCGCACCACGATCGGCGAAGGCCGGCCATTGAGGTCCAGGTTCAGCTGATCGCTGCCGGTCAGCTTCAGGTTGACCTTGGTCATCGTCGAATACGGCGTCAGCGACGAGCAGCCGGCCAGCAGCACCAGCGCGGCGAAGGCTGTCAGCGTCTTGAGAAAAGCGGTCGAGCGGCGAGGCATGCGCATCATCCTTGAAGATCGGTGTGTAGGGTGGAGATCAGGCGGATCTGTTCTTCGTAGGCCTGGGCGAAGTCGCGGGCCAGCAGGCGCTCGCTCCAGTCGTCGTCCTGGCGCAGCGCCTGGTGGTAACGGCCGAAGGCTCTCCAGCGTCCGCCAGAGGTGGCGATCAACGGCTTGTTGTCGCGCTCGAAACGCAGGGTCAGCTGCTCCGGCGAGAAGTGCTCCAGGGTGCCGCGCACCGCCGCACGGCTGGCGGTCAGCAGGGCCACCTGATGCGCCTGCAAGTCGCGGAACGCACGGGACACCGCCTGCGCCGCCGGCAGGTGCCCCGGCTTGTGCGGCTGCAGCAGCATGCCCAGCGCTTCGCCGGCATCCACCGCGAACTTCAGCGGGTTCTTGTTGGTGCCCTGGGCGGTGGTCTGGGCCAGGCGCAGTTCGTTCTTGAGCTCCGAACGGGTGCGCAGGCTCTGCTGCAGGCCGCCGATGCTCTGCTTGAGCAGGCGCGCCGCGTTCAGCGCCAATTCTTCGCGCTCGTCGTGGCTCAGGCCTTTGAGGTCCACGCCCAGCGCCGCGCCGAAGTGTTCCCAGAACCCTTCGCTCTGGCGCTCGACGGCTTTCGGCGCCGGGGCCGGCTCAGGCTTGGCCGGCTCGCTGATCAGCTCCGGCACCATCAGGCTTTCCATGTCGATGCGGGCGTAGTCGGCGCGCTGACGGGAGTCCTCAGGCTTGGTGTTGGGCGCCAGCAGCTCTTCGATCTCCGAGTACACGCGCTCCTGCTGCTCCAGCGCGTTGAGCGGGTCGAGGTCGAGGAAGGCGTCGTCCGGGATGATGCTGCCGGCGGCACGGGGGCGCCCGGCTTCGCCGTCGAAGGTCGCCGGGTCGCGCACCAGCCGCGCGCGGATCTCGAAATCGCCCAGCACGTAGGTGCTGCCGTGCTCGATGCGCACCGGCTCGCCTTTGTGCAGGCGTGCGCCGCTCTCACCATCCTGCACGCCGTTGCTGCTGGTGTCGGTGAGGAAAAACGTGCCCTCGCGGTAGCTGACGATCGCGTGGTGGTTGGACAGGTGCCGCTTGCGATCCGGGATGATCCAGTCGCAGTCCTCGCCCCGCCCGATTACGCCGCCGGCCTGCTTGAAGGTCTTCTGGCACAGTTCGGTGGGCACGAACTGCTTGGTGTTCAGCATTTCGAAAACCAGTTCCATGTTTGATGCTCCTTGCGGTCACTTGCCGCGATTGGCCGCCTGCGGATCACCCAATGGGCGATAGTCCTTGTCGTTGTATTTGTAGTTGCCGCTGCAGCCGCCGAGGCCGCATAGAACGACGAGGGTCAGCAGGACGGCTTGCCAGTGACGTACAGGCATCAGAGGGTCTCCAGGTGTAGACAAAGCACAAAGCGCCGACCCTTGCGGGCGGCGCTGAAAGAGGTGTTCGGGGTGCTGGCGAAGGCTCTGCATCGGGGCCTTCGCGCCACCCTCGGTGAGGATGCAAGCCATTGCAGGTCAGCCATCGAAGTCCCCCAGATTGATGTTCAGGCGGCCGAGCCGGTACAGCAGCGTGCGCCGGGGCAGGCCCAGTTCGCGGGCGGCCAGGGTCTGGTTGCCGTCGTTCTTGCGCAGGCAGTCGAGCAGCAGCGTGCGCTCGACCCGCTCCAGCCGTTCGCGCAGGTTCAGGCCGCTGTCGTCTTCCGGCGGCGGTTCCAGGCGCAGGGAAAAATGCTCGGCCAAAAGTTCGCCGCCCTCGCATAGCAGCACCGCCCGCTCGACCAGCCCTTTGAGCTCGCGCACGTTGCCGGGGAAGCTGTAGCCGGACAGGTGCTCCAGCGCCGCCTCGGACCAGCGCACCGGATCGCGCTGCAAGAACGCACAGGCCTTGTCGGCGAAGTGCCGGGCCAGGTCGAGGATGTCGCCTTCGCGGTGACGCAGGGCCGGCAGTTCGATCGGGAACTGCGCGAGGCGGTAGTACAGGTCTTCGCGGAACTTGCCTTCGCTGACCAGCACCGACAGGTCGCGGTGGGTCGCAGCGATGATGCGCACGTCGATCTTGTGGGTGTCGTTGGAGCCCAGCGGCCGGATCTCGCTTTCCTGCAACACGCGCAGCAGCTTGGCCTGCAGCGACAGCGGCATGTCGCCGATCTCGTCCAGCAGCAGGGTGCCGCCGTTGGCCGCGTCGAACAGCCCGGCGCGGTCGCGGTCGGCGCCGGTGAAGGCGCCCTTGCGGTAGCCGAACAGCTCGCTTTCCAGCAGGTTTTCCGGGAACGCCGCGCAGTTCTGCACGATGAACGCCTGGGAGCGGCGCGGGCCGCAGTCGTGGATCGCCCGCGCCACCACCTCCTTGCCGGTGCCGGTCTCGCCGCGCAGCAGCACGGTGTAGGGGCTGTGCAGCACCTTGCCGATCAGCGAGTAGGTCTGGCGCATCGCCGCGCTCCTGCCGATCAGGCCGTAGCCGCTGATGCTCGGAACGCTGCGCAGGGCCGGTTCAGTGGCGCAGGCCGGTTGCCGCAGGCGTTGCAGCAGGTGCAGTTGGCCGAGCACGAACGAGCCGAGCTGGCCGAGGGAGTCGGCGAAGCCTTGCAGGTCGGCATGGCGGCGGCTGGCGCACAGCAGCAGCCCTTCGACCGCCTTCTGCGGGTTGACCAGCGGCACGCACAGCAACGACTGCCACGGCGCAGAGGTCGCCGGCAGGAAGCTGGTCTCGTGCAGGCTGCCGCTCAGTTCGCTCAGGCACACCACGCGGTTCTGGCACAGCGCGAACTGCAGCAGCTGTTCGCCGTTGTAGTCCGCCGGCAGGCTCGCCGCCTCGCGCGGCTGCAGCACGCCGTCGAGGCATTCGGCGTTCATCCCAAGGCACGTGTGCGTGGCGTCGAGCAGGTACAGCTGCGTCAGCTCGCAGCCGCTCAGTTCCGCCAGGCCGCGCACGAACTCACCCAGCAGCGCAGCTCCGTCCGCCGCCCGCGACAGGCTGGCGAACTGCGCCAGCAAGGCTTCGGCATAGAGCAGCGGCTGCGGCACTTGAGTGAACATCACACCCACCTCAGGCGAACTCGCAGGTCACGCCGGCATCGCCGTCGAGGGTGGCGTGCACGCGCTGCAGGCTTTCGCCGGTGGCCATGGCGTCGAGCAGGCGGTCAGCCACCAGCGGCAGCACGTGCTGGTCGAGCAGATGGTCGATCAGGCGCGCGCCGCTTTCGCTCTGGGTGCAGCGCTCGGACAGGTGATCGACGAGGTTCTGGCACCAGGTGAAGTCCAGCTGACGGCGGTTCAGGCGCTCGCCCAGACGGCCCAGCTTGATCTCGATCAGCTCGCGCAGCACCGGGCCGCCCACCGGGTAGTACGGCACCACTTTCATGCGCGCCAGCAGCGCCGGCTTGAAGTGCTTGCTCAGCACCGGACGGATGGTCTCTTCCAGCACTTCGGCGGTCGGCCGCTGGCCGTTCTCGCACAGGTCGCTGATGCGGTCGCTGCCCAGGTTCGAGGTCATCAGGATCAGCGTGTTGCGGAAGTCGATCTCACGCCCTTCGCCGTCGTTGGCCACGCCTTTGTCGAAGATCTGGTAGAACAGGTTGAGCACGTCCGGATCCGCCTTCTCGACTTCGTCGAGCAGCACCACCGAGTACGGCTTCTGGCGCACGGCTTCGGTGAGCATGCCGCCCTCGCCGTAGCCGACGTAGCCCGGCGGTGCACCGATCAGGCGGGAAACGGTGTGCTTCTCCTGGAATTCGGACATGTTGATGGTGGTGATGAAACGGTCGCCGCCGTACAGCAGGTCGGCCAGCGCCAGCGCGGTTTCGGTCTTGCCGACGCCGCTCGGGCCCACCAGCAGGAACACGCCCACCGGTGCGTCCGGCTTGTTCAGGCCGGCGGCGGTGGCGCGCATCGAACGGTCGAGGGCGTGCACGGCCTGTTCCTGGCCACGGATGCGGGTGCGCAGATCGGTGGCGAAGCTCGCGACCTTGGCGTTGTGTTCGCGGGCCAGCTGCGCCAGCGGCACGCCGGTCCAGGCGCTGATCACCTCGGCCACCAGGCGCGGGCAGACTTCGAAGCTGACCAGACGCTCCTTGGCCTGGGCGGCGGTCAGGGCGCTGTGGGTCTCATGCAGCTCGGCCTCCAGCGCCTCGACGCTTTGGGCCTCATCGCTCTCGGCCACGAGGGTCTCGATCACGGTGCCTTCGGCGTCTTCCTCGATGCTCACCACCGGCTCGACCGCCGCCGCTTCGCGGGCCTTGGCCAGTTGCTGGCGCAGATCCAGCAGGCGCTCGGCCAGTTGCTTCTGTTCGGTCCACAGGGTTTCCAGCGCGGCCATTTCGTCTTCGGCCTCGTCCAGACGCGCTTCCAGCGCCTCCAGCGCTTCGTGGTCGACCGGCAGGCCGGCCTCGGCGTCGCGGCGCAGGGCCTGACGCTGACGGCCACCTTCGGCCAGCTCGCCGCGCAGGCGCTCCAGGCTTTCCGGGGCGGCGGCCAGGCTGATGCGCACGCGGGCGCAGGCGGTGTCGAGCACATCGACGGCCTTGTCCGGCAGTTGGCGGCCGGCCAGGTAACGGGCGGACAGTTCCGCCGCCGACACCACGGCGTCATCGCGCAGGTAGATGCCGTGGCTCTTCTCGTAGACCTGGGCCAGGCCACGCAGGATGGTCACGGCTTCGTTGACGGTCGGCTCGTGCAGCTGGACCGGCTGGAAGCGGCGGGCCAGCGCCGGATCCTTCTCGAAGTATTTCTTGTACTCGGCCCAAGTGGTGGCGGCGATGGTGCGCAGTTCGCCGCGGGCCAGCGCCGGTTTGAGCAGGTTGGCCGCGTCGGAACCGCCGGCATTGCCGCCGGCGCCGATCAGGGTGTGGGCTTCGTCGATGAACAGGATGATCGGCTTCGGCGAGGCTTTGACCTCGTCGATCACGCCCTTGAGGCGGCGCTCGAACTCACCCTTCACGCTGGCGCCGGCCTGCAGCAGGCCCATGTCCAGGGCCAGCAGCTCGACGCCCTTGAGCACCTGCGGCACTTCGCCGGCGGCGATGCGCGAGGCCAGGCCTTCGACGATGGCGGTCTTGCCGACGCCGGCCTCGCCCACCACGATCGGGTTGTTCTTGCGGCGCCGGGCGAGGATGTCGACCATCTGGCGAATCGCGCCGTCGCGGCACAGCACCGGGTCGAGCTTGCCGTCGCGGGCCTGCTGGGTCAGGTTGTGGGTGAAGCGCTGCAGCAACGATTCGCCCTGGACGGCGGGTTTGCCGCCGGCCGCCGGTTGCTCCTGCTGCGACAGGGCGAATTCCTTCAGGCGGTCGATGTTGAGCTTGGCGAGCAGCGGCTGGTAGCGGCTGCCGGCGTAGCGCATCGGGTTGCGCAGCAGCGCGAGGATCAGCGCGGCCTGCTCGACCTGGGTCTGGCCCAGCTCAAGGTTGGCCACCAGCAACGCGTCCTGCAGCCACTGCACCAGCTCCGGGGCGAACACCGGGTTGCGCGAAGCGCTGTGCTCCACACGGGTCTGCAACGCGGCGCTCAGTTCGCCGGCGTCCACATCGGCGTCTTGCAGGGCGCGGCCGAGCAAGCCGTTCGGGCGCTCCAGCAGGCCCAGCAGCAGGTCTTCGACCAGGATCTTGCTGCCGCCGCGGGCGACGCAACGCTCGGCCGAACGCTCCAGGTCACGGCGGGTTTCGGCGTCCAGCGCCTGGATGAGTTGTTGCAGGTCTACGTTGATCATGGCTCACGTCCTTAATGAATTTTGCTGCCCAGGGTCACCACGCCGTCCGCTTTTTCGCAGCCCAGCCAACTGGTCCAACCCAGGCGACAGTCGTTCTTCTCGCCGATGCGCAGTTCGCGGATCTCTTCCGGACGCAGCACCAGGCGGATGTCGTAATCGAGCGGGTCACGCAGGGTGAACCGCACCAGCGCGCACAGCGGCTGGTAACCGAAGCCGATGGGCAGGAATTCGTGGAACCGCTCCCAGTCGAGTTCGGTGATGTGGATGCGGAACTTGCCGCTGCGGTCGCGCACGTGCTCGCCCAGCACCAGGTCTTCGCCGAGCACGCTGTTGTTGCGGCCCAGACGGTTGCGCTGCTCATCGAGAATCTCCACGCGACGCTCGATGCATTGCTCGATCACCAGGTCCTCGTGCTTGAAGTAGTACCGCAGCACCGCTTCGATCAGCGCCGCCGAGTGGGCCCGCAGGCTCAGGAGGCCGAGGTACGGCAGCAGGCGCTTCCAGTTCAGTTCCTTGGCCTTGCGGATCTCGTCGCCGCCCAGGCCGATCAGGGCGAACAGCTGCGACGAGAACGGGTCGATGGCGCCGCTCTGGAAACTGGCGCGGTAGCGGTACTTGCGCCAGATCGGCAGCAGCAGCCGCTGCAGGCGATGGTGGAACAGGTCGAGGAAGTTGCGCGTCGGGTTGCCTTCTTCGCTGTCGCCCAGGGCCTGTTCGCCGTAGAACGCCGGCAGCGGCGAACCGGAGCCGACCAAGCCGATCAGGTTGAAGCGCATGCGCGCGCGCATCTGCCCGTGCTCTTCGAAGAACTCCACGCGGTCGACGTCGCAGCCGGGGAACCCGAGGCTCGGGTTGGCCTGGAATTCCAGCTGGTCGTACAGGTCGTCTTCGCTCAGGTACGGGTGCGCATCGCGCAGCCGGTCGATCACCAGCAGCACGGCCTGGAACAGCGAGTACTCGCGTATTGCCCGGGTCAGCCCGCTTAGAGCAGGGGCTGCAGACCCATACGTGGTGTCCATTGGTACACCTCTCCCTGTGTGCTCTTGACCCGCAGTTCGTGGAACGAATTGAGACTGGCGTAAAGCGCGAAAAACTCGTTGAGGACCGAGGCGAAGACGAACAGGTCGCCTTCACCGATGTAGCCTTCCGGGTCGATGGTCAGTTCGGTGCGCAGGCCGCGCACCGGCAGCCCACGGTGCAGGCGGTCCACGTGATGGTGCTTGATGTGCTTGAGGCCGCCGAGCAGGCGTTTGCTGACCTTCTCCGCGTGCTGGTCGTAGTAGCGCGGCAGGTCGTAGGTCTCCAGGATCACCTTCAGCGCGTTGACGTCGGCCAGCGACAGGTAGTTGAGCGACATGTTGCTGATCAGCTTCCACAGGAAGTCACGGTTCAGCGGCGGCGCGAAGCTCGACGTGGCCGGGGTGATGTTGCGGAAACTCAGGAACTCCGGCGTCTCTTCGCAGGCCATGCAGATGTCGCCGAGCTTGAGCTTGCGCGGCAGGTTCTGGTTGGTGCACGTCAGCTCGATCGACAGGGTCTCGTGGGCCTCGGTGTGGCGGATGCCGAAGCTCAAGTAGGTGTCGAGGCCGTCGTGCAGCAAGGACGAGCGCTGGCGGATGCTGTAGTGCGGACGGCTGTTGGGCACGTCGAAGCTGGGGTCGTGCTCGAACGATTCGAACGGCACGTACTCCTGGTAGCCGAGGCCGCCGGGCTTCCAGCCGGTGACGGTCTCCACCGAGAACACGCCGCAGTTCTCCAGGTCGAACTCCGCCGGCAGCAGCAGGTATTCGTCCTGCTTGCCGTCGAGACGGATCGGCAGCGCGTCGTGCTTGAACAGGTTGACGATCGGCGTGCAGAACAGCTTCACGTTGTCCAGGGTCGGACGCATGCGCATGATCCCGCTCTTGCGGATGTCGAAGCGCAGCTCCAGGCCGCGCATCTGCTTGAGCGTGTCTTCCGGCAGCGCCTTGAGGATGTCGAGGCCGTTGACGTCGACGAACAGGAACTTGTCCTGGAAGGCGAAGTATTCCTGCAGGTAGCGGTAGCCGCGGAAGGTGTTGAGCGGGTACGGGATCAGCGCCTCTTCTTCGGCGAAACCCACCGGCTTGACCCGGTCGCCCGGGATCTTGAACGCCATCGGCTTGCCGCTGACCCCGTCGATGGGCTTGCCGGCGCCGTCCAGCGGGATCAGCTCGATGCCTTCGAGGTTGCGCAAAAGGCTCAGGTAAAGCATCTGGCTGATGTAGCGCTCGCCGGCGAAGTGCAGGCGCAGCTTGCTCAGTTCCAGCTCGCCGAGGTGGCCGTCGGCGCTCATCTCCAGGCGCAGGCTGAGCAACGAGCCGTCGCCCTTCACCGAGTAGTTCAGCGCGGCCAGGTCCAGCGGCAGCACTTCGGTCGGGTAGCAGGTGCGGAAGCGGCAGCGCACGTCTTCGATCGGCACGCTCTCGATCGGTGTGTCCCGCTCGACCTTCAGCGCCGGCCCCGAACGCTTGAGCGGGTCGAACTGCAGAATGCTGAACGCCGGCAGCGGCCGCATGTAGTTCGGCCACAGCAGTTGCATCAGCGAGTGGCTGAGCTCCGGCAACTCGTCATCGAGCTTCTGGCGCAGACGCCCGGTCAGGAACGCAAAGCCTTCCAGCAACCGCTCCACATCCGGATCCCGCCCGGCCTGCCCCAAGAACGGCGCCAACGCCGGACTACGCTCGGCGAAACGGCGGCCCAGTTGGCGCAGTGCGGTGAGTTCGCTTTGGTAGTAGTGGTTAAAGGACACGGGAAAGTACCTGCCTGGTAATGGAGCTCACGTAAGTGGTGCCCTGTGTTTTGCGTCCTGCGACTGCACTGTTCATGCGAGACCGCCTTCTGGCCGGTTCTGCACACGACCGGCAATGCTTCGGGCCGCCCAACGCAACTCGATGACCTGAGTAGCGAGAATTGACAGCAACGTGGCGCAGCCCTGAGCCACGCCATAAAACAACGCCCTCAAGGGCTGATCCGGCAGCATCCAAAGCAAGATGAAACCCACCATCAGACACAGCAGCAGTAGCTTGGCGAACAGGTTCGGCACCAACGCGACAATCAGATTGATGGCCAAAAAGATGTAGAAAAGCGCGTAGCTGGCCATGCCGACGGCAACGCCCCTGGAGGTGAAGCCGCCGTTCAACCCTTTGTAGGCAAGCACAACGGCGTCATTCAGAAATGCATAGGCCACGCATCCGAGGGCATGGACAAACAGGCACATGGCAAGTCGACTGGAATGGCTCATGCTGGCCTCAGGTTCAGGTACCAGGTACCGGTGCCATGGATCGCGACGACCATCATCAGGACGAACAGCGTCAGAACCCGGTGCACACGCGAAGCTCGGGCAGCACGATGCAAGGCAGTCACCAGCAGGACAAAGCTCAGCAAGGCCAGACAGCCGAACAGATCGCTGTCGGCGACACCGGCCAGGTAACCCTGAAATTCGTTCGTCCGATCCATATCGTTCAATTTTCCAGATGCGTGTATGGGGTATTGCTGATGAACATGTTCATCCAACTTTCTTCCCATTCCGGCATGGCAATTTCAAAGGACTTCTTGTTGCGATCAAAATATATCCAGACGATCCCGACAGTGGATTCGGTCTCGTTTGTGTTCATGTCCAGGGACTGAGTGTCATACAAGGGCGTGCGATAGACGACTTGAGGGTTTTCTCTGTCGATGACCCTGAGGTAAGCCATGCCGCCGAATGGAAAAATTTTTCCCACTCGTACGTTTTCCAGAATGTATCGACCGGAGGGACTGATCTGGGTAATGCCTGCGGGAAAGCCGATCATTGCATTGACGCAATACCAGGTCCAGAAGGACAAAACCACCAGGACTGCTCCAGCAAGCAAAAGATATTTACTCTTCATAAATTGAAGATTCTGGGCAACCCCAACCTCTCCAGCATTAGTAAACATCATTGAACACCCAATAATTAAACCGATACAAAGCAACAGCACCCGTCGCCGACGCTACCAACGGCGAAAGCGTTCTCTGTAAACAGCTTGTCCTATAAAGCACGACCAGCGAACTCACAAAAAAACAAAAAGAAACGACCATCAACGGAAAATAAACAACGATGCAAATAAAAAATAAAATCCCGTACAAATCGAGTCCGCCAACCGCCCATTTGCTCTTGGTGCCAGCAAACGAAACCATCAGCAGCAAAGCTGAAAGCAAGAAATAAAAGGTACGGAGCATTTAACGGATACCCTTTACGGATTTCTTTGAGACAGCTCCGCCCCAAGGCACAAAGGCACTCAAGATTCACCTCCGGAATAAATCGCAGGCAAAACGAACAGCAAAGCCACGCTCAACAGCCAGACAACCAAAAAGATGTAGTTTCTCGGCATGCCACACACTGCCCAACCTTTTACTACGCTGTAACCAGTCGCCAGTTGCAGCAAAAGAAACGAAACTATCGCCAAGGGAATTGACAAGAAATAGCTGTATGGCTCAGCAGATCCCGACGTAAAAACAACGTACACCTCAAATATTGAGAACGGCAGTACGAGCGCTATCGCCGCTAAAATCATTAGCTTGACCCTTAGCGCATAAATCATCACCGCAATCCCATCAAGGTAAAGGGTTCTGGAAACATCAAGGGCAGCCCCCGTTGTTAAGTTAAGGAACGCGAATGCCTTCATGCTACTTCACCATTTCCGGGTTCAACTTCAATGCAGTTTCGTCCTGCAAATAAACATCCTCTCCCCCGTCGTAACCCATGAAATCTTCATTCAAAAGCGGGCCTCCGCCCTTCTTGACATACCTCACCCATCCTTTGGACCAGATCCCCCCGCTTTCATGGCGTATTTCTACGTAATAATTTGGCGGGCTCGACTTGGTGATTTCAAAGAAAGAGCCGCCGTCTTCCGCGCCACTCCAAAAAGCATTCGGATGGTCTTTCAAAACAGGCCCCTTTCCGTCATCTCGCTCCAACAGAGCAAATATTGCCACTATCAGGAGACAGAAAATAATAATTAGCGAAATGACTAATTTCTTAAAAAATTTCATTCGTCAATTTCCAATTTGTCGTCAGCAAAATTGTAATCAATATCAGTTTCAGACAATTGGAATTGCGCCATATATGCAGTTGGAACAACTGTACGAGAGCGGAAAGGAGGAGAAAAACCAACGCTCTCCGCCAAATCAGCAGCGAAAGTTACGCAGTTATGATTCCCTAAATCGTAGGGCTTCCGTGACTTGTCATTGTTCTCAGAAAATTTTCCATCCAACCATGCCAAAGCGTTTGCATAAATGGCGCCTCTAAGCACGACACCTTTGATATTCCCAGATTGGCCGTGAGCTATCGAAATTTGCCTAAGCGTTTTTTTCAATGAAGATTCTGTAATATGTCCGGCCACAATTTTTACGTCCGGAATATTGCCTTTTTGAACACGCCCAGCCGGGCCAGGCCCTTTATATCGACCGTATTCATAGTATTTAGAAACACCTGTCTTGCCATTAATTAGCAAAACACCTGCATGACCAAGGAAAGGTGCTTTGGGAAACTCGATTTTGATTTTTTGACCAAACCAAGTGTCCTTGTAGTCATCCATTACATGGATTTCGAACTGGGGAAAGACCAAAGGGATGAGAAAGTCGTTATCCGCAGTCAAGTAAACCTGAATCGGCGAAACGTCGGCGGCAGGTGTGGTAGCGACATTCGCTACCTGGACGGCTTGAGGCATCTCACTCCCCTTTTAGAAGCCAGTTCGGTTTCACCGATATCTGGACATTTTGTGGTTGAGCTTTTTTGCCTAGTGCTTTCGAGAATCCAGACGCATCTGTCTTGCCGTGCACCTCTGTGCCATCTTCAAGCGTGGCGATGTAAGAGACATTTTTGAGCGGCGCTCCTGACGCTTGATCCATCAACTGAATCCGAACGTCAAAGCCAAAAATGTTCAACGGCAACGGCGGCACAAACGGCGCCGGCGAATGCGAATTGCCGATGATCACCGTCCCGGAGCCGGCAGTAACCTTGTTGCCATGGGCCCCTACCGAACCCACGGTCGCGGCCGGTTTGCCGTTGATCAGCACCGTGGTGGCGAGGTCGCCGACCAGGGCGCCGCCGCAGGCCGAGGCATCGCCTTGGCGGGCGGCCGGGAGGCCGTCGAAGAAGACGTCACCGGAACCGGCGGCGATCGGGTTGGTGCCGTGGCCTGGGAGCGGGCAAGCGGTGGGGTCGGAGACGCGGGCTGCGGGTTTGCCGGACATCGGGGATTTCCTTAGTTGACCTTCACTTGGCCGCTGCCGTCCAGGCGCGCGGAGAAACTGACCTGACGCTTGAAACCGTCCACCTCCAGCAGGCCTTCGATGCTGAAGGACAGGCGGAGCTGGTCGTGGTCACGCGGCAGGGAAATGACACGCACGTTGCTCAGGCGCGGCTCGTAGGCTTCGATGAAGCTTTCGATGGCCAGGCGGGCCTGGCTCAGGGAGTCGTGCAGGCTCAGGCGCATGTCATTGAGATCGGGCAACCCGTAGTCGGACAGCGTCTGCACGCTGCCCGCCCGGGTGCTGAGCATTTTGGCCAGATGGGCAGCCACCGACGCCATGGCCGAAGCCTCGCGGCTCCAGCCGGCGCGCAGGTCCGCGTCGCCGTTCAGGCGTTCGAAAAGGCTGCCGTATCCGTCCATGAGTCGCTCTTACTCTTTGTCCAGCTTGCCGACCAGCGACAGGGTGAAATCGGCACCCATGTACTTGAAGTGCGGACGCACGTTCAGGCTGACGCGGTACCAGCCCGGCTCGCCTTCGACGTCGCTGACGATCACCTGCGCAGCGCGCAGAGGACGGCGGCCACGGACTTCGGCGCTCGGGTTTTCCTGGTCGGCCACGTACTGGCGGATCCACTTGTTCAGTTCCAGCTCGAGGTCGGTGCGCTCTTTCCACGAACCGAGTTGCTCGCGCTGCAGGACCTTCAGGTAGTGGGCCAGACGGTTGACGATCATCATGTACGGCAGTTGGGTGCCGAGCTTGTAGTTCAGCTCAGCCGCCTTGCCTTCTGCGCTGATGCCGAAGAACTTCGGCTTCTGCACCGAGCTTGCGGAGAAGAACGCCGCGTTGTCGGAGCCTTTGCGCATGGTCAGGGAGATGAAGCCTTCCTCGGCCAGTTCGTACTCGCGGCGGTCGGACACCAGAACCTCGGTCGGGATCTTGGTCTCGATCTCGCCCATGCTCTCGAAGTGGTGCAGAGGCAGGTCTTCAACGGCGCCGCCGCTCTGCGGGCCGATGATGTTCGGGCACCAGCGGAACTTGGCGAAGCTGTCGGTCAGCTTGGTGCCGAACGCGTAGGCGGTGTTGCCCCACAGGTAGTGTTCGTGGCTGTTGGCGACGTTTTCCTTGTACACGAACGACTTGACCGGGTTCTCTTCCGGGTCGTACGGGTTGCGCAGCAGGAAACGCGGCACGGTCAGGCCGACGTAGCGGGCGTCTTCGGAGGTACGGAAGCTCTGCCACTTGGTGAATTGCGGGCCTTCGAAGTGGTCTTTCAGGTCCTTCAGGTCCGGCAGGCCGGTGAAGCTTTCCAGGCCGAAGAATTTCGGGCCGGCGGCGGCGATGAACGGCGCGTGGGACATGCAGGCGACGCTGGACACGTACTGCATCAGCTTCACGTCCGGCGAGCTTGGGGACAGGTAGTAGTTGGCGATGATCGCGCCCACCGGCTGTCCACCGAACTGGCCGTATTCAGCGGTGTAGATGTGCTTGTACAGGCCCGACTGCATCACTTCCGGCGAGTCTTCGAAGTCGTCCAGCAGGTCGTCCTTGGAGACGTTGAGGATTTCGATCTTGATGTTTTCGCGGAAGTTGGTGCGGTCCACCAGCAGTTGCAGGCCGCGCCACGACGATTCCAGGGCCTGGAAGTCCGGGTGGTGCAGGATTTCGTCCATCTGACGGCTGAGCTTGGCATCGATCTCGGCGATCATGCGGTCGACCATGGCCTTCTTGACCGGCTCACCGTTGTTCTGCGGCTTGAGCAGCTCTTCGATGAACGCCGACACACCGCGCTTGGCGATGTCATAGGCTTCGTCGTCCGGCGTCAGGCGGGTCTCGGCGATGATGCTGTCGAGGATGCTGTATTCGCCGTTCTCGGCGGCGTTCTGTTGTGCTGCGCTAGTGCTCATTGTGTTGGCTTCCTTGGCTGCTGGAGTCTCAGGCGTCCGGGGCTGCGGCGTTCAGGCCCAGCTCACCGAGTACGCGACCGCGGGATTCGTCGTCGGCGAGCACGCCTTCGATGGCTTTACGGAACGCAGGGGCGTTGCCCAGCGGGCCTTTCAGGGCCACGAGCGCATCGCGCAGTTCCATCAGCTTTTTCAGTTCAGGCACTTGCTCGACCAGGCTGGCCGGGTTGAAGTCCTTCATGGAGTTGACGCGCAGCTGCACGGCCAGCTCGTCGGCTTCGCCGTCTTCCTGCAGACGGTTCGGCACGCTCAGGGTCAGGCTCAGCTCCTGCTTGGCCAGCACCTCGTCGAAGGTCATCTTGTCGATGCTGATCGGCTTGCGATCCTCGATCTTGCGCTCGTCCTTGCGGTGGGTGTAGTCACCGATCGCCAGCAGTTTCAGCGGCAGTTCAATCTCTTCCTGAGCACCGCCGGTGGCGGGTTTGAAGGTGACGTTGATGCGTTCCTTGGGGGCTACCGAGCCTTCTTTGGCCATGGCTTTTCTCCTTGCGGTTGTGGCCCTGGGGCCTATTCGAGTACCACTTCGAGGTCGAGGTGGCACAGCCTGCGATAAATCTCATCCTTGCGTTCACGTACGGCATGGTTCTGCGGCATCAGCTCGCAGCAACTGTGCAGCAGGTGCAGCACTTCCAGCGCAAGATCGGGCTCCCAGGCGTGCAGGCCTGAGTCCTGTAGTGTCTGATCGAGGGTTTCGAGCTGGTTCTTGGCCAGTTCGTACTTCTTGGCCATGAAGCACAGGCGCGCCAGGGCGAACTGCCAGAAGAAGCGCACCCGTCCGCCGTGGGCGGCCTGCAGGCCTTGCTTGAGGATCTGCACGGCGGCCTTCAGGCCTTCCTTGCGCAGGATCGGCATCACCTCTTCGAGGGCCTTTTCCCAGGCCGGCTGGGTCTCGACCTCGGCCTCGACCTTGCGCGGCGCGCTGGCGCTCTGCAGGTGCGGCATGACGTTGGCGGCGATCCAGGCGCGGGTGGCCGGATCGGCGAACGGCACGCCGTCGTGAAAACGCAGCTCGACGATGCCGGGCAGGCGCTGAACCAAAAGCGCGAAGTGGATCTCCACTTCGCGCATGGCCATTTCGGCGTTGAGGTTCTGCAGGCATTCCCAGACCATCCGCTGGCCGTCGAACCAGAACGGCGCCTTCGCCAGGCTCGCCTCCAGCTCCACCAGCAGGTCGGCGTACTTGCCCTGGTCGAAACGGTCCTGATAGGCCTTGAGCTTGTCCGTCGGCAGGTTGCGCAGCACGGTGATCTGCTCGGCGTTGCGCTCGGGCACCGCGTCGATCGGCAGCCACAGCAGCGTGCGGTTCAGGCGCAGGGCGCGCAGGTCGGTGGCCTTCTGCTTGAGCCACCAGGCGCACAGCGGACGGGCGCTCTCCTGCTGGGCGCGCAGGGCCTTGTAGGCCTCTTTCTCGTTGTCGATCGGTGCGCCGGGGGTGAACAGCTGGGTGGCGGCCTGCTTGACCTGGGCCACCGCCGCGCCGACCACGCCGGGCTCCGGCTGGTTGTCGGCGGCGCGCTGGATCATGGTCTTGAGGCGGCGGCTGACCGGCAGCAGCAGCGGCGCGTCGTCGCCCAGGTGCTGGCTGCAGGCGGCGTCGAGGCCGTCCAGATGCTCGGACAGGCGCCGGAACATCGGCAGCTGTTCCTTGATCGCGACGTTTTCGGTGATGACCTGCTCCAACCGCGGCACCAGCCAACCGATGGCGGCGGCCCGGGTGCGGGGCTTGAGCGGGTGGATGTCGGCCCAGTTGTTTTCCGACAGATGGTGCAGCAGGCCGAGGCCGGCGAGCAGCCCGGGGAAGGATTCGCGCTGGTACAGCGACCACGTCAGCCAGGCGCCGACCCGCAGGTCCTTGGACTGGGTGCGCAGGAGGGTTTCGCTGTTTTCGCGGATTTTGAGCCAGTCGATCTGGCCGCTTTCGTGCATCGACGAAGCCTTGGCCAGCTCGCTTTCCAGCGCCTCGAATTCGCTCGAGAAGCGAACGTCTTCGCCCGCAAAATTCTCTTTGGAAACAGAGACTTTAGCGAGTTCGAGGTAATGGGCGGAAAGTTTGCTCGAGTAGGACATCCATGGCCTTTAGTTTGGATTACGGTCGTGCGCCCATTGGAATGGCAGCGGCGCGGGACAGTAGCGAAGAGCGGTGAAGCGACTCATCCAATTGAGTTTCTGCTCTTTCAAGTGCGCGCATCGTAATCACTATGATGGCCACTAGCAAGCATCCGATTAAACAACAAGACGAAGTGTTCATTGGGCTCTGTAAGAGATTGCCCTATATGCCGCAAGGGTTTCCCTGATGCCTGTTTATATTCCACGTTTACCTCCCTCAAGGCCGAAACCTCCGACCTAGAGCGGCCCGCGAAACCGCCACCGGACAGCTGCACGCTCGTTCCACAAGTAAGGGCGGAAAGCATGACAAATCCAGAAAAAAAATGAAGTAGGACGGTTCTGAAAATGGGACGGTATCTATGAACAAAAGGTGAAAAACCATCGGGAACAATAAAAGTGCCATCACAATGATGGCATCCTATATATCCACTAGTTCCAAAGGCCTTGCGCAAAAGGGGGTTCATGCATCGAATGCTATATCCCGCCGTCGCTCTTCCTACAGCCCTTTCCTCAAACAGAACCCGCACTTTGAAACACGGATCGGTCTGACTCAAGCGCCGGACACTTCTTACATAAACATGTTTCACGCCTTGTTAGCGTGCAGCCAAACATCGGCGTGCGCTGGCCAGGGACGGTTTCGACACCACGCCGGTTTTCCCCGCGATCCAGGGACACGCGCATGTCTGAAACTGTCAATTCCGCCTCCGTCACGCTGCACATTCCCGGCGTCCGCCATGACTTCCAGGTGCTGGCGTTCAACGGCACCGAAAGGGTCAGCGGCCTTTATGCCCTGCGCATCGAGCTGGTCAGCGAACACCCTGATTTCGACATGGAAAGCCTGCTCGGCCAGCCGGCCTTCCTCCGGTTCGGCCACCACGGCGAGGGGATCCACGGCCATATCGAAGAGGCGTCGGCCGGTGACTCGGGAAAGCGTCTGACGCACTACGGCCTGTCGCTGGTGCCCTTCCTGCACTACTTGCAGTTCAGCCACGACCAGCGGATTTTCCAGGGGCTGACGGTCGCGCAGATCATCGCGCAAGTCCTCAAACGTCACGGCATCCAGCCCGACGCCTTTGCCTTTCATGTCCAACCGTTGCCGCCGCGCGACTATTGCACCCAATACGGCGAGAGCGATTTCGCGTTCATTCAGCGCCTGTGCGCCGAAGAAGGCATCGCCTGGCATCACCGCCATTCGGCCGATCGCCATCTGTTGGTGTTCACCGATGACCCGGTGTACCTGATCACACTGCCCGCCACGCCCTACCGACCGGACAGCGGCATGGTCGCCGGGCACCCGGTGGTCAGACGGTTTTCCTTGAGCGCCAGAACCCGCACCAGCGCCGTCACGCGCCGCGACTACGACTTGAATCGTCCAAGCCTGACGCTCGAAAGCCGCTTCCGCGCCGAGTTCGAGCCAACGCTGGAGGACTACCGCTATCCGTTGCTCCTGGAGGGCGAGAAGCGCGGCAAACGTCTCGCCCGCCAGGCGCTGGAGCGGTATCGGGCCGACTACGAGCTGGCCGAGGGCGCAAGCGACCAGCCGCCCCTGCGCAGCGGCCACCTGTTCGAGCTGAGCGGACATCCCCGGAAAAGATGCAACGCCCTGTGGCTGCTACTCAGCGTGACGCACGAGGGCCGGCAACCCCAGGTGCTGGAGGAAACGGCGCCCCACGGCATTCAACCCGGCGAAGACTTTGCCCGAGGCTACCGCAACACCTTCACCGCGGCCCCTGCCGACGTGGTGTACCGCCCGCCCCTGCCGGCGCGCCGGCCGCCGCTCGTCAGCCAGACCGCAAGGGTCACAGGCCCCAAAGACGAAGACATCTACTGCGACGAAAACGGGCGGGTGAAGGTCGAGTTCCCTTGGGATCGGGCGCACTCCAACAGCGAGCGCAGCAGTTGCTGGGTGCGCGTGTCGTCGGCGTGGGCCGGAGACGGTTTCGGGGCGGTGACCGTTCCGCGCGTCGGCATGGAAGTGGTGGTGACCTTCCTGGAGGGCGATCCGGACAAGCCGCTGATCACCGGCTGCGTGGTCAACAAGGTCACGCCCACGCCCTACCGGCTGCCCGCCCACAAGACCCGAACCACCCTGCGCAGCTGCAGCACACCCCGCACGGGCGGCTACCACGAACTGACCCTTGAAGACCGGGCCGGGCAGGAACTGATCTACCTGCGCGCCCAGCGCGACATGGAGCGGCAGATCCTCAACGACTGCCGCCTGGAGGTCGGACGCGACCGGCGCGAATCGATCAAGGGCCGCAGCCAGACCGACGTGGGCAGCGTCCTCAGCTTGGAGGCCGGCCAACAAGTGCATCTGCGGGCGGGCGCCAGCGTGGTGCTGGATGCGGGGGCCAGCATCACCTTGAAGGCTGGCGGGCATCACATCGTGATCGACGGGGGCGGGATCTTCAGCAGCACGCAGATCGAGACCGGGGGCAAGACGCGTGAAGGAGAAGGCGCTGATTGGCGGCTACCCGGCATGGACGGTGCGCTGGCTGCTGCGCCCGCGTCCGGGGCGAAGGCAGCGGTTGAAGATGAACTTGAAGAGGAGGAGGAAGAGGTTGAGCTGGAGGATGAGGCACCTGCCGGGATTACGCTGCGGATCGGGGTGTTTTTTGACGGGACGGGGAATAACCGGCTGAACAGCGAAAGCGTTGCCGGGTGCCATGCGCGGGACGTGGGGCTGGAGGCGAAAGCAGAAGACCTTCAGAAGTTTTGCGAAACTCAGGGATACGACGGGCAGGGAGGGGCGCCGGACAACAGCTACGGGAATGATTTGAGCAATGTGGCGAGGCTTCATGGTCTCTACCGAGACGATACCAAGAGCCGTTTGGCAGAGGACGAACGCATGGCGTACATCCCCGTTTACCTGGAAGGAATCGGCACTGCCAGCGGTGCCGAAGACTCGTTGTACTCGCAGGCGACAGGGATGGGTGTCCAGGGAGTATTGGCGAGAGTCGAACAGAGCCCTTCCGCGATTCTGGAACAGATTGAGCTTTTTCAGCAGGCCAATCCGGATCGAAAAGTTGCTCAAGTAGAATTCGATATTTTCGGCTTCAGTCGCGGAGCTGCAGCCGCAAGACATTTCGCCAATGACGTCTTCAACGACCAAAAAAGTCTTGTAGCAACAGCACTCAGCGAAAACTCCATGTTCGTTGAGGGTTTCAGCTGGAGCACCCGTTCAGATGTCACCATCAACTTCATTGGCATATTCGATACCGCTGCCGCCATCGCAAAACTCTCATCGGGCGACTTCAGCGTCCACGATGCAGTCAACCCGGGGCTCAATCTGTACCTCGCGCCGGACATTGCCAAAAAAGTCGTACACCTCGTGGCCAGAGATGAGCGTCGTCACAACTTCTCGCTCAACAAGGCCGATGCTGCGGATATCGTGTTGCCGGGGGTGCATTCCGATCTGGGCGGTGGCTACCTGCCGCGATCCATCGAGCGGGTGTTGCTCAGCAAACTGCACTCAAGCGATGAAGACGTTCGCTTGCCCTTGCATGAATCCAAAGCGTTTGTGGCTGCGCAATATGAACTCAGACGTCTGCAGGATCAGTTGAATCTTCATGATTTGCCGCTGGAAATACGCACATGGGAGAAGCGCGTCGTACAGAACGTCAAAGGCGACAGAACCCGTTGGAAGCGGGTCTTCGCTGTCGTCAGCTGTCAGCGGGAAATGCGCAATGAACTGTCATTGATCTATCTGCGGATCATGCGTGCGTTGGCGGTGAAGCATGATGTGCCGTTTCTTTCCGTCGAACCGGATGGCCGCTTCGCATTACCGGAAGAACTGGTGCCTATCGCGACAAAATTGATGCGTTTTGCGCTGGGGGAAACTCGCCGCATCGACCTCACTCCCGAAGAAGAGACGCTACTCGTCACCCGCTACATTCATTTGTCCGCGAACTGGAACGCCGCCAGAAACTTCGGCAGCAGTGATCTGGACATTGTGTTCATCAATCGACCGGCAGAAAAATTCACTCGCGTGGTGCATCCCAATGCTTGAACGAAGCAGCTCCCCCCTGAAGATCTGCGTCTTGCTCCTCTCTATCCTGCTGACAGGTTGTTCGTCCGTGAAGGCCCGGAAACTGCCCTATGACGCCTGGAGCCTTAACTTTTACTCTCCGGACTACATGGATGTCTGGATAGAGACAGCCGCAGTTCTGGATATTGACGGGAAGGTCTTCGGGAACGCAGGCAGTGGCATACCCGCTCAAGGATATCCACGCCCCTTAAGCAAGGGTGTTCCTGCAGAGTTCAGAGGAAAGCCCGCAGGCTGGCCCGAAATCCCGGGAGGCAAAGGTCGACGTGTCGTTGGCGCAAACCTGCCTGAGTTGCTCTATGTTCGCTGGCAATCAATCGCCGAGCCTCAGACCTACAACGCCCTCATCAGAATCCCGGAATCCACCCGCGAGCTGATGCGCAATAGCGAGGACGTGTTTTGTCGAGCCTATCAAAAAGTGGCCACAAGACATCGCAAATGGCTAGTGGTCGGACTCGCCCCCGGCGGCATCGTCAAAGTCTGGATCACCGGCCCCTGCCTTCAGGCAATTGAGGTCACCCGCGAACAGGCCAGCGTTGTCCCCCTCGGCCCGCACTTGGGTAAGGCACTGGGCGAGTATTACTTTTTCCAGGAAGAGTCCAAAGCCTACGTAGAAAAATTCGGCATCCCCTACGGTTCCTGGTAACTAAAATCAGTCGAACACCGTCAACGCCCCGTAACCGTTTTTTTTGCAACGCAGCACCGACAAGGACATTGGCAAATGGATGAAAACAGAAGGCCCATCAAGACACGGTCTGCCGGTTGGGCGAGGCGGGTCACTGACGGTCTGGTGAAGCGGGACATTTCGCCCAATCAGATTTCCGTCGTCAGCATGGTCTTCGCGCTCTTCGGCGCGCTGACGTTGTGGATCGACAACGGCGTGGCCGGGTCGGTCTTCTGCATCATCGGCATTCAACTGCGCTTGTTGTGCAACCTGTTCGACGGAATGGTGGCCATCGAGGGCGGCAAGCAGTCGGCGATCGGCAGCCTGTACAACGAGTTTCCCGACCGGGTGGCGGACAGCCTGTTGATCGTCGGGTTGGGTTACGCCATCGGCCAAGCGGACCTTGGCTGGTTCGCGGCGCTGGCGGCGGCGCTGACCGCTTATGTGCGGGTATTCGGCGGCGCCCTCGGGCTCAAGCAGAGCTTCATGGGGCCGATGGCCAAGCAGCACCGCATGGCGGTGATGACCGTGGCGCTGCTGTTGAACGTGTTCGAAACCAGCGTTTACGGCACCCATCATGCTCTGTTGATCGCATTGCTGATCATCGCCGTCGGTTCGGTCGCCACCTGCGTCACGCGGACGCTGGCCATCTCCAAGCAACTGAAGGGGAATGCCCATGTGGATCAGTAATGCGCTGATTTCGCTGCTGCGATTCCTGATCGGCGTGACGGCCCGCTGGGAAAGCCCGCCTGATCTCACCCGCCAGCGGATCTACTTCGCCAATCACACCAGTCACATGGACACCCTGGCGATCATCGCTGCGCTGCCGGCGCAGGCCCGGCGCGATGTGAAGCCTGTGGCGGCCGCCGACTACTGGGGCAAGAACCGCTTTCTGTCCTACATTTCCCAAACCGTCCTGAACGCCGTGCTGATTGAGCGCAACCCTGCGCCGGGCACCAATGTGCTGGAGCCGATTTTCGACGTGGTGCGGGCCGGGCACTCGATCATCATTTTCCCCGAGGGCACCCGTTCCACCCAGCCGCTGCCAGGCCCCTTCAAGTCCGGCATCTTCCGGTTGGCCGAGACCTTCCCCGAGGTCGACCTGGTGCCGATCTATCTGGAAAACCTGCACCGCTCGATGCCGAAGGGCAAACACGTGCCGCTACCGATCATCTGCACCATCCGCATAGGCGATCCGTTGCCACGCCTTGCCGGCGAAGAAAAGCAGGCGTTCCTCGAACGCGCACGCGATGCCATCGTGAGGTTGTCGAAATGAGTCTGGAAACCAAATTCCTCTGGTTCTTCGCAGCCATTGCCTGCCTGCTGGCCGTGGCTTCGCTCACCGGTAGCGTCCTGGCCCGGCGGGCCACCTCCGAAAGCTCGGTGGCGACCATCGAAAACCTCAACCAGCGGGTGAACGCCTGGTGGGGGATGGTCATCGTTTTCTTCGTGTCCTGGTTGCTCGGCCCCAACGCCACGGTCGTGCTGTTCGGCTTCATTTCCCTGTTCGCGCTGCGCGAGTTCATCACGCTGACGCCCACTGCGCGTGGCGACCACAACGCGCTGTTCTCGGCGTTTTTCATTCTGATCCCCCTGCAATACCTGCTGATCGGCACGCACTGGTACTCGATGTTCACGTTGCTGGTGCCGGTGTATGCGTTCCTGCTGCTGCCGGCGATCGCCGTCCTGAGCCAGGAAACCGAAGGTTTTCTGGAGCGCACGGCGAAGATCCAATGGGGGGTGATGATCTGCATCTACTGCATCAGCCACGCGCCGGCGCTGTTGCTGCTGGATCTGCAAGGCTTTCAGGGTCAGAACGCCCTGCTGCTGTTCTACCTGGTCTTCGTGGTGCAGATGAGCGATGTCCTGCAGTACGTGTTCGGCAAACTGTTCGGCAAACGCAAGGTCGCGCCGCTGGTGAGCCCGTCGAAGACCGTGGAGGGTCTGATCGGGGGAGGCCTGTCGGCCACGCTGATCGGCGGCTGCATGTTCTGGATGACGCCGTTCAGCTTCTGGGCGGCGCTGCTGATGTCGCTGGTCATCGTGACCATGGGCTTTCTCGGTGGCCTGGTCATGTCCGCGATCAAGCGCAGCCTGAGCGCCAAGGACTGGGGCACGATGATCAAGGGCCACGGCGGCATGCTCGACCGGATGGACTCGATCTGCTTCGCGGCGCCGATCTTCTTCCACCTGACCCGCTATTTCTATTCGGCCTGATCCGCACCTTCCCTTGCGCCAGACACAAAAAAGGGCATCCGACCTGGTCGTGATGCCCTTTCTTCACTGCGGCCCCCCCGCTCTTCCCGGGGGCGCACTTCAATTACGGATTGACGCTGTCCTTCAACGACTTGCCTGGCTTGAACGCCACGGTGTTGCTGGCCTTGATCTTCACCGGCTCGCCGGTTTGCGGGTTCTTGCCGGTGCGGGCACCGCGGTGGCGTTGCAGGAAGGTGCCGAAGCCCACGAGGGTGACGCTGTCCTTGCGGTGCAGGGCGCCGGTGATTTCTTCGAGAACGGCATTGAGGACGCGGTTGGCCTGCTCTTTGGTCAGATCCGCTTTTTCTGCGATGGCGGCGGCGAGTTCTGGTTTACGCATTAGTGAAGCCCCTTTGACGGTTTTTTGTTGTTATGTCCGTGCTGTCCTCGTTGGAACAGCGCCCAAGGCGCCGCAGGCTCTACGCTGCGGCAGACGGGAGTGAGGATGGCACGCGGTTCGGGGCGGCGCCAGTCTCCGCGCGACCTTTGTGGGGGCAAAAGCGGGGTGATTCCGACAGAACGACCGGTATTTACGCCAGCAGGGCCGGAAGTTGTTTGTTCAGGGCGAGTTTTTCGGTCACGGCCGCGCCGGTCAGGGCGTAGCCCAGCAACTGGCCTTCGCCGTCATGGCACAGCGCTTTGACGTCGGCGCCCTGCCCCTCGACCGTCCACACGCCCTCGCGGCCCCGTGGCGGCGGGGACACCACCAGCGGGCAGACGGGGGTCTTCACAGTGATCGGCATCGGCCCGTAGCTGACCTCCGTCGGGTTGCCGCTGAGGGTCTGCGCCAGCGCTCTCGCACAGCTCATGAGGGGCATTACGTACAGAAGATTCAGCCCGTCGACCTCGGCGCAGTCGCCCAAGGCGTAAATGTTGGCGTGGGACGTCCTGAGCTGACGGTCGACCGTCACACCGCGGTTGACCTGCAGCCCGGCGGCGGCCGCCAGGTCGATCCGCGGACGCAGGCCAATGGCCGACACCACCGCGTCGCAGGCGATCACCTGGCCGTCGGACAGGTGCGCCTCCAGGCCGTCCGCGACCTTCTGCAGGCGGGCCAGCACCGGACCTAAGTGAAAACGCGCACCGAGGCCTTCGAGCCCCGCCTGCACGGCCGCAGCGGCGGCCGGGTGCAGGAGGGTCGGCATGACTTGTTCGCACGGCGCAACCACTTGCACCTCGTAGCCGCCCAGGATCAGGTCGTTGGCGAACTCGCAGCCGATCAGCCCAGCCCCGAGCAGCAGCACCCGGCGCTTGCCGTCCACGGCGGCGCGGAAACGCGCGTAGTCTTCGAGGTCGTTGATCGGGAACACCCGGTCCGCCGCATCGCCGGCGATCGGCACGCGCACGGTCTCGGCGCCCCAGGCGAGGATCAGGTCGCGGTACTCGACCGCCTCCTCGCCGATCCACAGGCGCTTGTGGCCCGGGTCGATGCCGCTGATGCGGGTATGGGTGCGCACTTCGGCCTTGAGCAGATCGGCCATGTCGCCCGGCTCGGCCATGCTCAGGCCGTCGGCGTCCTTGTTCTTGCCGAAGCCGGTGGAGAGCATCGGCTTGGAGTAGGAACGGCCGTCATCGGCGGTGATCAGCAGCAGCGGGGTGTCGCCGTCGAGCTTGCGAAACTCTCGGGCCAGGTTGTAGCCGGCCAGCCCGGTGCCGATGATCACTACAGGTGCGTTCATGCCCTACTCCTTGTGTTTTCTCAGTTGATTTCGATCATTTCAAAGTCCGTCTTACCGACGCCGCAGTCCGGGCAGAGCCAGTCCTCAGGCACGTCTTCCCAGCGGGTGCCTGCCGCGATACCGTCATCCGGCCAGCCTTCGGCTTCGTTGTAGATCAGGCCGCAGACGATACATTGCCACTTCTTCATTCCGGTGTTTCCTCAGAGGTTCAGGCGGGTGTCGGCGCAGAGGGTCGATGGTGTCGCGCTGCCCTCCGGCTCAGGGCGTTTTGTACTGGGGGTGCCGGGCAGATGCAAGCCTGTTCGGCGCAATGGCGACCCGGATCAATCAATATCGCCGCCTGCCATGGTAAGCTCGCCGCCTCATTTGCGGCCAAAAACGACTCATTGTGCAACCCACAGAATCCCGCCCGGCCCCGCTCTGGCTGGCGCAAACGCAGTTGATGCCCCTCCCCGCCCCGAAGGTTTCGGACTGGCTGTTCGACGAAGGCTCCCTGACCCGCCGCCTGACCGGCCTGTCCGACGGCGGCTTCAGCATCACCCCGCTGTTCGAAGGCTGGCAGCCCCTGCGCGCCGACGAATGCGCGGCGCTGGACCTGGCCGAGGGCAGCGAAGGCTGGGTGCGCGAGGTTTACTTGCGCGGCCACGGCGAGGCTTGGGTGTTCGCCCGCAGCGTGGCCTCGCGCAGCGCCTTGCAGGGCGACGGCCTGCACATGGACGAACTGGGCAGCCGCTCCCTGGGCGAGCTGCTGTTCTGCGACCACGCCTTCAGCCGGCGCGCCATCGAAGTCTGCCGCTATCCTGAGCAATGGCTGCCCGCCGAGTGCCGCGCGCCTGGGCTGTGGGGCCGCCGCTCGCGCTTCGACCGCGGCGCGCTGAGCGTGCTGGTGGCGGAGGTCTTCCTGCCGAGCCTGTGGGCCGCCACCGCCGCCGAACCGGAGAACCGCTGATGTACCAGAGCCTGCTCAAGTCCCTGAACCGCCTGAACCCGCGGGCCTGGGACTTCATCCAGCTGACCCGCATGGACAAGCCGATCGGCATCTACCTGCTGCTGTGGCCGACGCTGTGGGCGCTGTGGATCGCCGGCAAGGGGTCGCCGTCGCTGGCCAACATCGTTATTTTCGTCCTCGGCGTGGTGCTGACCCGCGCCGGTGGCTGCGTGATCAACGACTGGGCCGACCGCAAGGTCGACGGCCACGTCAAACGCACCGCGGAGCGCCCGCTGGCCGCCGGCCGGATCAGCTCCAAGGAGGCGCTGGCGTTCTTCGCCCTGCTGATGGGCGTGAGTTTTCTGCTGGTGCTGTGCACCAACGCCGCAACGGTTTGGCTGTCGCTGGGCGGCCTGGCGCTGGCGTTCACCTATCCGTTCATGAAGCGCTACACCTATTACCCGCAGGTGGTGCTGGGCGCGGCGTTTTCCTGGGGGATGCCGATGGCGTTCACCGCCGAGACCGGCGAGCTGCCCGCGACCGCGTGGCTGCTGTGGATCGCCAACCTGCTGTGGACCGTGGGCTACGACACCTATTACGCGATGACGGATCGCGACGATGACCTGAAGATCGGCGTGAAGTCCACGGCGATCCTGTTCGGCGATGCCGACCGGGTGATCATCCTGACCTTGCAGGGGCTGGCGCTGGGCTGCCTGCTGCTGGCCGGGTCGAAGTTCGGGCTGGGCATGTGGTTCCACCTCGGCCTGCTGGCGGCCGCCGGCTGCTTCGCGTGGGAATTCTGGTTTACCCGTGACCGCGACCGGATGAAGTGCTTCAAGGCGTTCCTGCACAACCATTGGGCGGGGATGGCGATCTTCATCGGGATCGTGCTGGATTACGCGCTGCGCTGAGCCGCCGCGCAGAACCGTTGTGGGAGCGAGCCTGCTCGCGATGGCGGCGCATCAGTCAACGGATCTGCCGACTGACCTGACGCCTTCGCGGGCAAGTCCGCTCCCACAGGGTTCCACAGAGGGAAAAGATCAAGCGGTCACTTGTGCTCGTGCACGACGTGCCACACGTCCTTCATGCCGTCGCCCTTCATTTCCCCGGGCTTTTCATCCTTCACGAAGGTGTACAGCGGCTTGCCGTCGTAGGCGTACTGCATCATGCCGTCGTCACGCTTGATGACCGTCCACTTGCCTTCGGCCTTGGCCCCCGCCGGCGCCATCATCGGCGGCCAGTTCTTGGCGCAGTCGCCGTTGCACATCGACTTGCCGCCGGCGTCCTTGTCGAACGTGTAGACGGTCATGCCTTTGTGGTCGACCATCATGCCGTCCTTCATCATGGCCGGCTCGGCCGCCATGGCGAGGCCCGGCAGTGCGAGTGCGGCGGCCATCAGCAGGGCCTTGAAAGAAACAGTCGTCTGAGTCATGGAAACCTTCTTTTGTGGTTGTCAGGATTCGAACTCAGAGCTTAGTCCAGGATTTGCACAATCGCCGGGCGCCGAATACTGTCACACGACTGCAATAATTCCGTTATCTAATGCGGCGCACGACAGTTAAATGACAAGAGGATTAAGGCATGGTTGGCAGGAACATTCTGATCGTCGACGACGAAGCGCCCATCCGCGAGATGATCGCCGTGGCGTTGGAAATGGCCGGCTACGACTGCCTTGAGGCCGAGAACTCGCAGCAGGCCCACGCCATCATCGTCGACCGCAAGCCGGATCTGATCCTGCTCGACTGGATGCTGCCCGGCACCTCCGGCATCGAACTGGCGCGGCGCCTCAAGCGCGACGAGCTGACCGGGGACATCCCGATCATCATGCTCACCGCCAAGGGCGAAGAGGACAACAAGATCCAGGGCCTGGAAGTCGGCGCCGACGACTACATCACCAAGCCGTTCTCCCCCCGCGAGCTGGTGGCGCGCCTGAAGGCCGTGCTGCGTCGCGCAGGCCCCACCGACGGCGAAGCGCCGATCGAGGTCGGCGGCCTGCTGCTCGACCCGATCAGCCACCGCGTGACCATCGACGGCCGCCCGGCCGAAATGGGCCCCACCGAATACCGCCTGCTGCAGTTCTTCATGACCCACCAGGAACGCGCCTACACCCGCGGGCAATTGCTGGACCAGGTCTGGGGCGGCAACGTCTATGTCGAGGAGCGCACCGTCGACGTGCACATCCGGCGCCTGCGCAAGGCCCTCGGCGACGCCTATGAAAATCTGGTGCAAACCGTGCGCGGCACCGGCTACCGGTTTTCCACCAAAGCCTGAGCCCGGCGCCAGCCAAGCAGACAAGGACCGCATTTCCCGTGAACCAAAACTGGCATGGCACCCTGATTCGCCACATGCTGTTGCTGGTCACCGCCTGCCTGGTGATCGGCCTGATCACCGGTCACTACGGCTGGAGCCTCGCCGCGGGCCTGGGGCTGTACCTGGCCTGGACGCTCAAGCAGTTGCTGCGCCTGCACGAATGGCTGCGCCTGCACCAACCCGACGAAGCGCCGCCCGACGGTTACGGCCTGTGGGGCGAGGTGTTCGACAGCATCTACCACCTGCAACGCCGCGACCAACGGGTGCGCGGACGCCTGCAAGCGGTGATCGACCGCGTCCAGGAATCCACCGCCGCCCTGAAGGACGCGGTGGTCATGCTCGACAGCGAAGGCAACCTTGAGTGGTGGAACCGCGCCGCCGAGACCCTGCTCGGCCTCAAGACCCCGCAGGACAGCGGCCAACCGGTGACCAACCTGGTGCGCCATCCGCGCTTCAAGGAATACTTCGAGCAGGACAGCTATGCCGAACCGCTGGAAATCCCCTCGCCGACCAACGACCGCCTGCGCATCCAGCTGTACATCACCCGCTACGGCAACAACGAGCACCTGATGCTGGTGCGCGACGTCACCCGCATCCACCAGCTGGAACAGATGCGCAAGGACTTCATCGCCAACGTTTCCCACGAACTGCGCACGCCGCTGACGGTGATCTGCGGCTACCTGGAGACCCTGCTCGACAACGTCGAGGAAGTGAACCCGCGCTGGGGCCGTGCCCTGCAGCAGATGCAGCAACAGGGCGGACGCATGCAGACCCTGCTCAACGATCTGTTGCTGCTGGCCAAGCTGGAAGCCACGGACTACCCGTCCGACAATCACCCGGTGCTGATCGATGCATTGCTTCAATCGATCAAGAGCGATGCGCAGCAGTTGTCCGGCAGCAAGAACCAGCGCATCAGCCTGGAGGCCGACGGCGGGATCCTGCTCAAGGGCAGCGAGGCGGAACTGCGCAGCGCCTTCTCCAACCTGGTGTTCAACGCCGTGAAGTACACCCCGGCCGAAGGCAGCATCCGCATCCGCTGGTGGGGCGACGAGCAAGGCGCCCACCTGAGCGTGCAGGATTCCGGGATCGGCATCGACAACAAGCACCTGCCGCGCCTGACCGAACGCTTCTACCGCGTCGACTCCAGCCGCAACTCCAACACCGGCGGCACCGGCCTGGGCCTGGCCATCGTCAAGCACGTGCTGCTGCGCCACCGCGCCCGCATGGAGATCAGCAGCGTGCCCGGCCACGGCAGCACGTTCACCTGCCATTTCGCCCCGGCCCAGATGGTGCGTTCGCGCGCCGTCAGCGCCGCCGAGTAAGCCCGCACTAGGCAATCGCCCGGTCAGCCGCTACATTGGCTGACTTGCGCCTGCCCTTTCAGGTGCGCTCCTTCTCATTTTTCGAATCACACGGAACCCGCAAAACTCCATCATGGACCCTTCCCCTGGCTTGTCCCTCGCAACCATTTTCGCCGACTTCGGCATGATTCTCTTCGCTCTGATCCTGGTCCTGCTCAACGGCTTCTTCGTTGCGGCGGAGTTCGCCATGGTCAAGCTGCGCTCGACCCGGGTCGAGGCCATCGCCGAGCAGCACGGCTGGCGCGGCCACATCCTGCGCACCGTGCACAGTCAGCTCGACGCCTACCTCTCGGCCTGCCAGCTGGGCATCACCCTCGCCTCCCTGGGCCTGGGCTGGGTCGGCGAGCCGGCGTTCGCGCACCTGCTGGAGCCGGTGCTCAGCGCCGTCGGCGTGCAGTCGGCCGAGGTCGTCAAGGCGATCTCGTTCTTCACCGCGTTCTTCATCATTTCCTACCTGCACATCGTGGTCGGCGAACTGGCGCCCAAGTCCTGGGCGATCCGCAAGCCCGAGCTGCTGTCGCTGTGGACGGCGGTGCCGCTGTACCTGTTCTACTGGGCCATGTACCCGGCGATCTACCTGCTCAACGCCAGCGCCAACGCCATCCTGCGCATCGCCGGCCAGGGCGAGCCCGGCCCGCACCATGAGCATCACTACAGCCGCGAAGAACTGAAGCTGATCCTGCACTCCAGCCGTGGCCAGGATCCGAGCGACCAGGGCATGCGCGTGCTGGCGTCGGCGGTGGAGATGGGCGAGCTGGAAGTGGTCGACTGGGCCAACTCCCGCGAAGACCTGATCACCCTGGAGTTCAACGCCCCGCTCAAGGAAATCCTCGCGCTGTTCCGCCGCCACAAGTTCAGCCGCTACCCGGTGTACGACAGCGAGCGCCAGGAGTTCGTCGGCCTGCTGCACATCAAGGACCTGCTGCTGGAGCTGGCGGCCCTGGACCACATTCCGGAGTCGTTCAACCTCGCCGAGCTGACCCGTCCGCTGGAGCGGGTGTCGCGGCACATGCCGCTGTCCCAGCTGCTGGAGCAGTTCCGCAAGGGCGGCTCGCACTTCGCCGTGGTCGAGGAGGCCGACGGCAACATCATCGGCTACCTGACCATGGAAGACGTGCTGGAAGTGCTGGTGGGCGACATCCAGGACGAACACCGCAAGGCCGAGCGCGGCATCCTCGCCTACCAGCCGGGCAAGCTGCTGGTGCGCGGCGACACGCCGCTGTTCAAGGTCGAGCGCCTGCTGGGCATCGACCTTGACCACATCGAGGCGGAAACCCTGGCCGGCCTGATCTACGAAACCCTCAAGCGGGTGCCGGAAGAGGAAGAGGTGCTGGAGGTGGAAGGCCTGCGGATCATCATCAAGAAGATGAAGGGGCCGAAGATCATCCTGGCCAAGGTGCTGATGCTCGATTGACGGGCTGGCCGGGGGGCGAGCCGATCCCACTCCTGCAGGTTCAGTGCAGGAGTGCTGCTTTCACTGCTTGCCCAGCGCAAAGTTGGGCAGCGCCCCCAGCGGCTGCTTGAATTGATAGGGAATCGACACCAACCCCTCGCCCGTATTGCGCTGCACCACGAAGTGCAGGTGCGGGCCGCTGCTGTTGCCGGTATTGCCCGAGAGTCCCAGAGGGCTGCCCACCGTCACGCGCTGCCCTTCCTTCACGCTCACGGAATTTTGCTTGAGGTGCAGGTACACGCCCATGGTGCCGTCATCGTGCAGGATCCGCACAAAGTTGCCGGACGGGTCGGTGCCGCGCCCGTTCTGGGAATTCTCGGTCTTCACCACCACACCCGCCCGCGCCGCGATGATCGGCGTCCCCACCGGCATGGCGATGTCCATGGCGTATCTGTTCTTCGGCCCGAAGTGGCTGTAGTCGCCATTGGCACCTTGGCTTAAGCGGAACGGCCCGCCGCGCCAGGGAAACGGATACCGATAGCTCTGCGCTGCGCCAGCGGGGTCGCCCAGGGAATAGTGGAACATCGGCGTGTACACCAGCGGCTTGCCGCCGGACACCGCCGTCAGCAACGCCAACCGGGTATTGCTGCGCGCCGGCAGCACCCGGCGGATCGTTTGCGCCGGGGCGCCACGCACGTTGCTCATCCCGGTGAACGCCAGTGCCACTTCCACCGGCGCATACAGGTCGTTGCGCACGAACACCACGTCCACGCCCTTCTGCTTCTTGATGTCCAGGTACACCTGGCGCTCCAGGCGCTCGACCATCCGGTCCTGGAAGACGAACACCTGGGAGCCTTTGCTCGGACGGTCGCTGTACGAAACCACTCCGTTGGCATCGGTGGACTTGTAGATCGTCATGGCCACGGTCGAGGTGGAGGCCATGAACAGACCACAGAAAAACAGCAGGCGCAGGGGCATGGGCGAACGTTCTGTCGAGGAAGGCCTGGAAGTGAGCCTAGCAGCTGAGACAGACCAGGCTAGCCGACAGATGTTTCAAATGTGGCACAGGGGGGAGACGGGCGGCGCTTTCGTTGACGCCATCGCGAGCAGGCTGGCTCCCACAGGGGTTCTGTGGTGCAGCTCCCCTGTGGGAGCTAGCCTGCTGGCGATGGCGCCAGCCACTGCCTGGCGGTCAGGCGCCCGGCACGAAGTGCTTCTGCGCCGTGCCGCGGGCGATCAGGCGGGAGAGGTAGTCGAGCTTCTGCGCGTCCTGGTCGACGAAGCGGAAGGTCAGTTGCAGCCAGTCGCTGTCAGGCTTCGGCTCGTGGGCGACGACGGCGTGCAGGTAACCGTTGAGGCGCGCGGTTTCGGCGTTCTCGCCCTGCTCCAGGTCGAGCACGGCGCTGTCGAGGATCTGCGGCAGGTTGTCGGTGCGTTTGACCACCAACAGCGCTTCCTTGATGCTCAGGGCCTTGATCACGCACTGCTGGGTGCCGCTCGGCAGGCGCAGTTGGCCCTGGCCGCGGCCGCTGGCCGGTGCCGGCGCAGCGGCCGGTGCCTTGGGCGCAGGAGCGTTGTTGAGCAGGCCACGGGACGGCGCAGCGGCGGCCGGTGCCGGCGCAGCGGCAGGCTTGGCGAACGGGTTGACCGCAGGCGCCGCGGCCGGGGCGCCGCCGACCACGGCCGGCTTGCCGCCGGTCAAAGCGCTCAGGGAGTCGTTGCCGAACGCCGAGTTCATCTTGGTCGGCGCGCTGTTCATCAGGGTGTCGAGCTTGCCGACCTTGTTCAGCGCCTGCTTGACCTTGGTCAGCAGCTGCTCGTTGGTGAACGGCTTGCTGACGTAGCCGGTGACGCCGGCCTGGATCGCCTGCACCACGTTCTCTTTGTCGCCGCGGCTGGTGACCATGATGAACGGCATGGTCTTGAGGTTGTCCTGCTCACGGCACCAACTCAGCAGCTCAAGGCCCGACATCTCCGGCATTTCCCAGTCGCACAGCACCAGGTCGAAAGCTTCCTTGGCCAGCATGGCCTGGGCCTTGCGCCCGTTGATGGCGTCCTCGGTGCGAATCCCCGGGAAGTAATTGCGCAGGCACTTTTTCACCAGGTCACGAATGAACGATGCATCGTCCACGACCAACACACTGATCTTGCTCATCCAACACCCCTAAAAAAAATCCCGGCAAGCATAACGCTTGAATGATGGCACTTTGCCAAAACCTTTCAGTCACGCCGGGACTTTTCGTTCGCGGGTGCTGCTTTTTCGATTCGCGCCCCAAACGAAAACGCCCGGCCAAAGGACCGGGCGTGCTTCTTGGGCAATCTTACTTATCGTCAGCTTCGTCCGGAACATTAGCGGTTTCGCCGCTTGTGCCTTCAACTTCTTCCTTCATGCGCTTGAGGCCCATGTGGCGCACATCGGTGCCGCGCACCAGGTAGATCACCAGCTCCGAGATGTTGCGCGCGTGGTCGCCGATCCGCTCCAGCGAACGCAGCACCCAGATGATGCTCAGAACCCGCGAGATAGAGCGCGGGTCTTCCATCATGTAGGTCGCCAGCTCGCGCAGGGCGGTCTTGTACTCGCGGTCGATGATCTTGTCGTACTGCGCCACGGACAGCGCCAGGTCGGCGTCGAAGCGGGCGAACGCGTCCAGCGCGTCGCGCACCATGTTGCGCACCTGATCGCCGATGTGGCGCACTTCGACGTAACCGCGCGGCGCCTCGCCCTCTTCGCACAGCTGGATCGCGCGGCGGGCGATCTTGGTCGCTTCGTCGCCGATGCGCTCAAGGTCGATCACCGACTTGGAGATGCTGATGATCAAGCGCAGGTCGGACGCCGCCGGCTGGCGGCGGGCCAGGATGCGCAGGCATTCCTCGTCGATGTTGCGTTCCATCTGGTTGATCTGGTCGTCGATCTCGCGCACCTGCTGGGCCAGGCCCGAGTCGGCCTCGATCAGCGCGGTGACCGCGTCGTTGACCTGCTTCTCGACCAGCCCGCCCATGGCCAGCAGGTGGCTGCGCACTTCTTCCAGTTCGGCGTTGAACTGCGCGGAAATGTGATGGGTTAAACCTTCCTTCGAAATCATGGTTTTGCTCCGCAAAAGCTGTGAGCCGCAAGCTACAAGCCGCAAGCTGTTTCGTTTTTTACTCGGTCCGCCCTTACTTGCCGCTTGAAACGTGCGGCTCGCAGCTGCGAACTAGCCGTACCGGCCGGTGATGTAGTCTTCGGTCTGCTTCTTCGCCGGATTGGTGAACAGGGTGTCGGTGTCGCCGAACTCCACCAGTTTGCCCATGTACATGAACGCCGTGTAGTCGGACACCCGCGCGGCCTGCTGCATGTTGTGGGTCACGATGACGATGGTGAACTTGGACTTCAGTTCATAGATCAGCTCTTCGACCTTCAGGGTCGAGATCGGGTCGAGGGCCGAGCACGGTTCGTCGAGCAGCAGCACTTCAGGCTCCACGGCGATGGTGCGGGCGATCACCAGACGCTGCTGCTGGCCGCCGGACAGGCCGAGCGCCGAGTCATGCAGACGGTCCTTCACTTCGTCCCACAGGGCCGCACCCTTCAACGCCCACTCGACGGCTTCGTCGAGCACACGCTTCTTGTTGATGCCCTGGATGCGCAGGCCGTAGACCACGTTCTCGTAGATGGTCTTGGGGAACGGGTTGGGCTTCTGGAACACCATGCCGACCCGGCGGCGCAGCTCGGCCACGTCTTCGCCCTTGCGGTAGATGTTGTTGCCGTACAGGTTGATCGCGCCTTCGACGCGGCAGCCGTCCACCAGGTCGTTCATGCGGTTGAAAGTGCGCAGCAGCGTGGACTTGCCGCAGCCGGACGGGCCGATGAAGGCGGTCACGCGCTGTTTCGGGATGTTCATGCTGACGTCGTACAGCGCTTGTTTCTCGCCGTAGAACAGGCTCAGGCCCGGCACTTCGATGGCTACGGTTTCCTGTTCCAGGTTCAGGCTCTGCTTGTCGCGGCCCAGGGCGGACATGTTGATGCCGTGGGTATGTGTTTCGTGCTGCATGGGAGGTCCCCTGTGCTAACAAATTCGGTTCTGTATGCCACTGGCCTGGCCAATGGGTTTCGCAAAATCTGTGGCGGGCGCCGATCCTTGTGGGAGCTGGCTTGCCAGCGATGCAGACGACTCGGTCTGACGCTGGCACCGCCGCGATGCCATCGCTGGCGAGCCAGCTCCCACAGGATTTGTGCCGGCCTTAGCTGTCCAGTGCTTTGTATTTTTCGCGCAGGTGGTTACGGATCCACACCGCCGACAGGTTGAGCACCGCGATCACCAGCACCAGCAGCAGCGCCGTGGCGTACACCAGCGGCCGCGCGGCCTCGACGTTCGGGCTCTGGAAGCCGACGTCGTAGATGTGGAAGCCCAGGTGCATGATTTTCTGATCCAGGTGCAGGTACGGGTAGTTGCCGTCCACCGGCAGCGACGGCGCCAGTTTCACCACGCCCACCAGCATCAGCGGCGCCACTTCGCCGGCGGCCCGGGCCACAGCGAGGATCATGCCGGTCATCATCGCCGGGCTGGCCATCGGCAGGACAATCTTCCACAGGGTCTCGGCCTTGGTCGCGCCCAGGGCCAGCGAGCCCTCGCGCACGGTGCGCGGGATCCGCGCCAGGCCTTCTTCGGTGGCCACGATCACCACCGGCACCGCCAGCAGCGCCAGGGTCAGGGACGCCCAGAGCAGGCCCGGCGTGCCGAAGGTCGGCGCCGGCAGCGCCTCGGGGAAGAACAACCGGTCGAGGGAGCCGCCCAGCACGTAGACGAAGAAGCCCAGGCCGAACACGCCGTAGACGATCGCCGGAACGCCCGCCAGGTTGTTCACCGCGATGCGGATGACCCGGGTCAGGGTGTTCTGCTTGGCGTATTCGCGCAGGTACACCGCCGCCAGCACACCGAACGGGGTCACGATCATCGCCATGATCAGGGTCATCATCACGGTGCCGAAGATGGCTGGGAAAATCCCGCCTTCGGTGTTCGCTTCACGGGGGTCGTCCGACAGGAATTCCCAGACCTTGCTGAAGTAGAAGCCGACCTTGGTGAAGGTGCCCATGGCGTTCGGCTGGTAGGCATGAACCACCTTGCCCAGGCCGATCTCGACTTCCTTGCCGTTGGCGTCGCGGGCGGTCAGGGCGTCGCGGTTGAACTGCGCGTGCAGGTCGGACAGCCGCGCCTCGACCTCCTGGTAACGGGCGTTCAGCTCGGCGCGCTCGGCGTCCATGTCCGCTTGCGCGGCCGGGTCGAGCTTGCCTTCGAGCTCCAGCTTGCGGCCGTGCAGGCGGATGCGTTCGAGGCCGGCGTTGATCGCGCCGATGTCGACCTTCTCCAGGGTCTTGAGCTGGGCGGCGAGCTTGTTCACCCGGTCGATCCGCGCCTGCAGTTCGGGCCAGGCGGCTTCGCCTTCGGCGATGACCTTGCCGTCCTGCTTGACGTTGACCAGGTAGCCGTAGAAGTTGCCCCACTCGCGGCGCTCGACGGCCATCAGCTCGACCGGCGTGGTCTGGTCGTTCAGCCACTCGCCGACGGTCCAGGTGAAGTCGTTGCCGTTCAGGTCACGGTTGCCGACCTTGATCAGCTCACGGGTCATGAACTCCGGGCCTTCGTCCGGCACCGGCAGGCCGGCGCTCTTGAGGCGGGCGCGGGGTACTTCTTCCTTCTGCACCACTTCGCCGATGACCAGGTGCTTGCCCTGGCCCGGCACGTCGTAGCTGGCGTGGAGCAGGTCCGCCGGCCAGAAGTGACCCAGGCCGCGCACGGCGATCACCGCCAGCAGGCCAATGGTCATGATGACCGCGATGGACACCGCGCCACCGCTGATCCAGACGCCCGGGGCGCCGCTCTTGAACCATCCTTTCAGGGAGTTCTGTTTCACAGACTTCTACCTTTCTTAAAGCGACGAGTATTTCTTGCGCAGACGCTGACGAATCAGTTCCGCGAGGGTGTTCATGACGAAGGTGAACAGCAGCAGCACCAGCGCCGAGAGGAACAGCACGCGGTAGTGGCTGCCGCCGACTTCCGACTCGGGCATTTCCACCGCGACGTTGGCCGCCAGGGTGCGCAGGCCTTCGAACAGGTTCATTTCCATGACCGGGGTGTTGCCGGTGGCCATCAGCACGATCATGGTCTCGCCCACCGCACGGCCCATGCCGATCATCAGCGCCGAGAAGATGCCCGGGCTGGCGGTGAGGATCACCACGCGGGTCATGGTCTGCCACGGCGTGGCGCCCAGGGCCAGCGAGCCCAGGGTCAGGCCGCGCGGCACGCTGAACACGGCGTCTTCGGCGATGGAGTAGATGTTCGGGATCACCGCGAAGCCCATGGCCAGGCCGACCACCAGGGCGTTGCGCTGGTCGTAGGTGATGCCCAGGTCGTGGGAGATCCACAGGCGCATGTCGCCGCCGAAGAACCAGTTCTCCATGTACGGGCTCATGTACAACGACAGCCAGCCCACGAACAGGATCACCGGGATCAGCAGCGCGCTTTCCCAGCCGTCCGGGATCTTCAGGCGGACCGATTCGGGCAGGCGGCTGAAGGTGAAGCCGGCGATCAGGATGCCGATCGGCAGCAGCATCAGCAGGCTGAAGATGCCCGGCAGGTGCCCTTCCACATACGGCGCCAGGAACAGGCCGGCGAAGAAGCCGAGGATCACCGTCGGCATCGCTTCCATCAGTTCGATCACCGGCTTGACCTTGCGGCGCATGCCCGGGGCCATGAAGTAGGCGGTGTAGATCGCGGCGGCGATGGCCAGCGGCGCGGCCAGCAGCATGGCGTAGAAGGCGGCCTTCAGGGTGCCGAAGGTCAGCGGCGACAGGCTCAGCTTCGGTTCGAAGTCGGTGTTGGCGGCGGTCGACTGCCAGACGTACTTGGGCTCGTCGTAGTTCTCGTACCAGACCTTGCTCCACAGCGCGCTCCACGACACTTCCGGGTGCGGGTTGTCGAGCAGCAGCGGCTGCAGCTTGCCGCCGGCCTCGACGATCACGCGGTTGGCCCGCGGCGACAGGCCGAACAGGCCTTGGCCCTCGACCACCTGATCGACCAGCAGGGTGCGGTGCGCGGTGCTGTGGAACACGCCGAGCTTGCCGCTGGCGTCGAGGGCGGCGAAGCCCTTGCGGCGCTCTTCGGCACCGATTTCCACGATCGGCGCCTTGCCCATCTGGAAGGTGCGGATCTGCTTCAGGCGCTGCTCGCCGTCGGTGTCGCGGGCCATGAACCACTGGGCCAGGCCGCCCTTGGAGTCACCGACGATCAGCGAGATGCCGCCCACCAGCTGGGTGGCGGCGGTGACCTGCGCTTCGCCGTCCTCCAGCAGTTTGTAGCGGCCGTTGAGGCTCTTGTCGCGCAGGCTGAACACGTCGGCCTGAGCCCGGCCGTTGACCACGTACAGCCACTGCTGGCGCGGGTCGACGAAGATGTTCTTCACAGGCTCAGTCATCTGCGGCAGATCGATGCGCTTCTGCTCGTTGGTGACTTCGCCGGTCATCATGTTTTCTTCGCTGGTCAGCGCGAGCACGTGCAGCTGCGCACCGGTGGAACCGGCCAGCAGCAGGGTCGAATCGTTGGCGTTGAGGCTGACGTGCTCCAGCGCGCCGCCGCTCTCGTTCAGTGCGATCGGCGCTTCGCCGTACGGGTACTCGATCGCCGGGGTGATGGTTTTCTTGCCTTCCGGGTAGCTGACCTTATAGGTGTGACGGAACACCAGCGCCTGGCCGTTGGACAGGCCCACGGCCACCAGCGGATGGCCCGGCTGGTCTTCGCCGATGGAGGTCACGGAAGTGCCGGCGGGCAACGGCAGATCGACGCGCTTGAGTTCGGCGCCGCTGTCGATGTCGAAGAACAGGGCCTGGCCCTTGTCGGAAACGCGCATGGCCACCTGGTTCTGCTCTTCCAGCGAGATCATCAGCGGCTTGCCGGCGTCCTGCATCCAGGCCGGGGCCAAGGTGTCTTTCGCGGTCAGGCTGGCGCCCTGGAACAGGGGCGCGACCACATAGGCGAGGAAGAAGAAGATCAGGGTGATCGCCGCCAGCACCGCCAGGCCGCCGACGAGGACGTACCAACGGGTGAAGCGATCCTTGAGCGCACGAATGCGGCGCTTGCGTTGCAACTCAGGCGTATTGAAGTCAATGCGCTTGGGAGGGTTCGTAGTCATTTTGGAATTGGCCAGATCATTCATGCGCACACCCTAGCGATCCTGTATGACAGAAAGATGACAATGCAGTGACGCACCAAATCCGCCGCCAGCAGGGCACTGGCGGTGGATAGAAGAATTCGGGGAGTGTGGGGCCGGGCCGCTTGCGGGCCGGGCCCCACACGGGAGTCAGGCGGGGTTCACCCCCTGACTCAGTTTGTTACTTTTTTGCGACTTCGGCGCCGCCTTCCTGCAGGCCCAGGTCAGCCAGCGCTTTGGCGGCGACTTTGGCCGGCAGCGGGATGTAGCCGTCCTTCACCACGACTTCCTGACCCTGCTTGGACAGGACCAGCTTCACGAACTCGGCTTCCAGCGGGGCCAGAGGCTTGTTCGGGGCCTTGTTGACGTAGACGTACAGGAAGCGGGACAGCGGGTACTTGCCGTTCAGGGCGTTTTCTTCGCTGTCTTCGATGTAGTCGGTGCTGCCTTTCTTCGACAGGGCGACGGTCTTCACGCTGGCGGTCTTGTAGCCGATGCCCGAGTAGCCGATGCCGTTCAGCGAGGAGCTGATCGACTGCACGACCGAAGCCGAACCAGGCTGTTCGTTGACGTTAGGCTTGTAGTCGCCTTTGCACAGGGCCTCTTCCTTGAAGTAGCCGTAGGTGCCGGACACCGAGTTGCGGCCGAACAGCTGCACCGGCTTGTTGGCCAGGTCGCCGGTCACGCCCAGGTCGCCCCAGGTCTTCACGTCGGTCTTGGCGCCGCACAGGCGGGTGGACGAGAAGATCGCATCGACCTGTTCCATGGTCAGGTGCTGGATCGGGTTGTCCTTGTGCACGAACACGGCCAGGGCATCCACGGCGACCGGGATGGCGGTCGGCTTGTAGCCGTACTTCTGCTCGAAGGCAGCCAGTTCGGTGTCCTTCATCTTGCGGCTCATCGGGCCCAGGTTGGAGGTGCCTTCGGTCAGCGCGGGCGGCGCGGTGGCGGAACCGGCGGCCTGAATCTGGATGTTTACGTTCGGGTATTCTTTCTTGTAGTTCTCGGCCCAGAGGGTCATGAGGTTGGCCAGGGTATCGGAACCGACGCTGGACAGGTTGCCCGACACACCGGTGGTCTTGGTGTAGCTCGGGATAGCAGGGTCAACAGCGGCAACCGCGTTGGCGGTCGCAACGCCAGCGGCGACAAAGGTCATGGCCGCCATCAAACGCTTCAGTTTCATGCCTTACTCCTAGCAGATAGGGTGTGTTAAGTCGGGGCCAAGTATCGGCAGGCCGTATGAACACTCTATGGCCGAAATATGACAATTGGATGAAAGGCCAGCATCCAGGTCTTACTTAATGCTTCAGGCCGGCTCCCACACCGAAACGCCTTTCGATGGGGAGCGGACAAAACATCAGCGGCCCTTGCTCCAGAGCCACGCCCCCACCACGATCCCCATGCCGCACAGCACCGCCACGTAATAGGCCGGGCCCATTGCGCTCTCCTTGAGCAGCAGGCTGACCACCATCGGCGTCAGGCCGCCGAAGATTGCGTAGGCGACGTTATAGGAGAAGGACAGGCCACTGAACCGCACCACCGGCGGAAACGCCTTGACCATCACATAAGGCACCGCGCCGATGGTGCCGACCAGAAGGCCGGTCAGCGCATAGAACGGGAACAGCCAGTCCGGATGGTCCGCCAGGCTGTGGTAGAAGGTCCACGAACTGGCCAGGAGGCCCAGGCAACCGAACACGAACACGCGCCCGGCACCGAAGCGGTCGGCCAGCGCGCCGGCCAGGATGCAGCCCACGCTCAGGAACACGATCGCCAGGCTGTTGGCCTGCAGCGAAACGGTCGGCGTGAAGTGGTAGACGGTCTGCAGCACGGTCGGGGTCATCAGGATCAGCACGACGATGGCGGCGGACAGCAGCCAGGTCAGCAGCATCGACACCAGGATCGCCCCGCGGTGGTCGCGCAGCACCGCCCGCAGCGGCACTTCCTCGGCCAGGGCCTTGCGCAGCTGCAGTTCGGCGAACACCGGCGTCTCGTGCAGCCAGCGGCGCAGGTAGACCGAGAACAGGCCGAACACGCCGCCGAGCAGGAACGGGATCCGCCAGGCGTAATCCGCCACTTGCTCCGGCGTATAGAGGCTGTTGATCGCCGTGGCGACCAGCGAGCCCAGCAAGATGCCGGCGGTCAGGCCGCTGGTCAGCGTGCCGCAGGCGTAGCCGATGTGCCGGTCGGGCACGTGTTCGGAAACGAAGACCCATGCCCCCGGCACCTCGCCGCCGATGGCTGCGCCCTGGATCACCCGCATCAGCAGCAGGAGGATCGGCGCCCACAGGCCGATCTGCGCGTAGGTCGGCAGCAGGCCCATGATCAGGGTCGGCACGGCCATCATGAAGATGCTCAGGGTGAACATCTTCTTGCGCCCCAGCAGGTCGCCGAAGTGCGCCATGACGATCCCGCCCAGCGGCCGCGCCAGGTAGCCGGCGGCGAAGATGCCGAAGGTCTGCATCAGGCGCAGCCACTCGGGCATGTCCGCCGGGAAGAACAGCTTGCCGACCACGGTGGCGAAGAAGACGAAGATGATGAAGTCGTAGAACTCCAGCGCACCGCCCAGGGCGGACAGCGACAGCGTCTTGTAGTCGTTGCGGGTCAGGGGTCGTGCGGGCTGGTCGGACTGCGCGAGGCTCGAGGGCGCTGTGGTCATGGCAAGGTCTTCTCTTATAGTCGGATCTGCCGCCGCAGCAACGCTGGCTGCGGCTCGGGCAGGTTCGGCACCATAGCAAATTGTTCGAAAAAGCACATAGGGGCGCATTTGGCGGGCGAAATGAGAACCTGACGGTCGTCGCGGAGTCTACCGACCGATATACTCGCAACCTCGCCCCGGCTTGTAGGGGGTTGCTGTGCGAAAACGCCGTTGGCCGCATGACCGTGCCGGGCCAGCCGGTTTCGCAGAGTTTCCCTAAAGGCGCCTTATGGAAAACGTGACGAACGTAGTATGTTCGGTGCTGAATCGTTTTTCCTGAAGACGGCCGTCACCCGCATCACCAACGAAGAGTCACGGGTCAGAGGCACCCTCGGCATGATAGAGCTCGAACAAGAAGATCCGATCCCGCAAGGCGACCTGGCCCTGCAAATCACCGCGCTTCCCCGCGAAACCAACGGCTTCGGCGATATTTTCGGCGGCTGGCTGGTGGCGCAGATGGACCTGGCCGGCACGGCGATGGCCAGCCGCGTCGCCGGCGGCCGGGTGGCCACCGTGGCCATCGACCGCATGGCGTTCCTGGTGCCGGTGGCCGTGGGCGCGCAACTGTCCTTCTATACCCAGACCCTGGAGATCGGCCGCAGCTCGATCCAGATGATGGTCGAGGTGTGGAGCGACGATCCGTTGTCCAGCGAGTGGCGTAAAGTGACCGAAGCGGTGTTCGTGTTCGTCGCCATCGACGGCAGCGGCCGTACCCGTTCGGTTCCGCCCCGCGCCCGCTAAACCTTGCGGCCGCCGGCGGGTCAATAACCGTCCCGAATCGCTGATCGAGAGCAGTCCCATGAACACGCCCAACGTCGAAGCCGTAAAACTGGATGAACTGAACTGCTGGCGCATCCGCCACGGCCGTGCCGAAGTGCTGGTGGCCCAGCAAGGCGCGCACATCCTCAGTTACCAGGTCGACGGCCAGCCGCCGCTGATCTGGCTCAACGACAAGGCCGCGTTCAAGGCCGGCAAGAGCATCCGCGCCGGCGTGCCGGTGTGCTGGCCGTGGTTCGGCGTATTTGCGCGCAACCCGCAGAGCGTGCAGGCCATGCGCACCGGCGCCGAACCGGCCGCCGCCCACGGGTTTGTCCGGGCGACGGACTGGGAACTGGGCGGCATCGAGGCCGAAGGCGAAAGCCTGAAGGTCGAATTCACCCTGCCCTGCCCCGAAGGCGGTTTCGCCGAGTGGCCACACCCGGTGGACCTGACCCTGACCCTGCGCCTGGACGACCGCCTGCACATCGGCCTGACCAGCCGCAACCGCGGCGCCGACACCGTCAGCCTGAGCCAGGCGCTGCACACGTACTTCGCGGTCAGCGACGTGCGCGACGTGCAGGTCGAAGGCGTGGACGGCCTCAGCTACATCGAGACCCTGGACGACTGGAAGACCGTCACCCAGAAAGGCAACCTGCAGTTCGCCGGGGAAACCGACCGCATCTACCTCAATGTTCCGCCGCGGCTGAGCATCAACGACCCGGCCTGGGAACGGCGCATCGTGCTGAACGCCACCGGTTCGCGCACCGCCGTGATCTGGAACCCGTGGATCGACCGCGCCGCCGCATTCGCCGACATGGCCGACGACGGCTGGCAGCGCATGCTGTGCATCGAGACCGCGAACGTGATGGACGACATCGTGAACCTGGCGCCCGGCGCCAGCCACACCATGGCCGTGAGCATCGGCAGCGAACCTCTCTGATTCACCCCGCTTGCGGGAGCCAGCCTGCCGGCGAAAGCGGTCTGTCAGTTGACGATGAATCGACTGACACGACGCAATCGCCAGCAGGTCGGCTCCTACAGCGATTTTGGCGGGCTGATCAGAGGTCCGATTCCTGCACCACCTTCACCTTGTCCGCGTCCAGCGCATACGCCGCGTCGGCCAGGTCGTTGCTGACCTTCTCGACCTTCAGCGTGCCGGTCACCCACAGCGGCGTGTAGATGTCATCCAGCTTGAGCCCCTTGGGATAGCGCACCAGCACCAGTTGATTGGGCGGCGGTGGCGGCACGTGGATGCAGGCGCCCGGGTACGGCACGAGGAAGAACAGGGTGCTGCGGCCCTTGGCGTCCGACTCCAGCGGCACCGGATAACCGCCGATGCGGATGCGCTTGTCGTTCATCGACGCCACGGTCTTGGTCGAGTACATCACCGCCGGCAGGCCCTTGGCCTGCTTCATCCCGCCCTTCTGGGTGAAGGTGCCGTTGGCCTCCGGGGAGTTGTGGTCGATTTCGGGCATGGCTTCGAGGGCTTTCTGATCCGACTTGGGCATCAGTTCCAGCCAGTCGGTTTCCGGCAGTTCGCCGGCGTGGGCCAGACCGCTGCCCAGCAAAAGGAGAGTCAACAGGAGACGACGCATGAAGGGGCTCGTTGAGAATGCTCGTGAAAGGAAGTCGCGGATCGCCGAGCATTGCGGCCCTTCCCCCAATATCTGCGGGAAGGGCCTTGTCGCTTTGGATCAGCTCTTTTTGATCAGGCCGTAGATCACCAGCAGGATGATCGCGCCGACCAGCGCGCCGAAGAAGCCGGCGGCCTGGCCTGCGTGGTAAATGCCCAGGGCCTGGCCGCCGTAGGTGGCCGCCAGCGAACCGCCGATACCGAGCAGGATGGTCATGATCCAGCCCATGCTGTCGTCGCCCGGTTTGAGGAACCGCGCCAGCAGGCCGACGATCAGGCCGATGAAGATGGTACCGATAATTCCCATGGCATTTCCCTCTGATTGATTGGCTATAGCCTAGCCAGACTTTGGCATCCTGCCATCAGAGAACGGCGGCCCCCGAAGGTTCCGCCGCCGCCAGATGAAACTCTCGTCACTCGGCGATCAGCGCCTCGACCTTGAGGATCTGCTGCGCCAGGGTCGCCTTGTCGGCGCAGCGCAGGTTGGCGTGGCCGACCTTGCGCCCGGCCTTGAACGCCTTGCCGTAGTGGTGCAGGTGGCAATCGGCGATGGCCAGCACCTTCTCGGTCTCCGGCACCTTGCCGATGAAGTTCAGCATCGCGCTCTCGCCGACCTTGGCGGTCGAACCCAGCGGCAGGCCGGCCACCGCCCGCAGGTGGTTCTCGAACTGACTGCACTCGGCGCCTTCGGTGGTCCAGTGCCCGGAGTTGTGCACCCGCGGAGCGATTTCGTTGGCCTTCAGGCCGCCGTCGACCTCGAAGAACTCGAACGCCATCACGCCGACGTAGTTCAGCTTCGTCAGCACACGGCTGGAGTAGTCTTCGGCCAGGGCCTGCAACGGGTGATCGGTGCTGGCCACCGACAGCTTGAGGATGCCGCTGTCGTGGGTGTTGTGCACCAGCGGATAGAACCGGGTTTCCCCGTCGCGGGCGCGCACGGCGATCAGCGAGACTTCGCCGGTGAACGGCACGAAGCCTTCCAGCAGGCAAGCCACGCTGCCCAGCTCGGCGAACGTGCCGACCACATCCTCAGGCTTGCGCAGGACCTTCTGGCCCTTGCCGTCGTAGCCCAGGGTGCGGGTCTTGAGCACGGCCGGCAGGCCGATGGCCGCCACGGCGGCGTCCAGGTCGGCCTGCGACTGGATGTCGGCGAACGCCGGGGTCGGAATCCCCAGCTCCTTGAACATGCTCTTCTCGAACCAGCGGTCGCGGGCGATGCGCAAGGCTTCGGCGCTCGGGTACACCGGCACGAACTGAGAAAGGAAGGCCACGGTCTCGGCCGGGACGCTTTCGAACTCGAAGGTCACCAGGTCGACTTCATCGGCCAGTTGGCGCAGGTGGTCCTGATCGCCGTAGTCGGCCCGCAGGTGTTCGCCCAGCGCGGCGGCACAGGCGTCCGGCGCAGGATCCAGGAAAGCGAAGTTCATGCCCAGCGGGGTGCCCGCCAGGGCCAGCATGCGGCCCAACTGGCCGCCACCGATCACACCGATCTTCATCTCAACAACCTCAGGCAATGCGTGGGTCTGGATTGTCCAGGACGCTGTCAGTCTGCTCGGCGCGGAAGGTCTTCAGCACCGCGTGGAACTGCGGGTGCTTGGCGCCCAGGATACTGGCCGACAGCAGCGCGGCGTTGATCGCGCCGGCCTTGCCGATGGCCAGGGTGGCGACCGGAACGCCGGCCGGCATCTGCACGATCGACAGCAGCGAATCGACGCCCGAGAGCATGGCCGACTGCACCGGCACGCCCAGCACCGGCAAGTGGGTCTTGGCCGCGCACATGCCCGGCAGGTGGGCCGCGCCGCCGGCACCGGCGATGATCACCTCGATGCCGCGGCCTTCGGCCTCCTCGGCGTACTGGAACAGCAGGTCCGGGGTGCGGTGGGCGGAAACCACTTTCACCTCGTAGGGGATGCCGAGCTTTTCCAGCATATCGGCGGTGTGGCTAAGGGTGGACCAATCGGACTTGGAGCCCATGATCACGCCAACCAGTGCACTCATCGTCGCGCCTCTTCTCTCTGGGCGCCCGCAGGCGCGTCAAAAACAACAAGCCACGCAAGTTGCGTGGCTTGATTGTACGGAAAATGGCCGGACAAACCGGCCGAAGGCCGCGCAGTATACCGCAAAGAAGCCAATAAACAGCCCCCGTCTCGACCATCTGTCATCTGCCGCAAAGCCCCGGTTTTATTGACCCGAAGGTCAGTGCCTGCGCACCGCAAATTGCCCTGCGGGAGCAGGCTTGCTCCCGGATTGGATTGTGGCGGTCACCGCTCTGCATTGCGCCGCCCCCTTGTGGGAGCCAGCCTGCTGGCGATGGCGTCAGTCCAGGCAGCGCAAGCGTCAGATCAGTTGCATCCCCATTGAATCTTGTCAGGCGCTCTGCGCAGCCCCGCCTTCGAGCTTGCGCCACAGCAGCCGCACGTTGGCCTTGCGCACCAGCGCGCAGCGGTACAGGCGGATCTCCAGCGGCACATGCCACTGCGGGCCGCCGCAGATCACCAGCTCGCCGCGGGCCAGTTCGGCGCGCACGCTCAACTGCGGCACCCAGGCGATGCCCAGACCTTCGAGCGCCATGCTCTTGAGGCTGTCGGCCATGGCGGTCTCGTAAACGGTGGTGAAGCGCAATTGGCGCTGGCGCAGCAGGCCGTTCACCGAACGCCCCAGGAACGCCCCGGCGCTGTAGGCCAGCAGCGGCACGCTCGCCTCGCCTTCCAGGTCGAACAGCGGCTTGCCGTTGGCGTCCGCCGCGCACACCGGGAGCATTTCGGTGTGGCCCAAGTGCAGCGACGGGAAGATGTCCGCGTCCATCTGCATCGCCGCATCCGGGTCATAGAAGGCCAGCATCAGGTCGCAGCCGCCTTCGCGCAGGGCATGCACGGCGTCGCCGACGTTGGTCGCCACCAGCCGCGTGGCGATGTTCAGGCCTTCGTTGCGCAGTTGCGCGATCCAGCGCGGAAAGAAGCCCAGCGCCAGAGAGTGCGCCGCCGCCACCTGGATCACCTCGCCCTGCCCGCCCTCCAGATGGTGCAGGTGGCGCAGCACTTCGCCGAGTTGCTCGACCACCGTGCGCGCCGTCACCAGGAACAGTTGGCCCGCCGCCGTCAGCTCGATGGGCGTGCGCGAGCGGTTGACCAGGGTCAGCCCCAGCGCGGCCTCCAGGCTGCGGATCCGCCGGCTGAACGCCGGCTGGGTCACGAAGCGCCGTTCGGCCGCCTGCGAGAAGCTGCGGGTGGCGGCCAGGGCACTGAAGTCCTCAAGCCATTTGCTTTCCAGATTCATCACACCCTCCGGGGCGCACCAAAATAGGTCACACGTCTGCCGCGCGAGCGGCGTCACACGGGCATTATGCCGAATGTGCATAGGGCAGTGTTTAACAGCATTGGCCCAAAAATTCCCACAAGCCTAGCATTCGCAGCGTTCCGGCACAGACCGGGTCCCTATCGAGATGATTTCTATCATGTCCTCCGCTGCATCTTTCCGCACAGAAAACGACCTGCTTGGCTCCCTCGAAGTACCGGCTCAAGCGTACTACGGCATCCAGACCCTGCGAGCGGTGAACAACTTCCGTCTCTCCGGCGTTCCGATCTCGCATTACCCGAAGCTGGTGGTCGGTCTGGCCATGGTCAAACAGGCCGCCGCTGACGCCAACCGTGAGCTGGGCCATCTGAGCGAAGCCAAGCACGCTGCCATCAGCGAAGCCTGTGCCCGACTGATCCGCGGTGATTTCCACGAAGAGTTCGTGGTCGACATGATTCAAGGTGGCGCCGGTACGTCCACCAACATGAACGCCAACGAAGTGATCGCCAACATCGCGCTGGAAGCGATGGGTCACCAGAAAGGCGAATACCAGTACCTGCACCCGAACGACGACGTGAACATGGCGCAGTCGACCAACGACGCCTACCCGACCGCGATCCGCCTGGGTCTGCTGCTGGGTCACGACGCGCTGCTGGCCAGCCTCGACAGCCTGATCCAGGCGTTCGCGGCCAAGGGTGAAGAATTCAACCACGTCCTGAAGATGGGCCGCACCCAGCTGCAGGACGCCGTGCCGATGACCCTGGGCCAAGAGTTCCGCGCCTTCGCCACCACCATGGGCGAAGACCTGGCCCGCCTGAAGACGCTGGCCCCGGAAGTGCTGACCGAAGTGAACCTGGGCGGCACCGCCATCGGCACCGGCATCAACGCCGACCCGCGCTACCAGGCCCTGGCCGTGCAGCGTCTGGCCCTGATCAGCGGTCAGCCGCTGGTGCCGGCCGCCGACCTGATCGAAGCCACCTCCGACATGGGCGCCTTCGTGCTGTTCTCCGGCATGCTCAAGCGCACCGCGGTCAAGCTGTCGAAGATCTGCAACGACCTGCGCCTGCTGTCCAGCGGCCCGCGCACCGGCATCAACGAGATCAACCTGCCGGCGCGCCAGCCAGGCAGCTCGATCATGCCAGGCAAGGTCAACCCGGTGATCCCGGAAGCCGTGAACCAGGTGGCCTTCCAGGTCATCGGCAACGACCTGGCGCTGACCATGGCGGCCGAAGGCGGCCAGCTGCAGCTGAACGTGATGGAGCCGCTGATCGCCTTCAAGATCCTTGACTCGATCCGCCTGCTGCAACGCGCCATGGACATGCTGCGCGAGCACTGCATCGTCGGCATCACCGCCAACGAAGCCCGCTGCCGTGAACTGGTCGAGCACTCGATCGGCCTGGTCACCGCGCTGAACCCGTACATCGGCTACAAGAACGCCACCCGCATCGCCCGCGTCGCCCTCGAGACCGGCCGCGGCGTGCTGGAACTGGTGCGCGAAGAAGGCCTGCTCGACGACGCCATGCTCGCCGACATCCTGCGCCCGGAAAACATGATCGCCCCACGTCTGGTTCCGCTCAAAGCCTGAACCGACGCGAAATTCGCTGTACCGCTCACCAGGTCGAGGGACTAGACACCTCTCACCTTTTGAGGGCTTGGGGATTGCTCCCCAAGCCCTTTTTTTTAACTTTCCGATCCTGAGACCCGTATGTCTGGGGATTGCTCGCACAAAAAAAAGAGCAGTCTCCACACAAGCCCGGCGCCGGTAACGCCGGGTGTTTCAAAGCCTACGTTCCGTCGCTTGCACCACAACCGTGCAGACGGGCGCCGCACTGATAGGTATAGTGCCGCCCCTCTTCGCGTGAGCGGTCGTCGGTAACGAGGCCCAAACCCATGCGAAACCCGAACTAATAACAAACCCGCGATATGGAACCGGGACGAAACCATCGCCTCGCCCGTTGTGCCGCCCGCACACCGGTGTAACGCGATGTTTCCGACCTTCCAGCATTTGCTTACACAAAAAACAGCGAGGAAAAATCCATGCTAGAAGTCATCAACGACTTCCTCTCAGGCAAAGTACTGATCCTGCTCATTGTCGGGCTCGGCAGCTACTTCACGATTCGCTCGCGTTTCGTTCAACTGCGCCACTTCACCCACATGTTCGCGGTGTTCCGCGACAGCCTCAAAGGCAACGCGGGGCAGCTCAGCTCGTTCCAGGCCCTGATGCTCAGCCTCGCCGGCCGTGTCGGCGCGGGCAACATCGCCGGCGTCGGCATCGCCGTGACCCTGGGCGGCCCGGGCGCGGTGTTCTGGATGTGGGTGACCGCACTGGTCGGAATGTCCAGCAGCTTCTTCGAATGCACCCTGGCCCAGGTCTACAAGCGCGCCGACGGCGACGGCCTGTACCGCGGCGGCCCGGCCTACTACATCCAGCACGGCCTGAAGCTCAAAGGCATGGCGGTGGTGTTCTCCATCCTGCTGCTGGTCACCTACGGCTTCGCCTTCATCGGCCTGCAGTCGTACACCGTGACCCACTCGCTGCAGAACGCCTTCGACTTCGATCCGCGCCACACCGGCATCGTCCTGGCGGTGCTGCTGGCCATCACCTTCATCGGCGGCATCAAGCGCATCGCCGCGGTGTCCGACCTGCTGGTGCCGGTCAAGACCCTGGCCTACATCGCTGTGACCCTGTACGTGATCGGCACCCAGATCGAACACGTGCCGGCCATGCTGGAAACCATCTTCAAGAGCGCCTTCGGCCTCGACCCGGCCTTCGGCGGCCTGCTCGGCAGCGCCATCGTCATGGGCGTGAAGCGTGGCGTGTTCGCCAACGAAGCGGGCCTGGGCAGTGCGCCGAACGTGGCTGCCGTGGCCGCCGTGAAGCACCCGGGCGCCCAGGGCGTGGTCCAGGCCTTCAGCGTGTTCCTCGACACCTTCGTGATCTGCACCTGCACCGCGCTGCTGATCCTGCTGTCGGGCTTCTACACCCCGGGCTTCGAAGGCGACGGCATCGTCCTGACCCAGAACTCGCTGGCCGCCGTGGTCGGTGACTGGGGCCGCCTGTTCGTGAGCGTCGCGCTGTCGCTGTTCGTGTTCACCTGCATCCTCTACAACTACTACCTGGGCGAGAACAGCCTGCAATTCCTCAGCCGCAACCGCGTGGTGCTGATGGTGTTCCGCGGCCTGGTGCTGGCGCTGGTGGTCTGGGGTTCGATGCAGGATCTGTCGACCGTGTTCGCCTTCGCCGACATCACCATGACCTGCCTGGCCTTCGTCAACCTGATGGCCCTGGCCATGCTGTTCAAGGTCGGCCTGCGCGTGATGCGCGACTACGACGAGCAGCGCCGTGCCGGCGTCGACCAGCCTGTGTTCGACTCGCGCAAGTTCGCCGACTTGGACCTGGACCTGCAGGCCTGGCCCGCCGAAACTTCGCCGGCCGCCAAGGCCGAGCCGCAAGGCGTGCCCGCAGCGCAACGCTGACGGGTGAACGGCGGGCGCATCCTCTGCGCCCGTCGGTTACAGTGCGTTAAATGTCGGAGCGGGCATGCCCGCTCCCACAGCACCTCACCGTTTCGGAGAATCCCATGAACCCTTCGACCTACCCTGCCGCCCAGCACGTCATGGTGCTGTACACCGGCGGCACCATCGGCATGCAGGCCAGCGCCAACGGCCTGGCCCCGGCCTCCGGTTTCGAGGCGCGGATGCGCGAGTACCTGCACGGCCAGCCTGAGCTGGTGGTGCCGCAGTGGCGCTTCCGTGAGATGGCGCCGCTGATCGACAGCGCCAACATGACCCCGGCCTACTGGCAGCAACTGCGCGAAGCGGTGGTCGACGCCGTCGATGTGCAGGGCTGCGACAGCGTGCTGATCCTGCACGGCACCGACACCCTGGCCTACAGCGCCGCCGCCATGAGCTTCCAGCTGCTGGGCCTGCACGCCCGCGTGTGCTTCACCGGCTCGATGCTGCCGGCCGGCGTCACCGACAGCGACGCGTGGGAAAACCTCAGCGGTGCGCTGACCGCCCTCGGCCAGGGCCTGGCGCCGGGCGTGCACCTGTACTTCCACGGCGAGCTGCTGGCGCCGACCCGCTGCGCGAAGGTGCGCAGCTTCGGGCGTCACCCGTTCAAGCGGCTGGAGCGCCAGGGCGGCGGCACGCACGCCGCTTCGCTGCCTGCCCAACTGACCTACGGCGCGCCGAAACAGTTGGCGAACGTCGCGGTGCTGCCGCTGTTCCCCGGCATTTCGGCACAGGTCATCGACGGCCTGACCGCCAGCGGCATCCAGGGCCTGGTGCTGGAGTGCTACGGCAGCGGCACCGGCCCGAGCGACAACCCCGAATTCCTCGCCAGCCTCGGCCGGGCGCGGGACAAGGGCGTGGTGGTCGTCGCCGTGACGCAATGCCATGAGGGCGGGGTCGAGCTGGACATCTACGAGGCCGGCAGCCGTTTGCGCGGCGTGGGCGTCCTGTCCGGCGGCGGCATGACCCGCGAGGCGGCGTTCGGCAAGCTGAACGCGCTGCTGGGCGCGGGGCTGGACGACGCCGATGTGCGGCGCCTGGTCGAACTGGACCTGTGCGGCGAACTCGCCTGACACCGACCGAACCTTGTGGCGAGTGAGCCCGCTCGCTCGCCGCAACGGTTCACCCTTGCCGTTCCCGTCCGGCATGCAACTTGCTGCTTTCCAGCCATCCCCAGGCTGGAAGATCCCATGCTCCACTCCCACCTCACCACCCTCAACGCGGTCTCGCTGATCCTCAACACCTTCAAGGACCAAGGATTGTCGGACGATGCGCTGCTGGCCGGCAGCGGCATCAGCACCGCAGACCTGAGCCGCGCCGACACCCGCATCACCACCAACCAGGAGATGCAGGTGTGCGCCAACGCCGTGGCGCTCAAGCACGACATCGGGCTGGAGCTGGGCCGGCGCATGCATGTTTCCTGCTACGGGATACTCGGTTACGCCCTGCTCACCTGTGCCACCTTCGGTGACGCCCTGCGCCTGGCGGTCCGTTATCCGGCGCTGCTGGGCACCCTGTTCGAACTGAGCCTGGAAGACGACGGCGAACAGGTCTGGTTCGTCGCCGCCGACTACCGCGAAAGCCCGGCGATGGCGGTGTTCAACGCCGAGTTCTGCCTGGTCTCGCTGAAAGTCATCTGCGACGACCTGCTCGGCCACCCGCTGCCGTTGCGCGCCGCCCGTTTCGAACACGCCGCCCCGGACTACCGCGACAGCTACGCCCAACCGTTCGACTGTCCGCTGCACTTTCGCGCCAAGGACAATGCCTTCGCGTTCGAGCGGCGTTGGCTCGACCAACCGCTGCCGCTGGCCGACACCATCACCCACCAGGCCATGGCCGAGCGCTGCCGCAAGCAGAACACCGAGTTCACCGGGCGCCAGGCCTGGCTGGGACGGATCCGCCAGTTGCTCGGCGCGCAGCTCAATTGCGCACCGGGGCTGGAGGGCCTCGCGCAGCAGATGAACTGCTCGCCGCGCACCCTGCGCCGGCACCTCAAGGACATGGGCTGCAGCTATCAGGAACTGCTTGATGAGCTGCGCTTCGAGCGGGCCAAGCAACTGCTGTGCGAAGACCAGATGCCGATCTACCGCATCGCCGAGACCTTGGGCTTCAGCGAGACCGCGAGCTTCCGCCATGCGTTCGTGCGCTGGAGCGGCGTGGCCCCGAGCCAGTTCCGCCCCCACGGCTGAGCCCCGCCTCGGCAGGCGCGAGGGGCGAATTGAGGTCAGCACTTTTGGCCGCATCGATCCCCTTTTGGCCGCTCCCGCCGTTCTCCGATCCGCCTCGGGCCGCAACACTGTGTTCAACCGAATCAGCCCTGCGGAGAACAACAAATGCTGACGATCTACTCGGACGACCACCACCTGCACCACGGCCGCTGCGAACTCATCGACGGCCAGCTCAAGCCGTGCTTCGAGATGCCGTCCCGCGCCGACCACGTGCTGCAACGGGTCAGGCACCAGAACCTGGGCCCGGTGCAGGCGCCGAAGGATTTCGGCCTCGAGCCGATCGCCCGCATCCACAGCCGCGACTACCTCGATTTCTTCAAGGGCGCCTGGACGCGCTGGACCGAATTCAACACCGACGGCGACCTGCTGCCCTACACCTGGCCGGCGCGCACCTTGCGCCAGGTGAAGCCGACCAGCCTGCACGGCCAGCTCGGCTACTACAGCTTCGACGGCGGCGCACCGATCACCGCCGGCACCTGGCAGGCGGCCTACAGCGCCGCGCAGGTGGCGCTGACCGCCCAGGCGCAAATCCAGCGCGGCGCCCACAGCGCCTTCGCCCTGTGCCGTCCGCCGGGACACCACGCCGCCAGCGACCTGATGGGCGGCTACTGCTACCTCAACAACGCCGCCATCGCCGCCCAGGCGTTCCTCGATCAGGGCCACAAGAAAGTCGCGATCCTCGACGTGGACTACCACCACGGCAACGGCACCCAGTCGATTTTCTACGAACGCAGCGACGTGCTGTTCACCTCGATCCATGGCCACCCGGAGGCGGAGTTCCCGTTCTTCCTCGGCTATGAAGACGAGCGCGGTGAAGGCGCCGGCGAAGGCTTCAACTTCAACTACCCGCTGCCGGCCGGCGCAGGCTGGGACGTCTGGAGCGCCGCGCTGGAGCAGGCCTGCCAAGAGATCGAGCGCTACGGCGCCGACATCGTCGTCGTGTCCCTGGGCGTGGACACCTTCAAGGACGACCCGATCTCGCAGTTCAAGCTCGACAGCCCGGACTACCTGGCCATGGGCAAGCGCATCGCCGCCCTGGGCAAGCCGACGCTGTTCGTCATGGAAGGCGGCTACGCCGTGGAGGAAATCGGCATCAACGCGGTGAACGTGCTCGAAGGCTTCGAACAATGAACAGCCTCAAGACCCTCATCGCTTGCGCGCTGTGCGCCGCGCTGCTCGGCGGCGCGGCCCACGCCGAAGAACGCACCCTGCGCGTCTACAACTGGTTCGACTACATCACCCCCAAGGCCCTGGAGGATTTCAAGGCACAGAACGCCCAGACCAAACTGGTCTACGACATCTTCGACACCAACGAAGCGCTGGAGGCCAAGCTGCTGACCGGCAACTCCGGCTATGACGTGGTGGTGCCGTCCAACGTGTTCCTGGCCAAGCAGATCGAGGCCGGGGTGTTCCAGCCGCTGGACCGCAGCCGGCTGCCGAACTGGAACCACCTCGACCCCAAACTGATGAAGCTGATCGAGGCCAACGATCCGGGCAACAAGTTCGCCGTGCCGTACATGTACGGCACCATCCTGATCGGCTTCAACCCGGCCAAGGTCAAGGCGGTGCTGGGCGACGACGCCCCGGTGGACAGCTGGGACCTGATCTTCAAGGAAGAGAACATCAGCAAACTCAAGCAGTGCGGCGTCGCCCTGCTCGACTCGCCGTCGGAGATCCTGCCGCTGGCCCTGCAGCACCTGGGGCTGGACCCCAACAGCAAGAACCCGCAGGACTACGCCAAGGCCGAAGCGCTGCTGCTGAAGATCCGTCCGTACGTCACCTACTTCCATTCCTCCAAGTACATGGCCGACATCGCCAACGGCGACATCTGCGTGGCGGTGGGCTACTCGGGCAGCTTCTCCCAGGCCGCCAACCGCGCCAAGGAAGCGAAGAACGGGGTGGTGGTGGACATGCGCCTGCCCAAGGAAGGCGCGCCGATCTGGTTCGACATGCTCGCCATCCCCAAGGGCGCGCAGAACCCGCAGGACGCCTATACCTTCATCAACTACTTGCTGCAGCCGCAGGTGATCGCACCGGTCAGCGACTTCGTCGGCTACCCGAACCCCAACAAGGACGCCACGCAACAGGTCGACCCGGCGATCCGCAACAACCCCAACCTGTACCCGACCGACGCGGCCATGAACACGCTCTACACCCTGCAGCCGCTGCCCCGCGACGCCGAGCGCGCCCGCACCCGGGCCTGGACCCGGATCAAGTCCGGCACCTGATCCGGCTCCAACCGACAAGACCCGCCCCGTGCGGGTCTTTTTTTTGCCTGCGGTAACCGGCTACCGCAGGCACCGTCCGAGGCACGGATACCGTGGCAGCGAACAAGATTCCCCACAGGCCTCCCAACGGTTGCGACCCATGAGCGAAACCCCGACAGAAACGCCCGTCCCGCTGCTGCAGAACAAAAGCCACGTGATCGAACAGATCAGCCGCGGCCCGACCCTGCATGCCGCCACGACACGACAATTGCGCGACGCACTGAAGCAGCGCTTTCCCGACCTCGACATCGATCCGGACGTGGCGGTGGTGATGGCCCCGGTCTGGCACGAGCGCAACGGCGCGCTGGTCAGCGGCAGCAGCCACTTCGAATCGCTGAGCCATGCACTGGTGCGCCTGGCCCTTGACCGGAACAGCGCCAACTACATCGAAGGCGAACATTTCCTGACCCTGACGCCCTATGCCCAGGAGCCGGTCCACTTGCCCGTCGGCATGGATGCACTGACGACGCTGCTCAACGAGCAGGCGCCGCAGATCTTCACGAACTTCCAGCAATCCCAGCTGGACTACTGGAACGAGGCCGTCGGTGCGCTGCCGCGCTGGCAACGGCTGTCCGACATGCTCAGGGCCGCGCTTGACGTGGGCGCGGTCAACGATTGGGATACGGATCAATGCGCCTTGAGCCGCCTGGTCTCAAGGTTCCCCGACAAGGCCTCGCGTCCGCTGGAGGACAGCGGTCTGTCGAATGTCCGCGCCCGCCTGCCGGACCTGGACTATGCCTTCGATTTCGCCGACTCCTTCGACACTCGGCACCTGATGTCACCCGGTGCGCTGGTGCTGACCGCCAACTGCGGCGACCGCGAACTGATCGTGATGTACACCGTCTCCGACGGTTACGAAGCCTTCGATTCGATGGAGCAGCTGGGTGCCGTGCTGCCCGAACGGATCGACGTCAATCTCGGTGGCTTCAGCCTGAAGTGGCGCCTCTACGAGCCGGAAGGAAACGTCTTCGACGCCATGGCCTGGGCGCTGGTGAACTGCCAGCTCGACTCCATCGATGCGCTCGACCCGGCCAGCCGCTCGGCCGAGGCCCGGTTCGCGCCGCGCCAGACCGAGATCCGCACCCTCAGCCCCCGCGACAACCAACGCATCGCCCAACTGGCCGACGCGATGCCGCCATGGTTGTCGAGCGCCTCGCTGGAGGACATCCAGACCTACAGCGCATGCCTGAACACCTTGGGCCTGCTGCACGAGGAGGCCGAGGACGCCTTCGACCCCGCAGGCCTCCCGTCGATACAGACCTACGCCCAACGGCGAATGCGCGAAGCCATCGTTGCCGAACGAAAGGGCGACACGGCTGCGGCGCTGCACCTGGATGACGTGCGGATCACCGTGACCCAAAGCTTCGAGGTCGGCGGCCTCTTCCTGCCTTCGCCGTTCGAGCGCAGCGTCCAGACCCTCGGCCAGTTCGCCCTGAGCAACACGCCCCCCTACATGGCGGCCGTCGCCTACGCCGACGGGTCGGCGACGCCGGACTGGATGACGCCAGCGTTTCTGACACGCATCGCCGAAAAGGTCGATGTCGGCGAAATCTACCCGCAGCTGGTCAAGCGCACCCTGATCGACGACCCGGAGCGGGCCCGGCGCCACAGGCGGCTCTACTGCCTTCAGTTGCCGACCCTGCTGCAACTGCGGGCTTTGGAGTGCAAGCTCAAGCACGAAGGCAGCGTGGATGAACGGGGATACCGGCAGATCTGCCGGCTGGCGGCATCCATGGCCGGCAGCACCCCGCCCGCCGACTGGCCGGTGCAGATCCGGCCCTTGGCGTTCTTGCCGCGGTTCCGGCTGGGCAGCGGGACCGACACCGTCACCGGCATGTACGTCATCGGCCCGGACCAGGGCCGCAGCGAGCCGTGCCTGCTGTACCGGCCCCTGATGAAGCGCTCGCTGCTCCAGTTCGAGTCCGCGCAGAACATGCTGTACGCCTTCCACCAGCCCGGCGAACTGCGTGACTCGGTGCTCGCCTGGCTGGCCGACGAGGAGCGCAGCTTCGAGTACGCCCAGTACGTGTTTCCCAACGGCATCCCCTCGCCGCGCACCATCGTCGACCTGGCGTTCGAGCCGTTCATCCACCTCGGCCTGTCCCCCTCGATCGAGCTGGCCGGCGCGCCGTTTGCGGGCGATATCCCCACCGCGCTGTACAACGACCACAGCCGGGCACTGGTCAGCCTCGCCGACCGCCAGTCGACCTCGAACGCCGAACGGCGCCGGACACTGCTGGTGGAGAGCGGCTGGGCGATGTTCGGTGTGGCCGCCAGCTTCCTCAGCGGCCCGGCCAGCACCGCCGTCTGGGTCTGGCAAGGCATCAGCCAGATCCAGCAGGCCCTCGAAGCCCACGAACGCGGCGATACGGTGGTGCAATGGTCGTCCACCGGCGATGTGCTGCTGACGCTGAGCATCCTGCTGACCCACCGCATGGCGTGGAGCCGGCTCCGGCTTGCAGGCCCCACGGTTAAGGGCACCGAGGCCGAACCCTTGCCGGAGCCGGCCCTGATCGAAGCACCAGGCTCACCGGTGCAGGCGAGGGTCTTCCAGAATCCGCCCCTGCCGCAAGCCGCCCTGCCTGAGGCCCACCTTGGCGACCTGGCACCGATCAACGGAGTGCGCACCGCCTCCGGAACGCGGTTCGAGCAATTCATCGACCGGCTGCAGGCGGCACCGGAGCTGTCCGCAGCATCGACCCCGGACGCAGACCGTTTGTACGGGGCGGGAGGAAAACGCTACGCCCAGGTGGGCAAACGCTGGTTCCAGGTGCGCACCGACGGCGATGGGGCCACCTGGGTGACCGACCCCGAAGATGCCGGCCGACCAGGGTTGGCCATCCGCTTCGACGCGGCGGAAAACCGCTGGGTCTGGGACCTCAGGCTGAGGTTGCGCGGCGGCCAGCCGACGAGCAAGATCGCGGCGCTGCGGCAAAAGAAAGCCGCTGAGCGGGACAAGGCCTGGGCCGCGCTGCAGGCGTTCTGGGCACAGGAACCCACCCAGCAGGCGGCCTTGCAAAAGATCCTGGTGCCTTCCGAGGACCATGACCTGACATCGGAGATGTCGCCGCAGGCCATTGCCGCCTACCTGACGCAATCCGAAAGTCTCGCCAACGGCTACACCCAGGCTTTGACCGACCTGCTTGCCTGGCGCACCGCCGGAGGCACCGGCAAGTTCTATGAAGCGCAATTGATGCGCCTCACCGCCGAACAGCACCGATTCATCAACGGCTGGATGAGGATGAAATTGCGCGAGTACGCCCAACAGGTCGTACCGCTGATCCGCCAGACGGCGGAATCGCCGCCCTTGCCCCGTGCCGAGCAGATCGAAAACATACGGCGGTCCATCGCCATCAGCGACGAAATCGTCGCACAGCTCGATCAGCTGGACAGCTCGCTGGATCGGCTGATGAAAGAGTCCGGACAGACCCGCAAGACCGCATTGGGCCTGCGCGACCTGCGCCCGACACTGTCGCGCTATGACTTTCTCGGCAATGAGATCGGCATGTCTCCCGAACTGTGCCTGATCGACGGGCCGGGCAAGGACGCCGAGGCGTTGCGCCAGAGTGTCATGACCGTGTTCGACGAAGCGGGAATCGCGGGCCACGCACTGGCCGGGCGCAGCGCCGATCCCGAAACGGCGGTCACGCCCCTGCAAGAGATGGAGGAGGCCACCGCGCTGGTCGATCGCCTGGAGGCCTGTGACCGGCGTCTGCGGGAACTGCTCGCCGACTCGCCCGGACAGTTGGAGCCGATCCGCTTCCGCCGGGTTCAGGGGCTGGTCACCGAGTTCCTCGAACTGTCGCGCAAACGCCTGCTCGAACGGCTGCCCGAACCGGAGGAGATTCCGTTGGCCGCCATGGCCAGGCTGGATCCCGGGCCGTCGACCTCGCGGCCCCTCGGCAAAGTGAACAGGCTGCAGCCACGGGTTCTTGAGGCGGTGCGGGCAGGCCCTGCGCCCAAACCGACCCCGGTCGAGAAGGTGCCCGTCTTCAAGGCTCCCGTTCGCCGCACCGTGCAGCCCCTTCCGGCGGAGGACGGTCAGATCCTCGAACGGGGCCGTTCGCTGTACGACGACAACGATCTCTTCATCAAGCACACAAGCGCGGATTCCCGGCGGCCCCGGCGCATTCCTGCGGACATGAAGGATCTGTTCGACCAACAGGCCGTCCGCCTTCAGCAGGCGGCCAAGGACGTCGATGCGGCCTACGGGCGCATGAGCGCGTCGGGCAACACGCCTTACGCCTTCAGCAGGCTGAGCCAGGATCTACGTTCGGCGGCCGCCAAATGCAATCGGGAAGGCATCCGGATCTACGGCGACATGATCAAACGACGCAAACCCCGGGAAACCTACCTTCAATGGCTGCATGAACACGGCCAGGTCAACATCGTCAAAGACCCGCGCGGCCGCATCAGGACCCGGCAACGCAAGGACTGGTTCCAGGAGTACCGCGTGCTCGACAAGACACAGCAGAACAAGCCGCTGTGGGTCGCTCATTTCCACTACGCCAACGTGACCGACGCCGAAGGCGGGTTCACCGTCGCCCACCTCAAGCCCGCCGACGAGTACCTCAAATCCCTGCCGGAAGCGGCGCGCCAGGAACTGGGCACGTTCGACGAGGTGGACAACGCCCTGCGCCGGTTGATCAAGCCCGAGGCGATCGACCTGTTTCTGAAGGTCCGCTCGCCCGCCCCGCCCGGGCCTTGAGCCCCAGGGCACACGGCGTCAATCGCGCCACGCCGTGGCCAGGCGTGCCAGCGCAACCTCTATGGCCGGCTCGGGCACCGCCGCGAACCCCAGCACCAGGCCGGCGCACCGATCCGCCGGCGGTGATGGATCGGGCAGCCAGTAACCGCTCAGCCCGTTGACCTCGACGCCGGCGTTTCGGGCCTTTTCGACCAGTTCGAGCTCGCGCGCCATGCTGTCGACCGGCACCGTCAGGTGCAGGCCAGCCATCACGTCGGGCAACGGGCCGACGCCACGGATGCCGGCGGGCCAATGGGCCTGCAGACAGTTGAGCCGGCTCAGGGCGGCGCGGCGCATGCGCCGGATATGCCGCTGGAAGTGGCCGGCGGCCATGAACTCGGCCATGACCGCCTGGGTGCTCACCTCGGAGTGCCGCACGTCCACGGCGCGCCGCTGCGCGAACGCCTGCACCAGCCCCGCAGGCAGCACCAGATAGCCCAGGCGCAGCGCCGGGAACGCGACCTTGCCGAAAGTGCCGACGTACAGCACGCGGCCGTGACGGTCGAGCGCCGCCAACGGTGCCAGCGGCGCGCCGCGGTAGCGGTATTCGCCGTCGTAGTCGTCCTCGACGATCCAGCCTCGGGTGCGTTCGGCCCAGGCCAGCAGCTCCAGGCGCCGGGCCAGGCTCATGACCACACCGCTGGGGTACTGGTGCGAAGGCGTGACGTAGGCCAGCCGACAATCGCCGAGCCGCTCCAGCCCGCCGCAGTCAATGCCTTCGCTGTCCACCGCCACCCCGTGCAGGTTCGCGCCGGCCAGCGCAAAAGCGTGGCCCGCCGCCCGGTAGCCCGGATTCTCGATGGCCACACCGTCGCCCGGCTCCACCAGCAACTGTGCACAAAGGCTGATTCCCTGTTGCGCGCCACTGGTGATCACAATTTGTTCAGCGGTGCACTGCATGCCACGCGAACTGCGCAGGTAAGCCGCGATCATCCCGCGCAGCCGCGCATCGCCGGCCGGGTCGCCGTAGCACAGCTGATGCAGGTCGGGCTTGCGCCAGAACCCCGCGTTCAGCTTGGCCCAGACCTCGAACGGGAACAGGTCGAACGCCGGAATGCCGACGCGGAACGCCTTGGGCGGCCCGCTGGGCGGCATCGGCAAATGGTTCTCCGTGACCCGTGCCAAGGCAGCACTGTGGATAACTTTGCTGGATAAATACCCAGGAAAATCTTCGCATTTTGTGGATAACGCTGTGGGTAAGCTTGTTGAAAACCCTGTGGATACTTTTGTGGAAAACTTTTCCGCCGAGAGCGACGCCTGCGGCAACTGCGCCACGTAAGTTCCATCGCCGACCCGCCCTTCGATGAACCCTTCGGCATACAACTGATCGTAGGCCCGCACCACGCTGTTGCGGGAGATTCCCAGCGCGGCGGCCAGGTCCCGGCTCGCAGGCAGGCGCATGCCGCTGGCCAGGCGCCCGTCCAGCACCCGCAGGCGCAACGCCTGGTACAGCTGACGGCTCAGGCCCTGGCGTCGGTCCAGTTCGATGCCCGCCGGGTTGAAGGACAAGGACAACGGCTCGGTGGCCATGGCAATGGCTCCATGAAATTGGTCGTGAGTGGCTCTTACAACAGACCAATAGCCTGCCTAGGATGCAGGCAACCGCCAAGGAAATTTTCTTCATGTACACGCCACGCGCCTTCGCCGTCGACGACCTCTCCCAGCTGCACGAACTGATCCTCGCCACCCGCCTCGCCATCCTCGTCACCCACGGGGCGCAAGGTCTGCAGGCCAGCCACGTACCGGTGCTGCTGCATCGTGAACAAGGCGAACACGGCACGCTGTACGGTCATCTGGCCAAGGCCAATCCGCAATGGAAAGACTTGCGCGACGGCGCCGAAGCGATGGTGATCTTCGCCGGCCCCGACGCCTACGTCAGCCCCGGGTTCTACCCGAGCAAGGCCGAGCACGGCAAAGTCGTGCCGACCTGGAACTACATTGCCGTGCACGCTTACGGCCACGCCGAGACCTTCAGCGACGGCGGACGTCTGCTCGACATCGTCAGCACCCTCACCGACCGCCATGAAGCGAACCGCCCCACACCGTGGAAAGTCGAGGACGCCCCCGCCGACTACATCGACGGCATGCTCAAGGCCATCGTCGGCTTCGCGATCCCCATCGACCGCCTCGAAGGCAAACGCAAGCTCAGCCAGAACCGCAGCGCCGAAGACATCGCCGGCGTGCGCGAAGGGCTGGCCGCCAGTCCCGACTTCACCGACCGCACCCTCGCCCACTTGATGCGCTAAGGACCCTCACCATGAGTCAGATCGACATCCGCCCGGTCACCGCCGACGACCACTCAGCCTGGCTGCCGCTGTGGCAGGCCTACCTGCGCTTCTACCAAACGGAGTTGCCGGACGCCGTGACACAGAGCACCTGGCAGCGTTTCCTCGACCCCGCCGAACCGACCCATGCGGCCCTCGCCTGGGCAGACGGCAAAGCCGTCGGCATGGTGCATTTCATCTACCACCGTTCGAACTGGAGCATCGAGAACTCCTGCTACCTGCAGGATCTGCTGGTGGCGCCCGAAACCCGCGGCACCGGCGTCGGGCGTCTGCTGATCGAACACGTCTACGCCACGGCCAAGGCCGACGGCTGCTGCAAGGTGCACTGGCTGACCCACGAAACCAACGCCACGGCGATCCGCCTCTATGAGCGCATCGCCGAGCGTCCGGGCTTCATCCAGTTTCGCAAAGCCATTTGAGGATCAACCTTCATGACCACCCCGCTCGCTGACTGGAAAGGCGTTCCGCCCCCCTCGACCACACTGATCGAAGGGCGCTTCATCCGCCTGGAAAAACTCGACCCGGCCCGCCATGGCGATGACCTGTTCAACGCCCTGCAAGGCCCCGGCGCCGATCCGAAACTGTGGGACTACCTGCCTTACGGCCCTTTCCCGCAACGCAGCGCGTTCAACGACTGGCTGAACCATCACGCCGCCGCCAGCGACCCGTATTTCTTCAGCGTGATCGACCGCGCCAGCGGCCAGGTCCAGGGCATCCTCAGCCTGATGTCCATCGTGCCGGCCCAGGGCCGCATCGAAATCGGCCACGTCACCTTCGGCGCCCCGATGCAGCGCTCGCCGAAAAGCACCGAAGCGGTGTACCTGTTGGCCAAGGAATCCTTCGCCCTGGGCTACCGCCGCCTGGAGTGGAAGTGCAACAACGCCAACGCCCGCTCCAAATACGCCGCCGAACGCCTGGGCTTCACCTTCGAAGGCGTGTTCCGCCAGCACATGGTGGTCAAGGGCCAGAACCGCGACACGGCGTGGTATTCGATCCTGGACTCGGAATGGCCGGCGGTGGCGGCAGGGTTCGAGCGTTGGCTGAGCGACGAAAACCAGACGGCGTCGGGGCAGGTGAAGGGCCTGGCCGAGTGCCGCGCATAAGGCTTACCCTGCATCGGGTGTGCTGCGGGGCCAGCGGTCATCGCTGCGGATCCTCAGCACGCCCATCTTCAGCCCGAACGGGCGGAACACAGCATTCAGCGACTTGAGCGTCTGATTGCCTTCCCCGTGCTCGATATGCACCAGCGTGCGCACCGAAATCCTGCACATCTTCGCGAACTGGGTCTGGTGCAATCCGGTCACTTCCACGCGCAAACGGCGAACGGCTTCGCCGATCTCCAAGGTTCCTTGGGCCAGCGCTGCTGAATGCTTTCGATGAGCACTGTGCTCTCGACGACAGTCATGCTCATTTCAGATCCCACATATTCAAATACTGCCCCAGTTTTGTAGGTGAACTGTAATGCGTTCGTTGGGCGCCAAGCGCCCCCAGATCTGCAACAAAATGCAGATGTGGCTGTTTCTCGTCGTAAAAAACGCAAAACAATGCAGATGCATTCAGGGCATCACCATCGCACTCGGTAGATGGGCTTCTGACATTTCGCCAATCGAAGTTTCAGCACCGACCGTAGGCAATAGCGTCATGTCGCTGGGTGAAATGACGAACGTCGGCCGATCATCCTCCTCCCGGCTACGAAACCGGATTCCATCCCCTGCACGACACGCAGAATCGCCCGGCATCGGCGCACCGGCATCGACTTTTAGAGTTTGGCCTCCTTTCCAGCGAGGCAGAACCCGATGCTCAACCGACCTACGTTTCGCCCACACTGCGTGGCCTTGGCAGTCGCCGTCGCCCTCGGCCATGCCGGTTACGCGGCGGCTCAGGACCTTCCCGCCGCACTCATGCCGCTCGATGAGCACAAGGCGCGGATCGACAGCTATCTCAAGGATCCGGACACGCAAGCGACTTCGGTCATCCGGCCGGAATCCGGCTCCGACGGCATCGCGCGAAAACTGGGCGAGGCCAACGATCTGGTCAATGTCAGCCGCAAAGGCCGGTTCGACGGCATCGTCGACGGCGGCGAAGGCGTCAACGCCATGACGCTCGACACGGCCAACGTCGGCGAACTCGGGGAAAGCCGCAACTTCGATCATGTGCGAATCAAGCGCGGCCAATGGACATTGACCGGAACGGGCGACTTCCCCGGCGGCGCCTTCGTCGCGGACAACGCCACGCTGAACAACCGGGGAAGCATTTTTGGCCAGGTCTCGGTGGATCGGCGAGCGACCTTGCGCGGCAACGGCGAAGCCGGCCATCTGCTGGTTGCCGGCAAGCTGGAGGTCAACGCGCTTCACGGGGCGCCTCGGGTGCGGGGCGATCTCGAGTTGCAAAAGACGGCCGTATTGGCCTATGGAATCGACGCCGCCAACGTCGGCGAAACAATCAATGTCGGCGGCACCGCCCGCCTCGGCGACGCGACCCTGAACATCATCGCGGCGCCGGGCGACTATGCGCAGACGAGCCAACATACGATCATCCAGGCCAGCCTGGTCGAGGGCCAGTTCGGTCAGGTCACCAGCGATCTGGCCTTCATGACCCCAACCGTGAACTACACCGGTCAGACGGTCGGCCTGACCTATGCCCGCAACGATGTTCCGCTCGATGACGCAGCCGCCAGTGAAAACGGGCGCGAACTCGCCAAAAGCATCGAGGAGCCAGCACTCGATCCGGGCATGCCGCAAAACACTGTCCCTCAAGACCCGGTCGCCGAACAGCCTGCCGGGACCGACGGGCCACCGACGCCCCCCGAGGCGCCTGGTCCATCGGCGCCGGCCAGCCCGGGCATTGTCACCGCAGGAGCGACGGCCCCAGGCAACACCGCCGTCAAAGCCTTGCTGACCACGAACCGGATCACCGCATCCCATGCCCTCGAACAACTGTCCGCCGGCGGCAACGCCAACCTGGCGGGAGCGACGCTGGGCAGTGTCGCACCGGTCGGCGCCAGTCTGCTGTCCGTCATGCGCCAGACGGGCGATGGCCCCTCGGTGGAGCGCAACCCGCCGCTCCTGGCCAACGGCGGCGAAACCGGCAGCCGTGTCTGGCTGCAGGCTCTCGGCGACGGCGGCACGCTGGATCGGAGCGAAAGCGCCAGTACGCTGCGGCATGCGACCCAAGGTTTGCTGCTGGGGGCGGACTGGGCAGCGGATGAGCATTGGCGTCTGGGAGTGCTCGGAGGGCAGTCGCGAACCCGACTGGACGGGCGGCAGTACGAGGGCCGGCTCGACAGTTGGCACCTGGGGGCCTACGCCTTGCGCCAGAGCGGGCCGATGGCCATTCGGTTAGGCGCTGCCTACGGCAACCATGCCGGCGCCAGTAACCGCAGCGTCACCTACAACGGATTCAGCGACCGACCCAAGGGCAAATATGAGGCGCACACCGGTCAGGCCTTTGCCGAGCTCGGCTACAACCTCGGCCAAGGCCGGTTGAGCGCCGAACCCTTTGCCAGCCTCGGCATTCAACGCTATCAGCGCGACAGCCATGCCGAAAAGGGTGGCGATGCCTCGCTGCAGGTCCATGGCCAGACGCAACAGAACGTCAGCAGCACCCTTGGGCTGCGCCTTGCCTACGTCAAGGCACTGGAGGACGGCCTGCAACTGACGCCGCGGTTCAGCGCCGGGTGGAAACACACCTACGGCGACGTCCAAAGCCACACCCGCCAGAAACTGGCGGCCGGCAGCAGGGACTTCACCGTGAAAGGCACAGCGTTGGACCGCAACAACCTGACGCTGGACGCGGGGCTGGACCTGGCCGTCTCGCCAAGGCATTCGTTGGGCGTGGGCTACAGCGGCGATATCGGTCACCGCAGCCGCCGGCACGGCGTGTCAGGCCAATGGCGCATGGCCTTCTGACGGCGCCGGCCCGATCTGTTCTGCGGGAACGGCGGAGTGTGCCGTTCCCGCCGGAAACAGCGGACAAAAAAAGGGGGGCACATGCCCCCCCGAGGTATAAAGCGTTGCATCGGCGCTGTCGGTCAGCCCTCGATCTCGATCAGGATCTCGCCCGGATTCACCCGGTCACCCTTGGCGACATGAATGGCGGTGACCTTGCCGGCGATGGCCGCCTGGACTTCGGTCTCCATCTTCATGGCTTCGGTGATCAGCACAGCCTGGCCGGCCTTGACGGTATCGCCCTCTTTCACCAGCACATCGACGATGTTGCCCGGCATGGTGGTGCTGACGTGGCCCGGCGCCGAAGCCTGCTTGCGCTTGCTGCTGCCGCCGCCGACGAACTCGTTGAGCGGTTCGAACACCACCTCTTCCGGCATGCCGTCGATGGACAGGTAGAAGTGGCGCTTGCCTTCGGCCTTCACGCCGACGCCGGTGATGTCCACCCGGTAGGTTTCGCCGTGGACGTCGATGACGAACTCGGTCGGTACGCCTTCACCGCCCGCCGAAGTCACCTTGCCCGCTTCCGGGATCGGCAGCAGCACTTCCGGCGTCAGGGTGCCGGCGGCACGCTCTTCGAGGAACTTGCGGCCGATGTCCGGGAACATGGCGAAGGTCAGCACGTCCTCTTCGGACTGGGCCAGGGCGCCGATGTCGGCCCGCAGCTTGGTCATTTCCGGCTTGAGCAGGTCCGCCGGACGCACGTCGATCACCTCCTCGCTGCCGATGGCCTGGCGGCGCAGCTGCTCGTTCACCGTGCCCGGGGCCTTGCCGTAACCGCCTTGCAGATAGAGCTTCACTTCGTTGGTGATGGTCTTGTAGCGCTCGCCGGCCAGCACGTTGAAGAACGCCTGGGTGCCGACGATCTGCGACGTCGGGGTCACCAGCGGCGGGTAACCCAGGTCTTCGCGCACCCGCGGGATTTCCGCCAGCACTTCGTTCATGCGGTTCAGGGCGCCCTGCTCTTTCAGCTGGTTGGCCAGGTTGGAAATCATGCCGCCCGGCACCTGGTTGACCTGCACACGGGTGTCGACCGCCGTGAACTCGCTTTCGAACTGGTGGTACTTCTTGCGCACGGCGTAGAAGTACAGGCCGATCTCTTGCAGCAGTTCCAGGTTCAGGCCGGTGTCGAACTCGCTGCCCTTGAGGGCGGCGACCATCGATTCGGTGCCCGGGTGGCTGGTGCCCCAGGCGAAGCTGGAGATGGCGGTGTCGATGTGGTCGGCACCGTTTTCGACGGCCTTGAGCTGGCACATCGCGGCCAGGCCGGCGGTGTCGTGGGAATGGATGAACACCGGCAGCGACTGCTCGGCCTTCAAGGCCTTGACCAGTTCGCCGGTGGCGAATGGGGTCAGCAGGCCGGCCATGTCCTTGATCGCCACCGAGTCGCAACCCATGGCTTCCATCTGCTTGGCCTGGTTCACGAAAGCCTCGATGGTGTGCACCGGGCTGGTGGTGTAGGCGATGGTGCCCTGGGCGTGCTTGCCGGCGGCCTTCACCGCTTCGATGGCCACCCGCAGGTTACGCACGTCGTTCATCGCGTCGAAGATGCGGAACACGTCGATGCCGTTGACTGCGGCCTTGGCGACGAACGCCTTGACCACGTCGTCGCTGTAATGGCGGTAGCCCAGCAGGTTCTGGCCGCGCAGGAGCATCTGCAGGCGGGTGTTCGGCAGCGCGGCGCGCAGTTGGCGCAGGCGCTCCCACGGGTCTTCCTTGAGAAAGCGCACGCAGGCGTCGAACGTCGCGCCGCCCCAGACTTCCAGCGACCAGTAGCCGACCTTGTCGAGCTTGTCGCAGATCGGCAGCATGTCTTCGGTGCGCATGCGGGTCGCGAGCAGCGATTGGTGGGCGTCGCGCAGGATGGTGTCGGTTACATGAATCTTCTTGCTCATTGTTCTTTTCCTCACAGGCCTGCGTGGGCGGCGATGGCGGCGGCGATGGCCAGGGCCAGCTCTTCGGGTTTGCGCTTGATCGAGTAGTTGGTCAGTTCCGGATGGCTTTCGACGAAGCTGGTGTTGAACTGGCCGCTGCGGAATTCCGGGTTGCGCAGGATTTCCTGATAGTACGCCGCAGTGGTCTTGACCCCTTGCAGGCGCATGTCGTCGAGGGCGCGCAGGCCGCGGTCCATGGCCTCTTCCCAGGTCAGCGCCCAGACCACCAGCTTCAGGCACATCGAGTCGTAGAACGGCGGAATGGTGTAGCCGGTGTAGATCGCCGTGTCGGTGCGCACACCCGGGCCGCCGGGGGCGTAGTAGCGGGTGATCTTGCCGAAGCTCGGCAGGAAGTTGTTTTTCGGGTCTTCGGCGTTGATCCGGAACTGCAGCGCGAAACCGCGGTGCTGGATGTCTTCCTGTTTCACCGACAGCGGCAGGCCGGAGGCGATGCGGATCTGTTCGCGGACGATATCGATCCCGGTGATTTCCTCGGTGATGGTGTGTTCCACCTGCACCCGGGTGTTCATCTCCATGAAGTACACCTCGCCGTCGGCGAGGAGGAACTCCACGGTGCCGGCGTTCTCGTAGCCCACAGCCTTGGCGGCGCGCACCGACAGGTCGCCGATGTAGGCGCGCTGCTCCGGGGTCAGCTGGGGGCTTGGGGCGATCTCGATCAGCTTCTGGTTGCGGCGCTGGATCGAGCAGTCACGCTCGAACAGGTGCACCACGTTGCCGAAACTGTCACCGAGGATCTGCGCCTCGATGTGCTTCGGGTTGACGATGCACTTTTCCAGGAACACTTCCGCCGAGCCGAACGCCTTGGTGGCCTCGGAGATCACGCGGGGGAAGTTCTGCTCAAGCTCTTCGCGGCTGTTGCAGCGGCGGATGCCCCGGCCGCCACCGCCGGAGGTGGCCTTGAGCATCACCGGGTAACCGATGCGGTCGCCTTCGCTCAGGGCCTCTTCGAGCCCCGACACGTTGCCTTCGGTGCCCGGCGTGACCGGCACGCCGGCCTTGATCATGCTGCGGCGCGCTTCGGTCTTGTCGCCCATGCGGCGGATCACTTCCGCCGACGGGCCGATGAATTTGATCCCGCGTTCGGCGCAGATCTCCGCCAGTTCGGCGTTTTCCGACAGGAAACCGTAACCGGGGTGCAGCGCATCGCAGCCGGTCTCCACCGCCAGGTTCACCAGCTTGCGCGGGTTGAGGTAACCGGCCAGCGGCTCGGCACCGATGCTGTGGGCCTCGTCCGCACGCTTCACATGCAAGGCATGCCGGTCGGCGTCGGAAAAAATCGCTACCGAGCGGATGCCCATCTCGGCGCAGGCACGCACGATTCGTACGGCGATCTCACCACGGTTGGCGATCAGGATCTTTGTTATCACTTGGAGGTTCCCTTAAGCCGGTGGTAACCACGACCTGCTAGACCCAGGTCGACGCGTGACCAAATGTTTCAATCTGGTCGCCGCTTCACACTAGCGCCGGCAAGGGATTAACAAAAATGAATAAAAATTGGGACAGGCATAAGTAAAGACTTATAGTCATTGCACCCAGTCGTCGCCAGAGCCGGTAGAAAATGCGTAAGTCCTTGATGCGTATGACATTGCGTCAATTGCAGATCTTCAACGAAGTGTGTGACTTGCGCTCCTACAGCCGCGCCGCCGACGAAATGTCCCTCACGCAACCGGCCGTCAGCCTACAGATCCGTCAGCTCGAAGAGCTGATCGGCCAGCCGCTGTTCGACTATGTAGGCAAGAAACTCTACATGACCGAGGCCGCCGAAGCGCTGCAACGGGCCAGCCGGGACATCTTCGGCCGCCTGGAAAACCTCGACATGCAGCTCTCGGACATGCAGGGATCGTTGCAGGGCCAGCTGAAACTGGCGGTGGAGTCCAGCGCCAAGTACTTCGTGCCGCACCTGTTCGCCGCCTTCAAGCGCCAGCACCCGGAAGTGAACCTGCAACTGACGGTGGTCAACCGGGGCCAGGTCATCCGCCGCCTTTCCGACAACCGCGACGACCTGGTGATCATGTCCATGGTGCCCCAGGACATGGGCCTGGAATTCCTGCCGTTCCTCAACAACCCGATCGTGGCGGTGGCGCCGCCGGATCATCCGCTGTCGCACATGGGGCCGCTGCGCCTGCAGGACCTTGAGCCTTATACCCTGCTGATCCGCGAGCCCGGCTCCGGCACGCGGCTGGCCTGCGAGGAATATTTCAAGGAGAAGCGCGTGCATTTCACCCAGACCCAGGAAGTGGCCTCGGCCGAAGCCCAGCGCGAGTGCGTGTTGGCCGGCCTGGGCCTGGCGCTGCTGACGCGCCACGCCCTGAACCTGGAGCTGGCGACCGGCGGCCTGGTGGAGTTGCCGGTCGAAGAACTGCCGCTGCTGCGCAGTTGGTGCCTGGTGCAGGCCAAGGCCAAGCGCCTGTCACCGGTGGCTCACGCCTTTCTGGCGTTCATCCGCAGCGAACGTGCGCAGATCAGCGCGCTGGTTGAGCGCTTCGCCGGGAAGCCGACGGTGCCGCCTGCCAGTAGTTGAACTCGAAATCCGAGGGCACGCCGCTGATTTCGGCCTGAAGCTGGCGCAACTCGAAGCGGTCTTCGATGGCGCGGCGAAACTCCATGCGGCGCTGGTCTTCCTGTTGACGGCGGGTTTTCGCAGCGCTGTTGCGTTCTTCGTAGGGCTGAGCCATTTCGAGTCTCCCAAGGCGAGTACGGGAGTTTCACGATAGGCCCGGGGGATGACGGTTTGGCGGCGCGGAGGTTACAGGCGGATGAATGTGGCGAGGGCGCCGGCTCCCTCGCCCCAGGATCCTGCAGCGTCAGTCGTCCAGGGGTTTCACGGCCTTGGGCGACAGCCGCAGGCTGCGCAGGCTGCGCTTGACGCTCTTGAGGTGGTTGACCAGGCTCGGGCCGCGGGCCATTGCCACACCCATCGCCAGCACGTCGATCACCACCAGGTGGGCGATGCGCGAAGTCAGCGGCGTGTAGATCTCGGTGTCTTCATGCACGTCGATCGCCAGGTTGACGGTGGACAGCTCGGCCAACGGCGTCTGGCTCGGGCACAGGGTGATCAGCGAAGCGCCGCTTTCACGCACGAGGTTGGCGGTGATCAGCAGATCCTTGGAGCGGCCGGACTGGGAAATGCAGATCGCCACGTCGGTCGGCTTCAGCGTCACGGCGGACATCGCCTGCATGTGAGGGTCGGAGTACGCCGCCGCCGTCAGCAGCAGCCGGAAGAACTTGTGCTGCGCATCCGCCGCCACCGCGCCGGATGCGCCGAAGCCATAGAACTCGACGCGTTGGGCCTGGGACATCAGGGTCACCGCCCGCTGCAGCTCCTGAGGGTCGAGCTTCTCGCGCACCTCCATCAGCGTGTGCAGGGTGGTGTCGAAGATCTTCAGGCTGTAGTCGGCGACCGAATCGTCTTCATGGATGGCGAATTGACCGAAGCTGGCGCCCGCCGCCAGGCTCTGCGCCAGCTTGAGCTTGAGGTCCTGGAAACCGGAACAGCCGATGGCCCGGCAGAAGCGCACGATGGTCGGTTCGCTGATGCCGACGCTGTGGGCCAGGTCGGCCATGGAACTGTGCATCACCGCCGCCGGGTCAAGCAGCACGTGGTCGGCGACCTTGAGCTCCGACTTGCGTAACAGGTGACGTGACTGGGCGATATGTTGCAGCAGATTCAAGGGCTGGACTCTTGTTGTGGTCAGGCGCTTGCCATGGGCAGTCGCAAGGCATGTAGCAAGCTTGTAGTTATACTACATGAATTGGCTTTTTGCCTGCTCAATGCATCACTCGATATCCCCGTATCAGGCGGCATCCGCCGCATGTAGCCCTTCAGCGCAGGTTTTCCTGCCCGCGCAGCAGGTCGGCCAGGGCGTCGGCCTCCACCGGACGACTGATCAGATAGCCCTGCACTTCGTCGCACCCCTCGGCCTTCAGGAACGCCAGTTGCTCGGGCCGCTCGACGCCTTCGGCCACCACCTTCAGCGTCAGTCCGTGGGCCATGGCGATGATCGCCCGGGTGATCGCCGCGTCCTCGCTGCCCTCGCCCAGGCCACGAATGAACGCTTGGTCGATCTTCACGTAATCCACCGGGATCCGCTTGAGGTAGCTGAGGGAGGAATAGCCGGTGCCGAAGTCATCGATGGCCAGCTTCACCCCCAGATCGCGCAGCTGCTGGAACGTGGCGATGATGTGCTCGACGCTGTCGAGCAACTGGCTTTCGGTCAGTTCCAGCTCCAGGTAGTGCGGGGCCAGGCCGGTTTCCTCCAGCACCTGGCGCACCAGGCTGGCCAGCTTGCCCTGGCGCAGCTGATGCACCGACAGGTTCACCGACACCCGGATCGGCTCCAGCCCCTGGCGCTGCCACTCGCAGGCTTGCTGGCAGGCGTGGCGCAGGACGAATTCGCCGATGGGGCCGATCAGCCCGGTCTCCTCGGCGAGCCCGATGAAGTCCCCCGGCGGCACCCGGCCCAGGGTCGGATGATCCCAGCGCACCAGTGCTTCGGCGGCGTTCAGGCGGCCGGTGGCCAGGCACAGCTTCGGTTGGTAGAACACGTGCAGTTGCTTGTCTTCGATCGCCTTGCGCAACTGGTTTTCCAGCTGCAGGCGCTCAAGGGTGCTGGCTTGCAGGCTGTCGGTGTAGAACTGGAAGTTGTTGCCGCCCAGGTGCTTGGCGTGCTGCATGGCCATGTTCGATTGGCTGACCAGCGCGGCGATCTCCCGGGCGCTGTCCGGCAGCAGGCTGATGCCCATGGAGGCGCTGACCACCAGTTCGTGCCCTTCCACGGTCAGCGGCAAGCGCAGCTTGGCCAGCAGGCGCGTGGCGACCCGCGCCAGGCTCGACAGGTTGCCGTAGGCATCGAACAGCACCGCGAACTCGTCGCCGGACAACCGCGCGATGGTGTCCGCCTCCGGCAGCGCGCTGACGAGCCGCCGGGCCATCCGTTGCAGCAACTGGTCGGCGACTTCATGGCCCAGGCTGTCGTTGAGCAGCTTGAACCGATCCAGGTTGATGTGCAGCAGCGCCAGGCTGCGGCGCCCGCCCTGACGCACGCGCTGATGGGCCTCATGCAGGCGCTCGCGGAACAGCGAGCGGTTGGCCAGGCCGGTGAGTTCGTCGTAATGGGTCAGGAAGCGCATGCGCTCCTCGGACTCGCGTCGAGCCGACAGATCGGCGAAGAAGCCCACGATATGACTGACGTTTCCCCGATCATCGCGTACAGCGTTCAGTTGCAGCCACTGCGGGTACAGCTCGCCGTTCTTGCGGGTTTCCACCAGTTCGCCCTGCCAGGTGCCGTGCTGCTCCAGCGCATGGCGGATGGCGACGTAGTGCCGGCGTGCATCGCGGCTGCACGGCAGTTCGACGACGTTGCGCCCGAGCATGTCTTCGATGTCGTAACCGGTGACGCGGCTGAACGCCTGGTTGATGGCGATCAGCGAGTAGTTCGGATCGAGGATCACGATGCCCTCGCTGGCCGCCTCGAACACTGTCGCCGCCAGTTGCCGTTGCGCTTCCTGGCTTTTGCTGACGCTGATGTCGCGCCGGGTGCCGACCATGCGGGTGACCTGCCCGCTGTCGCTGCGTTCCACGGCGCGGCCGCGGTCTTCGATCCAGACCCAGTGACCGTCGCCGTGGCGCACGCGGTACTCGATCTGATAGTCCTCGGTGCGGCCCTTGAGGTGCTCGATCAGCGCCCGCTTGAGCGGCGGCACGTCTTCGGGGTGCAGGCGCGGACGCAGATGCCTGAGCAGCCCGGTGACGTACTCAGGGTCGATGCCGAACAGTTCCTGGATTTGCGTGTGATGGACTTCGTCGGTCTGCAGGTTCCAGTCCCACAGGCCCAGCTCGCTGGCCTTGAGCGCCAGCGCCAGGCGCGCCTCGCTTTTGCTCAGGGCCTGGTTGGCGGCGTCCAGCTCACGGCTGCGCTGGGCGACCCGGTCTTCCAGCTCGACCTGGGCCTCGCGCAAACGGCCCTCGGCGCAGCGGCGCTGCTCGATTTCCTTCGCCAGCTCCTGGTTGAGCTGCTCGCTGCGCGCCTGCGCCTGCTGCAGGTGTTCGATCAGGTGCTGGTTCTGGAAACGCCGCAGCAGGCCGCGGTCGATCAGGCGGTTGACCTGCCAGGCCACCACGCTCAGCGAACCGAGCAGGATCAGCCCCAGCCAGCCCCAGCCGCGGGCCTGCTCATCGCCGCCCCAGAACAGGTAGCCGATGGCCGGCAGCAGGCACGGCAAGGTAAAGGACAGAAACGCTGGAATGCTCACGGCGTAGGCAACACTGGCGGACAGCGTTGCGGCGCCGATCAGGCCGAACACCCAGGCCTGCTGCATGAAGTTGTCCGCCGGCACCAGAGCGATGCCCGCACCGGCCAGGGTCAGTCCGGTCATGGTCGAGCCGAGCAGGAACATCCGGCGCCAGACGGGCTGGGCTTGTCGGTCGGGGATCGCCGAATCGAAGGCGGCGACCTGAATCACCCGCAAGGCGACCAGCGACAGCAGCCACACCAGCCAGACGCTGACCACGAAGTAGCGCTGCGGGCTCCAGAGCAGGCCGGCGCAGACCAGACCGTTGATCAGCATGAACAGCGTGGGCAACAGTGAGCCCTGATACAGCAGGCGCGTGCGCTCGACCGCCATCTGCATGGCGTAGTGCTTGCGGATAGCCCGGGGCTCCACGAGGGGGCCCGACAGGTCGGGGCTGAGGGTCATAGGCAACGTTCTTGTTCTTATAAGGTGAGCATGGGCCCGAAACGTGGACGGAGCATACACAAGCCGATTCACTTGCCAAACTGCTCCAGATCATAATTTCGCCGAAACTTCGCCCCGCCGGCTGCCCCGCGAAAGCCCCGGAACCAAGCGGGCCAACGCATGCGGCCGGTGACTGGCCGGTCGTCATCGGCAGCGCTTTCATCGGTTCATGCAACGCTTGGTTTGCCCGGGCCTGCGGCGCACCCTAGAATGCCCCGATGCGCGATGATCTCTCCCTTCTGCTGAACTCCCTCAACGATGCCCAACGCCAGGCCGTAGCGGCCCCCGTTGGCCGTCAATTGGTCCTGGCCGGTGCCGGCTCCGGCAAAACCCGAGTGCTGGTGCACCGTATCGCCTGGTTGATCCAGGTCGAAAACGCCTCGCCCCACTCCATCCTGTCGGTGACCTTCACCAACAAGGCCGCCGCCGAGATGCGCCACCGCATCGAACAGCTGCTGGGCATCAACCCGGCCGGCATGTGGGTCGGCACCTTCCACGGCCTGGCGCACCGCCTGCTGCGGGCGCACTGGCAGGAGGCCGGGCTGAGCCAGACCTTCCAGATCCTCGACAGCGACGACCAGCAGCGGCTGGTCAAGCGGGTGATCCGCGAGCTGGGGCTGGACGAGCAACGCTGGCCGGCCCGCCAGGCCCAATGGTTCATCAACGGGCAGAAAGACGAAGGCCTGCGCCCGCAGCACATCCAGGCCGGCGGCGACCTGTTCCTGGCCACCATGCGCGGCATCTATGAAGCCTACGAGGCCGCGTGCCTGCGCGCCGGGGTCATCGACTTCTCGGAACTGCTGCTGCGCGCCCTGGATCTGTGGCGCGACCATCCGGGCCTGCTGGCCCATTACCAGAAACGTTTCCGGCACATCCTGGTGGACGAGTTCCAGGACACCAACGCCGTGCAGTACGCCTGGTTGCGCCTGTTGGCCAAGGGCGGCGACAGCCTGATGGTGGTGGGCGACGACGACCAGTCGATCTACGGCTGGCGCGGGGCGAAGATCGAGAACATCCATCAGTATTCCGCCGACTTCCCGGACGCCGAAACCATCCGCCTGGAGCAGAACTACCGCTCCACCGCCGGCATCCTCAAGGCTGCCAACGCCCTGATCGCCAACAACACCGGGCGTCTGGGCAAAGAGCTGTGGACCGACGGCGGCGACGGCGAAGCGATCAGCCTGTACGCCGCGTTCAACGAACACGACGAAGCGCGCTACGTGGTCGAAACCATCGAAAGCGCCCTGAAGACCGGCCTGTCCCGCAGCGACATCGCGATTCTCTACCGCTCCAACGCCCAATCCCGCGTGCTGGAAGAAGCCCTGCTGCGCGAACGCATCCCGTACCGCATCTATGGCGGCCAGCGCTTCTTCGAACGGGCCGAAATCAAGAACGCCATGGCCTACCTGCGCCTGCTGGAAGGCCGCGGCAACGACGCCGCGCTGGAACGGGTGATCAACGTCCCGGCCCGGGGCATCGGCGAGAAGACCGTCGAGGCGATCCGCGAGCACGCGCGCCACAGCGATGTGTCGATGTGGGAAGCAATGCGCCAGCTGGTCGCCAACAAAGGCCTGACCGGCCGCGCGGCAAGCGCCCTGGGCGCGTTCATCGAACTGATCGAGAACCTCGCCGCCAAGTGCATCGACATGCCGCTACACCTGATGACCCAGACCGTCATCGAGCAGTCCGGCCTGATCGCCTACCACGAGGCGGAAAAAGGCGAGAAAGGCCAGGCCCGGGTGGAAAACCTTGAGGAACTGGTCAGCGCCGCGCGCAACTTCGAGAACACCGACGAGGACGAGGACCTGACGCCGCTGGCGGCGTTCCTCGGCCACGCGTCGCTGGAGGCCGGCGACACCCAGGCCGACGAGCACGAAGACAGCATTCAGCTGATGACCCTGCACAGCGCCAAGGGCCTGGAATTCCCTTACGTGTTCCTGGTGGGCATGGAAGAAGGCCTGTTCCCGCACAAAATGAGCCTGGAGGAACCGGGACGTCTCGAAGAGGAACGGCGTCTGGCCTATGTCGGCATCACCCGCGCCATGCAGAACCTGGTGATGACCTATGCCGAGACCCGACGCCTGTACGGCAGCGAGACCTACAACAAGGTGTCGCGTTTCGTGCGGGAAGTGCCCAAGGGCCTGATCCAGGAAGTGCGCCTGTCGAACAGCGTCAGCCGTCCGTTCGGCGGCAACCAGTCGATGAGCGGCAGCAATCTGTTCAGCGGCAGCGCGATCCCGGAGACCGGCCTGAGCCTCGGCCAGGCCGTGCGCCATTCGATCTTCGGCGACGGCGTGATCCTCAACTTCGAAGGCGCCGGCGCCCAGGCGCGGGTGCAGGTCAACTTCAGCGAAGGCAGCAAGTGGCTGATGCTGGGCTACGCGAAGCTGGAAGCGATCTGAAACTGAATCCGCCTTTGTGTGGGAGCGAGCCTGCTCGCGATGGCTTCAATGCGGTTCGTCAGTCGAACCGCGGCGTTTCAATCGCGAGCCGGCTCGCTCCCGCACCGGCGTGTGTGAACCTTGATCCGACAGGGAGCGATTCATGGGCTCAGGCTTCTTCTCCTCGTGGACCTTCTGGGCCCTGCTCTCGGCCTTGTTCGCCGCGCTGACCGCGATTTTCGCCAAGGTCGGCATCGAGAACGTCAATTCCGACTTCGCCACCCTGCTGCGCACCTTCGTGGTGCTGGTCAGCCTGGCCTTGATTTTGTACGCGACGGGCCAATATCAGTCGTTGGGATCGATCTCCGCCAAGAGCTACCTGTTCCTGCTGCTGTCCGGGTTGGGCACCGGCGCGTCGTGGCTGTGCTACTTCCGCGCCCTGAAGGTCGGCCCGGCCTCGCTGGTCGCCCCGGTGGACAAGCTCAGCGTGGTGCTGGTGGCGGTGCTCGGCGCGCTCCTGCTCGGCGAGAAGCTCGACCTGCGCCAATGGGGCGGGATCGGCCTGATCACCGCGGGCGTCGTCTTGTTGGCCTTGCGCCGCTGAATAGAAACCCGCTGAACCTTCCTATTTTTCCTACAGACAAATGTACATGGGCCTATTGCCTCGACCGAGCTGAACCTAGCCTGTCAGGCAAAAGCCCGAAACACTCTGCCGCTAGCCAGTAACACTTCAGCTGTGCAACATGGCGCGCGTGCTCTCCACAAACGGGAATACCCTTTATGAAACGTTTCCTCAGCATCGCCATGGCGTTGTGCATCGGCCTGACGATGAGCCTCGATGTCAACGCAGCCAAGCGCTTCGGTGGTGGCAAAAGCTCCGGCGCCGCGCCGACGCACCAGACCAGCCAGATGGCTCCTTCTTCCCCGGGCATGGGCGGCGCTGCGGCGACCGCCGGTGCTGCCGGTGCCGCAGGCGCGGCCGCCAAGGCCGGCGGTGCCTCGCGCTGGCTCGGCCCGCTGGCCGGCATCGCCGCCGGCGGCCTGCTCGCCTCCATGTTCATGGGCGACGGCTTCCAGGGCATGCAGTTCTTCGACATCCTGATCATGGCCCTCATCGCGTTCGTGATCTTCCGCTTCATCGCCGCCCGTCGCCGCAAGCAGCAGGACCAGTTCGCGCCGGCCGGCCATGCGCCGATGCAGCGTGAAGCGTTCGAGCAGAAGCCGGCCGCCATGGGCTCGATCTTCGGCGGGTCGGCAGCCCCTGCCGCCCGTCCGGTGATCAACGCACCGGCCTGGTTCAACGAACAGCGTTTCCTCGAAGCCGCCCGCAGCCACTTCCAGGCCCTGCAGCAGCATTGGGACGCCAACGAAATGGACAAGATCGCCGAGTTCGTGACCCCGCAGATGCTCGAGTTCCTCAAGCGCGAGCGCGCGGACCTGGGCGACGGCTTCCAGTCCACCTACATCGACAACCTCCAGGTGCAACTGGACGGCGTGGATGACCGTGCAGACAAGACCATCGCCACCCTGACCTTCAGCGGCGTGTCGAAGACCTCGCGTTTCGACCAGGGCGAAGTGTTCAGCGAAAGCTGGAACATGGAACGTCCGCAGGGCGAAAACCAGCCATGGCTGGTGGCCGGCATCCGCCAGAACGGCTGATCCCAGGCGCGTCAGGCCTGCAGTACCGAAAACCCCGGCCATGGCCGGGGTTTTCTATTTCGCGGTTGCATCCATAGCGAGCTACTGTATAAACCGCCCCATGCAAACCGCGCCATACAAGCAAGAGGATCCCGGACGTGGAAGAAATCATCGAACAACTGCGCGAAGCCAACGAGCCCGTGCCGGTTCCCCTGGAACTGCCTGACGAAGACCAACTGGTTGAGATCGAAGAACAGCTCTTCATCAACATCCCGTTCGTCTTCAAGGAGTTCCTGCTGACCGTCAGCGACGTGGTGTACGGCAGCCTGGAGCCGGTGACCGTCACCGACCCGCAGTCCCACACCTACCTGCCCGAAGTGGCCGCGAACGCCTGGGATGCCGGCGTGCCGCGCGACCTGATCCCGATCTGTCAGGACGGCGATGATTACTACTGCGTCGAAGAGGACGGCACCGTGGTGCTGTGGTCGGGCGAAGAGGAACTGGTCACCGAAGAGTCCTGGGAGTCGGTCTGGCACTGGGCACGGGACGTCTGGCTGGAAAGCTGATCCGCCCCGTCGCCCAGGGCGGCCTTCAGTGCCCCGACGGCTCCTTGTGGTTGTCGAGGGTCTCCAGCAAGGCCACCTGCATCCGTGTGTGCACCCGGATGAACCAGCGCCAGAGCAGCGCCGCCACGGCGGCCGCCACCACGGCGACCAGCACCAGCAACTTGTTGGTCGGCAAGATACTGGCCGACAAGGCTGCCAACAGCAGGAAAATCACCAGCAGCGAAAGAAGCGGAATCACTTCGGCGATCACCCGCCGCACCCGCTGCGTATGGCGTCCGGCCATTTCCGGCTTGACGCCCATCTCCGCCAACAGCATCGACAGCGCCTTGAGCTTGCGGTAAGCCGCGATCAGGAACGGCAACGACAGCAGCAGCGCCGCCCCCCAGATCAATGCCTTCTGCCAGCCCGGATCGGCGATCCAGTCCTGCAGCCACACCGAAATGCGCCCGGCGAAAAAGGCGCCGGCCAGGAAAATCGCGATCACCAGCGCCAGATTCACCCCGACCTGCAGCAGGATCCGCCGGATCATCGACGCCAGCAAAGCCCCTTCGCCACGGGGCTGGATGCTGCGCAGCCATTCGCCGTAGAGGCCGAACACCCGCCCCAGGCGCTGCGGCATGGCGGCGGACAGCTTGATCGACAGCGGATCGGCGGCGCGGATCAGGTACGGCGTCAGCAACGTGGTGATGACCGAGACCGCCACGGCCACCGGATAGAGGAAATGGCTGGTGACCTGCAGCGTCATGCCCAGCGCCGCGATGATGAAGGAAAACTCGCCGATCTGCGAAAGCCCCATCCCGACCCGCAGCGAGGTGCGTCCGTCGTTGCCGGCGATAAAGGCACCGAGGCCGCAGGACAGCATCTTGCCCAACACCACCGCCACGGTGATGACCGCGATCGGCCAGGCGTACTGCAGCAGGATCATCGGGTCGAGCATCAGGCCGATGGCGACAAAGAAAATGGCGCTGAACAGGTCGCGGACCGGCTCGATCAGGCGCTCGATCTTCAGCAGCTGCCGCGACTCGGCCATGATCGCGCCGATCAGGAAGGCGCCCAGCACCATGCTGTATTCCAGCTTGACCACCAGCAGGCAGAAGCCGAAGCACAGGCCCAGCACGGTGATCAGCAGCATCTCGTTGCTTTCGAATTTCGCCACGTAGGCCAGCAGGCGCGGCACCAGCAGGATGCCGATGACCAAGGCGACGATCATGAACAGCGACAGCTTGCCGACCGTGGAGAACACTTCGCCGGAGCTCACCGTGCCGCTGACGGCGATGCTCGACAGCAAGGCGATGATGCCGATGCCCAGGATGTCCTCGACGATCAGCACACCGAAGATCAGCTGGGCGAAACGCTCGTTCTTCATCTTCAGGTCATTGAGTGCCTTGACGATGATGGTGGTCGAGGAAATGGCCAGGATCGCGCCGAGGAACAGCGAATCCATGGTGTTCCAGTCGAACCAGCGGCCGATTTCGTAGCCGATCCAGATCATCAGCACGATTTCGAGGAAGGCCGCGATGAACGCCGTGGCGCCGACCTTGAACAGCTTGCGCAGGCTGAACTCCAGGCCCAGGCAGAACATCAGGAAGATCACCCCCAGTTCGGCGAGGGTCTTGATGGTGTCTTCGTCGTGGATCAGGCCGAACGGCGGCGTGTGCGGGCCGATGATGAACCCGGCGACGATGTAGCCGAGCACCACCGGCTGCTTGAAGCGGTGGAACAGCACGGTCACCACGCCCGCGACCAACATGATCACTGCCAGGTCCTGAATGAAACTGATGGCATGCATGGCGTGGGCTCCTTGAATGGCAAGGCTGGCCGCTGGCCTGGGAAACAGGCTGGGCAAGCTGAATGAAAATCCGCTTTTGGTGTGGGAATCGCCCTTGGGAAGTGGCTTTGGCAGGGTAACACCGCGACTTCCGGCCGGAAGGCGGTGCAATATATGGAAACAGATCGATCGGGCGTGACGGCGGCCAGTTGCCCGGCGTCCCGATAACGGTGGTTTGAAAAACGACCAGGCGCCCGCAGAGGCGCTTCTTCCAGCAATCCTGCCTTGACCCGTGAGAACGTTATGGAACCCGGAAACGCCCAGCTGTCGATGACGGTACTGATGACACCCGACATGGCCAACTTCTCTGGCAATGTCCATGGCGGCACCCTGCTCAAATACCTCGACGAAGTGGCCTACGCCTGCGCCAGCCGTTACGCCGGCCGGTACGTGGTGACCTTGTCGGTGGACCAGGTGATTTTCCGCGAGCCGATCCACGTCGGCGAACTGGTGACCTTCCTGGCGTCGGTCAACTACACCGGCAACACCTCGATGGAAGTCGGCATCAAAGTCGTGACCGAGAACATCCGCGAGCGCTCGGTGCGCCACACCAACAGTTGCTTCTTCACCATGGTCGCGGTGGATGACCAGCGCAAGCCTGCGCCGGTGCCGCCGCTGCAGCCGCAGAACAGCGAGGAGAAGCGCCGTTTCATGCAGGCCCAGCAGCGCCGGCAGATTCGTCAGGAGCTGGAGAAGCGCTATCAGGAGATCAAGGGCGACGCGTGAGCCCTTCGGCCTGGAGCCGCTTCATCGACAGCCTTCGCGGGCACGTCGCACCGCCGCTGTCAGGCGGTGTCCCTGCTGACGCCATCGCCAGCAGGCAGGCTCCCACAGTTTGCGTGGGTCACAGGCTGATCGGGGTCGCCTCGAATTTCACCCGCGGATGGGCGATCCGGTCCTGGGCCCGCACCAGCTGCAATTCGTAGCTGGCGCAGGCCTGGGTCTCCAGCAGCACCTCATGCACCGCCGCCGCGGTGAACTCGAACGCCGCCAGCAGGCTGTCGCCCAGCAGCACCCGCGCCAGGAACAGCCCGGACGTCAGGTCGCCCACGCCCACCGGCTGCCGCGGGAACGCCAGCAGAGGACGGCGCAGATGCCAGCTGCCCTCGGCCGTCACCAGCAACATCTCGAACCCTTCGGCCGGCTTGCCCGGATAGTCCAGGTGCTTGACCAGCACAGCCTTGGGACCGCGGGCGAGCAACGCGCGGGCCATGGCCAGGCAGTCGAACAACGACTGCGGCTTGCGTCCGGCGAAGCTGTCCAGCTCCAGCTGGTTCGGGCACATGATGTCGGCCACCGCCGCCGCCTCTTCCAGCAGAAAGTCGCTGACCTCCGCCGGCACGCTGCAACCCTTCTCCGGATGCCCCATCACCGGATCACACAGGTAAAGGGCCTTGGGATTGACCGACTTGATCCGCGCCACCCCTTCGAGAATCGCCCGGCCCTGGGCGGCGCTGCCCAGGTAGCCCGACAGCACCGCATCGCAGTTGCCCAGCTCGCCGATGGCGGCGATGCCTTCGACCAGCTCCGGAATCCGCTGCGGCTGCAGCACTTCGCCGGCCCACTGGCCATACTGGGTGTGGTTGGAAAACTGCACGGTGTTGAGCGGCCAGACATTCACCCCGACCCGCTGCATCGGAAAAACCGCAGCGCTGTTGCCGGCGTGGCCGAACACCACATGGGACTGGATGGCGAGCAGATGAGGCGTACGTTTCATTCGGGATTTTCCGTAAAACGATTGAAATTCAAGCCGCGCAGTATGCGACGAAACGCAGCCTGTACGACAGACCGGCGACGCAGTTAAGCTGATGCCCTCTTTTGGAGTTTCCCGTTGATGCTGACCCTGGAAAACATATTCGTGCTGATGCTGTTCGCCGCCGCCGGCGCATGGCTCTGGCACAACCACGGCTTGCGGGAGCGCGCGCTGGAACGGGTCAAGCAGCATTGCGTGAACGTCGGCGTCGAGCTGCTCGACGGCAATGTCGCGCTGAAGCGGATCGGCTTCATCAAGGACGCCAGCGGCCGCCGGCGGCTGGCCCGGGTCTACGGCTTCGAATTCACCGTGACGGGCGAGACCCGCCACAACGGCACCATCACTCAGTTCGGCGCGCACAGCGCACAGATCGAACTGGCACCCTACCCGGCGCCGTTCGACGAGGCGCCGCCGGTGGCGGACGTCGCCAAGCCCCGGGCCGAAGTGATCGAGCTGAGCCAGTGGCGGCAGGAACACACCAAGTGGAAGCCCTGAGCTAGGCGACCCCGATCCGGCAACCCGCCAGACCTGCCTGCAATGTCGCGGCATCCTGCCGCTCGGCGAAGATCAGCTCGATCCGCGAGTCCTTGCGCCATTCGCTGGGCTGCCATGGCGCCGGCGCGTTATCCAGGGCATTCATCGATCGCCAGCCGTCCGCGCTGTGGATCACCAGTTTCGCCCGACGCCAGGCCAGGCTTTCCAGCCACTGCCGGACACGCGCGCTGTCGAAAACCTGCCCCGGGTGCCAGCGCCAACCGATGCTCCAGCCATCGTCCTGGGCCTGGTGCAGGCAAATCGGCAGCGCCGGATCGCTCCAGACCGCCGGGATCTGCGCCAACCCCTTCGGCACATTCAACGGCTCCGCCCCCGCCACCGCCTGCGCCGTCAGACCCGGCAGCTCGCTCAGCGGCATCCGGGCTTGCTCCGTCCAGATAAACCTGACCGCCGGCAATTGCGCGGCGATCGCTTGCCGCGCTGGCTCTGCGAGGTTTTCCGATTTGTTCAGCAACAGCAGGCCGGCGCCGGCCAAGGCCTGCCTTTGCGTGTCCGGCAGCGGCTTGCCGTCCGCCAGCGCCTGGGCATCCAGCACCAGCACGCAAGGCTGCACAGCCAGGACACCCAGCCAGGGCGCCTCGCCCAACTGCTTGAGCAACTGCGCCGGATGCCCAAGCCCCGACGGTTCGATGAACAGGCGATCCGGCCTGGCCTTGCGCAGCAGCCGACCGAGCCCGACCTGGAACGGCGCGCCGTTGACGCAGCACAAACAGCCGCCGGCCACTTCGCCCAGTGCGATACCATCGGCGTCGCGGGTCAGCAGCGCGGCGTCGAGGCCGATCTGGCCGAACTCGTTGATCAGCACCGCCCAGCGCTCGTGCGCCGGGCGCTGGGCCATGAGCTGGCGGATCAGGCTGGTCTTACCTGCACCCAGCGGCCCGGCGATGACGTGGGTGGGAATGTTCTGCAACATGGCTGAAGTGTTCTGGAGGTCGAAGATGCGGTGGATGGGATGGTCGTTGCTGCTGGCGCTGGTGTCGAGCGAGGCGCTGGCCCAGGCCTGCGTGGTGCACAGCCAGGCGGAACGGCTGGACGTGAAGGTCTGCCAGCAGAACCGCAACATCCCGCAGAAACTGTTCAGCGACGGCTTCTGCCGACCCACCCTGGCCGGGCAGACCGTCGAGGTCCAGTACGTCGACCAATGCCCCGCCGGCGCCTTCGGCGTCTGCAGCGACGCGCAAGTCGCCAATATGCCCTATCGCCAGGATATCCACTATTACGGCGTGGCCTCCGACGCGGCGTACCTGCAACCGTACTGCGAGAACCAGAGCCACGGCCGCTGGCTCAAGCCTTGAGGCGCTAGCCGAGCCAGTCGAGGGTGAGCATCAGCCGGCGCTGGCCCGGCGCCGGTTGCGGCGAACGGTGGATCAGGCCGAACCCTTCGTTTCCATGCCATTTCTCGCCCTTGAGCAAGGCCACTTCACCAGCCTTCAGCCGCTGGATGCTCGACGGCTCTGCGGGCTCGGCGTCGGGGTTGCCCAGCAGACGGCGATCCATCGATCCTTCGCTGAGCCATTCGCTGCCGATGCCCGCATAGGTGGTGATCAGGCGCACCGGCACATGATCGACGTGAAACCGCGGGCACATGGCCTTGTCCAGCACCCGCAGGCGCAGGCCGATGCGCGTGGCGCCGAGCAGGCAGGCGAAGGCGCCCGTCAGCCATTTCAGGTCGGCGACAAACGCTTCGTGGCCGGCCAGGTCGCGGAACTCGCCGGCGAGGCCGTCCAGGTCCGGCTCCGCCTCTTCGTCAGGCAGCTCCAGGCACAGCGCTTCGGCGTACGGCACCTCCAGCGACAGGAGCAGATCCGCAAAATCCGCGATGTGCAGCGGCAGTTGCCGTTGCCAGACCGCGAGGTTGATGTCGTCCTCAAGGATCCGCGCCAGATCCTGCGGCGTGGGCCCCTGATGCTGCACACGGGTGGCGCGATACGACGGGTTCAAGGCGAGCATCAGGCAGCCTCTTCGTGCCAAGGGCCGAACGGATCCGGCCACTGCCGCCAGCCCTGCGCGCCGACGGCCATTTCCGCGTCGCTCAGCAGGCAGTCATCGAGGTCCGCCGTGAGCTGCGCGAAATCGATGTCCTGACCGATGAACACCAGCTCCTGTCGGCAATCCCCCACACTGGCCGTCCAGTTTTCCATGATCGCGGCAGTGCTTTCCCGATCCTGCGGCCATTGCTCCTTCGGTACGAACCGCCACCAGCGCCCGGCGAACCCATGGCGCATCAGGCCGCCGGCCTGCGACCAACTGCCGGCGTCGGCGGGTTTGCTGGCCAGCCAGAAGAATCCCTTGGAGCGCAGCAGTTTTCCGTTCAGCCAGGGCCGGTTGAGGAAGTCGAAAAAACGCTGGGGGTGGAACGGCCGCCGGGCCCGATAGGCTGTGGAGGCGATGCCGTACTCTTGGGTTTCGGGAACATGCTCGCCGCGCAGCTCCTGCAGCCAGCCCGGGGCCTGGGCGGCCTTCTCGAAGTCGAAACGGCCGGTGTTGAGGATCTTCGCAAGCGGCACTTCACCCATCACCATCGGGATGATCTCGGCCTGAGCGTTCAGGCGCCTGAGGATGGCCATCAGCTCTTCCCGTTCACGGCTGCCGATCAGGTCGATTTTGCTGATAAGCAGCACGTCGGCGAATTCGATCTGTTCGATCAGCAGGTCGGTGATGGAGCGCTCGTCCTCCTCCCCCAGGACTTCACCCCGTGCGGCGAGGCTTTCGGCAGCTTGATAGTCGGGCAGGAAATTCAGGCCGTCGACTACAGTGACCATGGTGTCGAGGCGAGCGATGTCAGCCAGGCTTTGGCCCTGCTCGTCGCGGAAGGTGAAGGTTTCGGCGACCGGCAACGGTTCGGAGATACCGGTGGACTCTATCAGCAGGTAATCGAATCGGCCTTCACGGGCCAACTGGCCGACTTCTTCGAGCAGGTCTTCGCGCAGCGTACAGCAGATGCAGCCGTTGCTCATCTCCACGAGTTTCTCTTCGGAGCGATTCAGGCTGACATCACGCTGGACTTCGCTGCCATCGATGTTGATTTCGCTCATATCGTTGACGATGACGGCCACACGCAGGCCGCCCCGATTACGTAGTACGTAATTCAGAAGCGTACTTTTTCCGGCGCCGAGAAAGCCTGACAAAACGGTCACTGGCAACATGTATGACATGGGGTAATCCTCATCAAACGGTCGGTTTTTGCGATCTGGCGCTCTTGAAGCCTCCAGGAGGCCACCACAGAAGCAGGCGCTTGAAAATCAGGGGGTAAAGGCGATTCAAATTAATGTTATAGTATAACAATATGAGTTGACCACTCTTCTCTTGCCCCAAGCGCCGTCGCGCAGGAAGCTGTACACCGTCTAACCTGTCGGAAATTGCCATGAAACAGGCGCTGAAACGCACGCTGCTGGGCCTTGGATTGCTGCTGGCCTCAACCGCCTGGGGACAACTCCCCGGCCTGGCCACGTGCACACGCAGCGCCAACCTGCTGGCCTGCGTCGATGCCGAGGGCAACGCCTACAGCGTCAACACCGTGGGCAGCACGATCTACCTGCGCGGCTTCGACAAGGCCGGCCAACGCTATTGGGCGCAAACCAACAGCCGCTACGGACAACTGACCTTCTTCACAGGCATCGCGACCGACGGCGAAGCCTGGGTCGGCTATAACCGCCGCGTGGGCTGGACCACGATCAACCGCTATTCCAGCTCCGGCGGCGGCAGCGCCAAATTCACCTGCAACCGCCTTACGGGCTGCTAGACCACGGGACTTTTCTGCGCCTGCTGCCAGGCGAGGTAGCTGTCGAGCGGCGGATTCTTCTGAAAGTAGCGCTGCAATCCCTCGAACAAACCATCGGCAATTGCCTGTTGGTGGCGGGGGTTCACCAGTCGTTGGCTGTCGCGGGCATTGGAGATGAAACCGGTCTCCACCAGGATCGACGGCACATCCGGTGACTTCAGCACGGCAAATCCGGCCTGTTCCACGCGTTTCTGATGCAGCGTGGTAATGCCGGCGAGACTGCCGAGCACCGTACTGCCCAACTGCAGGCTGGCGGCGATGGTGGCGTTCATCGACATATCGAGGATCACGCCAGCGAGCATTGGATCCTTGTCTTTGAGGTTGAGCAGACTGGTGGCGCCAAGCAGATCCGCACCGTTTTCACGCTGGGCCATGAAGCGTGCGGTGGCCGACGTCGCACCCCCTTCAGACAAGCAGTACACCGACGCCCCGGCTGCCGTCAGACGAGGGGCCGCATCGGCGTGCACGGAGATGAACATATCGGCCTTGTGCTGACGGGCGATGTCCACACGCTTGCGCAGTGGAACAAAGAAGTCGTCGTTGCGCACGAGCTTCACATCAAACCCTTTCTCCCGTTTCAAGCGCCGCGCGAGCAACTGCGAAATGGACAGCACGACGTCCTTTTCCCGCGCACCTTTGGCGCCCACGGCCCCCGGATCCTTGCCGCCGTGCCCCGGATCCACTACGACAATGATGTCGCGTTTGGCGTGCGCCCTGGAGGTCTGCGCGAGTGTTTCACGTGGAACCATCGGTGCTGGCGCTGCGCTGCTTACCAGATCCAGCACCAAGCGATGACCTTGGCCGTCCTGGGGTGCCAGCAAGAAGCTGTTCAACTGCGTTGGATTCTTCAGATCCAGCACGATCCGTGTATCACCGCGCCCATAACGTCCGGAACGGATGGAGCGGATGACCGTGTCCTTCAACGGCAGTTGACTGAAATCACCGCTCGCCTCCGCTCCTGCCACATCGATGATCAGACGATCCGGCGAGCCCAAGGAGAACGTCTTGTAGCTCACCGGGCCGCTGAGATCGAACACCAACCGCAGCTTGTCGTCGGATCGCCACAGCCGCGCCTGACGGATCTGCGCGGCTTTCGCACCAAAGGGAAAGGCCAAGGCGACGCTGGCCAGCATCAGGTGAAGCAAGTGACGTCTGTGCATAGGAAAGCCCGCTCATGAAAAAGGCATCGCGATTGTAATTGTTATAATATAACATCAATTCAAATCACACGATGGACCCGCTCATGAATGCGTTGACGCTTCCGGATATCGCAGCGCAAGCCGCTCGCCAGCCCCTTGCGCTCGAATGGGTGGGCATGCGCGGCATCGCACTGCCCGTTTTGATCGAGGGACAACGCCTGTGCGCCAAAGCGGATGCTGGCGTCAGTCTGGACGACGGCGAGGCCCGGGGGATTCACATGTCCCGGCTTTACTTGGCGCTAGAAAGTCTGGAAACAAAGAACCTGAGCCCCAGCCTCATGCGTGAGGTTCTGCAGGCTTTTCTCGACAGCCACACAGGTCTGTCGAGCAGCGCTTACCTGAACATCCATACCGATCTGATGCTCAAGCGGCCGGCATTGGTCAGTCCGTTGGCCGGCTGGAAGGCCTATCCCGTCACCCTCGCCGCGCACCTGAAAAACGGAATGTTCCACGTGGAACTCAAAATCGAGGTGCCGTATTCGTCGACCTGTCCTTGCTCGGCGGCGCTCGCGCGGCAGTTGATCCAGCAACAGTTCGTTGACGACTTTGCCAACAAGCCTCTTCAACACGCCGATGTGTTGGCCTGGCTGGGCTCGACCCGAGGCATTGTCGCCACGCCCCACAGCCAACGCAGCACCGCGCAATTGCACCTACACCTCGATGCGGCGACAGAACACCTCTCGCTAACCGATTTCATCAACCACGCTGAAGCCGCCGTCGGCACCGCCGTCCAGACCGCCGTGAAACGCGCCGACGAACAAGCCTTCGCCCTTGCCAATGGGCAAAACCTGATGTTCTGCGAGGACGCTGCCCGTCGCTTGAATCTGGCCCTGCGCCGCTCGCCCGGAGTCCGTGAGTTCCATCTGCGAGTGATCCACGCCGAAAGCCTCCACGCCCATGACGCCGTCGCCGAAAGCCGCTGGCGGCGGGAGGCTCAATGATCCGTTGCCAGTCCTTGACGTGGGGAGCACTCGGCCAACCGCTGACCCCCGCTCTCTCCCTTTCTCTGGAGACCGGCAGTCTGACCGCCGTGGTCGGGGTGAACGGCAGCGGCAAGAGCAGCCTGCTCAAGGTCATCGCGAAACTGCAGAAGCCGTTGTCGGGCAGAGTCGACTTGGGTGTTCCACGGCAAGGCGGCCTGTCCTTCTTGCCCCAGCAACAGCAATTCGACCGCCAGTTCCCTATTACCCTGCGGGAACTGGTGGCGGCGGGTTTCTGGGGACGCCGGTTGTCTTCACCCTTGCGAAAGCGGCGCCTCGCGAACGCGCTGGAGGACTGGCAACTGAACGGCCTGGAACAGCGCCCGCTGATGGCCCTCTCCGGCGGCGAACTGCAACGCGCCCTGCTCGCCCGCCTGAGCCTTGCCGATACGCCTTTGCTGTTGCTCGACGAGCCGCATGCCGCACTCGATGAACAGGGGCAGGCATTGCTGTGGCAGCACCTGCATGCCTGGCACGCGCAAGGGCGAACCCTCGTGGTGGTTTGCCACGACCTCGCCGCCGTCCGTCAACACATCCCCCATACCCTGCTGATCAGGCACACCGGCTGCGTATACGGCAGCACCGCCGAACTGATCGAGCAGACACTCCCACCGCAGGTGGCCTGATGCGCACCTTCGTCCACCTCTGGCAACCGTTCCACGAATTCATGTTCATGCGCCGGGCCCTGATCGGCGGGCTGCTGCTGGCCTGCAGCACAGCCCCCTTGGGCGTGTTCCTGATCCTGCGCCGCATGAGCCTGATCGGCGACGCCGTCGCCCACGGCATTCTCCCCGGCGCGGCGCTCGGCTTCTGGTTCGCCGGGCTGAGTCTGCCCGCCCTCACCGTCGGCGGACTCGGCGCAGGTTTAGGCATGGCCGGGCTCGCCGCCTGGATCACCCGTCGCACCGGCCTTCGCGAAGACGCCAGCCTCGCGGCGATCTATCCCATGTCGCTGGCGGCCGGCGTGCTGATTCTGGGCATCGCCGGCAAGCGTCTGGATTTGCTGCACCTGCTGTTCGGTTCGGCACTCGCGGTGGACGGGCCGACGCTCAACGGCATGCTGGGAGTGTCCGCCCTGAGCCTGACGGCCATGGCGCTGATCTATCGGCCGCTGGTGCTCGACACCCTCGATCCGCTGTTCCTGAAGACCGTCAGCCGGCTCGGCCCGATCGCCCATGGCGTGTTTCTGACCCTGGTGGTGCTGAACCTGGTGATCGGCTTTCAGGCCATCGGCGCGCTCATGGTGGTCGGGCTGATGATGCTGCCCGCCGCCGCTGCGCGCTTTTGGAGCCGGCGCCTGCCGGTTCTGATCGCCATCGCGGCGCTGATCGGCTGCCTGTCGGTCTGGTTCGGTTTGCTGTTGTCGTTCCACTGCTCGCTGCCCAGCGGCCCCGCCATCGTCCTGATCGCGGGCGTCGGCTACCTGCTGTCCGTGGTGTTCGGACCGATCCACGGTCTGTTGCGCCGCCCGCCTTTGCTCACATCACCATGAGGTGTTTTCCGATGCGCGTTCTATTACTGCTGTTCAGCCTGACGCTGTCGATGTCGTTGTCGGCGGCGGAAAAGATCCCGGTGGTCACCAGTTTCAGCATTCTCGCCGACCTGGTGCACCAGGTCGGCGGCGAGCATGTGCAGATCACCGACATGGTCGGGCCGGATGCCGATGCCCATACCTACGAGCCCACGCCGGACGACGCCAAGGCCCTGCTCAAGGCCCGGCTGATCGTGAAGAACGGCCTGGGGTTCGAGCCCTGGCTGGATCGCCTGGTGAGCAGCACCGCCACCACCGCGACGGTGGTCACCGCCAGCCGCGGCGTGATTCCGCGCTCGCTTGACGAGGACGGCGAAACCGTCCCCGACCCGCACGCCTGGCACAACCTGGCGAACATCGAGCTGTACATCGCCAACATCACCAAAGCGCTGAGCGCCGCCGACCCGGCCAATAAATCCGACTACGAGCGCAACGGCCAGGCCTACCTGAAACAGATCCACGCCCTGCTGGCCGACGCCCGCGCCAAGCTCGGCTCGCTGCCGCCGGGCAACCGCAAGATCGTCACCAGCCACGACGCCTTCGGCTACCTGGGCCAGGCCTACGGCATCGACTTCATGGCGCCGCAAGGACTGTCCACCGAGCGTGAGCCGTCCGCCGCCGAAGTCGCTGCATTGATCACCCAGATCCGCCAGGCGAAGGTCAAAGCGGTGTTCATGGAAAACATCAAAGACGCACGCCTGCTCAAGCAGATCGCCGAAGAGACCGGCGCCCGCATCGGCGGCACCCTGTACTCCGACGCCCTCGCCGCCACCGGACCGGCCAGCACGTTCGCCGGCCTGTTCGAACACAACCTCAACACCCTCTACCAAGCCCTGGGCCAACCATGATCCGCAAGAACCCTTCCGGCGACCTGCCGCTGATTGCCGAATCCGCCTACGTCGACAAAACCGCGATCATCTGCGGCAAAGTGGTCATCGGCGAAAACGTGTTCGTCGGCCCCTACGCGGTGATCCGCGCCGACGAAGTGGACGCCTCCGGCGCCATGGAGCCGATCACCATCGGCGCCAACTCGAACATTCAGGACGGCGTGGTGATCCACTCCAAGTCCGGCGCGGCGGTGACCATCGGCGAGTACAGTTCCATTGCCCACCGTTCAATCGTGCATGGCCCGTGCAAGGTCGGCGATCGGGTGTTCATCGGTTTCAACAGCGTGCTGTTCAACTGCGCCGTCGGCAACGGTTGCGTGGTGCGGCACAACTCGGTGGTGGACGGACGCGACCTGCCGGATGCGTTCTATGTCCCCTCCACCACCCGCATCGGCCCGGGCACCGACCTTTCGCAGTTCCCGCCGGTGAGCGTCAGCGCTTCGGAGTTTTCCGAGGACGTGGCGCGCACCAACGTCGATCTGGTGCGCGGCTACAAAGCCCTGCAGAACGAGTTCTGAGCCATGGGCAACCTGCTGATCCGCCATGCGCGGCTGGTGAACGAAGGACGGGAATTCGAAGCGGACGTGCTGGTCAGCCATGGCCGCATCGTCAAAATCGCCTCAAGCATCTTCGGCGAGAACGCAGCGCAGGAAATCGACGCCGCCGGCCAGTGGCTGCTGCCGGGCATGATCGACGACCAGGTGCATTTCCGCGAACCGGGCTCGCCGGCCAAGGGCAGCATTCACTCTGAATCCCGCGCGGCCGTCGCCGGGGGCATCACCAGTTTCATGGACATGCCCAACACCTCCCCGGCCACCCTCACCCTCGACGCGCTGGCCGACAAGAAGCGCCGGGCCGCCATCGGTTCCGTGGCCAACTACGGCTTTCACTTCGGCGTCAGCCAGGACAACCTCGACACGGTGGCCGCGCTCAACCCGTGCGAAGTGGCCGGGGTGAAAGTGTTCATGGGCGCCTCCACCGGCAACCTGCTGGTGGACGATCCACGGATCCTGGAACGGCTGTTCGCCGAGGTGCCGACGATCTTGCTGGCCCACTGCGAACACACGCCCAGCATCGAGGCCAATGCCGCCAGGCTGCGCGAGCGCTACGGCGAGCACCTGCCGCCCGACGCCCATGCGCTGATCCGTGATGCCGAGACCTGCTACCGCTCCTCTTCGCTCGCCGTGGACTTGGCCAGACGCCACGGCACCCGCCTGCACGTCCTGCACCTCACCACCGCCCGCGAGCTGGAACTGTTCGAAGACAAACCGCTGACCCAAAAACGCATCACCGCCGAAGTCTGTCTGCACCATTTGCTGTTCGACGACCGCGACTACCCGACGCTGGGCAACCGGATCAAATGCAACCCGGCGATCAAATCCCGCACCGACCGCGACGCCTTGCGCCAGGCCTTGCTGAGCAACCGCCTGGATGTGATCGGCAGCGATCATGCGCCGCACACGTGGGCCGAAAAGCAGCGACCGTACGACCAGGCGCCGGCGGGCTTGCCGCTGGTGCAGCACGCCTTGCCGGCGCTGCTGGAGCTGGTGGCCGACGGCGTGTTGCCGATCACCACCCTGGTGGCGAAGACCAGCCACCGGGTGGCGGATCTGTTCGCTATCCCGGACCGGGGTTATTTGCGTGAGGGATATTGGGCGGATCTGGTGCTGATACGACCGGAGCCGCAAGGGGTCGCCGTGTCACGCCAACCGGTGCTGTCGCAATGCGGGTGGACGCCGTTCGCCGAACGGCGGTTCAGGCATCGGGTGAGCCTGACCGTCGTGTCGGGACAGATCGCCTGGGATGGCCAGCGGGTGAACGAAGGGTGTCGGGGGTTGCCCCTGAGGTTCATGCGTTGAATCGGTGACGCGTTCGCGGGCAAGCCTTCCCGGCTTGCCCGCGAAGCCTTTCAGGCTCTTGGCTTGACGGTGCCGCAGTCCTGCCCCAACCACACCGCGCGGGTTTCCAGGCTGCCCTTCTGGTTGATGCCGATGGCATTGAAGGTGCCGTTGGCGACCGTGGTGAACTCCCGGTCGCTGAGGAACGTCGCCACGCCGGTGCCTTGGGCCCGCGGGCAACTGAAGCGGAATTTCCACTGGTTGCCGTTGCGCTCGGTGATCTGCTGCTTGCACCCCGACTGCGGATCCGCCAGGGGAATGTCGTTGGTCGCCACTTGCTGCGGCGTCAGGCAGGCGCGGATGCCCTTGCCGCCGATGTTGATGCCTTGCTTCTCCAGCGCCGCCCGTTGCTGCGGCGTGATTTGCCCTTGAATCTGGCCGAGGATCGATTGCACGTCCATGGCCTGGTCATCGACCTTGACGTTGCTCGACGTCATTTCCCACAAACCCGGCTGCAGCATTTGCGCTTGAGCAACCACCGGCAAAGCCAAACCCAGGCCCAGCGCCAAACCCAGCAGACGAACGTTCATTGCGAGACTCCTGATCAGTAGTGGCCGTTAGACGTCGGCCGGTCGCTTCGGTTCATGCTCCAATTAAATGGCGACAACCGCAACGGAACATGGTCTGTTAGGCATTGAAACTTCAGGAGCACGGCTGCCCCATGGATTACTTCGGACCGCACCTCTTCGGTTACCTGATCGCCCTGATCCACACCCTGGGCTCGATCGCCGCCCTTCACGCGGTGCTGACCGTGCGCACAGCGCAAGGCTCGATCGCCTGGGCGCTGTCGCTGATCTTCATTCCCTACCTGACGCTCATCCCGTACCTGGTCTTCGGCCGCAGCACCTTCGACGGCTACATCAAGGCGCGACGCCAGGCCAACGAACAGATGCGTCAGGCGATCTCCGAACTCAACTGGAGGCCGTGGGTGGAAGAGGCCCTGACCGCCCGCGCCTCGAATGCCTACGCCTCGTTGCGCGCGATGCCCCGGCTGGGACGGATGCCGTGCCTGGCCAACAACGACGTGCAACTGCTGGTGAACGGCCCGGCCACGTTCAAGGCCTTGTTCAACGCCATCGGCCAGGCCAGGGAGGCGGTGCTGATCCAGTTCTTCATCATCCACGACGATCAGCTCGGCCAGCGCCTGCGCGACCTTTTGCTGAAGAAGGCCGCCGAAGGCGTGGCGGTGCATCTGCTCTACGACCGCATCGGCAGCCATGCCCTGCCCCACAGCTACGTGCAGGCCCTGCGCGACGGCGGCGTCGAGGTGCGGGCGTTCGCCACCCGCAGCGGCTGGCTCAACCGCTTTCAGGTGAATTTTCGCAACCACCGCAAGATCGTCGTGGTGGACGGCATGACCGGTTTCGTCGGCGGCCACAACGTCGGTGACGAGTACATGGGCGAGAAACCGCCGCTGGCACCGTGGCGCGATACCCACATTCAAGTGCGCGGCCCGGTGGTGGCCTGCATGCAGGAATCGTTCGCCGAGGACTGGTTCTGGGCCGCGCGCGCCCTGCCGCCGATGATCCTGCCGGAGGCCTATCCGGAGGACGGCGTGCTCTGCCAATTGCTCGCCAGCGGCCCGGCCGACCCCTACGAGACCTGCTCACTGTTCTTCGTCGAAGCGATCCACGCCGCCACCGAGCGGGTGTGGATCACCAGCCCCTATTTCATTCCGGATGAAGCGGTGTTCGCGGCATTGCGCCTGGCGGTGCTGCGCGGCGTCGATGTGCGGCTGCTGCTGCCGTCGCGCCCCGACCACCGCATCGTCTACGCCGCCTCCAGCCTCTATGCGTTCGAAGCCGTGCGCGCCGGGGTGCGGGTGTTCCGCTACAAGCCCGGGTTCCTGCACCAGAAGGTGGTGCTGATCGACAGCGAAATCAGCGCCATCGGCAGCGCCAACCTGGACAACCGCTCCTTCCGCCTCAATTTCGAAGTGATGCTGCTGACCGTGGACAGCGAATTCGCCACCCGCGTGGAGCAGATGCTCAACGATGACTTCGCCCAGGCCAACGAGATCGCCAAAGACGAAAGCCGGGAGATCCACCACCTGCAACAGGTCGGCATGCGGATCGCCCGGCTCATTTCGCCGATTCTCTGAGGCCTACGGATTGTAGATGTCGTCCCGGGTCCACGGCAGTTCATGGCTGCCGTCGGGGTGGGCCTTCACGGCGAGGATCTGGTGCAGGTTGATCCAGCCGTGGGCGAAGGCGTAGGCGCATCCGGCCAGATACAGGCGCCAGATGCGCAGCGCTTGCTCCGGCACCAGTTTGGCGGCGGTCTCCAGGTTGTCCTCCAGGCGCTCGCTCCAGTGGTCCAGGGTGCGCGCGTAATGCAGGCGCAGGCTTTCGACGTCGACGATCTCCAGACCCGCCTCGCTGATCTCGGCAGAGATCATCGCCAGGTGCGGCAGCTCGCCGTTGGGGAACACGTACTTCTCGATGAAATCCCCGGCGCCGCGTCCCACCGGACGACCGTCGGTGTGCTTGGCGGTGATGCCGTGGTTCATCACCAGGCCGCCCTCCTTCACCGCACCGAACAGGGTCTTGCAGTATTCGGCGAGGTTGGCGTGGCCCACATGCTCGAACATGCCGACACTGACCACTTTGTCGAAACGGCCGTCCTGGGGCAGGTCGCGGTAGTCGAGCAACTGCAGCTCGACCTGGTCTTCCAGCCCTTCGGCCTTGACCCGCTCGCGGGCCAGCGCCAGTTGTTCCTTGCTCAACGTGATGCCGAACACCTTCGCGCCGAACTCACGGGCGGCGTACCGCGCCAGCCCGCCCCAGCCGCAGCCGACATCCAGCAGGTAGTCGCCGGGCTGCAGGCGCAGCTTGCGGCACAGATGGCGGAACTTGGCCTGCTGGGCCTGTTCCAGGGTTTCGCTGCCGGTTTCGAAGTAGGCGCAGGAATACGCCATGTCGCTGTCCAGCCACAGCTGATAGAACGCGTTGGACAGGTCGTAGTGATAGGAAATGGCCTTGGCGTCGGTTTCCTTGTCGTGGAGCGAGCGCACCGGTTGGCTGCCTTCGTCTTCGTCGAGCAGCGCATTGCTCAGCTCGTCGCAGACCCGGATGACCTCGCTGATCGAACCTTCCAGTTCAAGCTTGCCCTCGACGAACGCCGCCCCCAGCGCGTCCAGGCTTGGATGGGTGAACTGGGTGACCATCTGCGGGTCCTTGACCACGATGGTGACGCTGGGCGTCGGCCCGAGATTGAACTCATGGCCGTCCCAGAGCCGCAGGCGAAGCGGTAGCTGCAGTTTCTGTAAGGCCGGTGGAAGTTGCGCGAGCATGGAATATCCCCCTGGTTTCAGACGTCTGATCTGAGGGTAGACCATCCTTGAAAAATAGCAGGCTATCGATTTAATAGCCGTCCGCTATGAACCGGAACGCCTGCGCCTGCACGGTCATCCTTGTACGGTGCGCCTGTTCGGAAGACTTCGGGGCCGGCGCACCGTTCAAAAAATGATCAATCTTCCTTCAGTTTCAGCAACGGTTCCTGAAACCGCAGCAGGCGCCCGGCATTGCCCAGCACCAGCAAGGTGCTGAGGTTGTGCAGCAGCGCAGCGATCATGGCCCCGGCTGCACCGAGCCAACCGAACGCGGCGAACACGACGATGGCCAGCGTCCAGCCCAGGCCGATGACCACGTTCACCTGTAACGTGCGCCGGCACTGGCGACTCAGCCGCACGCAGGTGCCCAGGCGTCGCAGGTCGCTGCCGATCAGCACGATGTCGGCCGAGGCCAGCGCGATGTCGGCGCCTCCCGCCCCCATCGCCACACCGACCACCCCGGCCTTGAGCGCCAATGAGTCGTTGATGCCGTCGCCGACCACCATCGGCCGGAAGCCGCTGTCGATCTCCTTCAGCACCCGGTTGAGCTTGTCCTCCGGCAACGCTTGGGCTTCCACTTCGTGCAGGCCGACATCCCGGGCCAGCGCGTTCGCCACACTGTGGCGATCGCCGGTCAGCAGCAATTGCCGTCCCAGGCCCAGGTCGCGCAACTCGCCCAGCGCCAGCCGCGCTTCCGGCTTGACGCTGTCGGCGAGCAGCAGCCAGGCGAGGAATTCGCCGTTCAGCGCCAGCCCGGCGATCGGGCCGTCGTGCTCCGGTACGGCGGTGGTGACGATGCCCAACTGCGTGAACAGCTCCGGGCGACCCAGCGCCGCTTCGCCCCGGGTCGTCATCGCGACCACGCCCAAGCCTTGCCGCTCGTGGATGTCGGTCAGCGCCAGGTCACTGTCCGGCTCGGCCAGACCGGCCAGCGCACGGCTGACCGGATGGCTGCTGGCTGCACCGATCGCCGCCGCCAGCGCAATCACCGTGCCGTGCTCGACGCGGGGGCTGTCGACCGACTGCAAGCGCAAGGTGCCGAACGTCAGGGTGCCGGTCTTGTCCACCACCAACGAGGTGAGATCGGCCAGCTCCTCAAGGAACGCCGAACTGCGGATCAGGATCCCGTGCCGCGCCGCCACCGCCACACCGGCAATCGCGGTGGCCGGCGCCGACAGCACCAACGCGCACGGGCAAGCCGCCACCAGCACCGCAAGCATCGCTTGCGCATCGTGGGTGATGAACCAGGTCACCGCCGCCAGCAGCAACACCAGCACCATGTAGCTGCCGGCGTAACGCTCCAGCAGGCGAGTGATCGGCGGCTTGGAGCGTTCGGCGTTCTGCATCAGGCCGATGACCTTGCCGAGGGTCGATTCATCGCCGGTGCGAGTCACCTCGATGCGCAGCAGGCCGTCGAGGTTGATCGCCCCGCCGAACACCTCCATGCCGACGCCCGCCTCCACCGGCACCGACTCGCCGGTGATCGACGCCGTGTCGAGGCTGGCCTGGCCGGACAGCACCCGCCCGTCCGCCGGCACCCGGTCCCCCGCCCGGACCTCAACCGTGTCGCCGGCCTTGAGCGTGCCGTTGTCGACTTCGATGACCGAGCCGTCGGCCTGAAGCTTGCGTGCATGGCTGCGGGTCAACTGGCCCAGCGCATGGATCGCCTCCTGGGAGCCGATCACGCTGCGTTCTTCCAGCACGTGGCCGAAGATCATGATGATCGGCAGCAACGCCGCCGTGAGCAGGTCACCGGTGGCCCAGGCGCCGAGCAGGGCCAGCGCGATCAACTGATCGGTGATGCCGTGCAGGCTCGGATAGCGCAGGCTGAACCAGGCCGAACGCATGACCGGCACCGCCACCAGAACCGACGCGACGCCCAGTAGCAACTGGCTGACGCCGGTCTGCTCCGGCATCAGCCAGCGCCAGATCAGCCCCAGCCCGAGCAGGCCCAGGGCGAGCATCGCCAGGGTCAACTGGCGTGCGGCGCGGCGCTGTTCCGCCGAGGACAACAGGCTCGGCGCAGGAAGGGTGTTCGTGGTCATTTGCTGGCTCCCTGAATGATCAGCCGGGCATCGTCCTTCGGATCCACCGTGGTGACTGAACCGGCCTGGCCGAGGACCTTCGGAATGCGCTCGCGGTACAGACGCAGCAACATCTGCGGGTCGCTGCCTTGCTGCCGGGCCTTGGCCAGGCTCAGGACCGTCGCCGTGTCGGCGGTGGCTTTGGCGAGCCGCTCACCGGCCTGCGCATGGGCGACCTGCAGTGTGCGGTCGGCTTGTTCGTTGGCGGTCTGGGTGAGCTTCTCCGCTTCGGTGCGGGCGTTGGCCACGGCTTTGTCGGCCTGTTGACTGGCGGTCAAGACGGCATTGAACGCACTCACCGCTGGCGCCGGCAGACTCGACTGCACGTCGACCCGCACCGCTTCGATGCCGATGCCCTGCCCGTCTGCCTTCAGCTCGGCCAGGCGTCGGTTGATGCCTTGCACCAGATCGCCGCGCAACCGTTCACGACGCTCGGCGGCCTGGTTATCGGCGCCGATCAGTTCAGGTCGGGCCACCAGAATCGTGTCCAGGTCCCGGGCGGCCGTCAGGGCCACCGCACTGCGGGTCACCAGGCGATCCAGCGCGGGCAGCACATGGTCACCTTGAAGCACATACGCATAAGGGTCGGTCACTTTGTAGAACACCCGAACATCCAGTTGCACGACGCCAGCATCCCCGGTGAGCAAATAGCCGGAACCGGCCAGCGCGTCGCTCAACGGTGTGGCGAATGTCACCACGCGATCCGCCTGCAAGGCCGCGTCGCTACGCAGCAGATTGTCGACCCGACGCTCGATCACCCGATCCGCCGCCGGCAGCAGCACCACTTGCTCGAAGGGTTCGGGCCAGGCCAACAGCAAACCGGCATTCTGAATCCGCTCCAACGCACCAAAATGCAAAACCACCGCGCGGTTCTGCGGATCGATCTGCCGCACATTGGAGAATGCCCAGGCCAGCGCCGCCAGCACGGTCACGGCGTACAGCGCAAAGAACGCAAGGCGTCCGGCCTGTATCCACGGGCTGTTCAACGGTTGTGTTCCACGTGGAACTTCACTCATGGCTGCGATCCGCTTTTGCTGTCGAGCGTCGGCGGACCGTCCACCAAGGCGCGGAACGGCGCGGCGTCGGTGCGCAGAATCAGCTTGGTGTCAGGCGTGACGATGGTGCCGAGGGTGTCCAGCGAACGCAGCAAGTTGTACAACTGCGGCGACCCGGCATAGGCGCGTCCGTAGATCTGCGCCGCCTCGACCCGGGACTGCGCCTCGATTTCTGCCGCCTTCACTGTGGCGTCGGCCTGCACCATGCGCGCATCGCGTTCGGCCGCGGAGCGGATCTGCGCCGCTTCGCGCTTGCCGACCGCCGTGCGTTCGGTGGCGATGGTTTCACGCTCGGCGCGCATCCGATCGACGGTGGCCGTGAGCGTCACCGACGGCAAGGTCAGCCGCTCAATGCCGACCTGCACCACCCGCACCCCGTAGGTCGCCAGCAATTGCTGGTCGATCTGTTGGCGCAACTGCGCCTCGAAGTCACCGATGCGCACCTGAGCGGCATCGGTGTTCACCAGATTCGCCAGGTCGAAACTGCTGGCGGTGGTCTCCAGCGCCGAACCGACAAACGTGCGGATCTGCCGCGCGGCTTCGTCCGGCTGGTTCTGCACGGCGCGAATGAAACGCTGCACGTTGTCCGGATCGCCCTGCACCTGCCACGCCACATACGCCTGCACGATGATGCGCAAGCCGTCGCGGGTGCCGACATCCTGCAGACCGCTGGACGTGGTGCGCAGACGCAAGTCCACCGGGATCGCCGCCTCGAACGGCGCCGGCCAGCGCCAGCCCAGCCCGGGATCCAGCAGCACCCGGGTCGGGTTGCCGAAGCGGGTGATCACCGTCGCCTCCCCGGAGCGCACCTGCACCAGGCTCGCCGCCGCGACGGCAAAGGCCACCAGCAACGCCGCCCAGCCCATGCGCCGCCACGGGAACGGCCCCGCTTCTTCCGGCTCGCCGTGGTGATGGTGATGATGACCGTGGGGATGGTGATGCCCGCCATGAGCATGACCGTGGCCGCTGTGATCGGAATGATCGTGAGTGTGCGACTGGCTCAATGGGTGACTCCTGGTTGAGCAACATTGCGTGCGGGCGCGGGATCGGCCGGCAGTGTGAAGGTGCGCAGGTCAATGGTCGGCGCATTGCCGCTGCCGCCCAGGCGGTGGTCGAGCACCAGCAGCCGGGCTTTGCTCAGCCCTTGGCTGAGCTGACCGAGGTACTGCTCCAGCACGAACGCTTGACCGGCGCTGGCGTAGGCCTTTTGTTCGGCCGAAAACTTCAGGTCCGCCGCCCGTGCCGCCGCTTCCGTTTCACGGGCATTGGCGGTGGCTTGATCCCCGGCAAGGCTGGCCTGCAGTTGCGCTTGGTTGCTGGCCTCGGCTGCTGCGCCGCGCTCGCGGGCGATCAACGCCTGCGCGCCGATCTGTGCGGCCTGCACGCCGTGATAGGCATTGGCCGCACCGGCTGGCGGATGAATGGCCTCGACCACCGTGGCGAGGATTTCCACGCCGCTGTCGAGTTTCTGCAGGTCGTGCTGCACCGCCCGGCCGATCTCCTCGGCGAGCCCTGTCCTGTCTTGCCCCAGCAAACCGTCGAGGGTTCGTGAGGCGAAATCGTGCACCAGAATCCGGCTGGCCGTGCTGCGGATCAGCGTCGGCACATCGGCGCTGTTGTAGGTGGCGGCCAAGGCAGCCTGATCGCTCAAACCGATGCGGTAGACGAAGCGCACGTCCATGTTGACGATCTGGAAGCTCTGCTGCCCGCCCCGGCTGCCGGCGATCACCTGGGACTTGTCGTTGACGTGGCTGGCGTCCCACAAGCGGTTGGCCGTCAGCGGCGGCGGACCTTCGGCGGGCTCCGCCTGAACGGGCGCCGGGTTTTCGCCGACGCTGGTGGCCAGCTCATGCACCACGCCGTTCTCGACGCTCAGCACCCGCCCCAACGGCCAGGGCAGACCGGCGTGCAGGCCGGGGCCGAACACCTGCACCGGTTTGCCGAAACACTCGTAGATGCCGCGGCCTTGCATCGGGATTTCATGAAGCCCGGTCAGCAGCCACCCCACCGCTGCGACCAGCGCCAGCACCGGCAGCAGGGCCCGGCGCATGTAGCTGAAGGCCCAGATCTGGCGCAGATCGATGCCGAAGCGGTTGTGCAGTTCATGCTGCAAGGCCAGCAGCGGCTGCGGCGGCCAGCGCAGCAGATCCGCCACAACGCTGCGCGCCAGCAGGGTCGGCTCGAGCGTCTCCCGGCGCGGGCTGAATAGCGACAACACCGCACGCAGCAGCAACTCCAGCGCCACCACGCCCGGCAGGAGGCCGATCAGCACCGCGACGCGCACCGGCCACACGGCGCTTTCGCTGGCGAACAACAGGCACAACGCCGCCAATACCAGACAGATGATCGCCACGCGCGCCAATTGCGCCAGCGAACCCGCTTCAGGCCATTGCGCTGGAGGCTCCTGGGCCCATTGCCGCTCCAGCACCAGCAACCCGAACGCCAGCACCAACGCCAGCGCGGCGCCGACCGTCGCCGATATGCCCACAGCGGCGGACGGCAACGCCAGGTTCCACGTCTGATCGACGCTCAACGCGGCCGCCAAGGCCCAGCCGCCCAGCCATAACGTGGGCGCGCCGACCTGCCCGAGCAGATGCAGGCCGCGACGACTCAACCGGTCGAGCAACCGCTCGTACCAACCGTCCGGTGCAGGCGAATCATCTTCGGGGACGACCGATGCGGATGGATCGATCACCCGTGCCCGCCAGCGGCTCACCCACCACGCCGATTGCAGCCCGGCCACCAATACCAGCAACGCAGCGCTGAGGTTGACCAGCAGCGCCGGCCACAACGATTGCGGGGCAAACAGCCCGACAAAGAACGCCAGCACCCACCCTGCCCCGGCCAGCGAGCCCAGCCCGACGGCCATCCGGCACAAGCGGCGACCTTGGGCCGCGGCCTGTTGAAAGCGCGGCAGTCCGGTCACATGGGTGCCATCCCCCTCCAGATCGACTTGCATATCCCCCCAAAACCCTTGGCTAACGGCACATATCGTTACGATATAACAAATGCCGTGAAATATTCGTACACAAATCCACTATCTAAAGACGACCCACCTGTCGCTTGCCTGAAGCCTTGACCGAAATGTCTGGAAACGCACATATTACGTTCGTAATTTTTAGTGCGGACTACCGTTACCGATCCGCATCCATCAACCGGGAGCAAGCGCATGAGCAACTATGACGTGGTGATTCTGGGCGGCGGCCCCGGCGGCTACAACGCGGCGATCCGCGCCGGCCAGCTCGGCCTCAAGGCCGCCTGCGTGGAGGGCCGCGCCACCCTCGGCGGCACCTGCCTGAATGTCGGCTGCATGCCCTCCAAGGCGTTGCTGCATGCCTCCGAACTGTACGAAGCGGCCTTGGGGCCGGAATTCGCCAACCTCGGCATCGAGGTCAAACCCTCGCTCAACCTCGCGCAGATGATGAAGCAGAAGGACGAAAGCGTCGCCGGCCTGACCAAAGGCATCGAGTTCCTGTTCCGCAAGAACAAGGTCGACTGGATCAAGGGCTGGGGCCATATCGACGGCCCCGGCAAGGTCAGCGTGACCGGCGATCAGGGCAGCCGCATCGAGCTGACCGCCAAGGACATCGTCATCGCCACCGGCTCCGAGCCCACGCCCCTGCCCGGCGTGGAGATCGACAACAAGCGCATCCTCGACTCCACCGGCGCGCTGTCGCTGGGCGAAGTGCCCAGACACCTGGTGGTGATCGGCGCCGGGGTGATCGGCCTGGAGCTGGGCTCGGTCTGGCGCCGGCTCGGGGCGCAAGTGACGGTGGTCGAATACCTGGACCGCATCTGCCCCGGCGTCGACGGCGAGGCCGGCAAAGCCTTGCAGCGCTCACTGGGCAAGCAAGGGATCGCGTTCAGGCTGAGCTCGAAAGTCACCAGCGCCACGACCACGGCCAACGGCGTGCAACTGAGCGTCGAACCCGCCGCCGGCGGCGACGCCGAATTGCTGGAAGCCGATTATGTGCTGGTCGCCATCGGCCGCCGGCCGTACACCCGCGGGCTGGGCCTGGAGAACGTCGGCCTGGGCACCGACAAGCGCGGCATGCTCGCCAACGACCGCCACCGCACCGAGGCCGCCGGGGTGTGGGTGATCGGCGACGTCACGTCCGGGCCGATGCTCGCGCACAAGGCCGAAGACGAAGCCATGGCCTGCATCGAGCGGATCGCCGGCAAGGCGGCCGAGGTCAACTACGACCTGATCCCCAACGTGATCTACACCCGGCCGGAACTGGCCAGCGTCGGCAAGACCGAAGAGCAGCTCAAGGCCGAAGGGCGGGCCTACAAGGTCGGCAAGTTCCCGTTCACCGCCAACAGCCGGGCCAAGATCAACCACGAGACCGAAGGTTTCGCCAAGGTCATCGCCGACGAGCGCACGGACGAAGTGCTGGGCGTGCACCTGGTCGGCCCGAGCGTCAGCGAGATGATCGGCGAGTACTGCGTGGCCATGGAGTTCAGCGCCTCGGCCGAGGACATCGCCCTGACCTGCCACCCGCACCCGACCCGCTCGGAGGCGCTGCGCCAGGCCGCGATGGATGTGGAAGGGATGGCGACGCAGATGTAGGCCGCCTGCAGACAGACCGCTATCGCGAGCAGGCTCGCTCCCACAGAGATTGATGCAGTCCCTGTAGGAGCGAGCCTGCTCGCGATGGGCTCAACTCGGCCTCAAGCCGGAAGATGCCCCAACGGCAACGCCCCCGGCGTTTTCACCGTGTTGATCGCAAAGTTGCTGCGGATGTCACTCACCCCCGGCAACTTCAGCAGGCAACCGGTGAGAAAGCGGTCATAGGCCCGCAGGTCAGGCACCACCACCTGCAACAGGAAGTCCGACTCGCCGGACACCAGAAACGCCGAAATCACCTCCGGCAGCGCCGTCACCGCCGCCCGGAACGCTTCGGCCCGCTCATCGTTGTGCCGCTCCACCTTGACCCCGACGAACACCGTCAGCCCCAGGCCCACTTCATCGCGGTCGAGGTTGGCCTGGTAGCCGCGGATCACCCCCGCCTCCTCCAGCATCCGCACCCGCCGCAGGCACGGCGACGCCGACAGGCCGATCTCGTCGGCCAGCTGCACGTTGCTCAGGCGTCCGTCCCGTTGCAGCGCGGCGAGAATCTTGCGGTCGAAGGCGTCCAGTTTCATGGTTGGCAGATCCTGATGGTCTATGCGCAAAAAGAAAGCAGGTTATGCCAATCCCAAGCGCATTTGAAGCGAACTACGCAACCACCTGCCCTGCCCTTCGGCCCTAGACTGAGCCGACCGAATCGACAACGAAAGAGGTGCGGCATGGCGAGTCTCTGGCTGTTTTTCCTGGCATTGGCGGTGGTCTACCTGCTTCCGGGCCCGGACATGATCCTGCTGTTGCAGACCGGCGCCCGTCAGGGCCGCGGTGCGGCGCTGGCCACTGCCGTCGGGCTGGCGGTGGCCCGGGGCTGCCATGTGGCGCTGGCGGGGCTGGGGCTGGCGGCGCTGTTCAAGGCCGCGCCGTGGACGTTCGACGTGGTGCGCCTGGCCGGGGCGGCCTACCTGCTGTGGCTCGGCGTCCAGTGCCTGCGCAGCACGTTGCTGCCGGACCTGAACGCGGCGCAAGTGCCGGACGCGAAGGCGCAGTGGCGCGAAGCGGTGCGCCGCGGCCTGCTGACCAATCTGCTCAACCCCAAGGCGTTGCTGTTCTGCTCGGTGCTGCTGCCGCAGTTCATCGTCGCCGACGGTGCGCCGGTGCTCACCCAGTTCGCCGTGCTCGGTGCCTTGCTGGTGGGCGCAGGGCTGCTGTTCGACAGCGCCTACGCCCTGGCCGGCGCCGCCCTGGGCCGCTGGCTGCACAACAGCCCTTCGGCTCAGCGCCTGCAACAGTGGCTGTTCGGCAGCCTGTTGATCGGTTTCGCCGTGCGCCTGACGTTCGTCCAGCAGGCCTAGGCTTTGCGGGCCTTGCGTCGGCGGCCGAACAGCCACAGCGCAGCGCCCGCCACCACCACGGCCGCGCCGATCTGCACCGGCCACTTGTAAGGACGCAGCGTCGAGCGCACGGCGTCGGTGACCTGGGTCACGTAACGCTTGTCCGCGTTCTCGAAGTCCGGATACGGGCACTGGTGGCCGAAGTCCACCGCCCACGGCACGTACGGGCCTTCCTTCACATAGCGCTGGTACAGCCCGCGCTGATCCTCCTCGCTGCTGTTCCAGCCGGCCGCCGTACACAGCACGGCGGCGAACGCCTGGCTGGTGTGCGGCAGGTTGTCGGCCGCGCGGTTGGCCAATGCGGTGGCGACGAACCGGTAGTGGTAACGCACGTCGGGCTGCGCCTCGCTGGCCTTCTGGCGCTGCACTTCGGCGTCGGCCACCAACGGGCCGACTTTCAGTTCGGTGGTTTCCAGGCTGTAGTTGCCGCCGAACGTCGCGTAATCCGGCGCCATCTCGTAGCCGAGGATGTCCATGCCCCATTCCCGGGCCGTCCAGGCCGCGTTGAACAGCGCGGCGGCGCGTTTGGTCGGCCACCAGGCCGAGTCGGCGTTCAGGCGCTGCTGACCGTACAGCCGGGCCTTGTTCTGCAGGTCGGGATTGTCGAAGTAGCCGACCGCCTCTTCGTAGCGACCTTCGCGCAGCAAGCGCCGGCCCAACAGGTTGCGCAGGTTCGCCGCCACCGACAGCGGCACGTAGTTGTCGCGGTCCTGCTGGCTCAGCACCGGCGGCGCCGGCACTTTCTCATCGACGTAGCGCTTGAGCTCATCGAGGGTCAGCACCCGCTCGGCCACGGTCGCGGCGTCGAACCAGTAAATGTCCTGGCTCTGGTACAGCCGGTCGAAGGCTTGCAGGTAATCGCCGCGCTGCAGGTCGAGGATCGCGCTTTCGCCGTCCACCCGGCACTTGGGCCGCAGGGTTTCGAAGGCCCAGTCCGGCGTGCGCCGCTCGCCCCACGATTCGTCCTTCGGGAAGGCCTGGGCGGCTTTGGCGTACGCCGCTGCGGCGGCGTTGGAATCGCCGTCGCGCACCGCCAGTTTCGCCCGCAGCCACCAGGCCAGCCCGCCGTCCCCGGCGTGTTCGAGAAGCGCCTTGGCGGTGGCGTAGTCGCCCTGCTGATAGTTCATCGCCGCCAGGCGGTCGGCGTTGTCCAGGCTGCCGCGGGTGCTGTCTTGCAGCAGTTTGATCAGTGCTTTCTCGCGCTCCGGCTGTTCGCCGAACGACCAGCCGATCCGGCTGATCAGCGAGGCCGTGACCAGTTGCTGCACCGCTTTGCCCCGCAGCAGCTTGGCCAGTTGATCCTCGGGTAAAGCCACCAGGTCGTTCACCAGCAGTTTCAGCGAAGACGCGCCCACCATCGAGCCATGCTGGTTCTGCGCCGCGTACAGTTCGATGGCGCCGTTCCAGTCGCCGGCGGTGCGCAGCACCCGGGCCTCTTCGCCGAGGCTGGCCACGCCCAGTTCCAGCGGGTCGCTGAAACCGTCGATGTTCAGCTGGCGGGTCTGGCGGAACGCGGCGAGCGCCTGCTCCAGCGGGTCGAGGGCGTCGTCCGCCTGCCCGCTCATGGCGTACAGGGAACGGCCCAGGGAGTACGCCGCCCACGTGCTGCGCAACGGACGCTGATCCGCCGGCAGCGCCAGCACCTGTCTGAAGTAGTCGGCGGCCAGCGGGTAATCGGCGGCGGCGAACGCCACGGCGCCGGCCACGTACAGGCGAACTTCGGCGGGAAGGCCGGTTCCCTGCTCATAGGCCTGACGGGCATCGCCGAGGCTGCGCAAGCGCTTGACCTGCGCCTGCGCAGCTTCGCTCAGGTCCGCCTGCTCGGCCTGCTCGCGCTCGTCGACGTACTCGCCGGGCTCGCCGTAGGCGTCCGGGTTGTGGGTGGCCACCGTCGTGAGCTTGAGCCCGTCGATGGCTTTGCCCAGGCGGCTGATCTCGAAGTTGAAGTTGCCCTCCGGCAGCTCCGCCAGCGATTGCCCGCGGTTGTCGAGCAGGCGCATCGGGAAGTCCGGGCCGCAGGCCAGCGCCGTGCCCAGCGGCAGGCTGAGGCTCAGGCAGAGCAGGTGGCGGGGCCAGTTACGGGTCAACATGCGAACCTCCTTGATCAATGTGTGCACAACGCGCCCAACCGACAGCACGCTGACCGCCCGCCGGCAACCGGCCGTCGCGCAGGCGGGTGAAGGTAAGCAGATCCGGCGTTTGTTGCAACGAGTAACCGGCCAGGGCGTCGGCGCCGACGCAGTCCCGGGCCTTGACCGTCAGGCGCGCGGGCCAAGGGCTGTCGAGATTGCCCCGGTTGGCGAGGCCGATGTCGTAAAGTCCGTCCTGCACCGTGAAGCTCACGCCGAGGCTGCTCGACAGGGGTTCGCCGCGGGCGACGGCACGCAACGTGGTCAGGCTCCAGGCCCGGCGGTCGTTGGCCAGCGGCAGGCGGAACCAGATCAGGCCGGCCAGATGCGCCGGGCGGTCTTCGCGCAGTGCGCTGGCCAGCCGGCTCAAGGCTTGTGGATCGGCGAGCAGTTCGCGGCGTTCGCCGCGCCGCGGGATCGCGACCTCGCTCTCCACTTCCGGCGCCCCGCCGCTGTCCGGCAACAGCGCCACGCCGTAGGCCGGCAGCGCCAGATAGAACGGCTTGTCGCTGACCCGTCCCCAGGCGTCCGCCCAGCGCCGCGCCTGATCCGCATCGAACAGGCCCCGGCGCGGATCGCTCACCGCATGCACCTGCAGCACGCTGCTGTCGACCGTCGCCAACAACGCCGGCAATTGCGGGCTGTCCAGCCACGCCGGCAACGCGGTGATGCTCAGCGGCAACGAGGGCGGCAGCGCCGGGCGCAGATGGGCGAGGAATTCGGCATAGGCCGGCAGCCGTGCGCTGCCGGCATCGTGGTCGATCTCAACGCCGGCCAACGTCAGCCCCTGTCCGCGCCAGTCGTCGAGCACCTGAAGGATCTGCGCCGTGGCGTGCGCAAGGTCCAGGGACTTGAGCTGGCCGTCGAGTCGAACCACCGCAATCAGCGGCCGACCGTCCTGGTGGAGCAACGCCGGATCGATCCGCGCCCGGCTCCATCCCGCCTGTGGAAACGCCTGCAACGCCAGCACCCGCACCGTGGAAAAGTCAGCGCGGCTGTCACGCAGCGCAGCCCCGTGGGCGGGCGTCCATTGGCGCTGCCAGATGTAGAGCTGCTGGTCGAGGGGCGGCGCCGGCGTCCGCTCACAGGCCGTGAGCCAAGTGGCGATGGCCAGCACCGCCGACAGCCCGATGAAAAACCGCATTGCTTGCGACTCCCTGACCACGCAAAGCGCCAAGGGTACACAAAACCTTTGCAAGCGACCGACATCTTGGTTGACTGAACTGACGCCATCGGCGGATCGCCGCCCGGGGCAAGCCCGCTCCCACAGTGGCCGGCGCGGCCCACACACGGTGGGGCCCGCCTGCTGGCGATGGCGTCAGTCAACGCACCGAACAATCCCGCGCCGGCACTACGGCTTGCGGGCGATGATCACCTGACTTTTCGCCACGACCGCATCCAGCGCCTGCTTGATCTGCGCGCCACGCGGCGAGTCGAGCACGGTTTTCCAGGTGTCGGCCCAGTGGTTGAGCAGCGGATGGTCGGCGTTGCTGAAGTCCACCTTCGCCTCCCAGAACAGCAGCATCCACATCGACCAGTAGAAGCCGTACGAACTGTGGCTGATGATCTCCAGGCCCGCGTCGCTGACCATTCCCTTGAACTGCTCCTCGCCGATGATCCGGATGTGGTTCGGCTTCTGGAAATACTCCGGCGCGGCGATGTCCTTCTGCAGGTCTTCGGAGCTTGGGTGCGGCACGCTCAGCAGGTACAGCGCCCCCGGCCGGCCGACCCGCACCAGTTCGGCGAGGAACTGCGCCGGGTCGTCGACGTGCTCGATGACTTCGGTGGACACCACGCGGGTAGCGGTGGCGTCGGCGATCGGCAGCGGGTTGCAGTCGGTGACATGGCACTCGACGTCGCGCGCCGGCGTGTCGCCCAGACGCTGGCGAGTGGCCTCGACCTTGGCGCCGTCGATGTCGGCGATGATGATCTTCGCCCCGCGCATCCCGCAGAAATGCACGTTGCCGCCGTCGCCGCAGCCTACATCCAGCAGGGTGTCGTCGGCCGTCACCGGAAAGCCTGTGAACAGCTCGCCGGTCTCCTGGTTGAACCAGCCGCTGAGCATGGCGTCGCGCAGCCCGAGCATGTACGGATCGACCTTGTCGGCGACCGGGGCGACAGGCTCGGCGGACGGCGCCGCCGTGAGTTTCTTCAAAAGGCTCAGCATGAGGTGGCTCCAGGGGATGGGACGGCGGTGGGTGACGTGCGCAGGCGCCGCACCAGGGCGGCGCCGCGGTTGCGCATGGGCATTTCGATCAGGTGGTAGTTCAGTTCGCTCAGCAGCGCGATCAGGCCGGCGGCGGCCAGGAGCGTGGCGACCGGGTGGCCGCCGAAGTCGGGAAGGCCGGCGGCCTGCAGGCGCCAACTCAGTTCGCGCACCAGTTGATAGGCCGGAATGTGGATCAGGTAGATGCCGTAGGAGCGGCTGCCGATCCACGCCATCAGTCGTTGCGTCCGACCCGCCGGCAGCAGGTAGTTGCCGTTGTACGATGCGATCCACACCAGCGCCGCGCCGAGCACGGCGATCGAGCCGATGCGGTAAGGGGCGAAGGTGAAACGGTCGGTGGCCATGAAGCTCAGCAACGCCGCGACCGCGATCAACGTCGGGAGGCCGAGCCAGGGCCGGCTCAGGAACCTCGGTTCGAAGCGCCGCCACGACGCTTGCGCGCTCCACATCGCCAGCAGCACGCCCAACGCCAGCGCATCGGTGCGGATCACCATCAGCAGCGGCGTGCGCACGGTGAAGAGCTGCACCGCGACCAAGGCGAGCAAGGCCCAGACCAGTCGCTTGCGGCACACCAGGATCAACAGCGGAAACAGCAGGTAGAACTGTTCCTCCAGCGACAGGCTCCAGTAGACGAAACTGCTGCCGTACTCGTAATGGAAAAAACTGTCGGCGAAGCGGAAGTTGGCGTATTGAAACACCCCGGCGAAGGTGGCCTGCACGTTGGCCTGCCAGGTGCCGAAGGCCCCCGAACGGTTGAGGAACACGCAGGCCAGCAGCATCAGCGCCAGCCACAGCCAGGCCGACGGCAGCAGCCGGAACGCCCGGCGCAACCAGAAGTCGCGCACCTGCAGCCACTGCGCCTGGCGGCCTTCGCAACCGCGCAGCACCGGAATCAGGCTGCGGGCGATGACGAACCCGGAGATCGCGAAAAACAGGTCGACGCCCCACCACGGCTGCGCCCAGGCATGGATCGTCTCCAGCAACGGCACCGGATCGGTGAACAGGCTGCCTTGCAGGTGATGGAACAGCACCCCCAGCACCGCAATGGCCCGCAGCACTTCGATGTCCAGGATCCGCCGTTCGCTCATCGGCTCAGGCACCGCAGGTTTGCGCAGGGACCGTCGCGCACAACTCCTGCGCCCGCCCCAGGAAATCGCGCAAGCGCTGCTCCGCCACGGCCTGGCTGCAAAAGGCCTGAAGGCTGCGCACCGCGTGCGCCGACATCTGCGCGTAGCGTTGCGGATCGTGCTTGGCCACCTCGTAGCTGGCCCGGTAGGCGTCGCGCACCGACGCCCAGTCGGTGATGTAGCGCAAGGTCCGGTAGGCCTTGCGCGGGTCGTGGGGCCACGCGGTGAGTTCGTCGGTGGTGCGCACCAGGAACGCGTTGTCCCCGTCCAGGTAATCGATCATCGCCGTGGTGCGCGGGGCCACGGCCGGCTTGCCGCAGGACATGAACTCCATCAGCGGCAGGCATTGCCCTTCGCCGTAGGAGGTGTTCACCACATAGCGGGTCGCCTGCACCAGCCGTTCGTAGTCCGCATCCGCCAGGTAGCCGTGGATCAGCACGATGCGGCAGCGATAGGACTGGTTCTTGTAGAGGTGATGGAGGATGTCGCCGAGCGCCTCTTCGGCGTCGTGATGCGTGAGCTTGAGCACCAGCGTCGCATCCTCGGTGTCGCGGAAGGCGACGCAGAAGGCGCTGAGCATGTCCTCCCAGTTCTTGCGGCCGTCGCCGGGGTTGAACACCGAGGTGTACACCACGCCGTCGAGCACCAGTTCCTGCTCCTGGACCGGCGCCTTGAAGTCGATGGCCTTGCCGCGGCGAAGATGCACCGGGCCGAACGCCTCCAGGTCGAGCTGACGGCTGTCGGCCACCAGCCCTTTGATCGTCAAACGCACCGGCCCCGTCTGCGGCCGAGCCTGAGCCGACGTGCCACGGGCGCTGAAGCGGTCCCATACCGGAGCCGGCACGGAGATGATCGGGTAATCGGTTCCCATGGCCTGGTGCACGGCATCGACCGTGTAGCCGGAATGCGTGATGGCCGCGCCGCAGGCCTGCAGCACGGTGCGCCAGTCGTTGCGCGGCTCGCCGGCGAACGGTTCGTCGGGGATGGTGCTGAACTCCCAGGCGAACACCGGCAAGGTCGGGCAGGCCAGGTGCACCGGCGTGCGGTGCGGCGGCGAAAAGGACAGGAACACGCAAGGCTCGCCGCGGGCGACGCACTCAAGGTACAGCGCATCGACCTCGCGCTGCGGATCGCGGACTTCGACCACCCGCCCCAGGCGCTCGAGCACGGGCCGATACTCCTTGAGCACGAAGTAATAGCTGTACTCGGAGCGGCCGAGGTTGCGCTCGATGGTGTGCTGGTTGGTTTCGGAATGAATGATGATCAGCATGAGGCGTCTTCCGTAACGGGTGCGGCAACGGCGCTCGGCGGCACCAGCCCAAGGAAGTCCGCCAGCCTTTTTTGCACCGGCGCGAACGCACAGTAGGCGCGCATGCGTTCGAGCGCAGCGACGGACAAGTGCCGGTAAGCCTGCGGCTGGCTCTTGGCGAGCCGGTAGCTGTTTTCGTAGGCGTCCTTGAGCGATCCCCAGTCGGGCCGGTGGCGCAGCGTGCGGTAGATGATCCGCGAGTCCTGGGGCCAGATGGTCAGCTCTTCGCTGGACTTGACCACGAACGCCACGCTGTCGTCGATGTAGTCCTCCATGGCCGTATGGTCCGGAGCGATGGCCGGCTTGCCGCTGGCCATGAACTCCATCAGCGGCAGGCACAGGCCTTCGCAGCGCGACGCGTTGACGTAGAAACTGGCGGCCTCGTACAGCCGGGCATATTGGGCATCGTCCAGGTAGCCGTGCATCACCACGACGCGGCACGCGAAAGGCGAAAGCTGCGCCAGCAGGGTCATCAACTCGCCGTGGTAGGACGCCAGATCGTTCTGGGTGATCTTCAGCACCAGCGTCGCGTCAGGCGTTTCGCGAAACGCCCAGCAGAACGCGGTGATCATCTGGTGCCAGTTCTTGCGGCCGTCCTTGGGGTTGAACACGGTGACGTACACCACCCCGTCGACCCGGGTCTCGACCACCTGCGAGGTGTCCGGCAGGTTCAGCGGCGCAGGCGCAGGCTCAGCCACCGCCTGCGGGCCGGCGATCGCCGGCAGTTGCCGGGCCAGCCACCCGTGGGCCTTGTCCGACAGCAGGTCGCGGATCCCTTCCCAGTACCAGTGGTGCAGGAACTTGACCCGCGGCACGCCTTGCTCGCGGCCGAGATCCAGCGCCCACTGGCGCAAGAAGTGCCGGGCGATGACGAAACGGCGCTTGAGGGTCAAGGGCGGCGGACGCAGCGCCTCGAGCGCCGCTTCCTCTTCCGGCGTCAGCGGCTTGGGCACCAGGTCGTCGGCCGACAGGGCCAGGGTGCGGGTGTCGAAAATGCAGCCCTTGATCGACAGCGTCATGCCCGGGTTCACCGGCGCATCGGCCTGCCGCTCGCGGATGGCGGCAAAGTTCTCCCACAGCGGGGTGGGCAGGACCAGCACGGGAAAGTCGTCGCCCATGGCCCGGCGGATCGCCCGGGCGGTGTGGCTCGACAGCGTGATCACCCGGCCATGGCGCGCCAGCATGCGCGTCCAGTCATGGCGCGGATCGTCGTCCCACTGCTCGTCGGGGATCGAATCGAACTCCCAGGCGACCACGCAGACCATCGGGCAGGCCAGCTCGGTCGGGGTTTTCTGGGGCGGTGCGAACGACAGGAAAAGACAGTCTTCGCCACGGGCGAGCAACTGCCGGTAAAGGGGATCGACTTCGGCCGGGGAAGACACCACATGCACTTGCCCGAGGCTTTCGAGCACCGGCCGGTAGGCCTTGAGCACAAAGTAGTAGCTGTATTCGGGACGTCCCAGGCTCTGGCTGATGGAGTGGTCGTTGACGTCGGAGTAGAGAATGAAATTCATGGCATCCCACGATGAAACAGCCGTCCCGGCCATTTCATTTCATGACGGAGAACTGCAACCGGGCAAGTCGCGGATGGCGCAGGCCCTGGTGTTCGATCCGTCTACGTTCTTGTTTTAGTGGTCAGCTTCACAGGGTTCTCGCGTCGCCCTGCCGAACCTCGGCCAATCGTGACGAGGGGCATTCTAAACACATCCGCCGCGACTTCGTGAACCATCCGGCGCGAATAAATGGGGCAGCGCAAAGCAGAACTGACCGGTCACGGTAAGACTTGTTGAAATTGCTGATTAATTGGCACAGATTGGCAACCAAACAACTACAACAACCTCGCCTGTCCTCTTACAGGGGCTCTAGCTCCGGTCTGACAGACATTCCCCCCAAGCCTGTGGGAAAACGGTGAGAGTTCAAGACCAAGGGATCGCGGTTTGAAAAACTGTCCGTTCGTTCCGGTGACCAAAGGCTCCGGTGAGCCACCTGCCAAGCTGCATCCGGACACGGCCGGCGGGCGTCTGCCGGGGGGCATGTCATGACGCGCCTGCTGGTGGAATGCACCCACGTTTTCCAGCATCCGCAGATCAACTCCGGCATCCAGCGGGTGGTGCGCAACGTCATCAACCAATTGCCGCCCAGCGTGGACGGCGTCGAGTGCGTGCCGGTGGTGTTCCTCAACGGCAAGCTGTACCGCGTGCTGCGCCTGGCCCCCTTGGACACGCCCCTGTCCAACCGCATCGTAGAGTTCGGCGGACGCCTGGAGCGTCTGGCCCATCATTTCCTGCAGTGGTATCAGGCCCGTGACCGCCGCCTCACCAGCCGGATCGCCCGCCGGGCGTTTTACGCAGCCTACCGGCTCAGCGCCATGGCCGCCTTCAGCGTGCCGCTGCGCCTGGTCGAACGGATCAACCGCCATCAACTGCCCAGCCGCTGCGAACCGCTGCAGCATCGGCCGGGGGATCAACTGGTGCTGCTCGACTCCTCGTGGAACCCGGACTTCTTTCCCCACGCCGAACAGCTCAAGCGTGAAGGCGTCGGCATCACGGCCGTGATCTACGACCTCATTCCGCTGACCCACCCGCATTTCTACGACGCGCGCCTGGTGCAGGTCTTCAACACCTGGTTCGACTGGATCACCCGCATCGCCGACGGTTACGTCGCCATTTCGGCGACCGTGCGCGACCAGATGCGCAGCGAACTGGAGCGGCGCCTCGGCCACGCGGCGGCGCGCAAAACCTGGTTCGACTATTTTCACCTGGGCTGCGAGCTGGACCTGAGCGCCGCCGACGCGGCCGTCGAGCCAGGCCTGGAACGCCTGTTCTCCACCCCCAAGCCGGTGTACCTGATGGTCAGCACCATCGAGCCACGCAAGAATCACAGTTACCTGCTCGACGCCTTCGAACGCGCCTGGGCCGCCGGCTCCAAGGCGCGCCTGTGCATCGCCGGGCACATCGGCTGGAAGTGCGAAACGTTGCTTGCGCGGATCCGCAACCACCGCGAGTTCAACCAACGGCTGTTCATGTTCAACGACCTGAACGACACCAGCCTGGAATACGCCTACTCCCGCGCCAGCTCGCTGGTCTTTCCTTCCTACGTCGAAGGCTTCGGCCTGCCGCTGGTGGAAGCGATGCAGCGCGGCTTGCCCGCGATGGGCAGCGACATTCCGGTGTTCCGCGAGATCGGCCGCGAGTTCATGGCCTATTTCGACTTGAACGACCCGCAGACGCTGGCCGACCTGATCGGCGACTTCGAACGCAGCGGCCGCTTCCCGGCAGCCCGTGACGTCGCCGACTGGAAATGGCTCACCTGGCGCGAGGCCAGTGCGCAAATGGCGGCACACACCTTGCGCAACCTGCCGTCCGGCCCTGTCCCGCAACACGTGCATTCCCTTCAATACACCTGAACCGGTCGCCGGCCCCCGGCGAACCGGTTATCCACAGGCCCGTCCGGTCACAGGTCCAGCACCAGGGCCTGGGTTCCGGCGGCCGGCACCGCGCAGCAGATCAGCACATGCCCGTCCTCCGGGCTTTCGGCCGGGGGCTGTGGATAATGCACCGCGCCGCTGACCAGCCGTGTCCGGCACGTGCCGCACGAACCGCCCCGGCAACTGAACTCCGGACGCAGGCCGCGGCTTTCCGCCAGCTCCAGCAGGCTGCCGCCCTCCGGATGCCACCGGGCTTCCTTGGCCGACCGCTCGAACACCACCGGCACCGGGGCAGTGGCCGCCGGCGGCTGATCGATCACCACCGCGTCCGGATCCGCCCGGCGGCGCAACGTCGACGGGCCGAAGGTTTCGGCATGGATCTGCGCATCCCGCACATCCAGCGCCAGCAGGCTGTCGTACACGCCTTGGGTAAAGGCGCCGGGGCCGCACAGAACGAAGTCCACCTGATCGAAGTCATCGACCGTCAACAGATTGCGCAGCAGGTCGCCGTCGATCCGTCCGCGCAGGTCGAAGTCCTCGCCTTCGCGCAGGCCGTCCTCGGGTTGACTGAGCAGGCGCAGCACCCTCACCGCGTCCCCGGTGTCCTCCAGCAGCCGGTCCAGCTCGGCGCGGAACGGCTGGTCGGCCAGGCTGCGGGAACTCTGGATGAACCAGGTCGGCCGGATCCGCCGCGTGCGCAGGCCCTGATACACGACCTCACGCAGCATCGACAGCAGCGGCGTGACCCCGACCCCGGCGGCCAGCAGCACCAGAGGCCGCCGCTCCAGCGCCGCCACGGTGAAATGCCCTTGGGGCGCACGCGCCTCCAGCACATCGCCGACACGCACCTGTTCATGCAGATAGGTGGAGATGCGACCTTCACGCTTCACGCTGATCCGGAAGAAATCGTCCGACGGTGCCCCGGACAGGCTGTAGGTGCGGATGTGCGTCTCACCGTCGAGGGTGAAGCGCAGCGGCAAATGCTGGCCGGCCTGGAACACCGGCAGCCCGGCGCCGTCCACCGGCTCCAGATAGAACGAGCGGATGTTGCGGCTCTGCGTCTCGATCCGCGCCACCCGCAACGGCCGCCAGCGGTCGCCCAGCGCCTGGGCCTGCAGGCGCGCCTCGGCCTGGGGCCAGTTGCCGGTCAGCAGGCTGGTGGGCGACATGCCCTCGAAGCGCCAGCGCAAGGCCAACGCCGCCGGCCGCCGCACCAGTTTTTCTACCTCGAACGTCCACAGCCGCTCGGCCCCTTGGAACGCGGCGATCTGCGGATCATCGAGGATCACTTCGGTGCGCCCGCTGAGCTGCAGCAGGTCGCCTGTGGAAAAGTCGATGAACAGCAGCCCCGCCCGGGGGTTGAGCAACAGGTTGCCGAGGGTGTTGAAATGCAGGTTGCCGGCGAAGTCCGGAATGGTCAGGCGATTGCCCTGCACCCGGACGAAACCGGCCTGGCCGCCACGGTGCGAGACGTCCACCGAACGCTGGCCGTCGACCTCGACGTAACTGGCGACAAAGAAGGTGTCGGCCCCTTCGATCAGGGCGCGGGCGTCATCGTCGAGGGCGTCCAGGTGCGTGGCCGGCCGCGTCGCCGGATCCGTCAGCGGCACGCGCTGAAACTGACGCAACTGAATGTACTGCGGACAGTTGCCGAAGGATTGCTCAACCGTCACCTCGAAACCGTCGGCCCCAAGAGCGCCGATGCGCCCGTTGAGCCGGTTGCGGCGGCGGGTGTGCAATTCGATGCCGAGCAGGCCGATGGCGGCGCCGTCCTGCAACGCCGCCGGGTCATCGGCGGCGGGCAGGCCCAGGAAGTGCAGATGCTCCGGATCCGGCGAGCGGGCGAACCCCGGCTCGCCTTCCAGCACGCTGGCCCAGGGCCGGCCTTCGCCATCCACCGCGCCGTACAGCATGAACGGCAGTTGCCGGTAGAACTCGCGGTGCTGGTCCGGCATCCAGGTGCGGATCACCTTGCGCCCGAACGCCTCCATCCGCTCGGCGACGCCGACATGGTTTTGCAGTTGCCGTTCGCCGGCGTGCCAGGGTGAACGTTCCATCACAGAGCCTCCCCTACGCCGCCGGCGCAGTGTGGATGGCCCGGCTCGGCCGGGCCGTGGACATCAGGCGGTTTTCTGCAGGCCGGCCACCGTACGCGGCATGCCGACGAAACCGGGCAAGGCTTCGACACGCTGCAGCCAAGCGCGGACATTGGCGTAGTCGTCCAGCGACACGTTGCCTTCCGGCGCGTGGGCGATGTAGCTGTAGGCGGACACATCGGCGATGGTCGGCTCCGCACCGGCCAGGTACGGGGTCTTGCCCAGCTCCAGGTCCATGACCTTGAGCAGGTTGTGGGCGCGGGTGATGAGTTCCTCGGCATTCAGTTGCGCGCCGAACACCGTGACCAGCCGCGCCGCCGCCGGACCGAAGGCGATGGGGCCGGCCGCCACCGACAGCCAGCGCTGCACCCGTGCCGCGCCCACCGGGTCGGCCGGCAGCCAGCGGCCGTTGCCGTACTTCTGCGCCAGGTACACCAGGATCGCGTTGGAGTCGGCCAGCACCACGCCGCCGTCGTCGATCACCGGCACTTGGCCAAAGCTGTTGAGGGCGAGAAACGGCGCTTGCTTGTGCTCGCCCTTGGCCAGGTCGACCAGGATCAGTTCGACGGGCAGTTGCAGCAGCGAGAGCATCAACTCCACGCGGTGTGCGTGGCCGGAACGCGGGAAGTTGTACAGTTTGATCGCTTGCATGGTCGACTCCGCAGGAGGAAAGCGCCGCCCGGAATGGGCGACAACCGTGGCGGCCATCTTCCGCCTTTCACCAGACCTATAGAATCACCAGCAAACGCAATCGATTATTTCACTGGGCGAAATAACGCCGCATTCTTCAACCCCGGATGCTCGCGCAGCGCCTTCACGGCGTAGTCGACAAAACTGCGCACCCGCGCCGGCGCCTTGCGCCCACCCTGATACACCACGTGGATCGGCAGCGGCGGCAGCTCGAACTCGGCGAGGACGATCTCCAGTTCGCCGGACGCGATCTTGCCGGCCACCTGATAAGACAGCACCCGCGTCAGCCCAAGCCCCAGGCACGCGGCGGCGATGGCGGCCTGGTTGGCGGTCACCACCAGTCGAGGCTCCGGGCGCACGCTGACCGGTTCGCCGTGCTCGATGAACGGCCAGTTGCGCACCTGACCGATGGAAGAGGTCGCCACCACCGGCGCCCCGGCCAGATCCTGCGGGCTCTCCGGCCGCCCGTGCGCGGCAAAGTACGACGGCGAACCGCAGATCACCCGCCGCACCTCGCCGACCCGGATCGCGTGCTGGTTGCTGTCCGGCAACTCCCCGATGCGCACCGCCACGTCGACGCCCTCCTCGACCATGCTCACCACACGGTCCACCAGCAAGGCATTGATCGACACCTCGGGATACTGCGCCAGGTAACCGGCCATCACCGGCGTGACGAACAGCTCGCCGAACAGCACCGGCGCGGTCACCGTCAACTGCCCACGGGGCCGGGCATGGCTGCCGGCGGCGGAATCCTCGGCCTCCTGCACCTCGGCCAGGATCCGCCGGCAGTCCTCCAGATACCGCTGCCCCGCCTCGCTGACATGCACGCTGCGGGTGGTGCGCACCAGCAACTGCGTGCCGATCCGCTGCTCCAGCGCCGCCACCGCCCGGGTGACACTGGCCGCCGACAACCCCAACCGCCGCGCCGCCGCCGAGAAGCCTTGCTCCTGGGCGACGGCGGTGAAGACCTGCATTTCCTGGAAGCGGTCCATCGAAATCCTCGAGTCGAAAAAAATCGCAGCCGAAGCTGCGATTCTTGAGGTGGCTGCTCGGAACATAGATTGACACAGAGGGTCGCAAAATCCGCGGGCTTCAGTGCTAATGCCTGCCACTGGAACCGAAACATAGTTTGACACAGCCTCACGCGTTAGCGAAAAAAGGCCCTTCGCAACCCGAAATAAAGTTTGACACAACCAGCGGCACACTCAGTCATACCTAATCAAGCGAGCGAGGGGCTGACATTGCGCAGATAATTGATACACCAATGCGGCCAGACCTAACTGCTGACAAGCTTATCAACCCACATGGTGCACCATGGGCCAGCGGGGGGGGGGGGCGACGCTAAAGGCCTGAAGCCATCTCGCAAACGAGAAGTGGTCGAAGCCACTTTCTCACTCGCCTTCAATGACTCAGCCATGGACGGATAATCACAAATATGTGACTTTGCGTACATGGCTATTAATGGCCCGATCACCATCTCAGTCTCCTCTTCGGGGGGCATGCATTGGCAAGTAGCTACGACAAAATCTATGCCTCCCCCCAAGGTGCGCCGGCACCACGTGTCCGTACCAGTCTCTTCGACTCTGAAGTCAAAGCCACTTTTGGCTAGTCATTCTCGAATGGCAGCAAAGTGGAATACGGTAGTTCGTCACCTTCAACTGCGGCCAGTACCTGATCGAGCACTGCAGTCGGAGCGTCAAGTGCTCCCAATATCACATACAGCTCGCACATCAAGTTGGCTCGCGCCTGCCGATCTATGCCTGCATCCCCTGCAACCGTCTCGGCCAAATCAAAAGCTTTGTTCACGCCCGCTTCTCCAATGAGGTAACGGGCACCGCAACCACAGAGAAACGGATGGTTGCCGTTGTAAAAACGATCTCTTGCCTCCCAGCCGCATAGTTGTGGATCGATAGGCTTGCCGCATTTTGGACAGAAGGAGGGCTGTCCGTCAGTAAGGTAAAGCATGCTAGGAAATCCTTTCGCTGAGCCTGAGATAGGTCATGCCGCATACCGGCATGCTCAGCGTATTGTCCTGCCACACATTTCAAACTGTCCATGAAAGGTACAAATGTACAGACCCTGTACCGCAGAACGGACTTTCAAGAGAATCAGATCCAAAGCGTGATATCACTGGGCTACAATCATCCCAAGCTCACACGCACAGCCATCACGACTCAGATGATGCCTGGCCCGAAATATGGATATTTCTATGCTTACGTCTGCTGCACCTCGAACAACTCCAAATCTGTCTTCCCCGTCGCCGTGCACTTATGCAGCGAGCGGGCACCTTAGCGCGCGCTGCCGATAGGAACCATAACTGTCTATGAATTATTTCACCGATACGGCAGCCAACATCCTTGGCAATAAAAAGCTGCGTAGCCCGCAGATTGAGGCCTACATTAAGGCGCAGGAGCATTTCGAAAACTCCAACGAGGATGCACTGATTGTCCTGCCGACAGGGACTGGCAAATCCGGGCTGATTTCCATCGTACCGTTCGGCCTGGCAAAGGGGCGCGTTCTGATCATAACGCCGGGCTTGGTTACGAAGCAGAGCATCCGAAAGACCCAGGAAATGCTGGAAGACAACTTCTGGATCAATTTCGATGTGATCTTCAGTGCCGAGGATCTTCCGGTCACGTGCGAATTCAACTCGGACACTCATCAGTCCAGCCTTGAGCAGGCTCACTTCGTCTACTCGAACATTCAGCAGGTGCATAACGAACGTGGACAGTCACTGACGAAGCGGGTGCCGTCTGACTTCTTCGACCTCATCATCATCGATGAGGGACACCATGCGCCGGCTGGTAGCTGGCAAAAGACCCTGGCCCACTTCTCCAAGGCCAAGAAGATCTTCGTCACGGGGACACCGTTCCGAGGCGACAACCAGGAGGTGCCGGGAAAACTGATCCACAAGACACCTTTGTCCGAGGTGATGCGTGATCGGTACGTGAAGTGGCTGAGGAAAGAGACCGTCAATGCTCATGAACTCTACTTCACGATCAACGAACAGCCGGGCGTTCGTCTCTCCAAAGAACAAGTCCTCGAATTCAAGGAGCCGGAATGGGTGGAGCGAAGCGTAGCCCTGTCCCCAGAATGCTCGATGGACGTGATCAACCTGAGCATTCAAAAGCTGGATGAGCTTCGGAAAACTTCTCCTGATGTGCCACACAAGATTCTCGCTGTTGGCTGCAGCGTCACCCATGCCGAGGACCTGCGCACCTGGTATCAATCCAGGAACCTGACTGTAGCTGTCGTGCACAGCTATATGGATCAGGCCGATATCGCTGCGGCGTTTCGGGTGATCGATAACCACCAATGCGATGTTGTCATCTCCGTGAACATGTTGATGGAAGGCTACGACCATCGGTACCTCACAGTTCTCGCGCTTTTCCGACCCTACCGGAGCGAAAACGCCTTTGCGCAGATCGTGGGCAGGGTCCTGCGGGCGATTCCGGACGAGGAGATCACGGCCTTTGAGATCGATAACAACGCCGTGGTGATCTATCACCAGGAGACCGGCTTGGATTTGATGTGGACGGCCTTCCAGACTGAGGTTGACCGGGCCAAGCATCAGCGAACCCGCGACTACACCATCACGGACGAGGACTACACCCGTAAAGAGCAGGAGCTAGCGGGCGTTTCCACATCCGAAGCGTTTGTGAGTGACCGGGACTCGTACCTTGTGGACTTGGATTTCAACAAAATTTTTTCAGAGAAAAGGGCTGAGGTCGAATCCATCGCAACCCAGAAGGTGCAGGCGCTTCCTGGTATCGAGGGCTACGACGCGGATGTTCTGGCACAGCTCAAGAACGTGTTTCTCAACGCCGAGACGAAGAAAGCGGCTCAGATCATAGATCCCAACCTTGTGGAGAAGCGGCCTGAGATTGCTCGCAAGCAGTTGCGGGAGATCCTGACCAAGAAGGCTCAGGACGAGGTCGCGACGTTGCTCAGTGACCTGCAGATCCCAGAGAAAGCTTCTACCCTTTATCCGATATTCAAAAACCACCTGCCGATGGTGAAACCCAATACACCGAACGACGGTATACTGGTTAGCTTTATCAACACCAAGCTGGCGAAGAAATTCGGTAGGGTTGCTGACCGCGACAATGGCTCGCTGACCAAGTCAATTGAGCACGTGGAAGTAATCATCGATGAATTGAGGAGAATGCTGAAATGAGTCTTGAATCCATCAAAATGCTGGTTGATGAGCTTTCGACTCTCCACGTAACCCGTGGCGTTCAGCCCAGTGAGCTCATCGACAATCTCTTCGAAGACGACTACGTCGAGTCCTCAGCACGAAAAACCTCTCAGGGTCTGGTGTTCGAACTGACCTTCCAAGAGGCTGATGATGACGGGTCGTCGAGCAAGGTCACCATGCGCTATACCTACGACCTCAGCCGTCATTTGGTGCGTGTGGAGCAAAAAGTCGCGGCCAAGCGGTTCAGCATTCAGTGGGATCGTGCCCGCGCAGTCCAAGAGCGGCTAGGCAAGCTTGAAGCGCTGCTCACTGAGCGGCTGCCGCAGGAAAAGGTCGCCGCGATCCTTTCAACCATGCCCCAAGACTACCTGGCACTCGCTCCTCGTTTGCAGTTGGTAGCCTAACCCCAGCCTTTCCCTCACTGCGGCTGATCTTCAACCAGCGATAATCTCGCCGCAGTGAATCTGCTCGATGCACCTGTACGTTTCGTACAGAGAGATCAGGTCGCCTTTTGAGCAGCTTACCGCCGAGCTTGCACTCGATCCAATTCGTAGTCTCCGCCCCATTGGAGCTAAGCAACTCCCTTTAGGGAGAGATGTAAGCAAGCGAAGTCTTGAGTCACAGGAAAGGGCAGGAATCGCGTTTCGGCGTCACAATGGTGGTCCGACATATCGCCCGAGTTACGCCCACCCGCAGAGCTAAAAGGTCTTGAACACAGATCTTTGGATCCTGCGGGGCTTTGGCAATACGCTGGTAGAGTCCGTCGTAGATAAGGCCACCCTAGGGTGGCTTTTTTGCGTCAAGTGCTTACCCGCCCTTAATCCAGGTTCGGCCCATGGCTCCAGATCAAGAATCCCACCGCCGCCGTATAGCCCATCAAGCCATTGAATAACGCGTGTGTTACTCGTTGACTCGTTAGTCAGCAGGGTCGCATCGATCACTCGGCGCCTATCAACACCCACCTGGCGGTCTGCTGGTCACGCTGGGAGCTCTTCCTCGCGCCCCCAGAGGAGGTCATACGTCCCCCGGACTATTCGCTACAATCCTGCAGACTCCGCCACTACAGCGCGTGCAGCAGCCAGGCGCTTGAGCATCTTGCGCAGCGGCGCGCAGTCGAGATACGACCGGGTCAGAATCGCATGGACTCGATCTACAGCCTTCAGCTGCTCCCTGGCCGTCCGGTACCGCGCGAATTCATTCCCACTGTAGTAAGCATTCTCCTCTTCCCTGGTGCACTTCCGGTTGCCCCAGGAGTTTTCCGCGAACATCCATTCTTCGAGCTCCGATCGAATGCCACCGAGCGTGTTGTAGGCATCGATGTGGAGCCCTGAAACACTCAGCCTCTGGAAGATCTTGCCCAACGCAACGTGATTGGCCAGGCTCATGGACGGATCGGGGCGCCACAGCGGCTTGAACCCTGGGCGGCGCCAATACTCAATCGCGTTTTTGCTAAATCCATAGGTGGTGCCAGCGCGTGGCTTGCGCTTCGCACCAGCAGCTTCACGCGCCGGGCTCACGAACTGTGACCAGTAGTCAGCAGTAGTGCCCTGCCACTCATCCAGGTCAAGGGACACGACCTCGGGCATGGCCTCGATCGTCTTTACCAACTGATGCAGTAGCGCCTGGTCGGCACAGATCAGGTGGGGAACAGCATTATCCGGGTAATAGAGCCCGCTCCACGTTGGCCGAGCCCAAAACAACCCGTGACTCTCCACCCAGGCCGCCCGCGACGCCGACGACTTTGGCTCGGTGACATGATCATAGGGCTCGTCCAGAACAACCCACTGACCAGACGGAGCCAGCCAGCGTGACAGATGATCGCGCTCGGGCAGCTCCTCGACGATCTGCATCTTCTTCCGCTGAACCTTGGTCGTTGCCGGACGCAGACCGGTCGCCTCCATGAACTGAAGCGTCAGCGCGGCTCGGCATAGCAGCTCACGCGCACGTTCTTGCGAGTCCAGATTCCCACGCATCTCAAGGTGATCTTCGCACTCGATGTAGAAGGCCTCAAGGTTGCGCGCGCTACCGCACTGGTGCTTCTGCACGATCACAAGCAGCGGACTGGGCAATTCGATCTTCAGCGTTTCCAGTCCCCACTGGAATGGTTTAGTCGACGTGTCGCGCCAATAGGCCGACAGGTAAATGCTGTAGCTTCCCGGCGTAGGGAGATCGCCCGCACTCAGTCGCTCTAGGACACGACGAGCATGGTGATAATCCTGGTACCCGCAGTTTTGGGCGGCCTGGTTGAGCGCTTGGAAATGGGGAATTTCTTGTTGCCGGCCGATCGACTTAGCCAATCGTTTGAGACCTGGCAGAGATGAAGGCAGTGCGGAATTCGATTGATGGCGCATGGTTTTTTCCTCGCCCCTTCTGCACACGCCACCCGCCTACGTTGCTAAGGGACCAGAAGAAACCTTGGCCTTGAGCTTGGTCTTACAGGGTAGTGCCGATTTCCAGCTGCCACTGACGGGTGAGTTGCGCCTACCCAGCGCAGACCAAATCTAACAACAGGCCAAAGGCAACGCAAGGGGAGATCTTCAATTTTCGCCCGCGCCCTTTTGGCCCCAAGAAAACACCCTTCTGTCATCAGGCAAACCAAAGTAATGAATTTGGGGATATTCGTTCATAACCTTTACGCTTGGATCAAGCTCAGCATACTGAATCGCCAGGAGTTGTGGCCGGTTCAAGAAGCGGAAAGCGACCCTTTAGAGCACTCGATCATTTGCCATCCCCTCAGGCGACTAACTTCTGCAGGCTCTCGATCAGCTCTTTAAGCTCGTAGCGTTCCAGATCGTTTTCTCGGTAGGTGGAGCACTGGAGAATTTGATCAGATGACATCAGTGGCCAGAAGCGATCAATGACATCATCAGCTTTAACGCGCACCGCTAGGCCAATAATTTTCTTGGCATCACAGGTGTCAGTGAATGCCACCCTGATTCCGGTTTGAGCTTCGATCATATCCGGGCAGAGGTAGTTTTCAATTTCTCGCTTGCGCGTCGAGTAGAACGAGCGTCCCCGAGCTTCCACCTCTCGCTTGCGCTTCTCGATCGCTGCCACCTGTTCAGGACTACCCCCAATGTCTGAATCCAAAAATACGCACCAGGGCAAGCCAAGGTCGTCAGCAAGATTTAGGGTTACCCAGTGCTTCACGCTACCACAGCCGCCAATCAAGATTGGAACTATGCCAAGATCCTCTAAGCTCGAGTCGAGATGCCCATCCGCCTTAAGCGTATTGGCAGCATGCCGGAGGAAAACCACGTCTGATTTCCCCTCTACCAGCACGACTCCTCTCGCACGCTCAAGGCCAGTCTCTGGCAGGACGCCCAAACTCTCTGCGGCTTCCTTGAGCACATCGTCGCCAGGCAATTTAACGAAGGGCGAGCCGTTCTCGTCTTTGGTGACATAACGAATGCCTTCGATGGGCATCAGGCCGGCCAGGGCTGGTACGTGAGTGGTCAGAATGATCTGTCGATTGTGTTGAAGAGAAAGTTCGAGCAGCGCTTTCATCAACATCATCTGGTAGTTCGGATGCTGGGAAGTTTCAGGCTCTTCAATGGCATAGATAACGTCACGCTGGCTACCCACTACTGACTTCTCCGCCTCGGCACGGAAGAAGTTGAGGAGAATCAGTCGGCGCACACCACTGCCGCGCTTGTTGATAGGGATGCCATTTTCCCCATCTAAGGTGAAGCTGAAGCTCCACTTTGGCTTCTCCTTGAATCGAGGTGTCAGCTCGTTGGCGAGCTCAGGAGCCATTTCTCGAAGTTTTTCCAGAGTGCGATTCGCTACGTCCAGCACACTGGTCTCGATTTTTTTTTCCAACTCACTGATCTGCTCCTGCAGTTCAGCCTGAGCCTCCTTGACTGCCTGCTGGAGGGGGTTCTTAGCTTCGGCATCGCCATCACTGCTTTCTCTATCGGCCTTGAACAAGGCGAAGATTGGCAGCTGGGCCTCGATTTTGTCCCAGATGGATTTGTTGTCCGCTGAAAGCGCTTTACTCACATCGAGCAAAGTCTCTTGGCAGTCTATCTGTCCAGCTGCAGTACGAATTGCTTTCCGCCACAACGCCGCTACGCGCTTATCGGCCACAGACTCAGCAACACCGCGCTGCTCACCGAGTTTTTTGAGATCAACCATTTTGAGGCTTAGCAAAGTAGCCAATTGCGCGTCAGCAGGATGCTGGCATCGGATAGCTGTACGATCCAACTTCCCGGTACTTGCCTTAAAACTCTTGACGATCTCTAACACGCCGTCCGCGTTAAGCAGAAACTCATCAGTCAGGGTCGTTTCGGCATTTTCATCTAGTACCATCCGATCTGGCAGCCCATCGAACTCACAGGCAATTTCAAACTGATCTGCACCCTCCGCTAGGCTGAAGCAGTTCATATCACTCTTGTCGGGCTTGGCACCATCCGTCTCGAAAAAAATGGCCAAGGCTTCCAAAATGGTCGACTTGCCGTAGTCATTGCGGCCGACGATGCCTGTCATGGCTTCATCGATGGGTATCAACGTGGTGTGGCGATAACCGCGGAAGTGAGTGAGCTTGACAGACTTAAGGCGCATCGTGATTTCCCTATCTGAAGTTCAGTCGACGAAGAGCGAGTTAGCAGCAGTCTAGGCCGAAAAACACTTAGCTGCGGATGAGCATCCACCTCCTCTCGCCAGGATCCGCTTTCACTGTTCTAGTGAGTTGCTGTCGTACATCAATGAAGCTTTCTGGCACGGGGCTTCTCGACCGAACAAAAGGCTGAGATTATCAGCAAGATCACCGACGCCATGGTCTCGGTCGAAGGAGAGAAAATGCGCGGTGTGACCTGGGTCATTTTCGAGGAAGTGAAGAGCGGCGATTGGGGTATCGGCGGTGAACCGATCACTACCGAGAAAGTCAGGACGATTCAGAACGGCTGAGTTACTGATGGCCCAGCCTACGCAATGTAGGTTGGGCCAATCATTCACAGCTTATCTCTATCCCGGTGATTGCAGCCCAACGTTTAGCTCTGCTGCAATCATCCTCATTTTTTATTCCAACTAAACAGAGCAACTCCTTTAATCAACCATGGGTCTATTTCAAGCGAAAACCAATTCAATATGAATTCTGCGCTCTTTTCAGCAACTCATAAATATCTTTAAGGCTTGTAACAGCGGAAAACCTTTCACCATTCAGCAGCTCATTTATTGCAAGGCGCATGAAAAAATTAACAACTAAATTTTCATTTGAAAGCTCTTTATCACCACCATGAACAATAGCAGAACGTAGCCCATAAACTTTCTTAACAAGCCTACCAACTTCCAGCCTAGCTTCTACATCTTTAGCAACAATAAAAGAAAAAACATCTGACAGTTTCTCTCCTATGCTTTTCTGAAAGAGCCCTCCCTCATCCAGCGAGAACAGTATTTCCAAGGAGATGCAAGTATAGATTATAGAGTTTCTAGTATCATTAGTTATTGCAGACTCACCAAGAGCAAGGGCAGAATTTAGTATTCTTGATTCGAGATCGTTAAGCTTCTCACCATTGTGCTTCTTCCCATACAAAACCCACAGCTTTCTAAAATCAGTATTCTCAGAGAAAAAGCTATTATTAACTGGAATCTTCTCTCGAAGCTCATTTTTTATGTTCGCCCAGTCCAGAGGGCCACCTTCATCAGAAACTTGATGAGAGCTCGTGCTGACATACATTTGCTCATGCGACACACTTGGCTTAAGAGGCAATCCCGTTTCAATAGAAATGCTTCTATCAAGCTTGCCAGACATAAATACAATGATCTTAGCCAAATTCAGAAATGCATCATTCGCTTTTTGAACGGCTTTGACTTTATCGTAAATATTTTTCACTAAAACACTTACATACATTCCACTTTCGTTGGCTATCGGAAACTGCAAATCCTGAAGATACCCAAACTTATAAATAGACAACTCAAAATTTTTAACCCCTCCATCCAATCTAATTCCAGATATCGGGGCTGTTACTAGCAAATTCCTAGGTTTAACATCATAAAAATCTTTGAAGAACAATTTTTCGTCAAACTCAACTTCTTGGTTCGAAATCTTTAGCTTCGGAAACTGCTTGTTCAGAAATTCAAATATCGTCACCCTGGAAAATCTAGAGCTTACAACTTTATCAGCACCATATATCATTTCCAAAAACTGATTATATTTTGCAATATCCGTAACATACAATCCTTTCTCTTTTACGATCCATCCTCGAGGAGCCGCCATCACTTCTTCATGACTTCCATGCTCAATAACTGATAGAACTGACTGAATTAGTTCCTTTAAAGACATTCACAACTCCTTTTCAGATGTATGGCCCGAAAGCAATTTTGTTCCCGCACAAAACAAGTCTAATCTATAAGCCCCCAAAACCACAACCATGGCCAAGCACCTATAAAATTTCGCATATTACTTCAAAAAACGAAAAACCCAAATATTAAGCTCCAACCATTCTTTAATAACAATGTAACCACCAAGAAGTTTCCGTATTTTCTCAAGAACACATCAACCGACGCCTAAATAATTTCGCGGATAAGCTGTTCTTGATCTACCATAAAAACTCCCCATTAAAAATCGCTGATTAAGTCTTAACCAAAAAGAAAGATAGTCTAGACTTCCCGAAAACCTTCCCAAGGAGGACTGTCATGTCGGACAACACAGACGTCAAAATAGCCACGGCGGATGCCCTGACACTGCTCCTGCACAACCAACACGCCATAGGTGCAGCAATCGAAGAGATCACAAAGTGGCTTTCAGAGAGCGGTGTAGAGAGCGTTTCAGTTAATGCGATAGTTGCCATGGAGACCTTGGACAAAAATGCACAAGCGATTGCGGATGCAATCATGCGCATACGGCAGTCCTGAGGAGTTCGATAAACTGATTAGACACTACCCTGTTTTCACATCAGCTCCGAAGGTTCGACACAGGATCCCTTCCGGCGATATGCATGCCCACCCAAGATGAAATCATAACCAGGAGGACCTTCCCAATTCCGCGCTACGCCGGTCGACTTGAGTAAGGCCTCTGGCCCAATACCGTTTTTGACTAATTGCTCTAGGTTCCATTCAAAGAAGCTAAAAAGTATTGGAAAAACTTGAGCAGGTAACGTGGAGACTAACCTGAGACTTCCAGTGTTCAAAGGGAGGTTCAACCTTCGCACTTCCGCAATTGCCCACACCAAGCGCCTTAATCGAAAATGCCAGACAGACTCAAGATGACGCTCAACCATCTGAGTGACTAAAGGAAATTTCTGTTTACGAATTGCTGGTATAGGGTTCATCCGGGTTGGAAGCAATTTCAGGAGATTGCCGATATTTACACGTTTCTGATCTTTAGTAATTCTATACAAATCATCGACACCTGCTTTTATGATGTCAGCATATGATGGATCTCGTGGATCGCTGACCTCTTCTAGCGACGCGGGGTCATGTTTCACCGCACGAAGCTTTGCCATAAGCCATGAGTTATCATGTTCCGTGATCCATCGAGTAGCTTGATAAGCATTCGTCCAAAGATGTTCTAAGTCAATGTCTGGCCGAAGCGCAATTAGCGTTTCTATTTTTTGTCGATGCTGATCCTTCTTGCTAGACTGCCCCGGCCTAATTCTTGAAGATATGCCAGAATTTGCAGCGCTAAAAAGAATGAGCTCTTCTCTTAGGGATAGTTCAAATTTCTCGGCGCTACCAAACAGATGCAACGCAATAATCAAATGCCGGGCTAACGGCATATCGATCTGGCCTTTATAAACCCGAAACCTGATCCAGGTCTGAAGCTTACCTTGGTCAAAAGCCCTGTCCATCTGCGACAAAAGCTCATCCCCAAATTTAGCTCTAATACTATCAATCAACTTTGCAGTACTGATTAGTTCGCCGTGAGTGAAACCGCGTTTTCTAGTTTGCCGAACAAGGCAGGAGTAGAGAATTTTACTACACATCGATGGAAGATTACGCTGGAGAACTTCATACGCGAAAATTGCAAACTTCATCTCAACGTCCGAAGATTTCGTCCCTTCTGCAGCTTTTAACGGACTCCAACCACATACACATTGTTCGGTTAAGCTCGGGAGTAATTTGTATCTCCGATAGAATGGATGAGAGCACTTTGGGCAGGAGTGAATAAGCCGCACACCATGACGCCAGCAGGCCATGACTCCAGGCAAATGGTGTGACCGATGCCAGTAGGCATAGCCAAGCTCCAAGAGATCCTGCTGTACGCAGCTGAGACAGATCTTGGCCTTTCCGTGAACAGTTACTTCTCGACGCGGTACACGCGCCACTTCAGAAACAACGCTCCCGTCACCTCCTTTTTCCGCATCGTCGAGCATACCCAAAAAAGGCCGGTAGGCTGGAAAAGTGGTGTTGTTGCTGATGAGCTCGTCGAGATTGCGCTCTCTATCCCCCGGCAGCTTCGCTGCGAGTACCTCGATCTGTTTAGGAAGCATTCCGACGCCAAATGGAGTCGAGTCGAACAGATCATGAAAGGTCTCTGCTTCGGTTCTGTTACCTGACAGGTAGTGATAGCGGGTGATACGAGAATGCAACATCTCGTCCGGCATCGACATCGGGAAAAAAAGCAGATCAGACATCAGTTATCGACTTACAAGGTAGGGCTCGCAAAGGACACATATCCCAGGTTCGGCCCCCTTGTAACACACGCCAACCTGTACCAGGGTAAGGATTTTCTTAACACGTGGCACCCGATCATCACCTGACTAAATCCTACGCCTGATACTCGCAGTCCTGTAGAGAGACGACTGGCTTATGGTCTTTCCCTCCGAACGAAGCTTTTGCCTCGCCCACCACAATCGTCGATTGTGAAACTCTTCAAGAGACTCACAAAACTCGATGAGTGCTGCTGCACAGAGGGGTAGCTTGGAGAGTTGTTTCTCGAAACGGGACAGTACGTGTAGCTCTCGACCGATCCTGGTACGTGAGATCCGGACAGGTTTTCCCGGCAAAGAGCGAAGAGATCGGGCACATTGCCCGACTTGCTTGGCAAGTCTCACATCGAGAACGGCGAACATGTCAGCGCTATCCGCTCTGTTTGCATGATCGGCAGCTCGCTTCGCAATGCACTCCGTCAGCCAAGGCCGATCGCAACGATACAGCCAAGCGTACCCCCGGCAGTCATGTGCCTTCTGCCAGCGATACTCAGCATCGAAGACCATTCGTTTTTCGCGGAGCTGGCTGAGAAACCTGGCCTCTTTCCAGGCGTCTGGCCCACCTTCCACGCCGCGGATGGTCCGATACACGTGGACCAGCGAAATCCCCAGTACTGAAGCGATCTTTCTTGCATCGGCTCCCGCGAGCGCATGTTTCCACACCGCCATCGATATACAGTCCAGTCCCTCGATGGCAAACGTCCGTGGAGCGCACTTTGGGGGTTGAGAGACAACCGTAATAGGGGGCGCTATCTGTGGCTCGGATAATGTCTTCTTACCCAGCACGCTCTCCATATCGACCCTCAGTGCGCTGGCCAACAGGATGTACTTGAGAGGATGGTGGGAGTCTCTTGGCTTGCGCAGTAGCTTAGTGACCCAGGTGGCGGGGACTCCCTCTCGAGCCTCACTGAGTACCGAATATTCCCAAGTATTCGGAAGTGTTCGGCAGAATGCAGCCATATGCTGCGCAAGACGTCGTAGATGCAAGCGACGGGGCTTGGAAGTAAGGTCGTGTTCCACGGCTCCTTGCAGAAGCGTGGAGCGCACTTTGCAGGTCGACAGAGCATGAACCTCAGATTCGAGCACCAGTAGTGAGCGCAGCGCTATGTCATGTAGCGCCGGCAGACAGAGCAATGGGACATGAAGCGGTATCGAGTGTTCCTGCACACTGTCATCGCCAGGCAGGTTGAGTTGCCGAGAATTGCGACTAAACCAGCGATGATCCACGACGTTGAGCAAGGTGCCATGATGGGGACATACCAGCACGCCGGGGAGCATGTGAACCCGATGCCAATAGGCGACTCCAACTTGAACCTGATCCTGGGCTACACATTCTGGGCAATAACGCGTTCTGCAAGCGAATTCGAGACGACTCGCATTGACTCCCAACTTGAGCATTAGCCCTGTTCCATCGCCGGCCATCAAAGCGTGGGCCTGATCTACTTGATCCTGGCTGACAAAGGGTGAGTAGTAGGGCAACAGCGTGTGACGCTTGATAACCTCAGCCACCGACAAGCCCGTGCCGCAAGGAAGGGCCTCGACTAAATCGGCCAAGTGACTTGGGAAAGCCACACTCTGCGAAAAAGCCGCTGGGGATCTTACTCCGGCGAAAGCTGCTTTGAAGCTGCGAACACCGCAAAGGCGTGCATAGCGAGAAAGCATGCTGTGTAGTGTCTCGTCGGAAAAGGCAGCGGGGAAGAAATGGAATCTAAGATCCATTTCACCACCTCCGACTCACTTTTTACGATACGTCGGTGAAAACTCAAAAAGGTCATTATTCATCCAACCGGCAGCCCTCAACGCTGCAAGTGTGGAATCGTGTTCACTCAGAATCTGAGCCTCAGAGGACTCGACAGCAACAGCAGCAGGTGCCTTGGGTTTGCTCGTGGAAACAGCTGCTGGTGTCGGGTTTGTAGGATGTTCACGCGGCCCGACACTCCGAAGCAGAGCAAGGCGCTCTACTCGACCCGATCCCTCGAACGCCATCATGTCGTTTAGTTGCTCTTCGATCGGAAGCAGATCATCGAACTGCCGCATCCGCTTTGGATCTCGACTGCGCAGAGCTGACAATGCTGGCTTCAGGATCTGCATCTTGGAGTTGCTCACCTTCGCAATTATCTCGGCAGTCAAACACTCCGAGCCGCTTTGAACCGCATAACGCTGACTCAACACCAACAGCTTGACGAGAAAATCTGTAACGCCTTGGGTGTGCTCATACAACACATCGAAAATCTCGGCAGTCAGTTCAGCCGTCTGCTTGCACCACTGATAACTCCAAAGGTTCTCGACCAGCGTTTTCCATTCGTCATCTTCTTTTTCGAAGCGTTTGAACTCCAGCATACCCACGCCGCAGCAACGACGGGCGTTGCGCATGACATCCGAAAACAAGCTGATCATCGAGTTTGTACCGATGAAAACGACAGGAATTCCTATGTTGTTAACCAGGTTGAGGAAGAAGTTCAGCATGTTCTCCTTGCCGCCGGTTTTAGCCAAGTGGAGGTTCTGAAGCTCGTCGATTAGCAACGCACCAATGAAAAATGTGCTGGCAACCTGCTCCATCTGCTGCAGTGCATCATTGATGTTCCGATGCCTATGACGCTTGTGATAGTCCTTGTCCCCCAAGGCATTTCCGACGGCATAAAAAAACTGCTGGCAAAACCCCGTCAAGGAACCATCTCGGGGGCAGTCGAGCTTGAGCCAAGTGATTTGGGTATGGACGAATTGCTTACCCTCATAACGCTCATGACGAATCGTTTGTGGATAAAGGCTCAAGATGGCGTGCAGGGCTGTCGACTTACCAATACCGCTTAGGCCCACCACGCTGAAAGTCTCGGCGGTCGACTTGAAGGCGTCATGGTAACGCTGAGCTCCCGACAAGGAGTGCAGATGCCTAACAGTATCAGGGGAAGTGGGATTACGGCCCACGTACCCCCGACGGATGAGCAGGGAGAACATGGACTCTAAATCCAAGTGAAGCAAAAAGGGCTGCACCACTGTTCTCAAACGATCTATACAGTGAATCCGGGTTGCCCCATCCAAAGTGAGCTCTTCGGGATCCACTGGCTGAGGGAAATTCGAGATCAATTCCGCAGCTGCTGTCTCCGAAAGAATCGGAGGCAACGCCTCGATTAGTGGGTTGCCAGCGTATTCAGGGATAGGCTGCTTGGCGTAGCTCGCAAAAATCTGGGCGCCTTTCATTTGGTACGTCCTGGGCGGATTCTCTTGAGCATATCGATGACCTGTGCGCTACGCGGGCCTGCATATGAGTCAGGTGCTTTGGGTGTTGGCCCAACGTCTCGATCAGTTGGCTTTGCCCGCACACCATCAGGAACAGTAGCAGCCTCGCGCTCCCTGAATCGCTCTTCAGCCCGATTCTCGCGAATGTTTCCTACGGCTTTCGCTTTTGTCGCGGGTGCCGGTTCTTGCTTCTGCTCAGCAAGCGCATTGTTGATGATCTTACTGACCACGTCGGTTAGATCCACACGGCTTTCCAACTCGGCGCGCCGGTGTGCAGGCGGTTTTTGTCGATAGGCTTCGATCAAATCATAGATTTCGTCCGAGCGATAACCGGCGTACTTAGTATCCGACTGGCGAAGATCACAACGGATGAACTGCTTACTATCATCGTGAATCCAGATATGCGAAGACGAATTCGGGTCGTACCAACACTCTACCGACCACACCCCACGACTGCGGGCCTTGGCAAACCAGTTTTTCTCCACAGCCATTGCACAGACATAGTGCATGCCGCGGAACATAAGCCCACCTTTTTGAACGGTTGCCCGATCACGAGGTAACAGGTGGAGATATACCAGCTCATCTGGCCGACTATTGGGCTCGATCAGTTCGTTTTCAGAAGCCCATGTCCAGATCCCGACAGGAGTAGGCTCAACACCATCATTCATCATCGCCTGGGTGAGCCGACCGGGCTGCCGATGATGCCGGTTGTAGTGGAGGACACACCTGATGATGATCTGAGTGAACTCTTTCAGGTTCAGCGTTGCGTCTAGCCGGTTATCTCGCTCACCCCTCTCTTGCTCGCGCGCAGCCACTCCACCGGGGAGCCATCTGATCCCGGTGAGATCATTCAAAATACCGAAGCGGCTCTCCACCATCGGCTTCCAGTCTGGTCGGAAAGGCGGTGCAGTCCCCATCTCGATGCCCAGACCTTTCGCAAGTCCCTCTGATGCCAGCGACAGCATCTCCCCCCTGTCTGAGTAGATGTTGTAAGGCAGGTGGTGGCAGTCCCACTCCTCTGGGTCGATCTCGACATCATTCTGGGCACAGAACTCGACCTTGGAGGTGAAAGCATTGAACAGCGCTTGCCTGGCGCCATTCCAACTAGGGCCCTCCAGTCCCACATAAAGGCCAACGATCATTCCGGAGAAACTATCGACTACGATGTAAAGTACCGGCCGACCTATCAGTATTCGCCTAGAGTAGCTATTTACCAAATAAATATCGGCAATCGTTGCATCGATTTCGAACTGATGACAGGGGCCACGAAGCCAATCGCGGACAGTACCAGAGAGCGGACGACAGTCCTTAAGCCATTTTTTTAACCCTTTACGCCCACGTTCAGTCTCGACCTCATCGAAAAACTTCCTACCCCAATTATAGAACTGGTGATAGTTCGGTATTTCTGAGCTAGGTAGTAGACGAAACCCCTCACCATCATTCTTAGACATATCCTTTACTGAATAGAACTTTTTCAGCATTTCGTCATAAGCGCTGACAATAGATGGTTTTTTATCATTAACATACAAAGAGTACCCAAGCCGGATACAACGCTTGTCAACCGCGTTAATAATCTTGGCAGGTTGGACAAGAGCTCCTTGAAACCTTGGCCGCCTCCCCGGCGGTCTACTAGGATCATAGTTTCGTTCTGAAACCCCCACTGCCGCATAATTATTCAGCAATGAGTTTCTCACCTGACCATAAACCCAATACCGGTAGAGCAGTCGATAAATAGTTTTACGCTGAATTCCAAGCTCCGAAGCTCTGTTCGACACCAACCTCCCCAGTTCACCACGAACAAATAGTTGTCCTGGATAACTAGTCTCAATCAGCGGGGCTATGACATCCCATTTATCATCTCTGGCTTGCTTCGCCTTCTCGCTCAGATCGTCCTCAAGCACCATCATGAACTCTGGCGTAGTGATGGTTACTGGCTTGGTATCACCGGAACTCAACGAGCAGCGAAAACCTTCTAGGCCAACAGCATAGGGCTGCCGAAAAGGTTCTGTTAACCCAATGACATACACCACATCCTGTTTTTCATCGAGATGGATAGCCCTAACCATATCGCTGATAACGGAGAGCTCTGTAACCGGTTCAAATACGCCATTAACGAAAACTTTCATGACATATTCTCCTTCAAGGATATCTGACCGGCAGTTTGAACAACTTCAAACTCTGGCAAAGCATCAGTCAATAATAGAGGGGCATTCAACAAATCAATCTTGATGACTTTATTCCAGACAAAATAAAAAAACATTCCTCTGGCGTCGGCATATGATATAGATAACTGAGAGGCAATTTTTCGCAGACACTCCGCCAAACTCCATGGATAGGGTCTGCTGTTCTCTAGGAGCTCGATGAATCTAGCATGCAAGGATGACTTCATTAAGTCCCTCGGCAGCTTTGAGTATTTCCTGAGCATTCCAAGATTCTTTATCAAATCCCGAGTGAAGTGCTCTTCAGTAACGACATTCCAATCAACTCCTTGTTTTTGCCAAAACCGCTTTTCAACTTCAAGCTTTTCAAGCGTTCTCTTCACCCCTTTACCATCCAAATCCTTTTGATACTTAACCGTTCTAGCAACAGTTTTAAAACCTCCACCTGGCTCTCGAACGGTTAATAGAAAATCCGTTGTCATTACATATGGCACTTTGGTGCCTGGGTACGTCGGATAACGGACACCTATTGAAGCGGCAATAGTTTGCACATGCTCTAGGGGTAACAAGGGGTATTGTTCACGAATATCCACAACGTCTTCAGAAAATTCGCAAACAAGGTGATAAGACCTCTCAAGGTCTGACAGAAGGTGATGTATCCGATCAACCTTCACTCCTAGGATCTTGTGCGAACGCCCCCTTGACGGAACATCCTGCACTCTTAGCCAAGGCACGTAGCTCGCCCCGGCGCCTGCGCCAAATCCGTTTGCAATGTGCCGTTCAATGTCCTGCTGTGATGCAAACCTGCGACCTCGCAACCCCCGCCTCCTCAGCTCGTGCGAACCGCTTCATTTCACGCTGGAAATAGTTGTAGGAAAAGATGCTCGGCCTAGCAGTCATCTCGAAGGCATTCCTAGGCTACTACAGCTAAAAATCGAAGCGATGAATCCAGACCGAAGGACCGATCTAGAAAAGGAAAACCCCCGTAAATACGGGGGTTTAGACCTTGTGTCAATCTATGTTGGCTTGTGTCAATCTTTATTATTTAGTGTCAATCTTTATTTTAAAAAACCATGAGGGTACGCCAGCTGTGGATAAGTTATTCCACCGTCACCGACTTCGCCAAGTTGCGCGGCTGATCCACGTCGGTGCCCTTGAGCACGGCGACGTAGTACGACAGCAGTTGCAACGGAATGGTGTAGAGGATCGGCGACAGGATGTCGTTGATGTGCGGCATCTGCACCACGTGGGTGCCTTCGCCGTTGGACATCCCGGCCTTTTCGTCGGCGAACACAATGAGTTCGCCGCCGCGGGCGCGGACTTCCTGCAGGTTGGACTTGAGCTTCTCCAGCAGTTCGTTGTTCGGCGCGACGGTGACCACCGGCATGTCGTTGTCCACCAGCGCCAGCGGGCCGTGCTTCAGCTCGCCGGCCGGGTAGGCCTCGGCGTGGATGTAGGAGATCTCCTTGAGTTTCAGGGCCCCTTCCATCGCCACCGGGAATTGCGCGCCACGGCCCAGGAACAGGGTGTGGTTCTTCTCGGCGAACAGCTCGGAGATCTTCTCCACGGTGCTGTCCATGGCCAGGGCCTCGCCGAGGCGGGTCGGCAGGCGGCGCAGTTCTTCCACCAGGGTGGCTTCGACACCGGCGCCCAGGGTGCCGCGCACTTGGCCCAGGGACAGGGTGAGCAGCAGCAGGCCCACCAGTTGGGTGGTGAAGGCCTTGGTCGAGGCCACGCCGATTTCGCGGCCGGCCTGGGTCAGCAGGGTCAGGTCGGACTCGCGCACCAGCGAGCTGATGCCGACGTTGCAGATCGCCAGGCTGGCGAGGAAGCCCAGTTCCTTGGCGTTGCGCAGCGCCGCCAGGGTGTCGGCGGTTTCGCCGGACTGGGAAATGGTGACGAACAGGGTGTCCGGCTGCACCACCACCTTGCGGTAGCGGAACTCGCTGGCGACTTCGACCTGGCACGGAATGCCGGCCAGCTCTTCGAGCCAGTAACGGGCGACCATGCCGGCGTGGTAGCTGGTGCCGCACGCGACGATCTGCACGTTGCGCACCTTAGCGAACAGTTCGGCGGCCTGCGGGCCGAAGGCTTGAACGAGAACCTGGTCCTGGCTCAGGCGACCTTCCAGGGTGCGTTGCACCACCGTTGGCTGCTCATGGATTTCCTTGAGCATGTAGTGGCGGAACTCGCCCTTGTCGGCGGCTTCTGCGCCGTCGCTGTACTGCACGGTCTGGCGCTCGACGGCCTGGCCGTTGACGTCCCAGATCTGCACGCTATCGCGGCGGATGTCGGCGATGTCGCCCTCTTCCAGGTACATGAAGCGGTCGGTGACCTGACGCAGGGCCAATTGGTCGGAGGCGAGGAAGTTCTCGCCCAGGCCCAGGCCGATCACCAGCGGGCTGCCGCTGCGGGCGGCGACCACGCGATCGGGCTGCTGCGCGCTGATCACCGCTAGGCCGTAGGCGCCGTGCAGTTCCTTGACGGTGGCCTTGAGGGCGACGGTCAGGTCCTTCAGCTCCTTGAGCTTGTGGTTGAGCAGGTGGGCGATGACTTCGGTGTCGGTGTCCGAAGAAAAGACATACCCGAGCGCCTTCAGTTGTTCGCGCAAGGCTTCGTGGTTCTCGATGATGCCGTTGTGCACCACGGCGATGTCGCCGGAGAAATGCGGGTGGGCGTTACGTTCGCTCGGCGCGCCGTGGGTCGCCCAGCGGGTGTGGGCAATGCCGAGGCGGCCGACCAGCGGATGCTCGGCCAGGGCCGCATCCAGCTCGCTGACCTTGCCCACGCGGCGGGTGCGCTCAAGGGTGTTGGCGTTGGTGTACACCGCCACGCCGGCGCTGTCGTAGCCCCGGTATTCAAGGCGCTTGAGGCCTTCGAGCAGGATGGCGGTGATGCTGCGTTCAGCGACGGCGCCGACAATTCCACACATGCTTATTTCTCCTGACTGACAGTCGCGCAAATCAAATTGATGCCGCGGGCCTGTATCTGATCCCGTGCCTCCTGAGGCAGGCGATCATCGGTGATGAGGGTATGGACGCTGCTCCAGGGCAGCTCCAGGTTGGGAATCTTGCGGCCGATCTTGTCGGCCTCGACCATCACGATCACCTCCCGCGCCACTTCGGCCATCACCCGGCTCAGGCCGAGCAGCTCGTTGAACGTCGTGGTGCCGCGCACCAGGTCAATGCCGTCGGCGCCGATGAACAACTGGTCGAAGTCGTATGAGCGTAGTACCTGCTCGGCGACCTGGCCCTGAAAGGACTCCGAATGCGGATCCCAGGTGCCGCCGGTCATCAGCAGCACGGGTTCGTGCTCGAGCTCGCTCAAGGCATTGGCGACGTGAAGGGAGTTGGTCATGACCACCAGGCCCGGCTGATGGCCGAGTTCCGGGATCATGGCGGCGGTGGTGCTGCCGCTGTCGATGATGATGCGGGCGTGCTCGCGGATGCGCGTGACCGCCGCGCGGGCGATGGCCTGCTTATATTTCGAGACGTTCTGGCTGGTGTCCGCCACCAGTTCCTGCGGCATGGTGATGGCGCCGCCGTAACGGCGCAGCAGCAGGCCATGGCTTTCCAGTGCGGCCAGATCCTTGCGAATCGTAACTTCGGAGGTTTCGAAGCGTTTCGCCAGTTCATCCACGCTCACTTCGCCCTGCTCGTTGAGCAAGGCCAGGATGTTATGGCGCCGTTGGGGCGTATTGCGTTTCGACATGGCCGATTAAGTTTCGATTCGAAAGATAATGAGCGCAATCAAAACCTATCAGTGAAAAATGGTCAAGCCTGCCGCAGGAATTTCTTCTGTGGAAAAGCTTCGCGGGCAAGCCCGCTCCCACCATGATTCTCAAGGAACCTGTTGGAGCGGCTTGCCCGCGAAAGGGAGGAGCCGAGCTGTGCATAACTGTCGGCCCGCCTGCTGATGTGGATAACTCAGCCCTTCTTGATCTTCTCCGGTCGTTTCCAGCCGTCGATGTTGCGCTGTTTCGCACGGCCGACCGCCAATTGGGCCTTATCCACATTCTGGGTGATGGTCGAACCGGCCGCGGTGGTCGCACCGGCAGAGATATCCACAGGCGCCACCAACGAGTTGTTGGAGCCGATGAACACGTCCTCACCCAGCACGGTCTTCCACTTGTTGGCGCCATCGTAGTTGCAGGTGATGGTGCCGGCGCCGATGTTGGTGCGGGCGCCGATCTGCGCATCGCCCAAGTACGTCAGGTGCCCGGCCTTGGCGCCCTCGCCCATGTGGGCGTTCTTCAGTTCGACGAAGTTACCCACATGGGCCCGGGCTTCCAGCACGGTGCCCGGGCGCAGGCGGGCGAACGGTCCGGCATCGCTGCCTTCGCCCAGCACCGCCCCTTCGAGGTGGCTGTTGGCCTTGACCACCGCGCCCTTGCGCAGGGTGCTGTCCTTGATCACGCAGTTCGGGCCGATGACCACGTCGTCCTCGATGACCACCTTGCCTTCGAGAATGACGTTGATGTCGATCAGCACGTCCCGACCGACGGTCACTTCCCCGCGCACATCGAAACGGGCCGGGTCACGCAGCGTCACGCCCTGGGCCATCAGCCGGCGGCCGGCGCGCAACTGATAGTGGCGCTCCAGTTCGGACAGCTGCTTGCGGTCGTTGGCGCCCTGCACTTCCATCGCGTCGTCTGGCTGCTCGGTGGCCACCACCAGGCCGTCGCTGACCGCCATGGCGATCACATCGGTCAGGTAATACTCGCCCTGGGCGTTGTTGTTGGAGAGCCGGCCCATCCAGTCGCCCATGCGCCGGAACGGCAGGGCCAGAATGCCGGTGTTGCCTTCGGTGATGGCCCGCTGGGCCTCGTTGGCGTCCTTCTGCTCGACGATGGCCGTGACCTTGCCGTCGGCGTCGCGCACGATGCGGCCGTAGCCGGTCGGGTCGTCGAGCTCGACGGTCAGCAGCCCGAGCTGTTCAGGGCCTGCCTGCTTCAGCAGGCGGCGCAGGGTGTCGACCTCGATCAACGGCACATCGCCGTAGAGGATCAGCACGGTATCGGCCTGGATGAACGGCACGGCTTGGGCGACGGCGTGGCCGGTGCCCAGTTGCTTGTCCTGCAGCACGAAATTCAGGTCATCGGCCGCCAGGCGTTCGCGCACCGCATCGGCCCCGTGCCCGATCACCACATGGATGCGCTGCGGCTCCAGCTGGCGGGCGCTGTGGATAACATGGCCGAGCATGGAGTTGCCGGCGATCGGGTGCAGCACCTTCGGCAGCGCCGAACGCATGCGGGTGCCTTGGCCGGCCGCGAGGATAACGATTTCAAGAGACATGACTGGCTACCAATCCTGGGTGGTCAGCGATTGCGACCGGGTTGTGAAAATCGGAAATAAAAAAGGGTAGCCGAGGCTACCCTTTTTTAACAATCGCACAACAAGCGACCGGTGGATTAACCACCGAACTTCTTGCGGATCTGCTGGACGGTACGCAGCTGAGCTGCGGCCTCGGCCAGACGTGCGGACGCAGCGCCGTAATCGAAATCAGCGCCTTTGTCGTGCAGAGCCCGCTCGGCGGCCTTGACGGCTTCCTGAGCAGAGGCTTCATCCAGGTCGGCAGCACGTTGCACGGTGTCGGCGAGAACCTTGACCATGTTCGGCTGAACCTCGAGGAAACCGCCGGAGATGTAGAACACCTCGGCATCCCCGCCTTGCTTGATCAGGCGGATCGGACCCGGCTTGAGATTGGTGATCAGCGGCGCGTGACCCAGAGCGATACCCAGATCACCCAGTGCACCGTGCGCAATCACCATCTCGACCAGGCCGGAAAAGATTTCCCCTTCCGCACTGACGATGTCGCAATGGACTGTCATAGCCATCTGATTGCCTCAACCTAAATTAGCGCCCGTTGCCGGGCGCCGGGATTACAGTTTCTTGGCTTTCTCGATCGCTTCTTCGATGCCGCCAACCATGTAGAACGCTTGTTCCGGCAGGTGGTCGTAGTCACCGTTGAGGATGCCTTTGAAGCCAGCAATGGTGTCCTTCAGGGAAACGTATTTACCCGAAGCACCGGTGAAGACTTCAGCCACGAAGAACGGCTGCGACAAGAAGCGCTGGATCTTACGGGCGCGGGCCACCAACTGCTTGTCGGTTTCCGACAGCTCGTCCATGCCCAGGATCGCAATGATGTCCTTCAGCTCTTTGTAGCGCTGCAGCACGTACTGAACGCCGCGAGCGGTTTCGTAGTGCTCGTTGCCGATCACGTTCGGGTCCAGCTGACGCGAAGTCGAGTCCAGTGGGTCTACCGCTGGGTAGATACCCAGGGAAGCGATGTCACGGGACAGAACGACGGTGGCGTCCAAGTGGGCGAAGGTGGTCGCCGGCGACGGGTCGGTCAGGTCGTCCGCAGGTACGTATACGGCCTGGATCGAGGTGATCGAACCTTGCTTGGTCGAAGTGATGCGCTCTTGCAGCACGCCCATCTCTTCAGCCAGGGTCGGCTGGTAACCTACCGCCGATGGCATACGGCCCAGCAGTGCGGACACTTCGGTACCGGCCAGGGTGTAACGGTAGATGTTGTCGACGAACAGCAGAACGTCGTTACCTTCGTCACGGAACTTCTCGGCCATGGTCAGGCCGGTCAGGGCTACGCGCAGACGGTTTCCCGGCGGCTCGTTCATCTGGCCGTAGACCAGTGCCACTTTGTCCAGAACGTTGGAGTCCTTCATCTCGTGGTAGAAGTCGTTACCCTCACGGGTACGCTCGCCCACACCGGCGAACACGGAGTAACCGCTGTGCTCGATGGCGATGTTACGGATCAGTTCCATCATGTTTACGGTCTTGCCTACACCGGCACCACCGAACAGACCGACTTTACCGCCCTTGGCGAACGGGCAGACCAGGTCGATAACCTTGATGCCGGTTTCGAGCAGGTCGTTGCCGCCGGCTTGTTCCGCGAAGGAAGGAGCGGCGCGGTGGATGCCCCAGCGCTCTTCTTCGCCGATCGGGCCGGCTTCGTCGATCGGGTTGCCCAGCACGTCCATGATCCGGCCCAGGGTCGCTTTACCGACCGGTACGGAGATGGCTGCGCCAGTGTTGTTGACGTCCAGACCACGCTTCAGGCCTTCGGTCGAGCCCATCGCAATGGTACGAACCACGCCGTCGCCCAGCTGCTGCTGAACTTCCAGGGTGGTTTCGGCGCCTTGAACCTTCAAGGCGTCGTAGATGCTCGGTACGCTGTCGCGTGGGAATTCCACGTCGATGACGGCGCCGATGATTTGAACGATACGTCCGCTACTCATAGCTGGATCCTCTGAATATTTGAACCGTTAAACCGCGGCAGCGCCGCCGACGATTTCCGAGATCTCTTGGGTGATCGCAGCCTGACGCGCCTTGTTGTAGATCAGCTGCAAATCGCTGATCAAATCACCGGCGTTGTCGGTGGCGTTCTTCATCGCGATCATCCGCGCAGCTTGTTCAGCCGCGTTGTTCTCGACCACCGCCTGGTACACCTGCGACTCCACGTAACGCACCATCAGGCCGTCAAGCAGCTCTTTGGCGTCCGGTTCGTAGAGATAGTCCCAGTGGTGCTTGAGTTCTTGATCCGGGGTCGCCACCAGTGGAATCAACTGCTCCACGGTCGGCGTCTGCGTCATGGTGTTGACGAACTTGTTGGACACCACGGACAGGCGGTCGATACGGCCTTCCAGGTAGGCATCCAGCATTACCTTGACGCTGCCGATCAGGTCATTGATCGACGGCTCTTCACCCAAGTGGCTGATGGCTGCGACGACGTTACCGCCGAAGTTGCGGAAAAACGCCGCACCCTTGCTGCCTACAACGCACAGATCAATCTCGACGCCGTTTTCGCGGTTTACCGTCATGTCCTTGACCAGGGCCTTGAACAGGTTGGTGTTCAAGCCGCCGCACAGACCACGGTCACTGCTCACCACGACATAGCCGACACGCTTCACTTCGCGGTCGATCATGAACGGATGGCGGTATTCCGGGTTGGCGTTGGCCAGATGCCCAATTACCTGGCGGATACGCTCCGCATAAGGACGGCTAGCAGCCATGCGCAGTTGTGCCTTGCGCATTTTGCTGACCGCCACTTTTTCCATGGCGCTGGTAATTTTTTGCGTGCTTTTGATGCTCGCAATCTTACTGCGAATCTCTTTTGCGCCTGCCATGTAACACCTATCAGGTTAGCAAGCGGGAGCCTTGCGGCTCCCGCTGCGGCTTACCAGGTTTGGGTGGCCTTGAACTTCTCGATACCGGCTTTGAGGCCAGCGTCGATTTCGTCATTGAAGTCACCCTTCACGTTGATCTTGGCCATCAAATCGGCGTGATCGCGGTTGAAGTAAGCAATCAGCGCTTGCTCGAAGCTGCCGACTTTGGCGATTTCGATGTCGGTCAGGAACCCACGCTCAGCGGCATACAGCGACAGCGACATGTCGGCGATCGACATCGGCGCGTATTGCTTCTGCTTCATCAGCTCGGTAACGCGCTGACCATGCTCGAGTTGCTTGCGGGTCGCTTCGTCCAGGTCCGATGCGAACTGGGCGAATGCCGCCAGTTCACGGTACTGGGCCAGCGCGGTACGGATACCGCCCGACAGCTTCTTGATGATCTTGGTCTGAGCGGCACCACCCACACGGGATACCGAAACACCGGCGTTCACTGCAGGGCGGATGCCCGAGTTGAACATGGCCGATTCCAGGAAGATCTGACCGTCGGTGATGGAGATCACGTTGGTCGGAACGAACGCGGAAACGTCGCCAGCCTGGGTTTCGATGATCGGCAGAGCGGTCAGGGAACCGGTTTTGCCGGTCACTGCGCCGTTGGTGAACTTCTCGACGTACTCTTCCGAAACGCGGGATGCGCGCTCCAGCAGACGGGAGTGGAGATAGAACACGTCGCCTGGGTACGCTTCGCGTCCTGGCGGACGGCGCAGCAGCAGGGAGATCTGACGGTAGGCTACGGCCTGCTTGGACAGGTCATCGTAGACGATCAGTGCGTCTTCACCGCGGTCACGGAAGAATTCGCCCATGGTGCAACCGGCGTAAGGAGCCAGGAATTGCAGTGCGGCGGATTCCGAGGCGCTGGCGGCAACGATGATGGTGTTGGCCAGTGCACCGTTCTCTTCCAGCTTGCGAACCACGTTGGCGATGGTCGATTGCTTCTGACCAACGGCTACGTAGACGCAGAAAATGCCGCTGTCTTTCTGGTTGATGATCGCGTCGATCGCCAGAGCGGTCTTGCCGATCTGACGGTCGCCGATGATCAGCTCACGCTGGCCACGGCCGACAGGGATCATGGCATCGACGGCCTTGTAGCCAGTCTGTACAGGCTGGTCTACCGACTTACGCCAGATCACGCCCGGAGCAACTTTCTCGACCGCGTCGGTCTCGGTGTTGTTCAGCGGACCCTTGCCGTCGACAGGGTTGCCCAGTGCGTCGACGACGCGACCCAGCAGCTCCTTACCGACAGGAACTTCCAGGATGCGGCCGGTGCACTTGGCGCTCATGCCTTCAGCCAGACTGGTGTACGCGCCCAGTACAACGGCACCTACGGAGTCTTGCTCCAGGTTGAGGGCCATACCGTAGACGCCGCCCGGAAACTCGATCATCTCGCCGTACATGACGTCGGCCAGACCGTGAATCCGCACGATGCCGTCAGATACGCTGACGACAGTGCCTTCGTTACGGGCTTGGGAGGTCACATCGAGCTTTTCGATGCGGCCCTTGATAATTTCACTAATTTCGGAAGGATTGAGTTGCTGCATTGCTCTGCTGCCCCTTCAAACTCAAGATTTCAATGCTTCGGCCAGTTTCGCGAGTTTGCCGCTAACTGAGCCATCGATAACCAGGTCGCCGGCGCGGATGACAACGCCCCCGATAAGGGAGCTGTCTTCCTCGACCTGCAGGCGCACTTCCCGGTTGAGTCGTGCACTGAGAACCTTGGCGAGTTTGTCTTGCTGTTCTTGGTTCAATGCGAATGCACTGGTGACTTCCACATCTACCGATTTCTCCTGCTCGGCCTTGTACAGGTCGAACAGGGCGGCGATCTCCGGCAACAGCGGGAGACGGTCGTTTTCGGCAACGACGTGGATGAAGTTCTGTGCCTTGTCATCAAACTTGTCGCCGCACACGTCAATGAACGTGGCGGCCTTTTCTGCGCTCGTCAGTCGCGGGGCCTTGAGCACGCGCTGCATGGTGCCGTCTTGCGACACCGCTGCTGCCAGGCCGAGCATGGCTGACCAATTGGCCAGTTGCTGGTGGGCCTGAGCGTGCTCGAAGGCCGCCTTAGCGTAAGGTCGGGCCAACGTGGTCAGTTCTGCCATGATCGCCCTCGCTTAGATTTCAGCAGCCAGTTGGTTAACCAGCTCTGCGTGCGCGTTTTGATCGATTGACTTGCCCAGGATCTTCGAAGCGCCGCCAACGGCCAGGCTGCCCACTTGGGCACGCAGCGCGTCTTTGACACTGTTCAGTTCCTGTTCGATCTCGGCCTGAGCCTGAGCCTTCACACGGTCAGCTTCGACGCGAGCCTGTTCACGGGCTTCGTCAACGATCTGGTTACCGCGCTTCTTGGCTTGCTCGATGATTTCAGCTGCCTGGGCTTTCGCTTCGCGCAGTTGCTGACCCGCTTTCTCTTGGGCCAACTCCAGGTCGCGAGCTGCACGGCTGGCAGCGTCCAGACCATCAGCGATCTTCTTTTGACGTTCGTGCAGAGCCGCGATGACCGGAGGCCATACGAACTTCATGCAGAACAGTACAAAAATCAGGAACGCAACGGACTGGCCAATCAGGGTCGCATTAATGTTCACGCCAACACCTCGCAGTTACGTTGTCCATCACACCAAATTACCCGGAAGATCCGAGTAATCAGCCAGCGATCTGACCAACGAACGGGTTCGCAAAGGTGAAGAACAGAGCGATACCAACACCGATCATGGTTACGGCGTCGAGCAGACCGGCAACGATGAACATTTTGACTTGCAGCATTGGAACCATTTCCGGCTGACGCGCAGCGCCTTCCAGGAACTTGCCGCCCAGCAGGCCGAAACCAATTGCGGTACCCAGTGCGCCCAGGCCGATCAACAGTGCAACAGCGATAGCGGTTAGACCAACTACAGTTTCCATCTTTCCTCCCGACTTTTACGTCGTATGGTTTAGGTTTTTTAGATTAAAGCGGTAAAACAAATCGTTTCAGAGGCCCCGTCAGGAGCCCCCTCCCGTTTGACCGGGAGGGACATCAGACCAGCCGAAGCTGCCCTTAATGGTTTTCTTCGTGCGCCATCGACAGGTAGACGATGGTCAGCATCATGAAGATGAACGCCTGCAGGGTGATGATCAGGATGTGGAACACAGCCCACGCCCACTGCAGCGCAACGCCCAGGCCGCTCAGCCACAGCAGGCCGGAGCCGAACATCACGGCGATCAGGATGAACACCAGCTCGCCGGCATACATGTTGCCGAACAGACGCAGTGCCAGAGAGATCGGTTTGGCGATCAGGGTCACGAACTCCAGCAGGAAGTTCACCGGGATCAGGAGCGCCTGGACCAGGATGTTCTTGCTGCCGAACGGGTGCAGGGTCAGCTCGCCGATGAAGCCGCCGATGCCCTTGACCTTGATGCTGTAGAAGATGATCAGTGCGAAAACCGAGAACGCCATGCCCAGGGTCGCGTTCGGGTCGGTGGTCGACACGGCGCGGAACGGGATGTGGTGGTCACCGGAGATCAGGATGGCCAGTTGAGGGATCCAGTCCACCGGCACCAGGTCGACGGCGTTCATCAGGAACACCCATACGAAGATGGTCAGCGCCAGCGGTGCGATCACCGGGCTGCGGCCGTGGAAGCTGTCCTTCACGCTGCCGTCGACGAACTCGACCAGGACTTCAACGAAGTTCTGCAGCGCGCCCGGCTGACCGGAGGTCGCCTTCTTGGCCGCCATGCGGAACAGGAATACGAAGATCAGGCCCAGGGCAACCGACCAGCCGAGGGTATCGACGTGGAAAGCCCAGAAACCCATTTCCTTGGCTTCTGCCGCGGTGTGGGCAAAGCCCCAGCCGCCGTTGGGTAGCTGACCGAAGGTCAGGTTCTGCAAGTGGTGCTGGATATAGCCCGAAGCCGTTGTTTCTGCCATGGTTGCCTCAAACGCCCTAAGGTCTCGAAAGTCTTGTTCTCATCAGCAGGGGAGCGAACCAGCTGACCGACTGGGTCAGCACGAACGCGCCGAACACAGCGATCGGCGCCAATGGCTTCACACCTGCAAACACCAGTGCAAACAGCACTGCCGTCAAAATCAGTTTGCCTGCCTCGCCGGCGTAAAAAGACCGGACGATGGACTGGGCTGCTCGGGCGCCGGAAAACCGAAATGCCTTGTGAGCGAAATAAACATTGGGCAGCAAGGCTATCAGGCCTCCGCAAAGACCCGAGTATCCGGCAACGACTCCGCGCCATTGCCAAAGCGCCAAAGCGGCGATCAGCAGAATGACCAACTGAGCCATCAACACCGGAAAAACCGCCAGGCGATGGAAAGGCAAGCGGTTTGGCGTGCGGGTTTCCATCACTGTTGCTCTCCAATGGTCGGCTGCCGAAATTCAATAACTTGGCATAATTTGTGCCGACAAAATGCGCGCAGAGTATAGGGGCGGTTCTGCCCCTATTCAACTGTCAGGTAGTGATTTCCGACTGCGCGCTACAAGAGGAATTGTTTCAGCGGATGTGTGCAAGCACGCCCTGAAGCTCGTCGAGGGAGTTGTAGCCGATCACCAGCTGACCCTTGCCCTTCTTGCCGTGGCGGATCTGCACCGCAGAGCCTAGGCGCTCGGCCAGACGCTGTTCGAGGCGGGCGATGTCCGGGTCCGGTTTGGCCGGCTCCGCAGGCTGCGGTTTGCCGCTGAGCCATTGCCGAACCAGTGCCTCGGTTTGGCGCACGGTGAGGCTGCGTGCGACAACATGTCGCGCCCCTTCGACCTGCTGATTGTCCGGCAAACCGAGCAAGGCACGGGCGTGCCCCATTTCCAGGTCACCATGGGACAGCATGGTCTTGATCACTTCAGGCAAGGCGATCAGCCGCAGCAGGTTGGCCACCGTGACGCGGGACTTGCCCACCGCCTCGGCGACCTGTTGCTGGGTCAGCTGGAATTCCTGCTGCAGGCGCTGCAGGGCGATCGCTTCTTCGATCGGGTTCAGGTCTTCGCGCTGGATGTTCTCGATCAGCGCGATGGCGATGGCCGTTTCGTCCGGCACGTCGCGCACCATCGCCGGGATGGTTTCCTGCCCGGCCTGCTGGCTGGCGCGCCAGCGGCGCTCGCCGGCGATGATTTCGAAGCGGCCGCTGCCGATGGGGCGCACCACGATCGGCTGCATCACGCCCTGGGCCTTGATCGATTGCGCCAGCTCTTCGAGCGCTTGCGGATCCATGTCCCGGCGCGGTTGGTACTTGCCGCGCTGGAGCAGGTCCAGCGGCAAGTGCTGCAGTTCGCGCAGATCGGCCTGCGCCGCCTGCTCTTCCAGTGCGCTGACGCTCGGACCGCTCAGCAGTGCATCCAGTCCACGTCCGAGACCTCGTTTCTTGACGGCCATGGGGATTCCTTAAGTTGGCTGGGCGGCGGCGATGCGTGAATTCTTGCGCTGACGGCGAACCATCTCGCCGGCCAGGGCCAGGTAGGCCAGCGCACCGCGCGATTGCTTGTCGTAGGCCAGGGCCGGCATGCCGTAGCTCGGCGCTTCGGCCAGGCGCACGTTGCGCGGGATCACCGTGTCGTACAGCTGATCGCCGAAGTGCTCCTTGAGCTGCGCGGAGACGTCGTTCATCAGGCTCAGGCGCGGGTCGAACATGGTGCGCAGCAGCCCCTCGATCTTGAGGTTGGGGTTCAGCAGTTCAGCGATGCGCTTGATGTTATCCACAAGGTCGCTCAAGCCTTCGAGCGCGTAGTACTCGCACTGCATGGGGATGATCACGCCATCGGCGGCCACCAGCGCGTTGAGCGTCAGCATCGACAGCGACGGCGGGCAGTCGATCAGGATGTAGTCGTAGTTCTCGCGGATCGGCGCCAGGGCGCTGCGCAGACGGCTTTCCTTCATCTGCATTTCCAGGAGGACGACTTCCGCCGCGGTCAGGTCGCGGTTGGCCGGCAGCAGCTGATAACCGCCGTGCTCGGAAAAGTGCATGGCCTGGGCCAGGTCGCATTCGCCGATCAGCAAGTCGTAGACCGAGTTTTCCAGGCCATGTTTATCCACACCGCTACCCATGGTGGCGTTGCCCTGTGGATCGAGATCGATCAGCAGCACCCGGCGCTTGGTCGCGACCAGGGATGCTGCGAGGTTGATGCAGGTGGTGGTCTTGCCCACACCACCCTTCTGGTTCGCTATCGCGAATACCTTAGCCATTCTTGCTTGTGTTCCCAATCATGCCGTGCGGCGCAGTATCAGCAGATGGCGTTGGCCTTGGCAACCGGGTACGGCCAGGGCGTGTTCGCTATCGAGTTTGAAGTCTGCCGGCAATGCTACCAGCTCATCGGCCGGATGGACGCCCTTCATTGCCAGCCAGCGGGTGTCGGCGTCGCCGAGGTGGCGGGTCCAGCCGGTGAAGTTCTCCATGCTGCTGAACGCCCGGGAAATGATCCCGTTGAACGGCTGCGCAGGCTGGAAGGCCTCGACCCGGCTGTGGACAACTTGCAGGTTATCCAGTTTGAGCTCGAGTTTGACCTGGGTCAGGAAGCGGGTCTTCTTGCCGTTGGCGTCCAGGCACGTCACTTGTGCGTCCGGATACAGGATCGACAACGGGATGCCCGGCATGCCGCCGCCGCTGCCCACATCCAGCCAATGGCCGTTTTCGATGAACGGCATCACGCTCAGGCTGTCGAGCAGGTGACGGGAAACCATCTCGTCCGGATCGCGCACGGCGGTCAGGTTGTAGGCCTGGTTCCATTTGATCAACAGGGCCAGGTAACCCAGCAGTTTCTCGTGCTGGGTTTCGCTGAGGTTGACACCGAGCGCACGGGCTCCTGTGGATAACTCTTCGGCGTGTTGCGAAGTGACCTTAGAACTCAAGCGCTTTGCTCCAACTGACGGCCCGCGCCGCGTTTTTTCAAATGAATCATCAATAGGGAAATCGCCGCCGGGGTGACGCCCGGAATCCGCGACGCCTGGCCCAGGGTCTCAGGGCGGGTCGCGCCGAGCTTGCCCTGGATCTCCTTGGAGAGACCGGAAATGCTCGCGTAATCGATATCCACAGGCAGTTTCGTGTCTTCGCTGGCGCGCAGGCGGGCGATCTCGTCCTGCTGCCGGTCGATGTAACCGGCGTACTTGGTCTTGATCTCGACCTGTTCGGCGACCTGTGGATCTTCGGCGCCCTGCCCGGTCACTTCGACCAGACCAGCGTAGTCGATTTCCGGACGGCTCAAGAGGTTGAGCAAGTTGTATTCGTGGGTCAGCGGCGTGCCGAACTTTTCGGCGATCGCATCGCCCTGGGGTGTGCCCGGGCGAACCCAGGTGCTTTTCAGCCGCTGCTCTTCCAGCTCGATGCCTTCGCGCTTCTTGCAGAACGCCGCCCAACGCGCGTCGTCGACCAGGCCGAGTTCGCGGCCTTTTTCGGTCAGGCGCAGGTCGGCGTTGTCCTCGCGAAGGATCAGGCGGTACTCGGCACGGGAAGTGAACATGCGGTACGGCTCTTGGGTGCCGAGGGTGATCAGGTCGTCGACCAGCACGCCGATGTACGCCTCGTCGCGGCGCGGGCACCAGGCTTCTTTGCCCTTGGCCCGCAGCGCGGCGTTGGCGCCGGCCAGCAGACCTTGGGCGCCGGCCTCTTCGTAGCCGGTGGTGCCGTTGATCTGGCCGGCGAAGAACAGGCCGCCGATGACTTTGGTCTCCAGGCTGTACTTCAGGTCGCGGGGGTCGAAGTAGTCGTACTCGATCGCATAGCCCGGCCGCACGATGTGCGCGTTCTCCATGCCGCGGATCGATTGCACGATCTGCAGCTGGACGTCGAACGGCAGGCTTGTGGATATCCCGTTCGGGTACAGCTCATGGGTGGTCAGGCCTTCAGGTTCGATGAACACCTGATGGCTTTCCTTGTCGGCGAAACGGTGGATCTTGTCTTCGATCGACGGGCAGTAGCGCGGGCCGATGCCCTCGATCTCGCCGGCGTCGGAGTACATCGGCGAACGGTCGAGGTTCGCCGCGATGATCTCGTGGGTGCGCGCGTTGGTGTGGGTGATCCAGCAGCTGACCTGCCGCGGATGCTGTTCCTTGGTGCCCAGGAACGACATGACCGGGATCGGCGTGTCGCCCGGCTGCTCGGTCATCACCGAGAAATCCACAGACCGACCGTCGATGCGCGGCGGCGTACCGGTCTTCAGGCGGCCGACGCGCAGCGGCAGCTCACGCAGGCGACGGGCCAGGGCGATCGAGGGCGGATCGCCGGCGCGGCCGCCGGAATAATTCTGCAGGCCGATGTGGATAAGTCCGCCGAGGAACGTGCCGGTGGTCAGCACCACGGAATCGGCGAAGAAACGCAGACCCATTTGGGTGACGACACCGCGCACTTGTTCCTGCTCGACGATCAGGTCGTCGGCGGCCTGTTGGAATATCCACAGGTTGGGCTGGTTTTCCAGGATCTCGCGGACAGCGGCCTTGTACAGGATCCGGTCGGCTTGTGCGCGGGTCGCCCGCACCGCCGGGCCTTTGCGGCTGTTCAATACGCGGAACTGAATGCCGCCCAGATCGGTGGCCATGGCCATCGCGCCGCCGAGGGCGTCGATTTCCTTGACCAGATGGCTCTTGCCGATGCCGCCGATGGCCGGGTTGCAGCTCATGGCGCCGAGGGTTTCCACGTTGTGCGTCAGCAACAGGGTCTTTGCCCCCATGCGCGCTGACGCCAGTGCTGCCTCGGTACCGGCATGACCGCCGCCGATGACGATCACTTCAAAACGGGAAGGGAAATCCACCACGCACCTCGTGCCTGCTTAAGTAGGTATTTAAGGAAAAATTCGATCTCAGGTTTCTGAACCTGGTCGGCAAGTATAGGGACTTCGCCTTTCCTAAAGAACCCTTTGCACAAAATTTAACCAGCTGTGGAAAAATCGCGGACAAAAAAATTAAAAAGGAAAGAAATGTATAAAACCTTGTTTTTATGTTTATTCTTAGGCCCGCCCCTATCTGTGGATAACAGGCTGAACGCCTTTGTTTTCAATCTGTACAGAGATTCATAAGTCTGTGTCCATGTGCCACGGAGCCATTGGGATAACCGCCTTAAGCCTGTGGATGAAAGGGGTCGTTATCCACAGATGCGGTTATATCCAGTTTTCAGGCCCTGTTATCAACTGACCTCATCGGCAGTTATTCACAGGGCTTAATCCACAGAAATCAGACGAACGAGAACGCTCCGGGCATGGAAAATCCGACCGGGCAGAACGTGTCTGGCCGACGTTTGAGAGAGGAATGATGGGAAGGAAGGGCAGACAGGCCGCGATTGGGCCTGTCTATGGGAGACGGCTGGATTACTTGCCGATGCAGAAGCTGGAGAAGATTCGTCCCAGCAGGTCGTCCGAACTGAACGCGCCGGTGATTTCCCCCAGGGATTGCTGGGCCTGGCGCAAGTCTTCGGCCAGCAGTTCACCGGCGCCGGCGAGGGTCAGTTGCGCGCGGCCGTGCTCCAGCGCCGCACTGGCGTGACGCAGGGCTTCGAGGTGCCGGCGTCGGGCGCTGAAGCTGCTTTCCGCCGTCTGTTCGTAGCCCATGCAGGCCTTGAGGTGTTCGCGCAGCAACTCAAGCCCCTCGCCCGCCGACTTCGCACTGAGGCTGATCGTGACATGGCCATCTTCGCTGACCTCCAGGGCGATCGCCTCCCCGGTCAGGTCAGCCTTGTTGCGGATCAGGGTCACGCGGGCCGGATCCGGCTTCGTTTCCAGGAATTCCGGCCACAGAGCGAACGGATCGGCGGCCTCCGGCGCGGTGGCGTCGACCACCAGCAGCACCCGGTCCGCTTCATTGATGGCTTTAAGGGCGCGTTCGACGCCGATCTTTTCCACATGGTCGTCGGTGTCGCGCAGGCCGGCGGTGTCCACGACATGCAACGGCATGCCGTCGATGTGGATATGTTCGCGCAGAATGTCCCGGGTCGTGCCGGCGATCTCGGTCACGATCGCCGCTTCCCGGCCGGCCAGCGCATTGAGCAGGCTGGATTTGCCGGCATTCGGCCGACCGGCGATCACGACGGTCATGCCGTCGCGCAACAATGCGCCCTGCCCGGCTTCACGGAGCACGGTGGACAAGTCGTCACGCACCTTGTCGAGCATACTCAGCACATGGCCATCGGCGAGAAAGTCGATCTCTTCCTCGGGGAAGTCGATAGCGGCCTCCACATAGATGCGCAGGCCGATCAGTTGCTCGGTGAGTTCATGCACACGCTGGGAGAACGCACCCTGCAGAGAGCGCAACGCATTGCGCGCCGCTTGTGCGGAACTGGCTTCGATCAGGTCGGCGATGGCCTCTGCCTGAGCCAGGTCGAGCTTGTCGTTGAGGAACGCGCGTTCGCTGAATTCGCCGGGGCGCGCCAGTCGGCAGCCCAGTTCCAGGCAGCGCTTGAGCAGCATGTCCAGCACGATCGGGCCGCCATGGCCCTGCAGTTCCAGCACGTCCTCGCCGGTGAAGGAATTGGGGCCCGGGAAATACAGCGCCAGTCCTTCGTCCAGCACCTCTCGGTCGGCGCTGAAGAACGGGCCGTAGTGGGCGAACCGGGGTTTCAGTTCGCGGCCGCTGATGGCTTTCGCCGCGGCACCGGCCAGCGGGCCGGAAATGCGGACGATGCCCACACCGCCGCGCCCCTGGGCAGTGGCGACGGCGGCGATGGTTTCACGAGGTGCGCTCATAAACCGGTATCCAGACAAAAGTGGCAGATAGCAAAACGCCCCACTAGGGGGCGTTTTGAGTGGTTATCCACAGAGTAAGTTACGCCTCGGCTTTTTTCGTCGCCGATTCGATCTTACGCGTGATGTACCACTGTTGGGCAATCGACAGGCAGTTGTTCACAACCCAGTACAGCACCAGACCGGCCGGGAACCACAGGAAGAAGAAGGTGAAGATGATCGGCATCATTTTCATCACCTTGGCCTGCATCGGATCCGGCGGCGTCGGGTTCAGCTTCTGCTGGATGAACATGGTGGCGCCCATGATGATCGGCAGGATGAAGAACGGATCCTTGATCGACAGGTCGGTGATCCACAGCATGAACGGCGCCTGGCGCATTTCCACGCTTTCGAGCAGTACCCAGTACAGCGAGAGGAAGACCGGCATCTGCACCAGGATCGGCAGGCAGCCGCCCAGCGGGTTGATCTTCTCTTTCTTGTACAGCTCCATCATGGCTTGCGACATTTTCTGCCGGTCGTCGCCATGCTGTTCCTTCAGTGCAGCCAGTTTCGGCGCCACGGCGCGCATGCGGGCCATGGACTTGTAGCTGGCGGCCGACAGCGGGAAGAACAGACCCTTGATCAGCATGGTCAGGAAGATGATCGACCAGCCCCAGTTGCCGACGATGCTGTGGATATGTTGCAGCAGCCAGAAGATCGGCTGGGCGATGAACCACAGGATGCCGTAGTCGACGGTCAGTTCCAGGCCTGGGGACAACTCTTTCAGGACGGCCTGGCTCTTTGGACCTGCGTACAGCACGGCGCTGGTTTCGACCTTGGCGCCTGGCGCAGCGGTCAATGTGGAGCCGGTGTAGCCGATGATGTAGTTGCCTTTGCTGTCCTTGCGGGTCTGGACGATGTTGCTTTCGCCCTTCGGAGCCACCCATGCGGTCACGAAGTAGTGCTGCAGCCAGGCGACCCAACCACCGTTGACGGTTTCCTTGAGCTGACCTTTGTCCATGTCCTTCATGGACACTTTCTTGTACGGCTCGGAACTTGTCCACAGGGCGGCGCCCAGGTAGGTCGCGGTGCCGGTGGCGGTTGTGGACGAAGGATCGGCGCTGGCGTCACGCTTGAGCTGGGCGAACATCGCGCCAGTCCAGGGTTGTGCGCTCTGGTTGTCGATCAGGTAAGAAACGGTCACGTCGTACAGGCCGCGCTTCAGGGTGAAACGCTTGATGTAGTTGACGCCGTCCTTGCTGAACTTCAGGTCGACGACCAGTTGGTCCTGGCCGTCGGCCAGTTGATAAGTCTTCTTCTCCGACGCGTACAGCGGACGGCCGGCCGGGTTCGCGTCCGGGCCGTTGGTGCCGATCAGGCCGCTTTGCGCCAGGTAGATGCGCTCGCCGCCGTTGTCGAACAGCTGGAACGGCACGTCCGGACGGTCCTGGCGACGCGGATACAGCGGCAGGGTCAGTTGAGCGACGTCACCACCCTGTGGATCGATCGCCAGATCGAGCACGTCGGTCTTGATCTGGATCAGGTCCTTGCTGACGGCGACCGGCGCTTCGGCGGGCGCGTTGCTGTCGCTCGCGGCGTGCGGAATGTCGTCGTTGGCGGAGGCGTTATTGCCGGTTGTGGTGTCCGGCAAGCCAGATGTGGTCGTGCTCGAGGCAACATTCTGAGTCGGCAGGGCAGTTTGACCGTAGTCCTGGTTCCATTTAAGGACCATGACGTAGGACACGATTGCCAGGGCGACGATCAGGACCGTGCGTTTGATATCCATGATTACTCGGCCATCGAAGAAGAACGGGAGGTAGGGACAGGTGGAACCGGGTCATAACCACCGGGATTCCACGGATGACAGCGACCTAAACGACGAAAGGTCAGCCAGCCACCGCGCAGAAGGCCATGATTTTCGATGGCTTCGTACGCGTAGCAAGAACAGCTGGGGTAAAAACGACAGTGACTGGCCATCAGCGGACTAATGGCATAGCGATAGAACCGGATCGGAACGAGCGCCAGTTTACGCATCTGGACTGTCAGCCCCCACAGTTTCGGTTTTGGCTGGAGATGCCGGCTTGTTGCGCGCCAGGCGTTTCCAGAGCTTGCCGAAATGTTGGATCAATTCGGGGTTTTCAACATCGCCCAAACCTTTGCGCGCGACGATGACGATGTCCCAGCCGACCAGTGAATCCTGGTTCAGACGGAACGACTCGCGCATCAGGCGTTTGAGGCGATTGCGCTCGACGGAGAGCTTTACGCTCTTTTTCCCGATGACCAGCCCGAGGCGGGGGTGATCGAGATCGTTGTTGCGCGCAAGGAGCAGGAGATTTTTCCCCGGAACCTTGCCGGTAGGGGAGTCAAAGACTGCCTTGAAGTGCCGGGGTGTAAGCAGACGCTTTTCCCGACTGAAGTCCTGACTCACCTCCAGTACCGGGATATCAAACGGTCAGACGCGCACGGCCTTTGGCGCGGCGACGCGACAGGACGGCACGACCGTTCTTGGTGGCCATGCGAGCACGGAAACCGTGGGTACGAGCGCGTTTGATAGTGCTTGGTTGGAAAGTACGTTTCATGTCGTGTTACCTGGTTCGTCCACAACGGCCGGAATGGCCCCTGTTTTAAGAGACCGGGGATTCTAGAGAAAGCAAGTCCTCAGGTCAATTTCCAACCAACGTTTCCTTATGGACAGATCGTCCTCGGCCTTCTGGCTTGAGAACCCGCTGGCAAACATAAAAATAAAGAAGCGAAGAATTTAAAGCTTTTCTGTAAAGCTTGTTAAAGCTAGTGTGGCCTTCCTTTGTGGATAACTACGCCGAGGCCTTATTCCGTCTGATGTACAGAGAATGACAACTACGCTGGAAAACCGTGGTCAGCCTGTGCCGCGAGGCCGGAAAACCTGTGTATGCAATGGATGGTTATCCACAGGCCGGTTATCCACGCGCTTTTGCCCCCAGTTGTCCAGTGCCCTCATCGGCGGTTATCCACAGAGCTCCCTGGAACACCGTCGGTCACCTTTTTCCCGGTTAACGCATTGATAATTCGCCTCCATCGGGTCACCTGCGTGTGGATAAGTGGACGGCTGGCCGCTACAATGGCCGCTTGTTTTTGCCTTACCGGCTTTCAACTTAGGGGATCTCCGTGTCAGTGGAACTTTGGCAGCAGTGCGTGGAGCTTTTGCGCGAAGAGCTGCCTGCCCAGCAATTCAACACTTGGATCCGTCCACTGCAGGTCGAAGCCGAAGGCGACGAGTTGCGCGTCTATGCGCCCAACCGTTTTGTTCTGGACTGGGTCAACGAAAAGTACCTGGGACGCGTCCTCGAGCTGCTGGATGAGCACGGCAACGGCATGGCGCCGGCGCTTTCCTTATTAATAGGCAGCAAACGCAGCTCGGCCCCCCGCGCCGCGCCGAACGCCCCGTTGGCGGCCGCAGCGGCACAGGCCCAGGTGAATGCGGCGCCTGCCGCGCCCGCACCGGCCCCGGTGGCAGCGCCGGCCAAGCGTGCTGCGCAGAAGGCCGAAGCCGAAGAAGTCATCGAGGAGCCGTCGCGCGACAGTTTCGATCCGATGGCCGGCGCCGCTTCCCAGCAGGCCCCGGTGCGCACCGAACAGCGCACCGTGCAGGTCGAGGGCGCCCTCAAGCACACCAGCTACCTGAACCGCACCTTCACCTTCGAGAACTTCGTCGAAGGCAAGTCCAACCAGCTCGCCCGTGCGGCGGCCTGGCAGGTGGCGGACAACCCCAAGCACGGTTACAACCCGCTGTTCCTGTACGGCGGCGTCGGCCTGGGTAAGACCCACTTGATGCACGCGGTGGGCAACCACCTGTTGAAGAAGAACCCGAACGCCAAGGTCGTGTACCTGCATTCCGAGCGTTTCGTGGCCGACATGGTCAAGGCGCTGCAACTGAACGCGATCAACGAGTTCAAGCGGTTCTACCGCTCGGTGGACGCCCTGCTCATCGACGACATCCAGTTCTTCGCCCGCAAGGAACGCTCCCAGGAGGAATTTTTCCACACCTTCAACGCCTTGCTTGAAGGTGGCCAGCAGGTGATCCTCACCAGCGACCGCTATCCGAAGGAGATCGAAGGCCTCGAAGAGCGCCTGAAGTCCCGTTTCGGCTGGGGCCTGACCGTGGCGGTCGAGCCTCCGGAACTGGAGACCCGCGTCGCGATCCTGATGAAGAAGGCCGACCAGGCCAAGGTCGAGCTGCCCCACGATGCGGCGTTCTTCATCGCCCAGCGCATCCGTTCCAACGTCCGTGAGCTCGAAGGCGCGCTCAAGCGCGTGATCGCCCACTCGCACTTCATGGGCCGCGAGATCACCATCGAGCTGATCCGCGAATCCCTCAAGGATCTGTTGGCGCTGCAGGACAAGCTGGTCTCTGTGGATAACATTCAGCGCACCGTCGCCGAGTACTACAAGATCAAGATCTCCGATCTGCTGTCCAAGCGCCGTTCGCGCTCGGTGGCGCGCCCGCGTCAGGTCGCCATGGCGTTGTCCAAGGAACTGACCAACCACAGCCTGCCGGAAATCGGCGATGTGTTCGGCGGCCGCGACCACACCACCGTTCTGCACGCCTGCCGCAAGATCAACGAACTTAAGGAATCCGACGCGGACATCCGCGAGGACTACAAGAACCTGCTGCGTACACTGACCACTTGATGAACGCCAGCGCAGCTTATTGAGGCAAGGGACTAGACCATGCATTTCACCATTCAACGCGAAGCCCTGTTGAAACCCCTGCAACTGGTCGCAGGTGTCGTCGAACGCCGACAGACCTTGCCGGTGCTGTCCAACGTGCTGCTGGTCGTCGACGGCCAGCAGCTGTCGCTGACCGGCACGGACCTTGAAGTCGAGCTGGTCGGCCGCGTGCAGCTCGAAGAGCCTGCGGAAACCGGCTCCATCACCGTGCCTGCGCGCAAGCTGATGGACATCTGCAAGAGCCTGCCGAACGACGCGCTGATCGACATCAAGGTCGACGAGCAGAAGCTGGTGGTGAAGGCCGGCCGCAGCCGCTTCACCCTGTCGACTCTGCCGGCCAACGATTTCCCGACCGTGGAAGAAGGCCCGGGATCGCTGACCACCAGCCTTGAGCAAAGCAAGCTGCGTCGCCTGATCGAGCGCACCAGCTTCGCCATGGCCCAGCAGGACGTGCGCTACTACCTCAACGGCATGCTGCTGGAAGTGTCCACCGGCGTGATCCGCGCCGTGGCCACCGACGGTCACCGCCTGGCGATGTGCTCGATGCAGGCCGACATCGGCCAGCAGGACCGCCACCAGGTGATCGTGCCGCGCAAAGGCATCCTGGAACTGGCGCGCCTGCTCACCGAGCCGGACGGCAACGTCAGCATCGTGCTGGGCCAGCACCACATCCGCGCGACCACCGGCGAATTCACCTTCACCTCGAAACTGGTGGACGGCAAGTTCCCGGACTACGAGCGCGTCCTGCCCAAGGGTGGCGACAAGCTGGTGCTGGGCGACCGCCAGGCCCTGCGTGAGGCGTTCAGCCGTACCGCGATCCTGTCCAACGAGAAGTACCGCGGTATCCGTCTGCAACTGGCCAGCGGCCAGCTGAAGATCCAGGCCAACAACCCGGAGCAGGAAGAGGCGGAAGAAGAAGTGGGCGTGGAATACAACGGCAGCTCGCTGGAGATCGGCTTCAACGTCAGCTATCTGCTGGACGTGCTGGGCGTGATGACCACCGAGCAGGTTCGCCTGATCCTGTCCGACTCCAACAGCAGTGCGCTGGTGCAGGAATCCGACAACGACGATTCGGCTTACGTTGTCATGCCGATGCGTCTGTAATCAGCGCCAACTAGATGTCGCTCAGTCGCGTCTCGGTCACCGCGGTGCGCAATCTGCACCCGGTGACCTTCTCCCCCTCTCCCCGCATCAACATCCTTTACGGCGCCAACGGCAGCGGCAAAACCAGTGTCCTGGAAGCCATTCACCTGCTGGGGCTTGCCCGTTCGTTTCGCAGCACGCGGCTGTTGCCGGTCATTCAGCACGAACAGCTCAGCTGCACCGTGTTCGGCCAGGTCGAGCTGGCCGAAGGCGGACACAGCGCGCTGGGGATATCCCGCGACCGCCAGGGTGAGTTCCAGATCCGCATCGACGGGCAGAACGCCCGCAGCGCTGCGCAACTGGCGGAAATCCTGCCGCTGCAGTTGATCAACCCGGACAGTTTTCGCCTTCTGGAAGGCGCGCCGAAGATCCGCCGGCAGTTTCTGGACTGGGGCGTGTTCCACGTCGAACCGCGGTTCATGGCCACTTGGCAGCGTTTGCAGAAGGCCTTGCGCCAGAGAAACTCCTGGCTGCGGCATGGTACACTTGACGCCGTTTCGCAAGCGGTTTGGGACAGGGAACTGTGCCAGGCCAGCGCTGAAATCGATGAATACCGCCGCGCTTACATCAAAGCCTTGAAACCGGTCTTTGAACAGACCTTGAGCGAACTGGTTGAGCTCGAGGGTTTGACGCTCAGCTATTACCGGGGCTGGGACAAGGACCGGGAACTGAGCGCCGTGCTTGCCGGCTCCCTGCAACGGGACCAGCAGATGGGCCATACCCAGGCCGGGCCGCAACGCGCTGACCTGCGCCTTCGATTGGGTGCGCACAACGCCGCGGACATCTTGTCCCGGGGGCAGCAGAAGCTGGTGGTCTGCGCCTTGCGGATCGCCCAGGGGCACCTGGTGAGCCAGGCCCGTCGCGGGCAGTGTATTTATCTGGTGGATGACTTGCCGTCCGAGCTGGACGAGCAGCACCGCCGTGCGCTGTGCCGCTTGCTGGAAGACTTACGCTGCCAGGTCTTTATCACCTGTGTAGACCACGAATTTTTGAGGGAAGGCTGGCAGACGGAAACGCCAGTCGCTCTGTTCCACGTGGAACAGGGCCGTATCACCCAGACCCACGACCATCGGGAGTGAAGGCATTGAGCGAAGAAAATACGTACGACTCATCGAGCATTAAAGTGCTGAAAGGCCTGGATGCCGTGCGCAAACGTCCCGGTATGTACATTGGTGACACCGACGATGGCAGCGGTCTGCACCACATGGTGTTCGAGGTGGTCGACAACTCGATCGACGAAGCCCTCGCCGGCCATTGCGACGACATCGCCGTCATCATCCACCCGGATGAATCCATCACCGTGCGCGACAACGGTCGCGGCATCCCGGTGGATGTGCACAAGGAGGAAGGCGTTTCCGCCGCCGAGGTCATCATGACCGTCCTCCACGCCGGCGGTAAGTTCGACGACAACTCCTACAAGGTCTCCGGCGGCCTGCACGGTGTAGGTGTGTCGGTGGTGAACGCCCTGTCCGAAGAGCTGGTGCTGACCGTTCGCCGCAGCGGCAAGATCTGGGAGCAGACCTACGTGCACGGCGTGCCTCAGGCGCCGATGGCGATCGTGGGCGACAGCGAAACCACCGGTACCCAGATCCACTTCAAGGCTTCCAAGGAAACCTTCAAGAACATCCACTTCAGCTGGGACATCCTGGCCAAGCGCATTCGCGAACTGTCGTTCCTCAACTCCGGCGTCGGCATCGTCCTCAAGGACGAGCGCAGCGGCAAAGAGGAGCTGTTCAAGTACGAAGGCGGCCTGCGCGCATTCGTTGAATACCTGAACACCAACAAGACCGCGGTCAACCAGGTGTTCCACTTCAACATCCAGCGTGAAGACGGCATCGGCGTCGAGATCGCCCTGCAGTGGAACGACAGCTTCAACGAAAACCTGCTGTGCTTCACCAACAACATTCCGCAGCGTGACGGCGGCACCCACCTGGTGGGCTTCCGTTCCGCGCTGACCCGTAACCTGAACAACTACATCGAACAGGAAGGCCTGGCCAAGAAGCACAAGGTCGCCACCACCGGTGACGACGCCCGTGAAGGCCTGACCGCAATCATCTCGGTGAAGGTGCCGGATCCGAAATTCAGTTCCCAGACCAAGGACAAGCTGGTCTCTTCCGAAGTGAAGACCGCGGTCGAACAGGAAATGGGCAAGTACTTCTCCGACTTCCTGCTGGAGAACCCGAACGAAGCCAAACTGGTCGTCGGCAAGATGCTCGACGCGGCCCGTGCCCGTGAAGCGGCGCGCAAGGCCCGTGAGATGACCCGCCGCAAAGGCGCGCTGGACATCGCCGGCCTGCCGGGCAAATTGGCCGACTGCCAGGAAAAGGATCCTGCGCTGTCCGAACTGTATCTCGTGGAAGGTGACTCCGCGGGCGGCTCTGCCAAGCAGGGGCGCAACCGCAAGACCCAGGCCATCCTGCCGCTCAAGGGCAAGATCCTGAACGTCGAGAAGGCCCGTTTCGACAAGATGATCTCGTCCCAGGAAGTGGGCACGCTGATCACCGCGCTGGGCTGCGGCATCGGCCGCGAAGAGTACAACATCGAAAAGCTGCGTTATCACAACATCATCATCATGACCGATGCTGACGTCGACGGTTCGCACATCCGCACCCTGCTGCTGACCTTCTTCTTCCGTCAGTTGCCTGAGCTGATCGAGCGCGGCTACATCTACATCGCCCAGCCGCCGCTGTACAAGGTCAAGAAGGGCAAGCAGGAGCAGTACATCAAGGACGACGACGCCATGGAAGAGTACATGACGCAGTCGGCCCTGGAAGACGCCAGCCTGCACCTGGACGAAGACGCCCCGGGCATTTCCGGCGAAGCGCTGGAGCGCCTGGTGAACGACTTCCGCATGGTGATGAAGACCCTCAAGCGCCTGTCGCGCCTGTACCCGCAGGAGCTGACCGAGCATTTCATCTACCTGCCGGCGGTGAGCCTGGAGATGCTGGGCAACCACGCCGCCATGCAGGAATGGCTGGCCAAGTACGAAGTGCGCCTGCGCACCGTCGAGAAGTCCGGCCTGGTCTACAAGGCCAGCCTGCGCGAAGACCGCGAGCGTGGCGTGTGGCTGCCGGAGGTCGAGCAGATCTCCCACGGCCTGTCGAACTACGTCACCTTCAACCGCGACTTCTTCGGCAGCAACGACTACAAGACCGTCGTTTCCCTCGGCGCCCAGCTGAGCACCCTGCTGGATGAGGGCGCGTACATCCAGCGCGGCGAACGCAAGAAGCCGGTCACCGAGTTCAAGGAAGCCCTGGACTGGCTGATGGCCGAAAGCACCAAGCGCCACACCATCCAGCGATACAAAGGTCTGGGTGAGATGAACCCGGATCAGCTGTGGGAAACCACCATGGACCCGACCGTGCGCCGCATGCTGAAAGTGACCATCGAAGATGCCATCGCCGCGGACCAGATCTTCAACACCCTGATGGGTGATGCGGTCGAGCCTCGTCGTGACTTCATCGAGAGCAATGCCCTGTCGGTGGCGAACCTGGATTTCTGATCTAGACGCGGTCTACGGCCAACAAATGAACAGCCCGGTGAGTCTTGGATTCACCGGGCTGTTCACATTTTGAATCAGTACAGGTTCCTCTGGAAACCGTATGTCCCCGCCCGACAATGTGTGCAGTTGTTAATACGCCATTGATCAGTCGATGTATCAGTGCGAGTCTCACGTGAGTTTTGAGCTGAGTCTGTTCCGGCTCTCCATGGGAGGATTGACCTTTGAGTGAGCAACACCAGTCTTTTGAGGAGATCAGGCATCTATCCGATGAGGATGGGGAATACTGGTCTGCACGAGAGCTTGCTCCCCTCTTGGAGTACCGGGAGTGGCGGAACTTCGAAAACGTCATCGGCAAAGCGGTACAGGCTTGCGAGCTCAGTCATCATCCAGTCGGCAACCATTTTGTTGAAACCACCAAAATGGTTTCTTTAGGGTCAGGGGCTCAGCGGGAGCTGAAGGATTTTCACCTTTCTCGCTATGCCTGCTATCTGACTGTCCAGAATGGCGATCCTGCGAAATCTGTCATCGCGGCGGGACAGACCTATTTCGCGGTTCAGACAAGACGCCAAGAACTCTCAGACGATGCCTCCTTTCAGGCGTTGAGGGATGATCAGAAGCGTTTGCTGCTGCGTAACGAGTTACGAGAACACAACAAGCAATTAGTTGAAGCTGCGCAGCAGGCTGGGGTCGAATCGGGTCTCGATTTCGCTGTCTTCCAGAATCATGGTTATCAGGGGCTTTATGGCGGCCTCGATCAAAGGGCCATTCATCAGCGGAAAGGTTTGAAAAAAAGTCAGAGAATACTGGATCACATGGGGTCGACCGAACTGGCCGCCAATCTGTTCCGTGCCACCCAGGCTGAGGAAAAGCTGCGTCGCGATAAGGTGCAAGGTAAGCAGCAGGCCAATCAGGTGCATCTGGAGGTTGGCAGAAAGGTACGGGAAACCATCGCTGACTTGGGTGGAACCATGCCTGAGGAACTTCCCGTACCGAAAAAGAGCATCCAACAAATCGAAGCAGCCGCGAAAAAGCTCCGTGGCAACTCCTCCGAAGAGTGAATGCTCACGGGTGCACTGGTGACTAAGTCCCCACACTCTCCAACCGATACCCATACCCATAGATCGTCAATAACTGCCAACCCCGGTCCGCCGTCAGCCCCAGCTTGTTGCGCAGGCGATAGATGTGGGTGTCCAGCGGCCGCGAAGACGACATTTCCTCATGGGGCCAGAATCGTTCGTACAGGTAGTCCCGGGACAGCGGCCGGCCGAGGTTGCTGAACAGGCAGCGGGCCAGGCGGTATTCGCGTTCGGTCATGGCGATCGGTCTGCCGTCGCGGGTGACGGTCAGTTCGCCGTCGTCGAACACCAGATCGTTGAAGTGCAGCACTTCGCCGGCGGCCGGGCGTTGTTGGGCGTGGCGGCGCAGCACGGCCGACACCCGGGCCTTCAGTTCATTGGGACGGAACGGCTTGCTGACGTAGTCGTCGGCCCCGGCGTTGAGCGCCTGGACGATGTCGTTTTCGCCGTCGCGGCTGGTGAGCATGATGGCGGCCGGCGGCGCTTCCATGTGCTCGCGGGTCCAGCGCAGCAATGACAGGCCGGTGAGGTCCGGCAGTTGCCAGTCGAGGATCAGCAGGTCGAAGGTTTCCCGGCGCAGTTGCCGCAGCAGCTCTTCGCCCCTCTCGAAGCTGTGCAGCGACCAGGGCTGTTCGCCGTTTTCGGCCATTTGCTGCAGGGTCTGCTCGACCCGGCGCAGTTCGGCCGGTTCATCGTCCAGTATCGCAACGCGCATACGCGATCATTCCTTTTCGTTGGGCGGTGGGTCGGGACTGCAAAAGTCGGCGGCCCGGTGTTCCGGCGTCCGCTATGATTCCTTGAAATCATTCAGACACGCCCTCAGACCTTTGGCCGATGAAACCATTCAACCCGCCCTGCCCCGTTCCCCATGAATAACCCGCGCCGGCATGAAAGTCGGGTGCCGAGCCAAGTGCAGAGGCTGTTTCGGCGACTGGTGCGTGAGTGGTTGTGGATAAGTCTAGTGCTATTGCCGCTGACTGCGCTGCTGTCGTGGCGTTCGCAAATCAACCTGGATGACCCCTCGCCCGTCATGGGCGCGCTGCTGTCGGTGGCGCTGGTGACGAGCGTGCTGGGCTTGCTGCTGTGGCGTCCGCGCCTGGCGCTGTGGCTGACCTTGATCGGCATGGCCTGCGCGCTGCTGGCCAGCGTCGGGCTGGCGGAACTGCGCCACTGGTGGTCGCCGACGCCGGCGGTGCTGGGCATGCTGTTCGGTTATCTGATCTGGAACTGGCGGCGCCTGAGCGTGGTGCTGACGTACTTCGGCTGGGAGCTGGCGCGACTGGACAGCGAACCGAAGGTGTTCCCTGAGCGCCGCCGCGCCCGGTTTCAGGGCGCCGACCGTCTGCAGGGGCAGATCATGGCGCTGGAACAGGCCATGAGCCGCACCCGCGATACCCGACGTTTCATTGCCGATGGCCTGGAATACCTGCCGGTGGCCACCCTGATCAGCGATCCTCATGGCCAGATTCTGCTGGGCAACCGCAATGCGCGGAACCTGTTCGGCAGCGACCTGGTGGGGGACGACGTGCTCGATCAACTGGCCCGCCTCGGCTACCCGGAGCTGGACCAAGTGCCACGCCCGCTGCTGTCTGCCCTGCCCCTGCTGGAGTTCCGCGACCGCAAGGAACGCAGCCTGCGGCTGGAACGGGCGGCGTTGCTGCCGGTGGACGGCGACATGCCGATCGGCTGGCTGCTGAGCCTGACCGACCTCAGCGCCGAGCGTGCGGCGGAAGAGCAGCGCAGCGTGCTGTTGCGGTTTCTCTCCCACGATCTGCGCGCCCCGCATTCGGCGATCCTCGCCCTGCTGGACGTGCACCGGCACCAGGCCGGCGCGGACTCGCCCTTGTTCGAGCAGATCGAGCGCCAGGTGCGGCGGGCGCTGGATCTCACCGATGGCTTCGTGCTGCTGGCCCGCGCCGAATCCCAGGCCTATCAGTTCCAGCCGAGCCTGTTCGCGATGCTGGTGCTGGACGTGCTGGATCAGGCCCTGCCCATCGCCCAGCAAAAGCGCATCGAATTGCTTCACGACATAGACGAGCCTGCCCAGGAGCGCTTGGTCATGGCCGATCAGGGCCTGCTGACCCGGGCCCTGTTCAACTTGCTGGAGAACGCGATCAAGTACAGCGATCCGGGAACGGCAGTGCGCCTGCGGATCCGTTGTCACGAAGACTGGTTGTGCATCGAACTGACGGATCAGGGCAAGGGCATCGCCGCCGGGGAACTGCCTGAACTGTTCAGCCAGTACCGGCGTTTTTCCTCTGCCCAGGGCATCGACGGCGTCGGGTTGGGGCTTTCGATGGTCAAGGCGGTGGTGGATCACCACGGCGGGCGGATCGAGTGCCTGAGCGTGGTCGGTCAAGGCACTACGTTCCGTCTGGAGCTGCCGCTGTTGGCGGAAGAGCACGCATAAAAAAACCGGCTATATCAGCCGGTTCCTTTGCGCCCGGAAAAACTTATGCACCATTTCCGGGGTTTTATGAGCTTGGGAAATATATAAGTAAATCAACCAGTTAAAACTTGAATCCGCCACTTTTCAACGAACTCGTACACAGGTTATCCACAAAATCTCAGACCGTGGCCTCACCGTTGGCGACAGGCGCCGGCGGCAGCGAGCCCATATCCCGTTGGGCCTGCTCGTTCCAGGCCTGGACCCGGTCGTTCAGCTCGGCGATGGCCCGAGGTCCTGCGCCTTCGGCGTACATCGGCTGGCCGATGACGACGGTGATGACGCCCTGTTTCTTGCCCCAGCCGGTCTTGGGCCAGAACTTGCCGGCGTTGTGGGCGACCGGCAGCACCGGCAGCGACGCGTTCACCGCCAGGGCAGAACCGCCCCGTGAGAACTTGCCCATGGTGCCGTAGGGAACGCGGGTGCCTTCAGGGAAGATCAGTACCCACACGTTGTCCTTGAGCAGCTCGTCGCCCTTGGCCGCCACATGCTTGAGCGCGGCTTTCGGGTTGTCGCGGTCGATGGCGATGGGGCGCAGCATGGCCATCGCCCAGCCGAAGAACGGCACGTACAGCAGTTCGCGCTTGAGCACCTGGCTCAAGGGCTGGAAATAGGCGGAGAGAAAGAACGTCTCCCAGGTGCTCTGGTGGTTCGACTGAATCACGCAGGGCCGGTCAGGCACGTTTTCCGCGCCTTTGACTTCGTAGCGGATGCCGAGGAATACCTTGCTCAGCCACAAGGCGCAGCGGCACCAGTACACGTTGATGAAGCGATAGCGCGCCTTGAACGGCAGAAAGGGCGCGATGAAAAAGCTCAGGCTGCACCACAGCAGGGAACTGGTGCCCAGCAGCAGGTAAAAGAGAGCAATTCTGATGGCCTGCAGTATCGACATGGCGACGTTTACCGTTACGGGCGATGCCCGACTGTTCAAGCGCACTCCCGATCAATCCTTGGTCAGGAACGTCAGAAGCACTCTAGTTGTGGATAAGTTCTGCGGCAATCGCCGCCAGATCGTCAAAAATCAAGGTGCCGACCGGCAAGTTTTTGGCTTGGGTCTTTTCGCCCTTTCCGGTCTTCACCAGAACAGGCTGTGAATCGACGGCTTTGGCGGCCTCCAGGTCACCAAGGCTGTCGCCCACGAACCACACGCCGGCCAGGGGCACGCCGTAATGCTGCGCAACGGCCTTGAGCATGCCGGGTTTGGGTTTGCGGCAATCGCAGCCCTCGTCCGGCCCGTGCGGGCAATGCACGATCAGCCCGACTTCGCCGCCCTGCTCGGCCACGAGCGCGCGCAGGCGCGCGTGCATGGCCTCCAGGGTGGCGAGGTCGTAGTAGCCGCGGGCAATGCCCGACTGGTTGGTGGCCACCGCCACCGTCCAGCCGGCCTTGCTCAACTGCGCGATCGCTTCGATCGAGCCGGGCAACGGAATCCACTCCTCCACCGACTTGATGTAAGCGTCGGAGTCGTAATTGATCACTCCGTCCCGATCGAGAATCAGCAGTTTCAACGGCAATACCTCAACCCAGCAGCGAAATGTCGGCGACGCCGAGGAACAGGTTACGCAGGCGCGCCAGCAGCGCGTAGCGGTTGGCCCGTACGTTGGCGTCGTCGGCATTGACCATCACGGCCTCGAAGAACGCGTCCACCGGCTCGCGCAGGGCGGCCAGGCGCGCCAGCGATTCGCTGTACTGGCGCGAAGCGGCCATCGGCTGCACGGCCTGGTCGGCCTGCTGGATGGCGGAGTACAGGGAGAACTCGTTGGCGTTGTCGAAGTACTTGGCCTCGACCACGGTCGGCACCGAGCCTTCCACCTTGCTCAGCAGGTTCGACACACGTTTGTTCACCGCCGCCAGCGCCGCCGCTTCCGGCAGTTTGCGGAAGGACTGCACCGCTTGCACGCGCTGGTCGAAGTCCAGCGCCGAACCCGGCTTCAGGGCACGCACCGACAGGTAGGTGGCGACATCCACGCCTTCGTCTTCGTAACGGGCACGCAGACGGTCGAAGATGAACTCCAGCACCGAGTCGGCCAGCCCTGCCGCCTTGACCTTGGCGCCGAAGCCGTTCACCGCGAAGGCCACGGCATCGTTCAGGTCCAGGTCCAGTTGCTTCTCGATCAGAATCCGCAGCACGCCCAGGGCCGCACGGCGCAGGGCATACGGGTCCTTGCTGCCGGTCGGCAGCATGCCGATGCCGAAGATGCCGACCAGGGTGTCGAGCTTGTCGGCGATTGCCACGGCCGCACCGGTTAGGGTGGCCGGCAGTTCGGCGCCGGCGCCGCGCGGCATGTACTGCTCGTTCAGCGCCAGGGCGACGTCTTGCGGCTCGCCGTCATTGAGGGCGTAGTAGTAGCCGGCCACGCCTTGCATTTCCGGGAACTCGCCGACCATTTCGGTGGCCAGGTCGCACTTGGACAGCAAGCCTGCGCGGGCCGCCCACGACGCGTTGCCGCCGATGCGCGCAGCGATGTAGGCCGCCAGCTTGGAAACGCGTTCGGCCTTGTCGTAGACGCTGCCGAGCTTTTCCTGGAAGACCACGTTCTGCAGACGGTCGTTGAACGCTTCGAGCTTCTGCTTCTTGTCCTGCTTGAAGAAGAACTCGGCGTCGGTCAGGCGCGGGCGAACCACTTTCTCGTTGCCGGCGATGATCTGCTGCGCATCGGTGCTCTCGATGTTGGCCACGGTGATGAAGCGCGGCAGCAGCTTGCCGTCGGCGTCCAGCAGGCAGAAGTACTTCTGGTTGTCCTGCATGGTGGTGATCAGGGCTTCTTGCGGCACATCGAGGAAACGCTCCTCGAACGAGCACACCAGCGGCACCGGCCATTCGACCAGCGCGGTCACTTCGTCGAGCAGGGCCGGCGGCACGATCGCGGTGCCTTCCTGGCGGGTGGCCAGCTCTTCGGTGCGCTTGCTGATGATCTCGCGGCGCTCGTTGGCGTCGGCCAGCACGTAGGCGGCGCGCAGGTCGGCCAGGTAGCTCGACGGCGAGCCGATGCGCACGTTTTCCGGGTGGTGGAAACGGTGGCCGCGGGACTCACGGCCGGCCTTCTGGGCCAGGATGGTGCAGTCGATGACCTGGTCGCCGAGCAGCATCACCAGCCATTGGGTTGGACGCACGAACTCTTCCTTGCGCGCAGCCCAACGCATGCGTTTGGGGATCGGCAGGTCGTTCAGCGAGTCTTCGACGATGGTCGGCAGCAGGCTGGCGGTCGGCTTGCCGGCGATGTTCTGGCTGTAGCGCAGCTTCGGACCGCTCTGGTCGATTTCGCTCAGCTCCACGCCGCACTTCTTGGCGAAGCCCAGGGCGGCCTGGGTCGGATTGCCTTCGGCGTCGAAGGCGGCCTGGCGCGGCGGGCCGTCGAGATTGATGCTGCGGTCCGGCTGCTGGGTGTCCAGCGCGGAAATCAGCACGGCCAAACGGCGCGGCGCAGCGTAGACGGCCTTGCCCCGGTAGTTCAGGCCGGCGGCCTGCAGGCCTTTCTCGATGCCGGCCAAAAACGCTTCGGCCAGGGTGTTCAGGGCTTTGGGTGGCAGTTCTTCGGTGCCCAGTTCAACCAGAAAATCTTGAGCACTCATTGTGCAGCCTCCAGCTTGGCCAGTACTTCGTCACGCAGGTCCGGGGTCGCCATCGGGAAGCCCAGCTTGGCGCGGGCCAGCAGGTAGGCTTGGGCGACGGAACGCGCCAGGGTGCGCACGCGCAGGATGTATTGCTGACGCGCGGTCACCGAGATCGCCCGGCGCGCATCCAGCAGGTTGAAGGTGTGCGAAGCCTTCAGCACCATTTCGTAGCTCGGCAGCGGCAGCGGCTGGTCGAGTTCGATCAGGCGCTTGGCTTCGCTTTCGTAGAAGTCGAACAGTTCGAACAGCTTGTCGACGTTGGCGTGCTCGAAGTTGTAGGTGGACTGTTCCACCTCGTTCTGGTGGAACACGTCGCCGTAGGTCACCTTGCCGAACGGGCCGTCGGCCCAGACCAGGTCGTAGACCGAGTCCACGCCTTGCAGGTACATGGCCAGGCGCTCAAGGCCGTAGGTGATTTCGCCGGTCACCGGGTAGCACTCGATGCCGCCCGCCTGCTGGAAGTAGGTGAACTGGGTCACTTCCATGCCGTTGAGCCAGACTTCCCAGCCCAGGCCCCAGGCGCCGAGGGTCGGCGATTCCCAGTTGTCTTCGACGAAACGGATGTCGTGCACCAGCGGGTCGAGGCCCACGTGCTTGAGGGAGCCCAGGTACAGCTCCTGGAAGTTTTCCGGGTTCGGCTTCAGCACCACCTGGAACTGGTAGTAGTGCTGCAGGCGGTTCGGGTTCTCGCCGTAGCGGCCGTCAGTCGGGCGGCGGCTTGGCTGCACGTAGGCGGCGTTCCAGGTTTCGGGACCGATGGCGCGCAGGAATGTAGCGGTGTGGAAAGTGCCGGCGCCTACTTCCATATCGTAGGGCTGAAGTACCACACAACCTTGCTCGGCCCAGTACTGCTGGAGCGCGAGGATCAAGTCTTGGAAGGTACGCACGGCTGGCGTAGGCTGGCTCACGAAATTCACCTGTTTCTTGGGCTGCGATTTAAAGAGCGGGAGTATACCCGATTCAGTCGCGCCACCACCCCCTGGAGCCTTATGCCACGCTGCTTTTGGTGCACCGAAGATCCGCTGTACATGGCTTACCACGATCAGGAGTGGGGAACGCCGCTGCGCGAGGCGCAGGGATTGTTCGAGTTGCTTTTGCTCGAAGGGTTCCAGGCCGGGCTGTCGTGGATCACCGTGCTGCGCAAGCGCGAACGCTACCGCCAGGTGCTGTTCGGCTTCGACGCGCAGCGGGTGGCGCAGATGAGCGACGCGTACATCGCCGAGCTGATGCTCGATCCGGGCATCATCCGCAACCGCCTCAAGCTTGAGGCCGCCCGGCGCAACGCCCGGGCCTGGCTGGCGCTGGAGGATCCGGCGGGGTTCCTCTGGTCGTTCGTCGGCAACGAGCCGGTGGTCAACCATTTCCAGGACCGCAGCGAAGTCCCGGCCATCACCCCGCAGGCCGAGGCCATGAGCAAAGGCCTGAAGAAGGCCGGCTTCACCTTCGTCGGCCCGACCATCTGCTACGCGCTGATGCAGGCCTCGGGCATGGTCATGGACCACACCCGGGACTGCGACCGCTACGCGCAGCTCGTCAACGCCGGTTAGAATGGCCGCCTCGCGCACAGCACAAGATCAGGAGTGACCTGTGGATAAGTTTAAAGGCGCCTTGCTGGTAGGCGCTCTGCGGCTGTTTGCCCTGCTTCCGTGGCGGGCCGTGCAGGCCGTGGGTTCGGCGATCGGCTGGATCATGTGGAAAACCCCCAACCGCTCCCGCGACGTGGTGCGGATCAACCTGGCCAAGTGTTTTCCCGCGATGGATCCGGCCGAGCGCGAGCGCCTGGTCGGCCAGAGCCTGAAGGACATCGGCAAGTCCCTGACCGAAAGCGCCTGCGCCTGGATCTGGCCGGCCCGGCGCTCCATCGAACTGGTGCGTGAAGTCGAAGGCCTGGACATCCTCAAGGACGCCTTGGCGTCCGGCAAGGGCGTGGTCGGCATCACCAGCCACCTGGGCAACTGGGAAGTGCTCAACCACTTCTACTGCAGCCAGTGCAAACCGATCATCTTCTACCGCCCGCCGAAGCTCAAGGCGGTGGACGAATTGCTGCGCAAGCAGCGGGTGCAGTTGGGCAACCGCGTCGCCGCCTCCACCAAGGAAGGCATCCTCAGCGTCATCAAGGAAGTGCGCAAAGGCGGTGCAGTGGGCATCCCTGCCGACCCGGAACCGGCCGAATCCGCCGGGATCTTCGTGCCGTTCTTCGCCACCCAGGCCCTGACCAGCAAGTTCGTGCCGAACATGCTGGCCGGCGGCAAGGCGGTCGGCGTGTTCCTGCATGCCCTTCGGCTGCCCGACGGCTCCGGCTACAAGGTGATCCTCGAAGCCGCGCCCGAAGCCATGTACAGCACCGACACCGAGGTGTCCTGCGCGGCCATGAGCCAGGTGGTCGAGCGTTACGTCGCGGCCTACCCCAGCCAGTACATGTGGAGCATGAAACGCTTCAAGAAACGTCCGCCGGGCGAGGCCCGCTGGTATTGAGTCGATTGGCACGATCTGTGGATAACCTTCTTGGGCAAGGTTATCCACAACCGTTCATTCAAGGGCGCAGAAGATGTCCGAACACCGCAAATCGTTTCGCATCAAGATCACTCACGAAAGCTTCGGCGAATGCCTGGGCCAGACCCGCAACCTATCCACGACCGGGGTGTACGTCGAGCATCCGCGCCTGGCGTCGCTGCCCAAGGGCGCCGTGGTGTACGGCCAGGTCCAGGACTTGCCCACAGGCGCGCCGCGGGTGCGGATGGAAGTGGTGACGGTGGACGCCGAAGGCATCGGCCTGCGTTACCTGTAGCGTCGCGGGATCAGCGGGGCTGGCGGTCGAGCTTCTTGAGGAACACCGTCATTTCCTTTTCCGCCTGCTTGTCGCCGTGGGCGCGGGCGGCCTCCAGGCCTTGCTCCCAGGCCTGGCGCGCGGCATCGGGCGAGCCCGCCGCGAGCTGCGCCTTGCCCAGCAGCTTCCACGCCGCCGAATACTTCGGATCGAACGTCACGCAGCGCTGCAGATGCTCCGCCGCCTTGGCGTTCTCCCCCAGATCCAGGTAACCCTTGCCCAGGCCGAAGCGCAGCAGTGCGTTATCCACACCCTTGGCGAGCATTTTCTCCAGGGATTCGATCATCGGTGGACTCCTTTTCCGGTTGTGTCAGTTGTCGGTCGGGGCCCGACAGACTGTTTTCGCGAGCCGGCCCGCTCCCACAGGGGCCGGCTGCGCAAGCCTCAGAAGAAGCTCAGCCCCACATGGAACAGCTTCTCCACATCGCGGATGTGCTTTTTGTCCACAAGGAACAGGATCACATGGTCGCCGGCCTGAATCACCGTGTCGTCGTGGGCGATGATCACTTCTTCGTCGCGGATGATCGCGCCGATGGTGGTGCCCGGCGGCAGGGCGATGTGTTCGATGGCCTTGCCGATGACCTTGCTCGACTTCGCGTCGCCGTGGGCCACCGCCTCGATGGCCTCCGCCGCGCCCCGGCGCAGCGAGTGCACGCTGACGATGTCGCCGCGGCGCACGTGGGCCAGCAGGGTGCCGATGGTCGCCAGCTGCGGGCTGATGGCGATGTCGATGTCGCCGCCCTGGATCAGGTCCACATAGGCCGGGTTGTTGATGATCGTCATCACCTTCTTCGCCCCGAGGCGCTTGGCCAGCAGCGACGACATGATGTTGGCCTCGTCGTCGTTGGTCAGGGCCAGGAAGATGTCGGCGTCGGCGATGTTCTCTTCCAGCAGCAGGTCGCGGTCCGAAGCGCTGCCCTGCAGCACCACGGTGCTGTCGAGGGTGTCGGAGAGGTAGCGGCAGCGCGCCGGGTTCATCTCGATGATCTTCACCTGATAGCGGCTTTCGATGGCCTCGGCCAGCCGTTCGCCGATCTGCCCGCCGCCGGCGATGACGATGCGCTTGTAGGTTTCGTCGAGGCGGCGCATTTCGCTCATCACCGCGCGGATGTCCTCCCGGGCGGCGATGAAGAAGACTTCGTCGTCGGCCTCGATCACCGTGTCGCCCTGGGGCAGGATCGGCCGGTCGCGGCGGAAGATCGCGGCGACCCGGGTCTCGACGTTCGGCATGTGCTCGCGCAACTGGCGCAGCTGCTGGCCCACCAGCGGCCCGCCGTAGTAGGCGCGCACGGCCACCAGTTGGGCCTGGCCTTCGGCGAAGTCGATCACCTGCAATGCGCCCGGATGCTGGATCAGGCGCTTGATGTAGTTGGTGACCACCTGCTCGGGGCTGATCAGCACGTCCACCGGAATCGCTTCGTTCTGGAACAGCTGCTCCTCGCGGGTCAGGTAGGCGGCCTCGCGCACCCGGGCGATCTTGGTCGGGGTGTGGAACAAGGTGTGGGCGACCTGGCAGGCGACCATGTTGGTCTCGTCGCTGTTGGTCACCGCCACCAGCATGTCGGCGTCGTCCGCGCCGGCCTGGCGCAGCACGGTGGGCAGCGAGCCGCGGCCCTGCACGGTGCGGATGTCGAGGCGGTCGCCGAGGTCGCGCAGGCGTTCGCCGTCGGTGTCGACCACGGTGATGTCGTTGGCTTCGCTGGCCAGGTGTTCGGCCAGCGTGCCGCCGACCTGCCCCGCGCCGAGGATGATGATCTTCATCCAGTCACTCCGTTGAATCCGTTTAGCCGCGCGCGGCAGCGATCTTGATCAGCTTGGCGTAGTAGAACCCGTCGTGTCCGCCTTGCTGGGCCAGCAATTGACGGCCGTGGGGCTGCCTGATGCCGGCCGCCGTGGCCAGGTCCAGCTCCCGGGCGCCCGGGGTGCGCTCAAGGAACGCGGCGATGACCTCGGTGTTCTCGGTGGGCAAGGTCGAGCAGGTGGCGTAGAGCAGGATGCCGCCCACCTCCAGGGTTTTCCACATCGTGTCGAGCAGCTCGCCCTGCAGTTGCGCGAGGGCGGCGATGTCGTCGGCTTGGCGGGTGAGCTTGATGTCCGGATGGCGGCGGATCACGCCAGTGGCCGAGCACGGCGCGTCGAGCAGGATCCGCTGGAACGGCTTGCCGTCCCACCAGGCGGCGGTGTCGCGGCCGTCGGCGGCGATCAGTTCGGCGCTCAGGCCGAGGCGTTCGAGGTTTTCCTTCACCCGCACCAGCCGCTTGGCTTCCAGGTCCACCGCCACCACGCCGGCCAGCGCCGGTTCGGCTTCGAGGATATGGCAGGTCTTGCCGCCGGGGGCGCAGCAGGCGTCCAGCACCCGTTGGCCCGGCGCCAGGTCCAGCAGGTCGGCGGCCAGTTGCGCGGCTTCATCCTGGACGCTGATCCAGCCCTCGGCGAAGCCCGGCAGGCTGCGCACGTCGGCGGCGGCCTCAAGCACGATGCCGTCGCGGCTGAAGGCGCACGGTTGCGCGGCGATCCCGGCGTCGGTCAGCAGCGCGAGGTAGGCGTCGCGGCTGTGATGGCGGCGGTTGACCCGCAGGATCATCGGCGGGTGCGCGTTGTTGGCCTCGCAGATCGCTTCCCACTGCTCGGGCCAGAAGGCCTTCAGGGATTTCTGCAGCCAGCGCGGGTGGGCGGTGCGCACCACCGGGTCCCGCGCCAGTTCGGCGAACAGCGCTTCGCTTTCCCGTTGCGCCCGGCGCAGCACGGCGTTGAGCAGGCCTTTGGCCCAAGGCTTCTTCAGCTTGTCGGCGCAGCCGACGGTTTCGCCGATGGCCGCGTGGGCCGGCACCCGGGTGTAGAGCAATTGGTAGAGGCCTACCAGCATCAGGGCCTCGACGTCGGCGTCGGCGGCCTTGAACGGCTTCTGCAGCAGTTTTTCCGCCAGGGCCGACAGCCGCGGCTGCCAACGGGCGGTGCCGAACGCCAGATCCTGGGTGAAGCCGCGGTCGCGGTCCTCGACCTTGTCCAGTTGCGTGGGCAGGGAACTGTTGAGCGAGGCTTTTCCGCTGAGGACGGCGGCCAAGGCCTTGGCGGCTGCCAGACGTGGATTCATGGGGTGTCCGCCGTTTCGCCGAGGACGGTGCCGACGGCGAATTTCTCGCGGCGGCTGTTGAACAGGTCGCTGAAGTTCAGCGCCTTGCCGCCGGGCAGTTGCAGGCGGGTCAGGCACAGCGCCTGCTCGCCGCAGGCGACGATCAGGCCGTCCTTGCTGGCGCCGAGGATGGTGCCGGGGGCGCCCTTGCCGTCGGCCAGGGTGGCCGCCAGCACTTTCAGCGCTTCGCCGTCGAGGGTGCTGTGAGTGATCGGCCACGGGTTGAAGGCGCGCACCAGGCGTTCCAGTTCGATGGCCGGACGGCGCCAGTCGATGCGGGCCTCGTCCTTGTTCAGCTTGTGGGCGTAGGTGGCGAGGCCGTCGTCCTGCACCTCGCCTTCCAGCGTCCCGGCGGCGAGGCCGGCGATCGCCTGCACCACGGCCGGCGGGCCCATTTCGGCGAGACGGTCGTGCAGGCTGCCGCCGGTGTCGTCGGCGCTGATCGGGGTGACGACCTTCAGCAGCATCGGCCCGGTGTCCAGGCCGGCCTCCATGCGCATCACGGTCACGCCGCTTTCGGCGTCGCCCGCTTCCACGGCGCGCTGGATCGGCGCCGCACCGCGCCAGCGCGGCAGCAAGGACGCGTGGCTGTTGATGCAGCCCAAACGCGGGATGTCCAGCACCGCTTGCGGCAGGATCAGGCCGTAGGCCACCACCACCATCAGGTCAGGCTTGAGGGCGGCCAGTTCGGCCTGGGCGTCGGCGTTGCGCAGGGTCGGCGGCTGCAGCACCGGGATATGGTTATCCACAGCCAGCTGCTTGACCGGGCTCGGCATCAGTTTTTGCCCGCGGCCGGCCGGACGGTCCGGTTGGGTGTAGACCGCCACGATCTCGTAAGGGCTGGCCAGCAGGGCCTTGAGGTGTTCGGCGGCGAATTCCGGGGTGCCGGCAAAAACGATGCGCAGTGGCTCAGTCATTCGGGGGTCTCTAAGTGCAAAGCGTCTTGAAAAAGAAAAAGGCTTGCCGCAGCAAGCCTTTGAAGGAGGGCATCAAGCGTTCTGGCGGTGGAGCTTTTCCAGCTTCTTCTTGATGCGGTCGCGTTTGAGCGTGGACAGGTAATCGACGAACAGCTTGCCGTTGAGGTGGTCGCATTCGTGCTGGATGCACACCGCGAGCAGGCCTTCGGCGATCAGTTCGTAAGGCTGGCCTTCGCGGTCCAGGGCCTTGATCTTGACCTTCTGCGGGCGGTCGACGTTTTCGTAGAAGCCCGGCACCGACAGACAGCCTTCCTGGTACTGATCCATTTCGTCGGTCAGCGGCTCGAACTCGGGGTTGATGAACACCCGGGGCTCGGTGCGGTCTTCGGAAAGGTCCATCACGACGATACGCTTGTGCACGTTGACCTGGGTCGCGGCGAGGCCGATGCCCGGCGCTTCATACATTGTTTCAAACATGTCATCGACCAGTTGACGCACTTCGTCGTCCACTACGGCCACAGGTTTGGCGATAGTGCGCAGGCGCGGGTCCGGAAATTCGAGGATGTTCAAAATGGCCATAGGCTTGATTGCTGCACGTGTGAGGTAAAGTCGGGTCGATGGCCTGGCGGGTCCGAGGATGCAGGCTACCGTTGTGAAGCGTAGCCCCTGGCTTTTGCAGTGCAGGCCGGGGCGAGCCACGGGGGCTCTGACGATTCACGCGAATGCACATGATAAAGGGATTCACCGCATGAGGAAAACACTGTTCGCCCTGCTGCTTCTGGCCTCGGCCGGCGCCGCGCACGGGCAAGTGCAGCTCAAGGAAGGTTTTCCACGGCAATACACGGTGGTTTCGGGGGACACCCTCTGGGACATCTCCGGCAAATACCTGCGCGAGCCCTGGCAATGGCCGCAGCTGTGGCACGCCAACCCGCAGATCGAAAACCCCAACCTGATCTACCCGGGCGACACGCTGACGCTCGACTACGTCAACGGCCAGCCGCGCCTGACCCTCAACCGCGGCGCCTCGCGCGGCACCATCAAGCTGTCGCCGCGGGTGCGCAGCAGCCCGGTGGCCGAGGCCATCCCGAGCATTCCGCTCAAGTCCATCAACAGCTTCCTGCTCAGCAACCGGATCGTCGACAAGGTCGAGGAATTCGACAAGGCGCCGTACATCGTCGCCGGCGATGCCGAACGGGTGCTCAGCGGCATCGGCGACCGGATCTTCGCCCGCGGCCGCTTCGACATGAGCCGGCCGGTGTACGGGATCTTCCGCCAGGGCAAGGTCTACACCGACCCGCAGAGCAAGGAGTTCCTGGGGATCAACGCCGATGACGTCGGCGGCGGCGAGATCATCGCCACCGAAGGCGACGTGGCCACCCTCGCCCTGCAGCGCACCACCCAGGAAGTGCGCCTGGGTGACCGTCTGTTCAGCGGCGAGGAGCGCTCGATCAACTCGACCTTCATGCCCAGCGCGCCGCAGACCGACATCAACGGCCTGATCATCGACGTGCCGCGGGGCGTCACCCAGATCGGCGCCATGGACGTGGTGACGCTGAACAAGGGCAAGCGCGACGGCCTGGCCGAAGGCAACGTGCTGGTGGTGATGAAGACCGGGGAAACCGTGCGCGACCGGATCACCGGCCAGCCGCTGAAGATCCCGGACGAGCGCGCCGGCCTGCTGATGGTGTTCCGCACCTACGACAAGCTCAGTTACGGCCTGGTGCTGAACGCCACGCGCTCGTTGGCGGTGCTGGACAAGGTGCGCAACCCTTAGTTGGCTTCACAAGTTACCAACAGAGTTATCCACAGCTTGTCCCGAATGGTTCGGGACGCCCGACGGTCAAGGATGATCCATGCAACTGTCTGCCTGTACGCCGGTTTCCCCGGCGGAACTGGAGGCGCGTCTGCGCCTCCACCGTATGCCGGACATCGGTCCCAAACGTTTCGCCAAATTGCTCGAAGCCTTCGGCTCGGCGTCCAAGGCCATCAGCGCCCCGGCCAGCGCCTGGCGGGCGCTGGGGTTGCCGGCGACCTGCGCCGAGGCCCGGCGTTGTCCGCAGGTGCGCGATGGCGCCAGCCACGCATTGCGCTGGCTAGAGCGGCCGGACCGGCATGTGCTGATGTGGGGCCAGCCCGATTACCCGGCGCTGCTGGCGCAGATTGCCGATCCGCCGCCGCTGCTGTTCGTGGCCGGCGACCCGCAGATCCTGGAGAGGCCGCAACTGGCGATGGTCGGCAGCCGCCGCGCGTCGCGCCCTGGAATGGACAGCGCCGCCGCGTTCTCGCGCAGCCTGGCCGGGGCCGGGTTCGTCATCACCAGCGGGTTGGCGTTGGGCATCGACGCGGCGGCGCACCAGGCCGCCGTGGACGTCGGCGGGCGCACCGTCGGCGTCTTGGGCACGGGGCTGGAAAATTTTTATCCACAGCGCAACCGACGGCTGGCCGACGCGATGATCGCCTCCGGCAGCGCAGTGGTGTCGGAGTTTCCGCTGGACACCGGCCCCGTCGCCAGCAACTTTCCCCGGCGCAACCGGATCATCAGCGGCCTGGCGCTCGGCGTGCTGGTGGTCGAGGCCAGCGTGGCCAGCGGTTCGCTGATCACCGCCCGGCTGGCGGCGGAACAGGGGCGCGAGGTCTTTGCGATACCTGGTTCGATCCATCATCCCGGCGCCCGGGGCTGCCATCAGCTGATCCGCGACGGCGCGGCGCTGGTGGAGACCATCGAGCACATCCTCGAAGCCCTGCGCGGCTGGCAGCGCGTGCCGTTGTCCACAGCCCCGTCGCCGGCCGATCACCCGTTGCTGCGGCTGCTGCATGCCGCGCCGCACACCAGCGAAGCCCTGGCCGAAAGCTGCGGCTGGGCGCTGCCCAAAGTGCTGGCGGCGCTGACCGAGCTGGAGATGGACGGCCGCGCCGTGTGCGAAAGCGGCCGCTGGCTGGCGCGGGTGAGCTGACGCTCGGGAGGCTGGGTTTTACGGGGAAGATCGGTAAACTGCGCGAAACCTGTTTGCGGAGAGTGTTTCATGGTCAACAGTTGGCGTGTGCAGCAAGCCGCACGAGAGATTCGCGCCGGGGCGGTGATTGCCTACCCAACCGAAGCCGTCTGGGGGCTGGGGTGCGACCCGTGGAACGAGGAGGCGGTGGATCGGCTGCTGGCGATCAAGAACCGGTCGGCGGACAAGGGGCTGATCCTGGTCGCCGACAACATCCGTCAGTTCGACTTCCTGTTCGAAGACTTCCCGCAGGAGTGGATCGACCGCATGGCCGCCACCTGGCCCGGGCCCAACACCTGGCTGGTGCCGCACCAGAACCTGCTGCCCGAGTGGATCACCGGCGTGCATGACACCGTGGCGCTGCGGGTCAGCGATCATCCGCAGGTGCGTGACCTGTGCGCGCTGGTGGGGCCGCTGGTGTCGACGTCGGCCAACCCCCAGGGGCGTCCGGCGGCGCGCACCCGGCTGCGGGTCGAGCAGTATTTCCGCGGCCAGGTCGACCTGGTGCTCGGCGGCATGCTCGGCGGGCGCAAGAACCCGAGCCTGATCCGCGACCTGGCGACCGGCAACGTGGTGCGCCCGGCCTGAGACAGGCTGCACCGCCATCGCCAGCAGGCTGGCTCCCACAAAGGATCCCGGGTATTAGCAGGATCCCTGCACCCCCCAAAACCCTGTGGGAGCTTGCCTGCAAGCGATGAGGCCGGCACTGCCGGCATCGGTGGTGAATGACCCACCGCCATCGCCAGCAGGCTGGCTTCAGGGCAACAGGATGGTCGAGCCGGTGGTGCGGCGCGCCGCCAGGTCGGTCTGCGCCTTGGCGGCGTCCGCCAATGGATAGCGTTGGCCGATCTCCACCTTGAGCTTGCCGGCGGCGATCATCCCGAACAGCTCGTCGGCCATGCGCTGCAGGTTCTCGGCGTTGTTGGCGTAGGTCGCCAGGGTCGGGCGGGTCACGTACAGCGAACCTTTGGCCGCGAGGATCCCCAGGTTGACCCCCTCCACCGCGCCGGACGCATTGCCGAAGCTCACCACCAGCCCGCGCGGGGCCACGCTGTCGAGCGAGGCCGGCCAGGTGTCCTTGCCGACGCCGTCGTACACCACCGGAACCTTCTTCCCGTCGGTCAGTTCCAGCACCCGTTGCGCGACGTTCTCGTGGCTGTAGTCGATGGTCGCCCAGGCACCGTTGGCCTTGGCCAGTTCAGCCTTTTCCTTGGAGCTGACGGTGCCGATCAGCTTCACGCCCAAGGCCTTGGCCCACTGGCAGGCGAGCAGGCCGACGCCGCCGGCCGCCGCGTGGAACAGAATGGTTTCGCCGCCCTTGAGCTCGTAGGTCTGGCGCAGCAGGTACTGCACGGTCAGGCCCTTGAGCATCACGCCGGCGGCGGTCTCGAAACCGATGGCGTCCGGCAGGTGCACCAGGTTGGCTTCGGGCAGCACATGCACGTCACTGTAGGCCCCCAGCGGGCCGCTGCCGTAGGCCACGCGGTCGCCGACCTTGAACCGGGTCACCGCGCTGCCCACCGCCTCGACGATGCCCGCGCCTTCGGCGCCGAGCCCAGACGGCAGGGACGGCGGCGAATACAGACCGCTGCGGTAGTAGGTGTCGATGAAGTTCAGGCCGATGGCCTTGTTGCTCACGCGGACCTGCTGCGGGCCGGGCTCGACGGGCGAGTAGTCGACGTATTCGAGCACGTCGGGGCCGCCGTGGGCGCGGAACTGGATACGCTTGGCCATCTGCCTGCTCCTTGAGACATTCGGGAAGCCTGCTATCGAACCCCCAAGCTTGATCTTCGTCAACTGCGGCAGGCTCGCCTGCGATGGTATGCTGTGCGCCCATTTGCGCGGCGCCCCTTGTTTGCGGGGGCCGCGCGCAGTTTTGCCCGATCCAAGGTGATGCCATGACGACCCGCACCGACGCCGTAAAGGCGTATCTGCTCGACCTGCAAGACCGCATCTGCGCCGCGCTGGAGACCGAAGACGGCGGCACGCGCTTCGTCGAAGACGCCTGGTCCCGTCCGGCCGGCGGCGGCGGTCGCACCCGGGTGATCGAGAACGGCACGGTGATCGAAAAGGGCGGCGTCAACTTTTCCCACGTCTTCGGCAGCGGCCTGCCGCCGTCGGCCAGCGCCCACCGGCCGGAGCTGGCCGGACGCGGCTTCGAGGCCCTGGGCGTGTCGCTGGTGATCCATCCGCACAATCCGCACGTGCCGACGTCCCACGCCAACGTGCGCTTCTTCATCGCCGAAAAGGAAGGCGAAGAACCGGTCTGGTGGTTCGGCGGCGGCTTCGACCTGACCCCGTACTACGGCAACGAAGAAGACTGCGTCCACTGGCACCGCATCGCCGCCCAGGCCTGCGCGCCGTTCGGCCCGGACGTCTACCCGCGCTACAAGGCCTGGTGCGACACCTACTTCCACATCAAGCACCGCCACGAGCCGCGCGGCATCGGCGGCCTGTTCTTCGATGACCTGAACGAGTGGGACTTCGACACCAGCTTCGCCTTCATGCGCGCCATCGGCGATGCCTACATCGACGCCTACCTGCCGATCGTCCAGCGCCGCAAGCACGAGGCGTTCACCGCCAAGCAGCGTGAGTTCCAGGAATTCCGCCGCGGGCGCTACGTCGAGTTCAACCTGGTGTACGACCGCGGCACCCTGTTCGGCCTGCAGTCGGGCGGGCGCACCGAATCGATCCTGATGTCGCTGCCGCCACAGGTGCGCTGGGCCTACGACTGGAAAGCCGAGCCGGGCAGCGAAGAGGCGCGCCTGACCGACTACTTCCTGCAAGACCGCGACTGGCTGGCTCAGGCCTGAGGAGTGTCGATGGACCGTTACGTCGTTTTCGGCAACCCGATCGGCCACAGCAAATCGCCGATGATCCACTCGCTGTTCGCCGGGCAGACCGGCCAGCAGCTTGACTACAGCACCCTGCTGGCGCCGCTGGACGGCTTCAGCGACTGCGCCACGGCGTTCTTCCGGGAAGGACGCGGCGCCAACGTCACCGTACCGTTCAAGGAAGAGGCCTATCGCCTGGCCGACAGCCTGACCGCCCGCGCGCAACGGGCCGGTGCGGTGAACACCCTGAGCCGGCAGGCCGACGGCAGCCTGCTGGGCGACAACACCGACGGCGCCGGGCTGGTGCGCGACCTGACGGTCAATGCCGGTTTCAGCCTGACCGGCAAACGCATCCTGCTGCTGGGGGCCGGCGGCGCGGTGCGCGGCGCGCTGGAGCCGTTGCTGGCCGAGCGGCCGGCGTCGGTGATCATCGCCAACCGCACGGTGGACAAGGCCGAGTTGCTGGCCGAACTGTTCTGCGACCTTGGGCCGGTGTCGGCCAGCGGTTTCGACTGGCTGCAGGAGCCGGTGGACGTGATCATCAACGCCACCTCGGCCAGCCTCACCGGCGACGTGCCGCCGGTCGCCCCGAGCCTGATCGAGCCGGGCAAGACCCTGTGCTACGACATGATGTACGGCAAGGAACCCACCGCGTTCTGCCGCTGGGCCAGCGAACACGGCGCCGGGGTGGTCATGGACGGGCTGGGGATGCTCGCCGAGCAGGCGGCGGAAGCGTTTTTCCTGTGGCGCGGGGTGCGCCCCGACACCGCGCCGGTGCTGGCCGAACTGCGCCGCCAATTGGCGCAATGACCCTGAGGGAGCGAGCCTGCCCGCGATGAAGGCGTCACCTCCAGCATCGCTGTGACAGACAGACCGCCATCGCGAGCAGGTCCGCTCCCCCAGTGGGCTCTGCGGTCAATCCTCGAAGCGGATCGGGCACTTCTGCGGCCCTTCCAGCTTGAGCAACTCCTCCACCACCTGCGGCCGCGCCCGGCGCAACGTCAGGCAACGGTTCTGGCTCAGCAGGCGCCGGGCTTCCTGGTGCAGCATCTCCACCCCCGAGTAATCGATGAAGTTGATCTGCTGCGCCTCGATCACCACCCGGGCGCCGTGCAGGCGTTGCAGGCGCACCTGCAGGTAGTGGCTGGCGCCGAAGAAAATCGAGCCGCCGACCCGCAGCACATCGTCCTCGCCGTCGCGCCAATGCTGCACCCGCGGCTGCGAGGTGCGCTTGAGGTAGAAGAACAGCGACGCCAGCACCCCGGCGTAGATCGCCGTCTGCAGTTCCAGCAGCAGCGTGGCGGCGCAGGTCAGGGCCATCACCGCGAACTCGGCGCGGCTGACCCGCAGCAGGGCGCGGATGCCGCGATGGTCCACCAGCCCCCAGGCGATCAGCAGGATGCTGCCGGCCATGGCCGGGATCGGAATGTGCGCGATCAGCGCGGCGCCGAACAGCGCGAACAGCGCCACCCACACCGCCGAAAACACCCCGGCCAGCGGCGAGCAGGCGCCGGCCTCGTAGCTCAGCCCCGAGCGGGTGAACGACCCGGCGGACAGCGAACCGGAAAAGAACGCCCCGACGATGTTCGACAGCCCCTGGGCGCGGACTTCCTGGTTGGCGTCGAGCAACTGTTGCGAACGGGCGGCGATGGAGCGGGCGATCGACAGGCTGGTGACCAGCCCGAGCATGCCCACCGCCACCGCGCTGGGCAGCAGACGCAGGATCAGGTCCAGATCCAGCGGCAGCGCACTGAACGGCGGCAGGCTGCCGGTGAACGCGCTGACCAGGCGCACATGGCCGAACATCGCCGGCCACAGCCACACCAGCAGGCTGCCCAGCGCCAGGGTGATCAACAACGTCGGCCAGCGCGGCAGCAGGCGCTTGAGCATGGCGCCCACCCCCACGGTGGCCAGGCCCAGGGCCAGCGACGGCTTATCCACAGCCCCCAGGTGGCTCAGCAGATCCGTCAGGCTCGCCAGCGCCGTGGCCTTGGCGGGCAGGTCCAGGCCCAGCAGGTTCGGCAACTGGCCGACGGCGATCACCACCGCCGCGCCGAGGGTGAAGCCGAGCACCACCGAGTGCGACACGAAATTCACCAGGGCGCCGAAGCGCAGCAGGCCGAGCAGCCACTGGAAGATCCCGGCCAGGAAGGTCAGCAGCAGGATCAGGGTGACGTAGTCCTGCGAGGCGGGGACGGCCAACGGGCTGACGCTGGCGTACAGCACGATCGAGATCGCCGCCGTCGGTCCGCAGATCAGGTGCCAGGAGGAGCCCCACAGGCAGGCGATCAGCACCGGGACGATCGCCGCATACAGCCCGTACTCCGGCGGTAGCCCGGCGATCAGGGCGTAGGCGACCGACTGGGGCAGCGCGAGGATCGCGCCGCTGAGGCCGACGATCAGGTCGCGTCCGATGCTGGCGCGGGTTTGCCGGGGTAGCCAGGTCAGGAAGGGCAGCAGTGAGCGGCGGCTGGGGAGGGCCATGGATCCTCTCGGACGGGATTTTGCGCAAGGGTATCAGGCACACACCCTCACGGGTGGCTTGCAGTTTTAGCTTGTGGCTTGTGACGAGGGCGCTTGCTCCCGCTGGAGTGCGCAGCCCGGCGGGAGCAAGCGCCCTCGCCACAGCGTTCAGAGCCGGGCCTTGACCGCAGGCAGTGCGTCTTTGCCGTCCACGGTCTTCACCCCGTCCAGCCATTTCTCCAGCACCGCCGGGTTGGCCTTGATCCACGCCTTGGCCGCGTCGGCGTTGCTGATCTTCTTGTTCACCACCTCGGCCATGATGCTGTTCTCCATCTGCTGGGTGAACGACAGGTTGGTCAGCAGCCGGCCCACGTTCGGGCAGGCTTCGGCGTAACCTTTGCGCGTCAGGGTGTGCACGCTGCCGGTGTCGCCGAAGTACTTCTCGCCGCCCTTGAGGTAATGCATTTTCAGCTGCACGTTCATCGGGTGCGGCGTCCAGCCGAGGAAGGTGACGAACTTCTGCTTCTTCACCGCCCGCGACACTTCGGCGAGCATCGCCTGTTCGCTGGACTCGATCAGCTTCCACTGGCCCATGCCGAAGTCGTCCTTCTTGATCATCTCCTGCAAGGAAATGTTGGCCGGCGCGCCGGAGCCGATGCCGTAGATCTTCTTGTCGAACTTGTCGGCGTACTTGTTCAGGTCGGCGAAGTCATGCACGCCGGCGTCCCACACGTAGTCGGGCACGGCCAGGGTGAACTCGGTGCCGTCGAGGTTCTTCGCCAGTTGAGTGACGTCGCCGGTGGCCACGAACTTGTCGTAGAACCCCTGCTGCGCCGGCATCCAGTTGCCGAGGAACACGTCGACCTGGCCGTCCTTCAGGCCGCCGAAGGTGATCGGCACCGCGAGGGTGTCGACCTTGGGCTTGTAGCCCATGCCGTCCAGCAGGAACCCGGTGATGGCGTTGGTGGCGGCGATGTCGCTCCAGCCGGGGTCGGCCATCTTCACGGTTTCGCAGCTTGCCTCGGCCCAGGCCTGGGCGCTGCCCAGGCTGATCAGGCCGACCGTCACGATTGTGGATAACTTGACCATGGACTTCCCCTTTGCGTTATTGGTTTTGGCAGGGTTGTGGATAACGGGCCTTGCGCTCCAGGTCATCGAGGTCGATGTGGTTGCGCATGTACTGCTGGCTGGCGTCCACCAGCGGCTGGTGATCCCAGCTCTTGAGCGTGCCGAGGGTCAGCGCCCCGGCGACGAAGCGCCGCCGCCGCTGGCTGGCGAGCACGTCCCGGTGGATCGCCGGGATGTCCCAGCGGGCCCGCGCCTCGGCGAGAAAATCGTCGAACAGCTGGCGATGCTGCGGCGATGCGCTGAGTTCTTCCAGCTCGTGCGGATCATTGTCCACATCGAACAGCAGGCAAGGGTCGTCTTCACTGTAGATAAATTTGTAGGCGCCGCGCCGGATCATCATCAACGGGCTCACGGTGCCTTCGGCCATGTATTCGCCGAACACTTCGTCGTGCCCGCCCTGCCCTTGCAGGTGCGGCACCAGCGACCGGCCGTCCAGCGGCAGGCCCGGTTCCAGGCTGCCGCCGGCCAATTCGACGAAGGTCGGCAGCAGGTCGGCGGTGGACACGGCGGCGCTGACCCGGCGGGCGCCGAATTGGCCGGGGGCGCTGATCAGCAGCGGCACCCGGGCGGCCATCTCGAACCAGTGCATCTTGTACCAGAGCCCGCGCTCGCCGAGCATGTCGCCGTGGTCGCCGGAGAACACGATGACGGTGTCGTCGGCCAGCCCGGTTTCCTCCAGGGTCTGCAGGAGCTTGCCGACGTTGTCGTCGATGTAGCTGCACGCGCCGAAGTAGGCCCGGCGCGCGTCGCGGATCTTATCCACAGGCAGCGGCTTGTCCCACAGGTCGTAGACCTTGAGCAGTCGCTGGGAATGCGGGTCGAGCGAATGTTGCTCCGGGGTGACCGGAAGCGGGATGTCGGCATCGTCGTACAAGTCCCAGAACGCCTTGGGAATCGTGTACGGGTCGTGCGGGTGGGTCATCGACACGGTCAGGCAGAACGGCCGGTCGCCGTCCTCGCGGACGTGGTCGTACAGGTACTGGCGGGCCTTGAACACCACTTCTTCGTCGAAATCGAGCTGGTTGGTGCGCACGCACGGCCCGGCCTGCAGCACCGAGGACATGTTGTGGTACCAGCTGGGGCGCACGTCTGGCTCGTCCCAGTTCACCGCCCAGCCGTAGTCGGCGGGGTAGATGTCGCTGGTCAGGCGTTCTTCGTAGCCGTGCAGTTGGTCCGGGCCGCAGAAGTGCATCTTGCCCGACAGCGCGGTGCGGTAGCCGAGGCGGCGCAGGTAATGGGCGTAGGTCGGGACGTCGGCGGGGAAATCGGCGGCGTTGTCGTAGGCGCCGATCTTGCTGGGCAATTGGCCGCTGACCAGGGTGAAGCGCGACGGCGCGCACAGCGGGCTGTTGCAGTAGGCGGCGTCGAACACCACGCCCTGCTCGGCGAGACGGCTGAGGTTCGGCAGCTTGACGGGCGACGGGCCGTAGAACGGCAGCATGGGCGCGGCCATCTGATCGGCCATGATGAAAAGAATGTTCTTGCGCTTCATGTGATCGCGGCATTCCATAGTGGAGAGTTATGCGACATTGCTGCGATTGAGCATGGATTCCATGCCCCGTTCGGTAAAGCCCGTGCCGAACAATGACTAGGATAAGCACTGCTTATGTATGAAGCCCTTGGCGACCTTTCGCTGGACCTGTTGCGCGCCTTCGAGGCGGCGGCCCGTCACCGCAGTTTCACCGCTGCGGCGGTGGAGCTGGGCACCACGCAGCCGGCCGTCAGCCAGCAGATCAAGCGGCTGGAGGAGCAGCTCGGCGCGCGGTTGTTCGACCGGATCTACCGAGGCATCGGCCTGACCGAGGTCGGTGCGTTGCTGTTCGAACAGGTTGCCCTCGGTTTGCAGAACATCGACGCAGGATTGAGCGCGATCAGCGCACAACAGCAGCATGAGGTGTTGCAGGTCGCCACCGATTTCGCCTTCGCCGCCTACTGGCTGATGCCGCGCCTGCACCGCTTCCACGCGGCCAATCCGCAGGTGGACGTGAGCCTGGTCACCAGCGAGCGCAGCCACAACATGCTGCGCACCGACATCGACGTGGCGGTGCTGTTCGGCGACGGGCGCTTCAAGCAGGGCGAAAGCCACTGGCTGTTCAGCGAAGAAGTGTTCCCGGTGTGTAGCCCGCAACTGCTCAAGGACCGCGCCCTTCCCCTTTCGCCCCAGGCGTTGCTGGAGTTTCCGCTGCTGCACCTGCGGGGCGAGAACAGCAGCCGCTGGTTCGACTGGAGCGGACTGTTCCGCGAGCTCGGCCTCACCACCCCGCCGGCGCCGGGGCAATTGCGTTTCGACAACTACACGCTGCTGATCCAGGCGGCCATCGGCGGCCAGGGCGTGGCCATCGGCTGGCGCCACCTTGTGGATAACTTGCTGAGCCAGGGCTTGCTGTGCCGGCCCATCGCCGAGACCACCCTGTCGCGGCTCGGCTATTACGTGGTGCTGCCGCCGCGCAAACGACGTGGGGCATTGATCCAACGGTTCGTCGACTGGCTGATGGCCGAGCAGGCCGGCAGCGCCCAGTCGTTGAACGGGTTGGCGTTGCCGTCGGTGGCGGTGTGAGCGGCTTTCAATTTCGATGCAGAGGATTGCAGATGCAACAGATCAAGGGTTATCACGCCCACATCTACTACGATGCCGGCACGATCGAGCAGGCCCGGGCCCTGTGCGAGCAGGCCGCGCTACGGTTTCCCCTGAAAATGGGCCGGATGCACGAGCGCCCGGTCGGCCCGCACCCGGACTGGAGCTGCCAACTGGCGTTCGGCCCCGAGCTGCTTTGTGATGTGCTGCCTTGGCTGGCGCTCAACCGCAAGGGGCTGGTGGTGTTCCTGCACCCGGACACCGGCGACGACCTGCTCGACCACACCGAGCACGCGATCTGGATGGGTGCGGTGCGGCCGCTGAACCTGTCCATTTTTTGATCAGAGGGTTTCTTCCGGCTCTTGCGGCAGGTGCTCGTCCAGGTGCAGCCACGGCAGCCGGCTGTCGGTCCAGATGTGCCGGTCGGCCGGCGCCTGTTCCGGGTGGTCGAGGGTGGCGACGGTGACGTCGATGCTCTCGGGGCTCAGCCGCGTCGCCAGCGCCAGCTGCGCCCCGCACTGCGGGCAGAAGAACCGCGTGCAGGTGTCCGACGACTCGTAGCGCGACGGCGTGCCGGCCAGCCAGCGGAAATCCGCCGCCGGCGCCGTCAGCCAGGTGGTGACGATGCCGCCGCTGACCCGCCGGCAGATCGAGCAATGGCAGTGGGCGATGTCATGCAGGGGCCCGCTGATCTGATAGCGGATGTGTCCGCAGTGGCATCCGCCGTGGTGCAGTTCGTTCATGGCCTTTCCCTCCCGTGCCCGGATCCGTTGACTCTAGCCGCTTCCGACGGCCGGTTGGCCGTTCGCCCAAAGCTTTCGCCGGCGAAAGCTGGCTGAAAGCTTCCCCGATTAGGATCGCCCCCACTGCCGGCACCAGACCGGCTGGCCAATGCGTGCGCAACCTCGCCCGCCCGGCCCAATTAACAACAACAATGGTGATTCTGATGTCCTCTGCAACCCGCCTCCTCGCTGTCACTCCGCCCGTACGTTCCGTGCTTCCCGTTCTGCGCTGATCCCCCAAGGTCCGCCCATTCCCTAGCCGCGCTACGCCTGGAGTATTCCCATGCTGACTTTCCTTGGCTTCGCCATGGTCATCACGTTCATGTTCCTGATCATGACCAAGCGCCTGTCCGCGCTGATCGCCCTGATCATCATCCCGATCCTGTTCGCGCTGTTCGGCGGCTTTGCGCCGAAGATCGGCCCGATGATGCTCGAAGGCATCACCAAGCTTGCGCCGACCGGCGTGATGCTGATGTTCGCCATCCTGTATTTCGCCCTGATGATCGACTCCGGCCTGTTCGACCCGGCCGTGCGCAAGATCCTCAAGCTGGTCAAGGGCGACCCGCTGAAGGTGTCGGTCGGCACCGCCGTCCTGGCGCTCGTCGTGTCCCTGGACGGCGACGGCGCGACCACCTACATGATCTGCGTGGCCGCCATGCTGCCGCTGTACAGCCGCATCGGCATGAGCCCGCGGATCATGGCCGGCCTGATCATCCTCGCCGGCGGCGTGATGAACATGACCCCGTGGGGCGGCCCGACCGCCCGTGCCGCCAGTGCGCTGCACGTGGATCCGTCGGACATCTTCGTGCCGATGATCCCGGCCATGGCCGCCGGCGTGGTGGCGATCCTGGTCATCGCCTACTTCTACGGCAAGCGTGAGCGCGCGCGCTTGGGCGAGCTGCACCTGGTCGGCGACGAGATCGACCACAGCGAAATCAGCGTCTCGCAGTTCCCGGACGCCCGCCGTCCGAAGCTGATCTGGTTCAACGGCCTGCTGACCCTGGCCCTGATGTGCACCCTGATCGCCGGCCTGCTGCCGCTGCCGGTGCTGTTCATGGTGGCGTTCAGCATCGCGATGATCGTCAACTACCCTTGCCTGCAGCAGCAGAAGGACCGTGTCGCGGCCCACGCCGGCAGCGTGCTGTCAGTGGTCAGCCTGATCTTCGCGGCGGGCATCTTCACCGGTATCCTGTCGGGCACCGGCATGGTCGACGCCATGTCCAAGAGCCTGCTGGCGGTGATCCCGGATTTCCTGGGCCCTTACCTGGCGGTGATCACGGCGCTGGTGAGCATGCCGTTCACGTTCTTCATGTCGAACGACGCGTTCTACTACGGCGTGCTGCCGGTGCTGTCCGAAGCGGCCAGCCATTACGGCATCACTGCGGTGGAAATGGCCCGTGCCTCGATCGTCGGCCAGCCCGTCCACCTGCTCAGCCCGCTGGTGCCGTCCACCTACCTGCTGGTGGCCCTGGCCGGGATCGAGTTCGGCGACCACCAGCGCTTCACGCTCAAGTGGGCAGTGCTGGTCTGCCTGTGCATACTGGCGGCCGCGTTGCTGTTGGGGACTTTTCCGCTGTTCAGCACTCTGTAACTGCAACGGCACCAAACTTCCACGCCGCCAGCTCCATGCTGGCGTCGTGGTTTAACACTCGCTCAAAGGAATACACATGGAATGGCTGACCAACCCTGAGATCTGGGTTGCCTTCTTCACTCTGACCGCCCTGGAGATCGTCCTGGGGATCGACAACATCATCATGATTTCGATCCTGGTCAGCCGCATGCCCAAGCACATGCAGGCCCGCACCCGGATCTTCGGCCTGGGCCTGGCCATGATCACCCGGATCCTGTTGCTGCTGTCGATCACCTGGGTCATGCGCCTGACCGCCGACCTGTTCGTGGTGTTCGGCCAGGGCATTTCCGGCCGCGACCTGATCCTGTTCTTCGGCGGCCTGTTCCTTTTGTGGAAAAGCTCCCAGGAGATGTACCACGCGCTGGAGGGCGAAGACGAAGGCGACGACGCGCCTTCGGGCAAGGGCGGCAATTTCTTCTACACGATCATCCAGATCGCGATCATCGACATCGTGTTCTCCCTGGACTCGGTCATCACCGCCGTGGGCATGGTCTCCCACGTGCCGGTCATGGTCGCTGCGATCGTCGTGGCCGTGCTGGTGATGATGCTGGCCTCGGGCAAGATCAGCGAGTTCATCGACAAGCACCCGTCGCTGAAGATGCTCGCGCTGTCGTTCCTGCTGGTGGTCGGCACCGTGCTGATCGCCGAAGCGTTCGACGTGCATGTGCCTAAGGGTTACGTCTACTTCGCCATGGCGTTCTCGCTGGCCGTCGAAGCGATCAACATCAAGATGCGCGGCGCGATCGCGAGGAAGAAACAGCAGCAGGATCCGGTGAAGCTGCGCAAGGACGTGCCGGGCCAGTAACCCGTCAGGTCACGCGCAATACCCTGTGGGAGCGGGTTTGCCCGCGATGGCGGTTTGTCAGTCGACCCAACGGTCGAACGTGACGGCCCCATCGCGAGCAGGCTCGCTCCCATCGTTTTTTGCGGTGGGCTCGGTTTGGGTTTCATGACGCTTTTGTTTCAATCGACGCTTGGGCTGTGCGATGCTGGCGCCCAGACCGTTAGCCGACTACAGCTTAAATACAACTCGTAGAAAACGCGCGGCACCGTCCACTTGCCCCTCTGGGGCGCCGTCATCACAGGGGGCCTGCAATGCTCACCCTGCTCAATCTGCTTTCCGCCGTGGCCCTGCTGATCTGGGGCACGCACATCGTCCGCACCGGGATCCTGCGGGTCTACGGCTCCAACCTGCGCCACGTCATCGGCCAGAACATGTCCAAGCGCTGGCTGGCCTTCATCGCCGGCATCGTCGTGACCGCGATGGTGCAGAGCAGCAACGCCACCGCCATGCTCGTCACCTCCTTCGTCGGCCAGGGCCTGATGGCGCTGACCCCGGCCCTGGCCACCATGCTCGGCGCCGACGTCGGTACGGCGCTGATGGCACGGGTGCTGACCTTCGACCTGTCGTGGCTGTCGCCGCTGCTGATCTTCATCGGGGTGATCTTCTTCCTGTCGCGCAAGCAGACGCGGCTGGGCCAGATGGGCCGGGTCGCCATCGGCCTGGGGCTGATCATTCTGGCGCTGCAGCTGATCGTCGAGGCGGCCACGCCGATCACCCATGCCCAAGGGGTGAAGGTGATCTTCGCCTCGCTGACCGGCGACATCCTGCTCGACGCCCTGGTCGGTGCGTTGTTCGCGATGGTTTCCTATTCCAGCCTCGCCGCCGTGCTGCTGACCGCGACCCTGGCCGGCGCCAACGTGATCAGCCTGCCGGTGGCGATCGGCTTGGTGATCGGCGCCAACATCGGCAGCGGCGTGCTGGCGTTCATGAGCGCCAGCATGCAGAACGCCGCCGGCCGGCAGGTGGCGCTGGGCAGCCTGCTGTACAAGCTGATCGGGCTGCTGCTGATCATTCCGGTGCTCGACCCGTTGGTGCACTGGCTGGACAGCCTGGATTTCAGCGCCCAGGAAATGGTCATCGGCTTCCACCTGCTCTACAACACCGTGCGCTGCCTGGTGCTGTTGCCCAGCGTCGGGCCGATGGCGCGGCTGTGCGCCTGGCTGCTGCCGGAGCGCGAACAGGCCAACGGCACCGCCCGGCCCCGCCACCTCGATCCGACGGCGCTGACCACGCCGAGCCTGGCCCTGGCCAACGCCGCCCGGGAAACCCTGCGCATGGGCGACCTGATCGACAACATGCTCGACGCCGCCCTCGATGCGCTGCGCGGCAAGCAGACCGCCGTGACCCAGGAAGTGCGCCGGCTGACCGATGACGTCGAGGCGCTGTACAGCGCGATCAAGCTGTACCTGGCGCAGATGCCCCGGGAAGACCTGGGCGAACAGGACAGCCGGCGCTGGGCGGAAATCATCGAACTGGCGATCAACCTCAAGCTGGCCGCCGACCTGATCGAACGCATGCTGCGCAAGGTGCAGCAGCAAAAGACGTCCCAACGCCGTTCGTTCTCCGAGGACGGGCTGGAGGAACTGGCCGGGCTGCAGGCTCAGCTGATCGCCAACCTGCGGCTGGGGCTGTCGGTGTTCCTCAGCGGCGACAAGGAAAGCGCGCGCCAGCTGCTGCGGGAAAAGCGCCGGTTCCGCGCCCAGGAGCGGCGCCTGGCCCACGCCCACGTCAGCCGCCTGCAGCGCAAGATCGTGCAGAGCATCGAAACCAGCTCGCTGCACCTGGAACTGATCGCGGACATGAAACGGCTCAATTCACTGTTCTGCGGCAGCGCCTATGTGGTACTGGAGACGTCGGACACCGGCGCGCTGGCGGCGGACGACATGACGGACATCACGCATTCGCCTTGAACGTCTGCAACCGTGGCCAGTCAGTTACAGTGATCCGGCCTTCAGGCCCTCATTGGTACCCCATCCCCCTGCGGGAGCCAGCCTGCTGGCGGTGAGGGCCTTTCAGGCACCCCGGATCCCCCTTTCAGCCGTACGGAAACTCGTTATGCGTCGCCTGCTGTTCGCCTGCCTGCTGCTCGGTTCCCTGCCCGCCCTGGCCCTGGATCGCTTCCAGGTCGAAGGCTACGCCCTGCCCAACGGCCTGCAGGTGCTGCTCAAGCCCGGCACCGAGCGCGGGCATGTGGCGATCCGGCTGGTGGTCGGGGTCGGCATCGACGATTTCGGCTGCGACGAAAAGGAACTGCCGCACCTGCTCGAACACCTGCTGTTCAGCGGCACCGACGCCACCGGTGAAGGCGGCCTCGAGGAGCGCATGCAGGCCCTGGGCGGTGAATGGAACGCCTTCACCAGCAACGCCGACACCACGTTCGTCATCGAGGCGCCGGCGAAGAACCAGCGCAAGGTGCTCGACCTGCTGCTGGACCTGCTGACCCGCACGCGCATCGACGACAACGCGATCATCGCGGCCAAGCGCGTGGTCGAGCGCGAGGACGGCGGCCATTACACGCACCTGCGGCGCTGGCTCGACCGCCAGGACCTGGGCCACAGCGCGAGCAATCAACTGGCGGTGGAACTGGGGCTCAAATGCCCGCAGCGGGCCGAGGTCGACGGCCTGACCCGCGAGCAGCTGGAGAAGGTGCGCAAGGCCTGGTACGCGCCCAACAACATGACCCTGATCGTGGTCGGCGAGCTCGACCGGCTGCTGCCGGCCTATCTGGAACGGGCCTGGGGCGCGCTGGAGCCGGTCGACCCCAGCGAGCACCGGACGCTGCCGGACATCAGCAGCAGCGCCGCCCACGAGCGCACGCTGATGCGCGGCTTCATCGGCAACGGCGCCAAGCTGCACTGGCTGGTGCCCGAACCGGTGCTGGACGACCAGTACGACGAAACCTTCGACCTGCTCAAGAACTACCTGGACTGGGCGCTGTACCGCCGCTTGCGCCTGGACCACGCGCTGTCCTACGGGCCGTGGGCCGAGCGCGAGGTGTTCGGCGGCGTCGGCTTCATGAGCCTCAACGCCGATGTGGACCGCGACGACATCACCCAGGCCGAACGCGAACTGGAGGGGCTCAAGGCCGACCTGCTCAGGGACGGCCTGGACCCCGACACCTTCGCCCGCCTCAAGCAGGCGGCCATCGCCCACCAGGCCTGGGCCGTGCAGGGCAACAGCGCGCTGGCAGACTATTACTGGAGCGCCCTGGGCGACTATGAGGACGGGCGCTTCGCCGACCCCGCCCGGGAGCTGCAAGGGGTGACGCTTGCGGCGGCGAACAAGGCCATGCGCGAACTGCTGCTGCAACCGGGCTACCTGCGGATCGAGAAGCCGCTGCTCGGCGACGACCAGGTGCTGTGGCTGCTGGGCGGCGGCCTGGGCACCCTGCTGCTGATCGTGCTGGGCTGGCGCCTGCGCCACCGCAAGCCTGACAACCGCTGATCCTGTAGGAGCCAGCCTGCTGGCGATCGCGGTGTGTCATGCAACGGTGATGGGGCTGACACGAAGCCATCGCCGGCAGGCCGGCTCCCACAGGGGCCTGTCCGCTGATTTTACTGATCGGCAGCCTCGCCACGGCGCCCGGCGGGCGGTACTCTGTCGCAGTTTTTCCTCGACCGCCGCGAACTGCCCCCATGCTCAAACTGACCCAGCTGATCCAGCGCATCCTCGAACTGATGAAGCGCTATCCCGGGGTCATTGCGCTCGGCGGTTTCATCTCGGGGGCCGGCAGCTTCATCCTGGTGGACCGCCAGCAAGGGCTGGCCAGCTGGATCGCCACGATCATGCTGCTGAGCTGGATCTGGCTGATGCTGGAAAACAGCCTCACCCAGCTGTTCACCCGGATCTTCAAGCGCGAGATCCCCGAACCGCTGCTGCGCTACGCCACGCAGATGATCCACCAGGAAAGCCTGTTCTTCGTCCTGCCGTTCTTTTTCATCACCACGACCTGGAACAGCGGCCAACTGGTGTTCACCGGCCTGCTGAGCATCGCCGCGTTCATTTCGATCACCGACCCGCTCTACTACAAATGGCTGGCGCGGCGGCGCTGGGCGTTTCTGGCGCTGCACACCCTGACCCTGTTCGCCGCCCTCCTCACCGCGCTGCCGGTGATCCTGCACCTGACCACCTCGCAGAGCTTCAAATGGGCGCTGGGCATCGCCGTGGCGCTGTCGTTCCCCAGCCTGGCGTCGATCTTCCCGATCCGCACCGTGCGCAACGCGCTGGCCATCCTCAGCATCACCCTGGGCATCGGCGCCGTCGGCTGGGTGCTGCGTTCGTGGGTGCCGCCGGCCACGCTGTGGATGACGGACGTGGCGATCAGCACCCAACTGCAGGACCGCACCCCCGGCGACAGCCTCGAAGAGGTCAGCGTCGAGCAGATCCGCAACGGCGGGCTCTACGCCTACACCGCGATCAGCGCGCCGCGGGGGCTGGACGAGCGGATCTATCACGTGTGGCAGTTCAACGGCAAAGAGGTCGACCGCATCGCCCTCGACATCCACGGCGGGCGCAAGGAAGGCTACCGGGCGTGGACGCACAAGCAGAACTTCCCGGCCGACCCGGCGGGCAAATGGCAGGTGCGGGTGTTGACCGAGGACGGCCAGGTGATCGGCGTGCTGCGTTTCACCGTCCCGGACAGCACACCGGCCAAAGAAAAGTAATCGGGTTCGTGCTATTACGTAGGTTCCCGTAACAGCCGCACACGCACGGAGCCTATGACCAGCAGCCCGATGGCCGGCAACGCCCGGCTGGACACCACGCTCACCCCTGCCCGCCTGCGGGTCACGGGCGACTGGACGCTGGCCCACTACGCCGGGCTCAAGCACCTGTGCCAAACGCTGCGCGGCCAGTACGGCGCCGACACCCCCATCGACCTCAACGGCCTCGGTGCCCTCGACACCGCCGGCGCCTCGTTGCTGGTGGAACTGCTCGGTTCCGAACGCCTGGGCCAGTCCGCCGAACACCCCGACTGCACCCTCTCCAACGCCGACCGTGCGTTGCTGCAGACGGTGTACCGCTCGCTGACCGACTTCTGCGTGCCGGTCAAGGAACCGGAAATCAGCGTCAGCGTGCAACTGCTGACCCGCATCGGCCGCGCGGTGGACACGGTCTGGCAAGACACCCTGCAACTGCTGGGCTTCATCGGCCTGATCCTGGAAACCATCGCCCGCAGCCTGCTTAGGCCCAAGCGCTGGCGGATCACCCCGGTGGTGGCGCATATCGAGCAGACCGGCCTCGACGCCGCGCCCATCGTCGCCCTGCTGACCTTCCTGGTAGGCGCCGTGGTGGCGTTCCTCGGGGCGACGGTGCTGGCCGGTTTCGGCGCGAGCATCTTCACCGTGGATCTGGTGGCGTTCTCTTTCCTGCGCGAATTCGGCGTGTTGCTGACCGCGATCCTGATGGCCGGCCGCACTGCCAGTGCCTTCACCGCGCAGATCGGTTCGATGAAGGCCAACGAAGAGATCGACGCGATCCGCACCCTCGGGCTCGACCCGATGGAACTGCTGGTGGTGCCCCGGGTGCTGGCGCTGCTGGTGGCCCTGCCGATGCTGACGTTCCTGGCGATGCTCTGCGGCATCGTCGGCGGCGGTGTGGTCTGCGCGGTGTCGCTGGGGATTTCCCCGGCGATGTTCCTGTCGCTGCTGCAGACCGACATCGGCGTACAGCACTTCCTGGTGGGGCTGGTGAAGGCGCCGGTCTTCGCGTTCATCATCGCGGCGATCGGCTGCCTCGAAGGCTTCAAGGTCAGCGGCAGCGCCGAATCGGTCGGCGCCCACACCACCTCCAGCGTGGTGCAGTCGATTTTCGTGGTCATCGTGCTCGACGCGGTGGCCGCCCTGTTCTTCATGGAGATGAGCTGGTGAGCCGTCCACCCCGCGCGCCCGCCGAGGCGGTCATCGAAGTCCGTGGCCTGTGCAACCGTTTCGGCCGCCAGAGCGTGCATGAGAACCTGGACCTGGACCTGTACAAGGGCGAGATCCTGGCCGTGGTCGGCGGCTCCGGCAGCGGCAAGTCGGTGCTGCTGCGCAGCATCGTCGGCCTGCGCCGGCCCAGCGAAGGCAACGTCACGGTGTTCGGCCAGAACCTGCCGAGCCTGCCGGAGCACGAGCGCTCGCTGATCGAGCGGCGTTTCGGCGTGCTGTTCCAGAAGGGCGCGCTGTTCTCCTCGCTGACCGTGACCGAGAACGTCGCCCTGCCCCTGATCGAGCACGCGGGCCTGAGCCGCGACGACGCCGAACACCTGGCGGCGGTGAAGCTGGCGCTGGCCGGGCTGCCGCTGTCGGCGGCGGACAAGTACCCCGCATCCCTGTCCGGCGGCATGATCAAGCGCGCGGCGCTGGCCCGGGCGCTGGCGCTGGATCCGGACATCCTGTTCCTCGACGAGCCCACCGCCGGGCTCGACCCGATCGGCGCCGCCGCGTTCGACCAACTGATCCTGACCCTGCGCGACGCCCTGGGCCTGAGCGTGTTTCTGGTGACCCACGACCTGGACACGCTCTACACCATCACCGACCGCGTGGCGGTGCTGGCGCAGAAGAAGGTGCTGGTGGCCGGGCCGATCGACCAGGTCTCGGAAACCGACGACGCGTGGATCCACGAATACTTCCACGGCCCCCGGGGCCGCTCGGCGCTCGGCGCCGCTTCACAGCTCAACGAGGTCTGACATGGAAACCCGAGCCCATCATGTGTTGATCGGCCTGTTCACCGTGATCGTGGTGGCGGGCGCCCTGCTCTTCGGCCTGTTTTTGGCCAAGTCCAGCGTCGACACCGAGTTCAAGGATTACGAAGTGGTGTTCAACGAGGCGGTCAGCGGCCTGTCCAAGGGCAGCGCGGTGCAGTACAGCGGGATCAAGGTCGGCGACGTGGTCAGCCTCAGGCTTGATCCGGAAGACCCGCGCCGGGTGCTGGCGCGGATCCGCCTGGGCGGCGACACCCCGATCAAGGAAGACACCCTGGCCAAGCTGGCCCTGACCGGCATCACCGGCACCTCGATCATCCAGCTCAGCGGCGGCACTCCGCAGAGCCCGAACCTCAAGGGCCGCGACGGCAAGCTGCCGACCATCGTCGCCACGCCCTCGCCCATCTCCCGCCTGCTCAATGACAGCAACGACCTGATGACCGGGGTCAACGAGCTACTGCACAACGCCAACCAGATGTTTTCGGCGCAGAACGTCGAGCGCATCAGCAACACCCTCACCCACCTGGAACAGACCACCGGCGCGATCAACGACCAGCGCGGCGACCTGCGCCAGGCCATGCAGCAACTGGCGGCGGTGGGCAAGCAGGCCGGCAGCATGCTCGAACAGACGTCGGCGCTGATGCGCAACGCCAACGGCCTGCTCAACGATCAGGGCAAGCAGGCTCTGGGCAGCGCCGAGCAGGCGATGAAATCCCTGGAGCAAAGCAGCGCCACGATCAACGGCCTGCTGAGCAAGAACCAGACGTCCCTGGACAGTGGCCTGCAAGGCCTCAACGGCCTGGCGCCGGCGGTGCGGGAACTGCGCGAAACCTTGAGCTCGCTGCGCGCCATCTCCCAACGCCTGGAGGCCAACCCCAGCGGCTACCTGCTGGGCAACGACAAGAACAAGGAATTCACCCCATGAAGCCGACCCGCCTCGCCCTTTTCGCCGGTTTCGTGCTGGCCGCTTCGTGTTCGATCCTGCCCAAGCCGGAGCCGCTGGACGTCTACCGCCTGCCCGCCGCCCAGGCTCCCGCCCCGACCGGCCCGGCGGCCGTCCAACACTGGTCGCTGCGCCTGAACAAACTGCAGGCCAGCGAAGCGCTGAACCGGCCGGGCATCGCCGTGATCCCTCAGGGCGACGTGATCAGCACCTACAAGGCCTCGCGCTGGAGCGACCCGGCGCCGGTGCTGCTGCGCAACCGCCTACTCGACGGCTTCCAGCGTGACGGCCGGGTGTCGCTGCTGAGCACCGACGACAGCAACTTCCAGGCGGACCTGGAGCTGGGCGGCAGCCTGCAAGCGTTTCAGACGGAATATGAGGGCAACGGCGCCAGCGTCGTGGTGCGCCTGGATGCGTTGCTGGTGCGTGGCTACGACCAGCGCATCCTCGCCAGCCGCCGCTTCGAGGAACGCCAGCCGCTGAGCGATGTAAAGGTGCCGGCGGCAGTCGCCGGGTTCGGCCAGGCCAGCGACCGCCTGACCGCGAAGGTGGTGGCGTGGGCGGTGGAGCAAGGCCAGCGATTCGCATCGCAACCCCGGCCTTGAGCACCGCACAGAATCCCGTGGGACACACCCACGATCCCCTGCTGGCGATGGCGACGTGTCAGACACCACAGATGTCGGCAGTACCGGCCTCATCGCTTGCAGGCAAGCTCCCACAGGTTTGAGAGCTGGCCGCAGATTCCATACACACCCACGATCCCCTGTGGGCGCCAGCCCTGCTGGCGATGGCGGTCTGTCGGCCTACGGGCAATCGCCGGCAGTCCGGCTTTCGTCCCAGATCGGCGATCAGCCGAAGAACCAGTAGCACACGCCGATGGCGCCGAGCACGCCGGCCAACTCCGCCAGCAGCGCACACCCCACCGCGTGCCGCGCCCGCTGGATGCCCACCGCGCCGAAGTACACCGCCAGCACGTAGAACGTGGTCTCGGTGCTGCCCTGGATCGTCGCCGCCACCAGCGCCGGGAAGCTGTCCACGCCGGAGGTCTTCATGGTCTCGATCAGCATCGCCCGCGCGGCGCTGCCGGAGAACGGCTTGACCATCGCTGTCGGCAGCGCATCGACGAAACGGGTGTCCCAGCCGGCCCACTGCACCAGGTGGCGGATCCCGTCGAGGCCGAAGTCCAGCGCCCCGGAGGCCCGCAGCACGCCGATGGCGCAAAGCATGGCCACCAGGTACGGCAACAGGTTCTTGGCCACGTCGAAGCCCTCTTTGGCCCCTTCGACGAACGCTTCGTACACCTTCACCTTGCGCAGCGCGCCGATCACCAGAAACAGCATGATCAAGCCGAACAGCGTCAGATTGCCGAGGATCGACGACAATCCGGCCAACGCCGTGGCGGACATCGTCGCCAGCAGCGCCATGAAGCCGCCGAGGATCAGCGCGCCGGGCAGCAGGTAGGCCAGTACCACCGGGTCCCAGATGCGCAGGCGCTGCATGACCGCCACCGAGAGAAAGCCGACGATGGTCGAGCAGCTGGTGGCCAGCAGGATCGGCAGGAACACCAGGGTCGGGTCCGGCGCGCCTTGCTGGGCGCGGTACATGAAAATGGTGACCGGCAGCAGGGTCAGGGATGAGGCGTTGAGCACCAGGAACAGGATCTGCGCGTTGCTGGCCACGGTGGCGCTGGGGTTGAGCTCCTGCAGGGCCTTCATGGCCTTGAGGCCGATGGGGGTGGCGGCGTTGTCCAGGCCCAGGCCGTTGGCGGCGAAGTTGAGGGTGATCAGGCCGATGGCCGGATGGCCCGGCGGCACTTCCGGCATCAGGCGCAGGAACAGTGGGCCCAGGGCCTTGGCCAGCCATTCGACGATGCCGGCCTTCTCGGCGATGCGCAGGAAGCCCAGCCACAGGGTGAGGGTGCCGAACAGCAGCACCATGACCTCGACCGACAGCTTGGCCATGGCGAAGATGCTTTCGACCATCGCCGCGAAGATCCCGGCGTTGCCGCCCACCAGCCACTGCGCCAGCGCCGACACGGCCGCCACGATGAAGAAGCCAAGCCACAGGCCGTTAAGCATCAGTCAAATTCCCCCGGAAGATGCGGCGAATGATAGCGGGGCTGCCGAAAACGACAAACCCCGGAAATGATCCGGGGTTTGTTTGTGCGGCCGCTGACTGCAGGAAGCCAGCAGGGCGTGTGTCAGTTCTTGGTGGCCTGGGCCGCCGGAACCTTGTCCTTGCTGCGCCAGTGCGGCAGGGAGTTCCAGTAGCGCTGGCCCTTGGCGTCGTCGTACATGCCTTCCCAACGGGCGATGACCAGCACGGCCAGGGCGTTGCCGATCACGTTCAGGGCGGTGCGCGCCATGTCCATGATGCGGTCGACGCCGGCGATGAACGCCAGGCCTTCCAGCGGAATGCCGACGCTGCCCAGGGTGGCCAGCAGCACCACGAAGGACACGCCCGGCACGCCGGCGATGCCTTTGGAGGTGACCATCAGGGTCAGCACCAGCAGCAGCTGCTGGCTGATCGACAGGTCGATGCCGTACAGCTGGGCGATGAAGATCGCCGCGATGCTCTGGTACAGGGTCGAGCCGTCAAGGTTGAACGAGTAGCCGGTCGGCACCACGAAGCTGCAGATGGCCTTCGGCGCGCCGTAGGCTTCCATCTTCTCGATCACGCGCGGCAGCACGGTTTCGGACGAAGCGGTGGAGTAGGCCAGCACCAGCTCATCCTTGAAGATGCGCATCAGCTTGATCACCGAGAAGCCGAACAGGCGAGCGATCAGGCCCAGCACCACGAAGCCGAAGAACGCGATGGCGACGTAAACCAGGATCACCAGCTTGGCCAGCGGCAGCAGCGAGGCGAAACCGAAGTTGGCCACGGTCACCGCGATCAGGGCGAACACGCCGATCGGGGCGTAGTTCATGATCATGTGGGTGACTTTGAACATGCTTTCCGAGACGCCCTGGAACATCTTCACCAGCGGTTCGCGCAGGTCCGACTGCAGGCTCGACAGACCGAGGCCGAACAGCACGGAGAAGAAGATGATCGGCAGCATCTCGCCGCGGGCCATGGCCGCGAAGATGTTCGACGGGATCAGGTTGAGGATGGTCTCGATGAACGCGTGTTCATGCTGTACTTCGGCGGCGGTGGCCTTGTACTTGGAGATGTCCACGGTGCCCAGGGTGCTCATGTCGATGCCGGCGCCCGGATGGAACACGTTGGCCAGCAGCAGGCCGACGACGATGGCGATGGTGGTGACGATCTCGAAGTAGATGATGGTCTTCAGGCCGATGCGCCCGAGCTTCTTGGCGTCGCCCACGCCGGCGATGCCGACGATAAGGGAGGAAATGACGATCGGGATCACGATCATCTTGATCAGACGGATAAAGATATCGCCTGCCGGTTGCAGGACGTTGCTGATCCACCAGGCCTTTTCGGCGCTGAAGTGGTTGAGCAACGCGCCAATGGCAATCCCCAATACGAGACCGATCAGGATTTGCCAGGCGAGGCTGAGCTTTGCCTTCTTCATTATTTTTACCCTTACTTGCGTTTGACTCAGGCACATGCAGGAACTGGAACGCGCTCGGCGCAAAAGTCTGTGCATCTGCCTCCGTATAAGGTGCTCCGGAGCGCATGATTACGCTCTCCGGCAGGCGAAAAAAGGCGCAACTATTCCGATGCGGGGTTGCGCCGTCTAATGCCGTAAGCGACTACCCTATGCCGAATCGGCATGAGATTTTTCAATTGAAACTGGCGTCCCAAGCGGTTCGATTGCGACATTCAAGCAGGCATAAGCGCCGTGAACCGGCCATTTCAGCGTAGCTGGCTTGTTTTTACGGTGTCCTGAATCGGAAGAAAATTTGGGAAAAAACCTACAACGGAAAACGAAAAGGCCCGATGTGAAATCGGGTTCTTTATCGATATACGGTCGCCGCGAAACACGGCGAAACGGTTTTCGCCACAGTCTGAACGATTCAACGGTGAGCAGGACGCTCTAGATCAACGTTTGGCGCGTTCGAAGCTTTCGGCAAGTCCGTCGGACCTCGGACGGGCCGGCGAACTTGCGCGCAGCTTCATTGCCCTGGCCCGGCCCTCATCGCAGGCACTCCCTGTACCCGTAGGTCACTCCGACCCTGCAACAGTCAGAACGTCCCGGCCCCTTGGCCATGCGCCGGCCTTCCTCGGGCGGGCGCAATGAAGGGCAGCTTGGCGCTGCCCTCATGTTCAATACCAGTTCGGATCCTTCCTCAGCGTTTCGGTCAGCAGTCCCTGCATGCCTTCATCGGGCTTGCCCAGGAATCGGTAAGTGGCATGCCGCGTCGGCGACTTGTCCGCCGGCAGCCCCTCCGGCACATCGACCAGCAGGGCGTAGGCCTGCTTCTTGTCGAAGCTGAAGGCGACGATCAGGCGGTGGTTCAGGCAGGTCTGCTCGGTCTCGCACAGCGGCCCCACCAGGTACTGGTCGCCATCCTCTTCGACGGCATTCATTTGCTGCTGCGGCGCTCCGGAGAGGTTCATCACCCATTCCGGCAGGCGTTCCTCTTTCTTCACCACTTTTTGCCAGGTGTCCCGGTATTGGGGGTCGGCATTGAGCAGCTCGTTGACGCGCGTCTGGCCATCATTGGCCGCCATCGCCATGGCGCAGCCGCCCATGAGCAGGGCGGCCGCCAGTGTCTTCACGACGCTCATGGTCAGCCTCGGCCGCGGCGGCCGAAGATGAAGGACGCGATGAACATCACCAGGAACACGACAAAGAGAATCTTGGCGATGCCCGTGGCAGTGCCCGCGATACCACCGAAGCCCAGCACGGCGGCGATGATGGCAATGATCAGGAAGGTGATTGCCCAGCTCAACATGATGATTCTCCTCACTTCTGTTTTAAGGGTGTTGCCCGTCTCGGCGTTCGACGCCCAGATTCATTCAAAAGATCCAGCGTTCTTCGCGGGGCGCCTGATCCAGCGGTTGCGGCTGGTCGACGTCGACCATGCGCAGCGCGACGTCCTCGGCCTGGCGGCTGGCGACCGCGCTGAAATGGGTCTGTACGGGGTGTTGGATCGAGATCAGGGGTTCAGGCGTCTGGCTCTGTTCCCAGCGCAGGTATTGCTGGCACGCGATCAGGGTGACCAACAGCGCGAGCAGGCCGAACAGGCCTTGCTGGATGTGCAGGGACGAGAGGCGAGCGGTGGTGGCGCTTGGGCGAGTCATCCTGGTGTCCTCACTCTTATTCGTTGGGGCGATCGATGTCTGCCCGGTCTGAGGGAGTCTTTGCAGAGCGCATGCCAGCTTTTTTTGATCAAAAATAATCAATAAAATCAATAACTTATAAAATCAATCAAGGAAAATGACGACGCATCCTGCACGATGCCGCCTGTCACCGTCGTGCGAATTGCACGACCGCTCCGACAGACATTTCATTCTTTTTGAATGGATGGCGGGGCGCGGATGTCAGAAATGAGGCGGGAGGTAATGGCGAAATCCGTGATCGACCGCAAAAGTCAGAAAAATCAGCGGATTAGCCGTAAGGGCAGGAGGGAGCTACCCTGCCATGACTGGAATCGATCAGAATCGACCATGCAACTTGCCCGATTTTTCCGGGACTAAACCAAGACATTCACTTATGGAGCGTAGGAAAAATGGAATCAGCCACTGAGCATCAAGGCCGCATTCTGCTGGTGGACGATGAATCCGCCATCCTGCGAACGTTCCGCTATTGCCTCGAAGACGAGGGCTATACGGTGGCCACCGCCACCAGCGCCGCCCAGGCCGATGCGCTGCTGCAGCGGCAGGTGTTCGACTTGTGCTTTCTGGATCTGCGCCTGGGCGAGGACAACGGTCTGGACGTCCTGGCGCAGATGCGCGTTCAGGCGCCGTGGATGCGGGTGGTGATCGTCACCGCCCATTCGGCGGTCGACACCGCGGTGGATGCGATCCAGGCCGGCGCCGCCGATTACCTGGTCAAGCCGTGCAGCCCCGATCAGTTGCGCTTGGCCACGGCCAAGCAACTGGAAGTGCGCCGGCTCTCGGCACGCCTGGAAGCCCTCGAAGGCGAAATCCGCCAGTCGAAGGACGGCCTCGACTCCCACAGCCCGGCAATGAAGGTGGTGCTGGAGACCGCGCGCCAAGTGGCGGGCACCGATGCCAACATCCTGATCCTGGGCGAGTCCGGCACCGGCAAGGGCGAGCTGGCCCGGGCCATCCATGGCTGGAGCAAGCGCGAGAAGAAGTCCTGCGTCACGGTCAACTGCCCGTCGCTGAACGCCGAACTGATGGAAAGCGAACTGTTCGGGCACAGCCGCGGCGCGTTCACCGGCGCCAGCGAGAGCACGCTCGGGCGAGTCAACCAGGCCGACGGCGGCACGCTGTTTCTCGACGAGATCGGCGATTTTCCCCTGACCTTGCAGCCGAAACTGCTGCGTTTCATTCAAGACAAGGAATACGAGCGGGTAGGGGATCCGGTCACTCGGCGCGCCGATGTGAGGATCTTGGCAGCCACCAACCTCAACCTGGAAGACATGGTGCGTGACGGGCGTTTCCGCGAGGATCTGCTGTACCGCCTGAACGTCATCACCCTGCACCTGCCGCCGCTGCGTGAACGAAGCGAGGACATCCTCACCCTGGCCGAGCGTTTCCTGGCCCGTTTCGTCAAGGAATACGCGCGTCCGGCCCGAGTGTTCAGCGACGAGGCCCGCGAGGCGATGCTCAGCTACCGCTGGCCGGGCAACATCCGGGAGCTGCGCAACGTGGTCGAGCGCGCCAGCATCATTTGCCCTCAGGAGCGGGTGGAAATCAGCCACTTGGGCATGGCCGAGCAACCGGCCGCCAATACGCCGCGGATCGGCGCCGCCCTGAGCCTCGACGAACTGGAGCGGGCCCACATCGGCGCGGTGCTGGCCACCGCCGGCACCCTCGACCAGGCGGCCAAGACACTGGGCATCGACGCCTCGACCCTGTACCGCAAGCGCAAGCAATACAACCTGTGAGCGGGTGACGATGAAGCTGGCAATGAAGTTGCGTACCCGGTTGTTCCTGAGCATTTCCGCGCTGATCACCGTGGCCCTGCTGGGGCTGCTGCTGGGCCTGGTCAGCGTCATGCAGATGGCCGGCAGCCAGGAAGCGCTGGTGCGCAACAACTTTGTCACCCTCGACCTGGGGCTCAAGCTGCGCCAGACCCTGGGCGACCAATTGATCATGATGCTGTCGGCAAAGCCCGACCCTGCGGCGTTCGAAGCCTCGCGACAGCATTACCGCGAACTGCTGGAGGAGGGCATCGCCCACGAAGCCCAAGGCGACGACAACCCGTACGGGTTCAAGCAGGCCAAGGACGATTACCAGCGTTTCATGGAGGCTTATGACCGGTCGGCCACCTCCTTGAGCGACAGCGGTGAGTTGCGCGAACGCTTCAACACTCTGCGCAACGGTTTGGTCACCGAACACAAGCGCGCCCTCGACAACATCAATGCGGTGCAGCAGGCCGCCCGCCAACGGGCGTTGCTGATCGCCGGCCTGCTCGGGCTGGTGGGCCTGGCGGTGCTGATCATCGGTTTTGTGACCGCCCACGGGATCGCCCGGCGTTTCGGCGCCCCCATCGAGGCCCTGGCCAAAGCGGCCGACAGCATCGGCCAAGGCAATTTCGAGGTGACCCTGCCGATTTCCCCCGCCCTGGAAATGAACCAGCTGACCCGGCGTTTCGGCCTGATGGCCGAAGCCCTGCGCGAGCACCAGGCCACCAACGTCGACGAGCTGCTGGCCGGCCAGCAGCGCTTGCAGGCGGTGCTCGACAGCATCGATGACGGCCTGCTGATGATCGACCGCGAAGGGCGCCTGGAACACCTCAACCCGGTGGCCCAGCGGCAGTTGGGCTGGGACAGCGACCGGTGCGGGCAAGGATTGGGCGCGGCGCTGGGCCGGCCCGAACTGGATGTCCAGTTGCAATCGGTGCTGCGGGGCGGCTCGCTGGAGCGGGCACCGGAGGATCTGAGTGTCGAAGTCGACGGCGAGGCGCGGCTGCTGACGTTCAGCCTGACCCCGGTCAGCCACACCCAGGGCCATATCCTCGGGGCGGTGATGGTGCTGCACGATGTGACCGAGCAGCGCGCGTTCGAACGGGTCCGCAGTGAATTCGTCCTGCGCGCGTCCCATGAGCTGCGCACGCCGGTGACCGGCATGCACATGGCGTTCGGCCTGTTCCGCGAGCGGGCGAAGTTCGCCGAGGACTCCCGGGAATCCGATCTGCTGGACACGGTCAACGAAGAGATGCAGCGCCTGATGCAACTGATCAACGACCTGCTCAACTTCTCGCGCTACCAGAGCGGTCTGCAGAAGCTGTCGCTGGCGCCGTGCTCGATCGGGGATCTGTTGGAGCAGGCGCAATCGCGTTTTGCCGGCGCGGCGGCCGAGAAGGGCGTCACCCTGAGCGTCGAGGTGCAGGAGCCGTTGCCGCGGCTGCAGGCCGATCAGGCGCAGCTGGACCGGGTGCTGGACAACCTGATCGACAATGCCTTGCGCCACACCGCCCGGGACGGGCTGATCCGCCTTCAGGCCCGGCGCCACGGCGAGCGGGTGATCATCAGCGTCGAGGACAACGGCGAAGGCATCGCCTACGGTCAGCAGGGACGGATTTTCGAACCGTTCGTTCAGGTCGGGCGCAAGAAGGGCGGCGCGGGGCTGGGCCTGGCGCTGTGCAAGGAAATCGTCCAGCTGCACGGTGGCCGGATGGGCGTCTATTCGCGGCCGGGGCAGGGCACGCAGTTCTACATGGCGTTGGCAGTCTAGGCTTCGTCGTCGATCCGACGCCCGGCCAGGCGCCGGCCACGGGTGATCAGCTCGATGAACTGCACCGCGCTCAGGGCGTGGGCGAACAGCCAGCCCTGGCCGAACTTCACGCCTTCGCTGCTGAGCAGCGCCGCCTGGGACTCGAGCTCGATGCCCTCGGCGATCACCTTCAGATCCAGCGCCTGCGCCATGTGAATGATGTGCGGCGCGACCCCGCTGCTGGCGGCGTCGTGACCGAGGGCATCGATGAACGCCTTGTCGATCTTCAGGCAGTCCACCGGCAGGGTCTGCAGGTAGGCGAGGCTGCAATAGCCGGTGCCGAAATCGTCGATCAGCACCTGATGCCCCACGTCGCGCAGCGCTTGCAGGTTCTCCCGCGCCACCACCACGTCGATCAGGCCGCGTTCGGTGACCTCGAACGCGATCTGCCGCGCCGCGACCCGGTGCAGGGCCAGCAGCCGGGCCATGACCTGGCCGATGCGCGGCACCATCACATCGCAGGCCGCCAAGTTCACCGAGATGTACAGCTGCGGATTGGCCCGCAGCAGCTGGCCCAGCTGCTCCAGCAGGCGCTGCAGGACGAAGTCGGTCATCTGCCGGATCTGCCCGGTGTTCTCCGCCATCGGGATGAACAGATCGGGGCTGGTCAGCGTGCCGTCCGGCCGGCGCCAGCGCAACAGGGCCTCGGCGCCGACGCAGTTGCGGCTGTCGAGGTCGAAGATCGGCTGGTACAGCACCTGCAGCTCGCCCCGGCGGATCGCGCCGTGCAGCTCGGCGTCCAGCGACTGCCGCTGGCGCACCAGCCAGAACACCAGCAGGCCGACGAAGGCGCCGAGCATCAGGCACAGCGGCACCATCCACCACCAGAGCTCCGGGATGTGCATGCCGGTGCGCGGGGTGATCAGCACCAGCTGGTACTCCGGGTTGTCGGTGGGCATGCGATAGATCAGGCGCGTCTGGGTCACCTGCAGCGCGTCCGGGTTCTTCGGCGGCCAATGGTCGGTGGGCGGCCAGGCCTGCGGCACGCCGAGCACCGGAATCGCCCGCGACCCGTGATCGAGCACCACCAGCAGGCTGCTGCCGGGCGACAGGTCGACCATGTCGGTCAGGTGCCCGCGGGAGGTGGCCACGCGGAAGTTGCCGCGGCCGAGCATCAGGGCGGCGCGGTTTTCGTCGGGTTCGGTGGTGGTGTTGAGCCAGTAGCTGTAGGTCGGGCCCTTGATGTCCGGCGGGCGCACCACCGAGAGGGCATCCTGGCGCGGACGGTTGGAGCAGATCCGCGAAGCGTCCATGTAGGCGGCTTCGTAGACGAAGCGGTAATTGAAGGTGACTTGCTGCAGGGTGGCGATCATTTCCTCGTCGCAGCTGCGCAGGGGTTGGGCCTCCAGGTCGTCGAGGCTTTCGCGCAGCTGGCCGAACAGTTGCTCGAGGCGGGCGAGGAAGCGTGCGCCCTGGGCGTTCATCTCCTGGCTTTCGTTCTGTTCGACCTGGCGCACCGCCACGAACAGCCCGCCGGTGATCAAAAGGCTTGCGCTGAGGACAGCCGCGAGCATCGCCAAAAACCACGGGCGATAAAACCAGCCACGCAACGTCTCTCGGGTAGCTACCATCATGGATATCCGAAGAATTACCAATGAGTTATAGCTGCTGATTGCGATTTCGCCCTGACCGTCGGGCGGGCGTCATTATTTTGTCTGGTTCAGCACCACCAGCAACGCTGCCGTTTGCGCGTCCGGCGTGCCGTCGAAGCGCGAAGGGCGGTAATGCATCTGGAACGCCGCGAGAACGTGGCGGGTCGCCACATCCAGCTCGCCGGTCTGCGGGGTGGCGTAACCCAGCCGCGCCAATTGCATCTGGAACCAGCCGATGTCCGGCAGCTGCGCATTGAACTGCGCCTGCCGCTGGGCGACCGCCTGCTCGTTCGGCCACAGGCCCAGCCCTTCGGCGGCCAGGCGCTTCCAGGGGAAGAGCGGGCCAGGATCGAGCTTGCGCAGCGGCGCGATGTCGCTGTGGCCGATGATGTGGCGCGGGCTGATGCCGTTGCGTTTGCTGATGTCCTTGAGCAGCACGATCAGCGACTGCACCTGGGCTTCGCTGTACGGATACCACACACGGCCGTTCGGGGTGTCCCGGAAGCCGGGGTTGACGATTTCGATGCCGATCGAGCTTGAGTTCAGCCAGGTGCGGCCCTGCCACTCGCTTTCGCCGGCGTGCCAGGCGCGCAGGTTTTCGTCCATCAGTTTGTAGATGGTCGCCTTCTTGTCGTCGCCGATCAGGTAATGGCTGCTGACTTCGCCGTGGGTCAGCAGTTGCAGCGAGCGCTCCAGCGAGGCAGTGGTGTAGTGCACCACCACGTATTGGATGCGGCTGTCGTGGTTGGCTGAAGGGTGGCTGGTGTCGAATCGCGGGCCGCTGGCGCAACCGGCCAGCACGAGCAGCGACACGAGGAGAGCAAGGAATTTCATGGTTTAGGGCAGTACACGCAAGACAATAATGCAACAGTGTAACGTACTGCCCGGCCCGCAGACGGCCATCGGCCCGATTTAAACAAAATGGAACAATTGCCTCAGCCGGCCTCCACCCGGTTGCGTCCGGCGTTTTTTGCCCGGTACAGCGCCTGATCGGCTCTTTTGAGCACCTGATCGCTGCGTTCTCCCGGTCTGAACGACGCCAACCCCATGGAAATGGTGATCGTGACCCGCTCCCCCTTGAAGTGGAACGGGCACGCCTCGATGGCCGCGCGCAAGGTCTCCAGCAACCGGGCGCCGACCGCCGGGGTGGTGGCCGGCAGCAGCAGGACAAATTCCTCGCCGCCGAAGCGGGCGATGAAATCGGTGCCGCGCAGGCGTTTGCGCAGCACCGTGGCGATGATCTTCAGCACCTTGTCGCCGGCCAGGTGGCCGTAGTTGTCGTTGATCCGCTTGAAGTGGTCGAGGTCGAGCATGGCCAGGCTCAAGGTGTTGCCGTGTTGCTGCCACTGGGTCATTTCCTGCTCGAGCCGCTCGCTCCAGGCGGCGCGGTTAGGCAGGCCGGTGAGGGGATCGATCAGGGCCTTCTGGCGTTGCTCTTCGAGGTGCTCGCGGTAGCCGAGCGCTTCTTGCTCCATGTGGGCCACGCGCTCGGCCAGGCTCTTGAGGCGTGCGGCGACTTCCTGCTCGCGGGCGTCGCGCTGCTTCTGGTGCTGATCCATGGTGCCGAGCAGGCCTTCCAGGTGGTTTTCCAGCACTTGCTTGAGGTCGTCCAGGTCGGCGGCTTCCTGCACGCTGTTCTGCAGGCCGTCGACCTGCTCACGGATCTGCGTGTCCATGGCCCGGGCGGCGGAGCTGTTGTCGGCGTGCCCCTCGCTGGCGGCCTTGAGGTTGCTCTGGAACGCTTCGAGGCGTTCGTTGAGCTGTTGCAGGTACACCTCGAATTCGTGTTGGCCGCTGTCGGTGATGGCCAGCATCAACGTCGCCAGATCGTCGAGGATCGGCAACAGTTCGTACCAGTTCAAGCCGTTCTTCAACCGATCGCGCATTGCCTCGGCTTGCGGGCGATGGCGCTCGGGCAGCGTCAGGTCGTCCAGCAGGCCGATCAGGGTGTCTTCGATGTGCCGAGCCACCGAGCTGTAGGACGGCTCAGGGGAATCCGGCAGGGCGTAGAGGATGTCGTGCTCGGCCTGTTCGGGGTCGATGGCCGCCAATGCCAGGGCGATGGGCTCGGGCAGGGGCAGGCTGTCGAGGATCATCGCGGCGGTGTTTTCGCCGGGTTGGATCAGCTCGTCCGGATTGACCGCGACCGGCGCGGGCATTGGTGCAGCCGGAACCGGTTCGGGGGTGGCCGGTTCGGTGATCGCCGCAACGGGTGCCTGGGGCGTGCGCTCGGCGACCGGTGGCTGCGGCGTGAAGGCGAATACTTCCGGCTCCGGCTCCGGCTCCGGCTCCGGCTCCGGCTCCGGCTCCGGCAGGCTGGCCGGGCTCGGCAGCGGTGCGGGCGCCGTCGCTTCGGTGGCGAGGCTGGCCCCCGGCAGGTGGCCGGCGGGTGCGGCCTCTTCAGGCTCGGCGACTGGGCTGGGGGCGGTCTCTTGCCGCAGGTCGGCCGGTGGGGCGTGCGTCGGTTCGGTGTGCTCGGAAGCCGGAGCCGTCGGTATCGGCAGCACCGGCTCCGGCTGCTCGTCATTGTCGCGATGGCCGAACAGGCGCTGCAGCAGTCCGGGCCGGCCCGGTTCCGCCGGCGTCTCCAACTGGCTCAGGGCCTTGCCCTGCAAGCCGCTGAGTTCGCTGAGCAGCAGCGGCATTTCCCGGGCCTGTCCGACCCGGTCGTCGAGTTGCTTGGCGAACTTCTTCAGCGGCCGGGCGACGTCCCGCGGCAGCGGCAAGGCCTGCAACTGGGTGACCAGCGCATTCAGCGCGGTGCTGACCTGGTTGATCCGCGTCTCCCGGCGCTGCTCGGAGTCGAGCACGGCTTTTTCCAGGCGCGGCAGCAGGGCGGCGAGGCCGGCGTCCATGTCGTCGGTGCGCACCACATCACGCATCTCTTTCATGCACTGGTCGACCACCCGGTCGGTGCCTTCGGCCGCCAGGGTGCTGCGCACCAGGCCGCGGCGCAGCAGGTCGAGCCGGGCGTCCCAACGACGTTCGAGCTTTTCCTGCTGTTCGATGCTTTTGAGGTATTTCTCTTTCCAGCGCTGGGCTTCGTCGCTCATTCAGGGCTTCCGCGAAGGGCAGGACTCAACGCGGGCAATGCATCGGCCGTGAGCGAACCCGGCAGACGAATCTCTACCGCGACCGGCAGGTGATCGGAAATCGGTTGCGGCAGCACTTCGACCTTTTCCAGGGTCAGGGTCGGGCTGAGCAGGATATGGTCCAGGCAGCGCTGGGGGCGCCAGCTGGGGAAAGTCGCTTCAAGCTGCGGGGCCAGCAGGCCGAGGTCGCGCAGCGGAGAGTGCTGCAGCAGGTCGCTGGCGTGGGTGTTCATGTCGCCCATCAGCACCTGGTGCCTGTAGTCGCCGATCAGGTCGCGGATGTACGCCAGTTGCAGCGTGCGTGCGCGGGGGCCGAGGGCCAGGTGCATCATCACCACCACCAGCGCCTCCGGGCCTTCGCCGAAGCGCAGCAGGATGGCGCCGCGGCCCTTGGGCCCGGGCAGCGGATGGTCTTCGATCGCCCACGGCCGCAAGCGGCTGAGCACGCCGTTGCTGTGCTGGGCCAGGCGGCCGAGGTTGCGGTTGAGCTGTTGGTACCAGTAGGGGAAAGCGCCGAGCTGGGCCAGGTGCTCGACCTGATTGACGTAGCCCGAGCGCAGGCTGCCGCCGTCGGCTTCCTGCAGGGCTACCAGATCGAAATCGCCGAGCAGGCTGCCGATCTTCTGCAGGTTGCCGGAGCGCCCGTTGTGCGGCAGCAGGTGCTGCCAGCTGCGGGTCAGGTAGTGCCGGTAGCGCTCGGTGGAGATGCCGACCTGGATGTTGAAGCTGAGCAAGCGCAGACGGCTGTCTGCGGGCAGGCCCGTGGACTCCAGGTGATGCTCGTTGACCTGCGGATCGTGCAGGCCGACGAGGCGTTCGGCTCTCCAGCGGCGCATGGCGGTCGCCGCGCTTAGTTGGCGGCGGCCTTGTTGGACGCTCGCTCTTTGGCGACCAGTTGGTCAGCCAGTTTCAGGGCCTCTTCGGCACCACCGGCAGAGCCGATGTCGAAGCGGTACTTGCCGTTGACGATCATGGTCGGAACGCCGGAGATTTCATATTTCTTGGCCAGTTCACGAGCCTTGACGATCTGGCCCTTGATGGCGAAGGAGTCGAAGGTGGCGAGGAACTTGTCCTTGTCCACGCCCTGGGTGGCGAGGAAGTCGGCCATGTCGTTCTTGTCGGTCAGCTTCTTGTGTTCCTTCTGGATGGCGTTGAACACGGCGGCGTGGACGTTGTGCTCGACGCCCATGGCTTCCAGGGTCAGGAACATCTGGCCGTGGGCGTCCCACGGGCCGCCGAACATGGCCGGGATGCGCACGAAGTTGACGTCGGCCGGCAGCTTCTCGACCCATGGGTTGATCACCGGCTCGAACGCGTAGCAGTGCGGGCAGCCGTACCAGAACAGCTCCACCACTTCGATCTTGCCAGGCACGGCGACCGGCACCGGATTGCTCAGTTCGACGTAAGGGGCGGCAGGGGCCTCGGCGGCCTGGGCGGTCACGCCGAACAGGCTGGCAGCGACGAGGGCGGCGCTGATGATCAGATTACGCATGCTTTACTCCTGGGCAAATGGGTCGCCTCGCGCAGCCTGTCTGCGGACAGGTCGTGGCGGGCATGAGTCCTGTAGTGTAACGGCAGCGGCCACAAAAAAGGGCGGCCAAGGCCACCCTTTTTATACTTGCTTGAGCGGATTAATCGAGCGTTAACGTAGCGGGGGATTCCCTTGCGCGCAACGCCCGGATCACGCCGGCAAGCCTGGCCTCAGTGCAGGCCTTGAATGTAGCTGGAGACGGCGGCGATGTCCTCGTCGCTCAGCTTGCGGGCGATGGTGCGCATGGTCATGGCGTCGCCGTCGTTGGTGCGTCCGGCTTCTTCCTTGCGGAAATCGGTCAGCTGCTTGGTGATGTACTGGGCGTGCTGGCCACCCAGGTGCGGGAACCCGGCGGCCGCGTTGCCGGCGCCGTTCGGGGAGTGGCAGCCGGTGCAGGCCGGCAGGCCTTTTTCAAGGTTGCCGCCACGGAACAGCGCTTCGCCGCGGGCCACGATCTTGGGATCGGCGGCGCCGACGCTGCCTTTCTGGCTGGCGAAGTAGGCGGCGATGTCGGAAAGGTCCTGATCGCTCAGGTTGGTCAGCAGGCCGGTCATTTCCAGGACGGTGCGTTTGCCCGACTTGATGTCGTGCAGTTGCTTGGTCAGGTAGCGTTCGCCCTGGCCTGCCAGTTTCGGAAAGTTTGGCGCCATGCTGTTGCCATCCGGGCCATGGCAGGCACCGCATACGGCGGCTTTGGCCTGGCCTGCGGCGGCATCGCCTGCAGCATGGGCGAAGCCTGAGATTCCCACGGTCAACAGCAGACTCACGATCAGTTTGTTCATCAGCTAATCCAACTACGGCTAAGGGTTAAGAGTTATGGACCGGGCTTACTCGCTCATCCAGAGGATGATGGCTCGGTAATCCTCGGTACTGCAGTCCATGCACAAACCACGCGGCGGCATCGCCTTGAAACCCTGGGTCACGTGTTGCACCAGCGTCTCCATGCCCTTGGCCAATCTCGGCGTCCAGGCTTCCCGATCGCCCTTGCGGGGCGCCGCAGGGAGCTGGCCGGAATGACAGGCACCACAGACACGGTTGTACACGGCTTCCGGATCCTGTGCGGCCTGAATGCTGTGAAGCGGCATCAGAAGCCCGGCAGCCAGCAGCCATTTCGTCATAAAACGACCTTTTCAGGGTTGAGAGCGTTCTGCGTTCTGTTGCGCAATCAAGGTCTGTCGCTCTCGTGAACTTCATCCTACGCTGGGACAAAGCGCACACAAAATCTGCGGCATTATATACTGGCGTCACTGAAACGGAAGCGACCTCGCTTGCCGCGCCCATTCCCGGCGCCGTCCACATCGGAAATCCCATGCAGCTCAAGAACCCCATCCTCGGCCTGTGCCAACAGTCCACCTTCATGCTCAGCGCCGCCAAAGTCGATCAATGCCCCAGCGACCAGGGCTACGAAGTGGCCTTCGCCGGCCGCTCCAACGCCGGCAAGTCCAGCGCGCTGAACACCCTGACCCACGCCAGCCTGGCGCGCACCTCGAAAACCCCGGGCCGCACGCAGCTGTTGAATTTCTTCAAGCTAGACGATGAACGCCGTCTGGTCGACCTGCCGGGCTACGGTTATGCGAAAGTGCCGATCCCGCTCAAGCAGCACTGGCAGCGCCACCTCGAGGCCTACCTGGGCGGTCGCGAGAGTCTGATGGGGGTGATCCTGCTGATGGACATCCGCCACCCGATGACCGACTTCGACCGGCTGATGCTCGACTGGGCCGTCGCCGCCGGCATGCCGATGCACATCCTGCTGACCAAGGCGGACAAGCTGACCTACGGCGCCGCCAAGAACACGCTGCTCAAGGTGCAGTCGGAGATCCGCAAGGGGTGGGGCGATACGGTCTCGATCCAGCTGTTCTCCGCGCCCAAGCGCATGGGCCTGGAAGAGGCTTACACCGTGCTGGCGGGCTGGATGGAGCTTGCGGACAAGGGCGCCGAAGCGGCGGCCGAGTAAATCGCGGGCAAAAAAAGCCCCGGACTTCATATGGGGAGGGAGAAGTTCCGGGGTTCAAGTTCCGAACCGCTAGGGCGGGGTTCAGATATCTGCCAACACTTAACACAACATAGGAGCATCGAAGGGCTTCACCAGCCATTCAGTAACTCTGAGTGGCCCTTCGCAAGATTAGTTCAGATTTTTTTCAAAAAGCTTTGGAATAATTCCAAGAGCGATCGGAACTAAGCCCGTTCCCGGGCGTTCGCCGCGACGCCATGCCGCAGCGAAGGCCCGTCCCAGAAGGCTCAGTGAGCCTCGTCCCAGTTGTTGCCGATACCCACTTCGACCAGCAGCGGAACATCCAGTTTCGCCGCGCCGCTCATGTGCGTGCGGATTTCTTCGCTGACCTGACCGACGAGATCCTCGCGGACCTCCAGCACCAGTTCGTCGTGGACCTGCAGGATCACCTTGGCATCCAGTCCCGACGCCTGCAGCCAGTTGTCCACCGCCACCATGGCCTTCTTGATGATGTCCGCCGCCGTGCCCTGCATCGGGGCGTTGATCGCCGTGCGTTCGGCGGCGGCGCGTTCCTGCGGCTTGTTGGAGTTAATCTCCGGCAGGTACAGGCGGCGGCCGAAGAAAGTCTCCACGTAGCCCTGGTCGGCCGCCTGCTTACGGGTGCGCTCCATGTATTCGCGCACGCCGGGGTAACGGGCGAAGTAGGTGTCGATGTAAGCCTTGGCGGTCTTGGTGTCGACGCCGATGTCCTTGCCCAGCTTCTGCGCGCCCATGCCGTAGATCAGCCCGAAGTTGATCGCCTTGGCGCTGCGGCGCTGATCGGAGGTCACTTCGTTGAGTTCGACCTTGAACACTTCGGCGGCGGTGGCGGTGTGCACGTCCAGGTTGTTGCGGAACGCGTTCATCAGGCCTTCGTCGCGGGACAGGTGGGCCATGATCCGCAGTTCGATCTGCGAGTAGTCCGCCGCCAGCAGCTTGTAGCCGGCCGGCGCGACGAACGCCTGGCGGATCCTGCGGCCTTCGGCGGTGCGCACCGGGATGTTCTGCAGGTTCGGGTCGCTGGAGGACAGCCGTCCGGTGGACGCCACCGCCTGATGGTAGGAGGTGTGGATGCGTCCGGTGCGCGGGTTGATCTGTTCCGGCAAGCGGTCGGTGTAGGTGCTTTTCAGCTTGCTCATGGAGCGGTATTCCATCAGCACCTTCGGCAACCGGTAATCGTCCTCCGCGAGCCGCGCCAGCACGTCTTCGGCGGTGGAGGGCTGACCGGTGGCGGTCTTCTTCAGCACCGGCAGGCCGAGCTTCTCGTAAAGGATCACGCCCAGCTGTTTCGGCGAGCCCAGGTTGAATTCCTCACCGGCGATCTCGAACGCTTCGCGCTCCAGGGCGACCATCTTGTCGCCCAGCTCGATGCTCTGCACGCCGAGCAGGGCAGCGTCGACGAACGCGCCCTGACGCTCGATGCGCGCCAGCACCGGCACCAGCGGGATCTCGATGTCGGTCAGCACGCTGGCCAGGCTCGGGATGGCGTTGAGCTTTTCGATCAGGGCCTGGTGCAGGCGCAGGGTCACGTCGGCGTCTTCGGCGGCATATGGACCGGCCTGCTCCAGGGCGATCTGGTCGAAGGTCAGTTGCTTGGCGCCCTTGCCGGCGATGTCCTGGAAGCTCACGGTGGTGTGGTCCAGGTATTTCTGCGCCAGGCTGTCCATGTCGTGGCGGGTGGCGGTGGAGTTCAGCACGTAGGATTCGAGCATCGTGTCGAAGGCGATCCCGCGCACGGTGATGCCGTTGGCCGGGTCGCCGCCGATGGCGCAGTTGGCCAGGATGTTCATGTCGAACTTGGCGTGCTGGCCGACCTTGAGCTTGTTCGGATCCTCCAAGATCGGCTTGAGCGCGCGCAGCACGGTGTCGCGGTCGAGCTGATCCGGTACGCCGATGTAGGAATGGGTCAGCGGAACGTAGGCCGCTTCGTTGGCCTGCACGGCGAACGACAGGCCGACCAGTTGCGCCTGTTGCGCGTCGATGCCGGTGGTTTCGGTATCGAAAGCGAACAGTTCGGCGCTTTTGAGCTTTTCCAGCCAGACATCGAAACGCGCCTGGTCGAGGACGGTCTCGTAGCGGGTTGCGCCGGTCGCTTGCGGCGCTTCGGCCTCGGCGGCGCTGAACAGGTCGGCGGCCGGCTCAGGCTCGGCCGCGGCCTTGAGTTCGACGCGCTTGGCGTCGCGCTCCAGGTCGTTGATCCAGCCCTTGAACTCCATCAGCGTGTAAAGCTCAAGGAGCTTGGCCGGATCCTCGGCGCCCATGTGCAGGTCGTCGAGAGTGATGTCCAGCGGCACGTCGACCTTGATGGTCGCCAACTGATAGGAGAGGAACGCCATCTCCTTGTGCTCTTCGAGCTTGGCCGGCAGGGTCTTGGCGCCGCGGATCGGCAGGGTCGGCACGATGTCGAGCTGCGCGTAGAGTTCGGTCAGGCCGCCGTTGACGCCCACCAGCAGGCCTGAAGCGGTTTTCGGACCGATGCCGGGCACACCGGGGATGTTGTCGGAGGAGTCGCCCATCAGGGCCAGATAATCGATGATCTGCTCCGGTGCGACACCGAACTTCTCCTTAACGCCCTCCACGTCCATCGAACTGCCGGACATGGTGTTGACCAAGGTAATGTGCCCGTCGACCAGTTGCGCCATGTCCTTGTCGCCGGTGGAGATGATCACCGGCCGGTCGGCGGCCGCGCTGCTGCGGGCCAGGGTGCCGATCACATCGTCGGCCTCGACGCCTTCGACGCACAGCAGCGGGAAGCCGAGGGCGATCACGCTCTGGTGCAGCGGCTCGATCTGCACGCGCATGTCATCGGGCATGCTCGGCCGGTTGGCCTTGTATTCGGCGTACATTTCGTCGCGGAACGTCCCGCCCTTGGCGTCGAAGACGACGGCGAACGGGCTGTCCGGGTATTGCTTGCGCAGGCTCTTGAGCATGTTCAGCACGCCTTTGACCGCGCCGGTCGGCATGCCTTTGGAGGTGGTCAGCGGCGGCAGCGCATGAAAGGCGCGGTAAAGGTAGGACGAACCGTCCACCAGGACGAGGGGGGCTTGGCTCATGTGCAGGATCAACCTTTTCGGCGGGTCCGGCGCTAGAATAGCGGGACCGTTGACGACAAAGGGACAAGGTTATCATGCGTACGTTAAATCGCTTGCTGCTGGTCAGTCTGATCGCTGTCTCACCGCTGGCCGCGATCGCGGCGGATGATGCGCCGTCGGCGGATCCGGAGGTCACCATTCGCACGGAGGGCGACAGGACGATCCAGGAGTACCGCCAGAACGGGTTCCTGTATGCGATCAAAGTCACCGTGAAGGGCGCGCCGCCGTACTTTCTGGTGCGTGCCGACGGTACCGACGCGAACTTCATCCGTTCGGACCAGCCGGATATGCTGATTCCGTCATGGAAGATCTTTGAATGGAAGTAGTTCCTTAATTTCACCCGGCGCCGGCCCGACCCCGGCGCCAGAACTGAGCAGTTTTTGACCATGTCTGTGTTCACCCCCCTGGCTCGGCCCGAGCTGGAAACCTTTCTCGCCCCTTACGGGCTCGGCCGTCTGCTCGATTTCCAGGGGATCGCCGCCGGCAGCGAAAACACCAATTTCTTCATCAGCCTGGAACAGGGCGAGTTCGTCCTGACCCTGGTCGAGCGCGGCCCGGTGCAGGAGATGCCGTTCTTCATCGACCTGCTCGACGTGCTGCATAAGGCCGACCTGCCGGTGCCGTACGCCTTGCGCACCACCGACGGCGAGGCCCTGCGCGAGCTCAAGGGCAAGCCGGCGCTGCTGCAGCCGCGCCTGGCCGGCAAGCACATCAAGCAGGCCAACGCCCAGCACTGCGCGCAGGTCGGCGCGCTGCAGGCCCATCTGCACCTGGCGACCCAGGGCGCCAACATGATCAAGCGCAAGACCGACCGCGGCCTGGACTGGATGCTGGAGGAGGGGACGCAGTTCCTGTCGCATCTGGGCGACGAGCCGCGGGCGCTGCTGCAAAAGGCGCTGGACGAAATCACCGTGCAGAAAGAGAAGATCCTCGCGTTGCCGCGGGCGAACATCCACGCCGACCTGTTCCGCGACAACGCCATGTTCGAAGGCACGCACCTGACCGGGCTGATCGACTTCTACAACGCCTGCTCGGGGCCGATGCTCTACGACGTGGCCATCGCCTTGAACGACTGGTGCTCCGACGACGCCGGGCAGATCGACGGCCAGCGGGCGCGGGCGCTTCTGGGGGCCTACGCGGCGCTGCGTCCGTTCACGGCGGCGGAAGCCGAACTGTGGCCGGTGATGCTGCGGGTGGCGTGCGTGCGGTTCTGGCTGTCGCGTTTGATCGCGGCGGAGTCGTTCGCCGGGCAGGACGTGCTGATCCACGATCCGAAGGAATTCGAGCAGCGCCTGGCGCAGCGCCAGGCCATCAGCGTCCAGTTGCCGTTCGCGCTCTGACCGGGTGGCGGGCGAACGTGCTCGCATCGGGTGCCATGCCCCTTCAAGGTTCCGGGCAGTCGACGGAACCTTGAGCGCTAAACGGAAGCAAGATCCCTCGCCACAGGATCGCTTACAGCGACTCCAGGCAACCCGCCAGGTCGTTGCCCAGCTTTTCCAGCACTTGCTCGTAACCCTGGGCGGTCGCCGGGGTGTAGCCGCCGAGCGCGTCCAGTTCCGCCAGTTTCACCGGCAGCCCGGCCACCAGGGTTTCCGCCAGGCGTGGGCGCAGCGGCGGTTCGCTGAACACGCAGGTCTTGCCGACTTCCTGCAGCCGCGCCCGCATCGCCGCCACGTGCTGTGCGCCCGGCTGCACCTCCGCCGCGACGCTGAACACGCCGGCGTGCTTGAGGCCGTAGGCGTCTTCGAAGTAGTCGAAGGCTTCGTGGAACACGAAGTAGGGTTTGCCTTCGATGCCGGCCAGACGTTTCTTCAGGCGCGCGTCCAGCGCATCGAGGCGCCCGTCGAACGCCTTGGCGTTGCTTTGGTAGCGCTGGGCGTTGGCCGGGTCGGCGGCGCTCAGGTCGGCGGCCATCTTGTCGGCGATCACCCGTGCGTTCACCGGAGACAGCCACAAATGCGCGTCCAGGGTACCCGGACGGTGGTCGTGGTCATGCTCGTCGGCCTCTTCGGCGTGCGAGTGGCTGTCCTCGGCGAAGCGGCGCAGCTTCAGGCCAGGCAGATCCTGCACGGCGACGCTCGGCAGCGTGCGGCCGTTCAGCACCCGGGGCAGGAAACCTTCCATGTCCGGGCCGATCCAGTACAGCAGATCCACCGACTGCACCTTGCGCACGTCTGACGGGCGCAGGGCGTAGTGGTGCGGCGAGGCGCCGGGCGGCAGCAGCACTTCGGGAATCGCCACGCCGTCCTGCACGGCGGCGGCGATCAGTTGCAGCGGCTTGATGCTGGTGAGCACCTTGACCTCGGCCTGGGCCGTGCCGATCAGCAGGAAACCGGTGACGAATGCGACAAAAACAGAAAAAAGTCGGGACACGATGACCACTCAAGGAGGCGAGAACGGGTAACATAATAACGTCTCTAGCCAAACTCGTCGCCGCTCATGCCCATTACACCGATTGCCAGCCGCCCCCACGACCACTCTCATTGCGTGCACAGCGCTTTGTCCGAGGCCGACGCCCTGTGCGCACGCAAGGGCCTGCGCCTGACCGCGCTGCGTCGGCGGGTGCTGGAACTGGTCTGGCAGAGCCACAAGCCGCTGGGCGCCTACGACATCCTCGCGGTGCTGAGCGAGCAGGACGGCCGTCGCGCCGCGCCGCCGACCGTGTACCGGGCGCTGGATTTCCTGCTGGAGAACGGCCTGGTGCACCGCATCTCCTCGCTCAACGCCTTCATCGGCTGCGTCCACCCGGAGCACGCGCATCAGGGCCAGTTCCTGATCTGCCGCCAATGCCACGCCGCCATCGAGCTTGAGCAGAAGGCCATCAGCGACGCGATCATCCACAGCGCCAAGGATGTCGGCTTCGTCGTCGAGGCCCAGACCGTGGAAGTGGTCGGCCTCTGCTCCGGCTGCCGGGGGGCTTGATGAGCGACACGCTGATCCGTCTCGAGCAGGTCGCGGTCCGGTTCGCCGGGCAGAGCGTGCTGGACAACATTCACCTGAGCGTCGAGCCGGGGCAGATCGTAACCCTGATCGGCCCCAACGGCGCCGGCAAGACCACCCTGGTGCGCGCCGTGCTCGGGTTGCTCAAGCCGGACAGCGGCCGCGTCTGGCGCAAGCCGAAGCTGCGGGTCGGCTACATGCCGCAGAAGCTGCATGTCGATCCGACCTTGCCGCTGTCGGTGCTGCGTTTTCTGCGTCTGGTGCCGGGCGTCGACCGCACACGGGCCCTGGCGGCACTCAGGGAGGTCGGCGCCGAGCACGTCATCGACAGCCCGGTGCAGAGCGTTTCCGGCGGTGAGATGCAGCGCGTGCTGCTCGCCCGGGCGCTGCTGCGCGAACCCGAGCTGCTGGTGCTCGACGAGCCGGTGCAGGGCGTCGACGTGGCCGGCCAGGCCGAGCTGTACAGCCTGATCACGCGGCTGCGCGACCGCCACGGCTGCGGCGTGCTGATGGTCTCCCATGACCTGCACCTGGTGATGAGCACCACCGACCAGGTGGTCTGCCTCAACCGCCACGTCTGCTGTTCCGGGCATCCGGAGCAGGTCAGCGGCGACCCGGCCTTCGTCGAGCTGTTCGGCAACAACGCGCCGAGCCTGGCGATCTATCACCACCATCACGACCACGCCCACGACCTGCACGGTTCGGTGGTCAAGGCGGCCCCGGCGGGCCAACCCCATGTTCACGGAGATGGCTGCAAGCATGGCTGATTTTCTGTTCTACGCCCTGCTTGCAGGTCTGGCGCTGGCGGTGGTCGCAGGGCCGTTGGGCTCGTTCGTGGTCTGGCGGCGCATGGCCTACTTCGGCGACACCCTGTCCCACGCCGCCCTGTTGGGCGTGGCCCTGGGCTTTCTGCTGGATGTCAGTCCGACCGTGGCGGTCACCGTCGGCTGCCTGCTGCTGGCGGTGGTGCTGGTGACGCTGCAGCAGCGCCAGCCGCTGGCCTCCGACACGCTGCTGGGAATTCTCGCGCCGAGCACGCTCTCCCTTGGCCTGGTGGTACTAAGCTTCATGCATGAAGTGCGGATCGACCTGATGGCCTATCTGTTCGGTGACCTGCTGGCGATCAGCCCCACCGACCTGGCCTGGATCCTCGGCGGCAGCGCGGCGGTGCTGGCGTTGCTGGTGACGCTGTGGCGGCCGTTGCTGGCGATCACCGTGCACGAAGAGCTGGCCAAGGTCGAAGGCCTGCCGGTGGCCGGGCTGCGCATGGCGCTGATGCTGCTGATCGCGGTGGTGATCGCGGTGGCGATGAAGATCGTCGGCGTGCTGTTGATCACCTCGCTGCTGATCATCCCGGCGGCTGCGGCACAGCGTCACGCCCGCTCCCCGGAGCAGATGGCGCTGGGTGCGAGCCTGTTGGGCATGCTGGCCGTGTGCGGCGGGCTGGCGCTGTCCTGGTTCAAGGACACCCCGGCCGGCCCTTCGATCGTTGTGACGGCGGCCGCACTGTTTCTGCTCAGTTTTGTCCTGCCCCGTCGAGGGGTGTAGACTTGCTCGCTTTTTGCGCAATTAGAGAGTCGCAGGAATGAAGCCGTTCGCCTCCCGTTATCTGCTCCTTGTCGCATTTTCCGTGCTGCTGGGCGCTTGCCAAAGCACGCCGCCGGTGGCCGAAGCCCCCGACGCGCGGGCCACGGCCATCGCACAACTGGAGCAAAGCCTGGCCAGCAGCGAACTGGCCACCGCCGAAGACCAATTGGCGGCCTTGCAGGCGGAAACCCCCAACGACCAGTCCCTTGAGCAGTACCAGAGGCAACTGGCCGAAGCCTACCTGCGCCGCAGCCAGATCGTGCTGCAGAAGGGCGACGTGAACGCCGCCGCCATGGCCCTGAGCCGTGCCCGTGCCCTGATGCCCAAGGCCCCGGCGCTGACCGGCGGCGTCAACGGCGCCATCACCGAAGCCCGCAAGGCCGAGCTGGAAAAGGCTGAAGCGGCGCTGCAGGCGGCGGAGTCCAAGCCCAAGGCGCGGGTGATCGACCCGACCGCGGAAAGTACCACGGTGGCGCTGAACATCACCGATAGCCGCAAATTGCGTCGGCAACTGGATGCGATCGCCGCCGATGTGGTGAATTACGACTGCGCAGTGACCCTGCAGGCCCCGCGCACCGCCGACTACCCGTGGCTGGCGACCTTGCTGACCAAGCGCGTGAAGAAGCTGGATCCGGGCTTCGACCTGCAGATCCGCAAGCAGACCGTGCGCACCGTACCGGCGCAGATGGTCTTGAGCCCGCGCAAGCCTTAAGCGCCAAGTCCGGAGTCCATCGCCAGCAGGCTGGCCTCCCACAGGGATCTGCGGCGTTCCGAATCCTGTGGGAGCCAGCCTGCTGGCGATGGCGTCCTCATGGGCACCGGGGAACCCTTATGCAGGAACCGCCTTCGCCTTGGCTTCCCGTTCCCAGACCCGGTGCTGCCCGATCGCGGCAAAGAACGCCTGGGTCAGCGCCCCGGCGTCTTTGCCCGTCACCAGTCCCGCGTCCTTTTCCAGCTTCAGCATGTCCAGCAATTGTTCGGCCTCGCCCTGCAAGGCGATTGCCTTCAGGTGCTTGTACGCCTCCAGCAGGTAGTGCAACGCCACCCCGTCACCGCCCAAGGCCTTGACCGACGCCGCACCGCCCGGCACGAACACCGCGTCGAAGGCCACCGACGGCATGCCTTCCATCGACGCGTCCACCGCCAGGGTCTTGCCGTTGGCGGCCTTGAGCGGCGCCGAGGTCGGGCCGAGCAGCTTCCCGTGGGCGCCTTCGGCCCTGAGTGCTTTCTTCATGGCGTCGATGGCTGCACTATCGACGCCGTTCGCGGCCAGAATCGCCACTTTTCTGGTTTTTATGTTTTCCGGCAGCAAGTTGGCCTGACTCAGCGCGGGCGAGCGCTCCAGCGAGGACTTGCGCACCGCCACCGTGCCTTTGGCCGGCGCCGGCAGGCCCAGGTTTTCCGCGACGCGCCTGGCCAGCTCCAGGTCGATGTTGGCGAGGATGTCGTTGACCTCCCGCGCCCGGATGGTCGCGCGCTCCACCTTGCCCAGTTCGAAGCTGTAGGCCGCGATGATGTGCTCCTGCTCGTGGGGGCTCATGCTGTTGAAGAACAGCCGGGCCTGGGAGAAGTGATCGCCGAAGGATTCGCTGCGCTGGCGGATCTTGTTTGCGTCGATGCGCTCCGGATAACTCTCGAAACCGCCGTCCTGCGCGGCGGGCGGGGTTTCCTTCGGCCAGCCGCCGTCGATCGAATTCGGCTCGTAAGAGGCGCGGCCTTTGTCGATGGTCGAACGGTGCTGGGCGTCGCGTTGGCCGTTGTGGAACGGCGCCAGCGGACGGTTGATCGGCAGCTCGTGAAAGTTCGGCCCGCCGAGTCGGCTGATCTGCGTATCGGTGTAGGAAAACAGACGCCCCTGCAGCAGCGGATCGTTGGAGAAGTCAATCCCCGGCACGATGTGGCCGGGGCAGAACGCGACCTGCTCGGTCTCGGCGAAGAAGTTGTCCGGGTTGCGGTTGAGGGTCATCTTGCCCAGCGGCGTGATCGGCACGATCTCCTCGGGAATCAGTTTGGTGGGGTCGAGCAGGTCGAACTCGAAGTCGTGCTCGTGCTGTTCCTCGATGACCTGCACCCCTAGTTCCCACTCCGGGTAGTCCCCGGTCTCGATGGCTTCCCAGAGGTCGCGGCGATGGTGGTCGGTGTCCTTGCCGGCGAGCTTCTGGGCCTCGTCCCACACCAGCGAGCAGGTGCCGGCGGTGGGGCGCCAGTGGAACTTGACGAAGCGCGAGGTGCCCTCGGCGTTGACCAGCCGGAAGGTGTGCACGCCGAAGCCCTGCATGCTGCGCAGGCTTTTCGGGATCGCCCGGTCGGACATGGCCCAGATCACCATGTGCGCCGACTCGGGCACCAGCGAAACGAAATCCCAGAAGGTGTCGTGGGCCGAGCCGCCGGTGGGGATTTCGTTGTGCGGCTCGGGTTTCACCGCGTGGACGAAATCGGGGAACTTCACCGCGTCCTGAATGAAGAAGACCGGCATGTTGTTGCCCACCAGGTCGAAGTTGCCTTCCTCGGTGAAGAACTTCACGGCGAAGCCGCGCACGTCGCGCACCGTGTCGCCGGAGCCGCGCGGCCCCTGCACGGTGGAAAAACGGACGAACACCGGTGTTTTCTTCGCCGGATCCTGCAGGAAACCGGCCTTGGTCAGCGCCGAATGGTTCCCGTAGCTCTGGAAAAAGCCGTGGGCGCCGGCGCCGCGAGCGTGGACGATGCGTTCCGGGATGCGCTCATGGTCGAAGTGCGTGATCTTCTCACGCATGATGAAGTCTTCCAGCAGCGACGGCCCGCGGTCGCCGGCCTTGAGGGTGTTCTGGTTGTCGGCGACCTTGACGCCCTGGTTGGTGCGCAGGGCCTGGCCGGTGGCGTCGGAGCGGAACGGCTCCAGACGGTCGAGCTTGGCGTTGGTGTTGGCGCGGTCGGGGGTGTCCGTTCCGGCCAGTCGGCTCTTCTCGGCAGCGGGTTTTTTGGTGCTCATCAGGCTTGAACTCCTCGTTTGGGTCGGGGCCCGTCAGGTTTTCCGGCGCGGTGCCGATAGCCATGGGGCATTTCCAGGGGTTATTCGAGTGACTGACCGAGACGCCGGACCGTTCCTTTTTTATGACCTTTGATCGCGTTATTGCCAAAAGAAAGGTTGTTTGCGAAATAAATGCTAAGAACCTCTATACGGACAGGCTAAAATGCGCGCCCGGCTAACCGCTGACCCTTTTCAACGCGCCCCACAAGGTTCGCTACGTGATCGAGTTTCAAAACGTCCATAAGACTTACCGCGTCGCCGGTAAGGACATCACTGCGCTGCACCCGACCCGTCTGTCGATTGAGAACGGTCAGGTGTTCGGCCTGATTGGCCATTCCGGCGCGGGCAAAAGCACCCTGCTGCGTCTGATCAATCGCCTGGAGGACGCCAGCGGCGGCAAGATCATCGTCGACGGCGAAGAGATCACCGCGCTGGACGCCAACGGCCTGCGCCGTTTCCGGCAGCAGGTCGGGATGATCTTCCAGCACTTCAACCTGCTGGCGTCCAAGACCGTGGCCGACAACGTCGCGTTGCCGCTGACCCTGGCCGGCGAATTGTCGCGCAGCGAGATCGACCGCCGCGTGGCCGAACTGCTGGCCCGGGTCGGTCTGTCCGACCATGCCAAGAAGTACCCGGCGCAACTGTCCGGCGGCCAGAAGCAGCGCGTCGGCATCGCCCGCGCCCTGGCGACCAAGCCGAAGATCCTGTTGTGCGACGAGGCCACCAGCGCCCTCGATCCGCAGACCACCGCCTCGGTGCTGCAACTGCTGGCCGAGATCAACCGCGAGCTGAAACTGACCATCGTCCTGATCACCCACGAGATGGACGTGATCCGCCGCGTCTGCGACCAGGTGGCGGTGATGGACGCCGGCACGATCGTCGAGCAAGGCCCGGTGGCGGACGTGTTCCTGCATCCGAAGCACCCGACGACCAAGCGTTTCGTCCAGGAAGACGAGCAGATCGACGAAAACGAACAACGCGATGACTTCGCCCACGTGCCGGGCCGCATCGTGCGCCTGACGTTCCAGGGCGATGCGACCTACGCGCCGCTGCTCGGCACCGTCGCCCGGGAGACCGGGGTGGACTACAGCATCCTGGCCGGCCGCATCGACCGCATCAAAGACGTTCCCTACGGGCAATTGACCCTCGCCGTCACCGGCGGCGACATGGACGCGGCGTTCGCCCGCTTCACCGCCGCCGACGTTCACATGGAGGTGCTCCGCTGATGGAACTGCTCAAGTCCCTGTTCGAAAACATCGACTGGCTGGAAATCTGGCTGGCCACCGGCGACACCCTGATGATGCTCGGCGGCTCGCTGCTGTTCACCGTCCTGCTGGGCCTGCCGCTCGGCGTGCTGCTGTTCCTGTGCAGCCCGCGCCAATTGCTGGAGAACCGCGGCGTCTACGCGATCATGTCGCTGGTGGTGAACATCCTGCGTTCGCTGCCGTTCATCATCCTGCTGATCGTGATGATCCCGTTCACCGTGCTGATCACCGGCACGTCGCTGGGCGTGGCCGGTGCGATTCCGCCTTTGGTGGTGGGCGCGACGCCGTTCTTCGCGCGGCTGGTGGAAACCGCCCTGCGCGAGGTGGACCGCGGCATCATCGAAGCCACCCAGTCGATGGGCGCGACCACCCGGCAGATCATCGTCAACGCGCTGCTGCCGGAGGCCCGTCCGGGCATCTTCGCGGCGATTACGGTGACAGCGATTACACTGGTGTCCTACACGGCGATGGCCGGTGTGGTCGGCGCCGGCGGCCTGGGCGACCTGGCGATCCGTTTCGGCTACCAGCGCTTCCAGACCGACGTGATGGTCGTGACCGTGGTGCTGCTGCTGATCCTGGTGCAAGTGCTGCAAATGGTGGGCGACCGGCTGGTCGTCCACTTCTCGCGCAAATAATCGATCCTGTCACAGAAAAACATGAGCCGGCCTTCCCCGGCAGGCGCCAAGGCGCCGCCGGCGGATACCCACAAGGAGTTAGCTGAATGAAAAGACTGTTCGTTGCCCTCGCTGCCGCCGCCGCTTTCTCGGCCCACGCCGCCGAAACCCTGACCGTGGCCGCGACCCCGGTGCCCCACGCCGAGATCCTCGAGTTCGTGAAACCGGCGCTGGCCAAGGAAGGCGTGGACCTGAAGGTGAAGGTGTTCACCGACTACATTCAGCCGAACGTGCAGGTGGCCGAGAAGCGCCTGGACGCCAACTTCTTCCAGCACCAGCCGTACCTCGATGAGTTCAACAAGGCCAAGGGCACCAGCCTGGTGGCCGTGGCCGGCGTGCACCTGGAACCCCTGGGCGCCTACTCCAGCAAGTTCAAGAAGCTCGACGAGCTGCCGAGCGGCGCCAACGTGGTGATCCCGAACGACGCCACCAACGGCGGCCGTGCGCTGCTGCTGCTGGACAAGGCCGGCGTGATCAAGCTCAAGGACTCGAAGAACATCCTGTCCACCGTCAAGGACATCGCCGAGAACCCGAAAGACCTGAAGATCCGTGAACTGGAAGCCGCGACCATCCCGCGCGTGCTGACCCAGGTCGACCTGGCGCTGATCAACACCAACTACGCGCTGGAAGCCAAACTCGATCCGTCCAAGGACGCGCTGGTGATCGAAGGCAACGACTCGCCGTACGTGAACATCCTGGTGTCCCGCGGGGACAACAAGGACAGCGACGCGATGAAGAAACTGGCCGCCGCCCTGCACAGCCCGGAGGTGAAGCAATTCATCACCGAGAAGTACAAGGGGGCGGTGCTGCCGGCGTTCTGATCGCTGCAGCAATGAAAAAGGGACGCCTCGGGCGTCCCTTTTTTTGTGCCTGCTTCACTGCCGGTTGAGCATCACCGGCAACTGCGCCACCAGCTTGGCGTTGTTCAGCGGCGCGCGGATGAAGCCGCGCTGGGTGCCGTCCGGGCCGATCACCGCGAGGTTGCCGCTGTGGTCGACGGTGTAGTTCGGCTTGCTGGTGTCAGCCGGGATGAACGGGATGCTCACCGCGTTGGCGACCTTCTGCAGTTCCTCCACCGACTTGGGCGTCAGGCCGATGAACTGCGGATCGAAGTAGCCTAGGTACTGCTTGAGCTGTTTCGGGTTGTCGCGGTTGGGGTCGACGCTGACCAGGACGATCTGCAGCTTGTCGACCGCGTCCTTGGGCAGTTCGCTCTTGATCTGGCGCAGTTGGGCGAGGGTGGTCGGGCAGATGTCCGGGCAGAAGGTGTAGCCGAAGAACAGCAGGCTCCATTTGCCCTTGAGCTCGTTGACCGTGACGGCCTTGCCGTCCTGGTCGGTCATGGTCACGTCCGGCAGGCTGCGGCTCTGCGGCAGCAGGATGATGCCGGCGTCGATCAGCGCGGTGGGGTCGCCCTGGCCCTTGCCGCTCAGCACCTTGTTGACGGTCAGGCCGAGGATCAGCGCGATCACGGCGACGAGGATGAAGACGGTTTTCTGGGTTCGAGTCATAGGTTCAACAATAGGTAGTGGTCTACGAGCAGGGCGATGAACAGCAGGAACAAGTAATAAATAGAGTACTTGAAGGTGTTGATCGCCGCGTGCGGCCGAGTGCCACGGTACAGCACAACGGCCCATTGCAGAAACCGGGCGCCCAGCCCCAGCGCGCAGATCAGGTACAGCAGCCCGCTCATGTGGATCACGTAAGGCAGGAGGCTGACCGCCAGCAGGGCGAAGGTGTACAGCAGGATGTGCACCTTGGTGTAGTGCTCGCCGTGGGTGACCGGCAGCATCGGGATGTCGGCCTTGGCGTATTCCTCCTTGCGGTGGATGGCCAGGGCCCAGAAGTGCGGCGGCGTCCAGGCGAAGATGATCAGCACCAGCAGCAGGGGTTCGGCGCTGACGTGGCCGGTGGCGGCGGTCCAGCCCAGCAGCGGCGGGGCGGCGCCGGCGAGGCCGCCGATGACGATGTTCTGCGGGGTCGCCCGTTTCAGGAAACCGGTGTAGACCACCGCGTAGCCGAGCAGTGAGGCCAGGGTCAGCCAGGCGGTCAGGGCATTGGTGAAGGCCAGCAGCAGGGCCTGGCCGGCCAGCGCCAGCGCCAGGGCGAACGTCAGTGCCGCCAGTGGCGCCACCCGGCCTTCGGCCAGCGGCCGCTTGTGGGTGCGGGCCATCACCGCGTCGATGCGCCGGTCCACCACATGGTTGACCGCCGCCGCGCCGCCGGCGCACAGCGCGATGCCCAGGTTGCCGAACACCAGCACGGTCCACGGCACGCCGGCCCGGGTCGCCAGGAACATGCCCACCAGCGAGGTGATGAGCATCAGCACCACCACCTTCGGTTTGGTCAGCTCCAGGTAGTCGCGCCACAGCGCTTGGGCAGGGCGTTCGCCGATCAGAATCGCCATGGCGTCTCTCCTTTGAGGGTGACCGGCGCGGCAGGGTGCCTGCGCGGGCTCAGGCGCCAGCCGGCCGGCATCGGCCGTTTGATCCGCACCAGGGCGGTGCGCGCGTGATAGTTGACCAGCACCATCGTCAGCAGCAGCGCGGCGCCGCCGGCGTTGTGCGCCACGGCCACCGGCAGCGGCAGATGGAACAGCACGTTGCTGACGCCCAGGGTGATCTGCGCGGCGAGGGCGGCCAGCACCAGCCCGGCGAGGCGGGTCATGCCCACCGCCTTCAGTTGCCAGGCCAGCCCCAGCAGCACCAGGGTCACCAGCAGGGCACCGATGCGGTGGGTCAGGTGGATGGCGGTGCGGGCGTCGCTGTCCAGTTGCCCGCCCAGGTAGTTGGGGCCGATGTGCTGGGTCAGGTGGAAGCCGTTGGCGAAGTCCGCCGGCGGCAGCCATTGGCCGTGGCAGGTGGGGAAGTCGATGCAGGCCACCGCCGCGTAGTTGGAGCTGACCCAGCCGCCGAGGGCGATCTGGCCGATCACCAGCACCAGGCCGGCGGTCGCCCAATATTGCAGGCGACGCGGCACGCTCAGGGCCGGCAGCACGCCGGACAGCCGCAACGTCAGCAGGAACAGCAGGCTCAAGGTCGCGAAGCCGCCCAGCAGGTGCCCGGTGACCACTTGCGGCCACAGTTTCAGCGTTACCGTCCACATGCCGAACGCCGCCTGGGCGAACACCACCGCCAGCAGGAACAGCGGCAGCTTCAGCGGTTGCCCCGGGTGCCGGCGATCGACCCACGCCCGCCCGGCCAATACGGCGATGAGCATGCCCAGGGTGCCGGCGAAATAGCGGTGGATCATCTCGTTCCAGCCCTTGTGGGCCTCCACCGGCGAGTCCGGGAAGTGCAGCTCGGCATGGGCCAGCTGGGCTTCGCTCTTGGGCACGCTGATGAAGCCGTAGCAGCCCGGCCAGTCGGGGCAGCCGAGGCCGGCGTGGGTCAGGCGGGTGTAGGCGCCGAGCAGCACCACGATCAGCGCCAGCAGGGTGGCGAACAGCGCAAGGCGAAATCCGGGTTTGGCCATGACGATGTCCCTATCCGATGTTCGACAGTTTCAGCAGGTGGCGCAGATCGTTGAGCAGATCCTTGCCGTTGACGTCCGGGCCGTAGCGCAGCACCAGGTTGCCGTGGGGGTCGATGATCCACAGCTGCGGCGCGGACGCGTCCCCGGCGGTCTTGCGCAGGCCGGCGGTGTCCAGCGGGTAGCGCTGAAGTTGCGGGTAGTCGCGGGCCAGCCGGGCTTCGTAGTCGGCGCCCAGCGGCTGCGCGGCGGCGAGGGCGTGGCTGGCGCGCCCGGCGTCGCGGCCCAGGCCGATCTGGATCTGCCGCGCCAGGTACACCAATTGCTGGCAGTCTGCCGCGCAATCGCCGGGGGCGGTCACCAGCATCTGCCAGCGCTCCTCGTCGGCCGTCACGCCGAGGTCGGCGCGGGTCTGGCCGTTGCCGATCAGCTCGCCGTGGTAGCTGCGGCCTTCCGGCACCCAGAACTGCAGTTTGTACATGCCGGTGGCGAGGATCATCGGGCCGACCACGCCCAGCACGATCAGCAGCAGCTGGATGCGTCCGCGGCGGCGACCGGCCGCCGGCTTGGCTTCAGACATGCTGGGTGGATTCATGGCCGCTCCCATGGTGTTTCTCCTTTGCGTTGTGCCAGCCGAGATACAGGTAAAGGCCGAGCAGGGCGGTGGCCATGGCGAACCACTGCACGGCATAGCCGAGGTGTTTTTCCGGGCCCATCGCCACCACCGGCCAGTCGGTGACGTAGCTGGCGGGGCCGGGTTCTGCGCGCACTTCATAGGCGAAGCCGTCGCGGTCGAGGGTTTTCCACAGCCGCGCCGGCTCGACGGCGGTGACGGTCTGCGGCCAGGCGTCGCTGACCGGATCGGCATGCAGCTGGAAGGTCGCCCCGGGGGCGACGTAGACCCAGGCATCCATGTCCACCGCGTCGGCCGGGGTCGTGAACTGTGGGGCAAGGCGCCGATCCGGCCACGGCAGCCAGCCGCGGTTGACCAGCAGCCACTGGCCGGTGCGCCGGTCCTGGAACGGCTGCAGCAGCTCGACGCCCACCTTGCCGTCGCGCTGGCGGTTGTCGAGCAGCAGGCTGTGGTCGGCATCGAAGCGGCCGTGCAGGTGCACCCGGCGGAAGGCCGGATCGGCGCTGTGCAGCAGTTCGGCGGCGGCCATCGGTTCGGCGGCGCGGCGTTCGGCGTAGCTGGCGAGCAAGGCGGTCTTCTCAGCGCCGCGGCCCAGCTGCCAGACACCCAGCGACACCATCAGCGGCAGCAGCAGAACCACCGCCACCGTCGGCACGACGCCGGGCCGGAAGCGCTTCATGGCCGTGCCCCGGAGCCGGTGCGCGCGACCGCTATACTCAATTGCATCGCCTGTCCCCCCGGAGTCTTGCCATGATGCTCAAGGCAGCCATCGTCCTGATGCTGATCGCCACGGTGATCAGCCTGTTCAGCGGCCTGTTCTTTCTGGTCAAGGACGACAGCGGCTCGAACCGTCTGGTGATCGCCTTGAGCGTTCGGGTCACCCTGGCCGCCGCCACCGTCGGCCTGATCGCCTGGGGCTTCTGGAGCGGCCAACTGGTCTCGCATGCGCCCTGGTGAGCCTCAGAGCACGTAGACGAACACGAACAGGCCGATCCACACCACGTCCACGAAGTGCCAGTACCAGCTCGCCGCCTCGAAGCCGAACTGGTGCTCGGCGTCGAAATGCCCGCGCATGATGCGCACCAGCATCACGAACAGGATGATCGTGCCGATGGTCACGTGGGCGCCGTGGAAACCGGTGAGCATGAAGAACGTCGCGCCGTAGATGCCCGAACCCAGGGTCAGGCCCAGTTCGTGGTAGGCGTGCATGTACTCCTCGGCCTGCAGCGCGAGGAACCCGCAGCCCAGCAGCACGGTGATCGCCAGCCACAGCTTCAGCGCGCCGCGGTGGCCCTTTTTCAGGGCATGGTGGGCGATGGTCACGGTGACGCTGGAGCTCACCAGCAAGATGGTGTTGATCAGCGGCAGGCCCCAGGGGCTGATGACTTCCTTGGGCGGCGGGAACAGCTTGGAGTCCGGGTTGTTCAGCAGCGGCCAGACGAATTCGAAGTTCGGCCACAGCATGTGGGCGATGCCCTTGGTGCCTTCGCCGCCCAGCGCCGGCCCCGACACGTGCCGCACATAGAACAGCGCGCCGAAGAAGGCGATGAAGAACATCACCTCGGAAAAGATGAACCAGCTCATGCCCCAGCGGAACGAGCGGTCCAGCTGCGGGCTGTACAGCCCCGCACGGCTTTCCTTGATCACCGCGCCGAACCAGCCGAACAGCATGTACGCCAGCAGCAGGCCGCCGATGAAGAAGATCAGCGGTCCGTGGGATTCCGGGCGCGCCGCCTTCAGGTCGTTGAACCAGGTCGCCAGCCCATACACCGTGGTGACCATGCCGACGGTCGCCACGATCGGCCACTTGCTCTGGGCCGGAACGTAATAGTGCTCATGAGTCGCCATTTATTGTTCTCCTTATCGGGCACGCTTAACCGCCAGTGCTTGCGGCTACCGGTGGATGACGGGCGGTGATGTCGAACAGCGTGTAGGACAGCGTCAGGTGCTTCACATCCTTGGGCATGTCGCGGTCAACGATGAAGCGCACGGGCATCTCGATCTGCTGACCGGGCTGCAGCACCTGCTGGGTGAAACAGAAGCATTCGGTCTTGTGGAAATACGCCGCCGCGTTGCTCGGCGCGATGCTCGGCACGGCCTGGGCGCTCATCGGCTTGTCGGTGGGGTTGCGGGCGATGAAGATCATCTCGTTGACCGCACCGGGGTTGGCCGTCAGCTCGTCATGCTTGGGGTAGAAGTCCCACGGCATGTCGGCGGTGTTGGTCGACAGGAACTGCACGCGCACCTGGCGCGAGGTGTCGACGGTCTGCTCGCCCTCGTATTGCCCGGCGGTCTTGCCGTTGATGCCGAAGGCCTTGCACATCACGTCGTACAGCGGCACCAGGGCGAAGCCGAAGACAAACATCGCCACCACCACGCTCAGCAGGCGGGTGACCAGTTTTTTCATCGAGACCGAGTCAGCCATGGTTCCAGCTCCTCACCGAGCCCCCTGCAGGCGCGAGCCTGTTCGCGAAGCGGACGACCCGGTGCTGCAGGCACAGCGCGTCATCGTTCTTCGCGAGCAGGCTCGCGCCTGCAGGGCGGCCGGTGTTCATTTGACTTCCGGCGGCGTGGTGAAGGTGTGGTACGGCGCCGGCGACGGCACGCTCCACTCCAGTCCTTCGGCGCCGTCCCAAGGCTTGGCCGGCGCCGGCGCGCCGCCGCGGATGGTCTTGATCACGATGAACAGGAAGAAGATCTGCGTGGCGCCGAACATGAACGCGCCGATCGACGACACCATGTTGAAGTCGGCGAACTGCAGGTTGTAGTCCGGGATCCGCCGGGGCATGCCCGCAAGTCCCACGAAGTGCATCGGGAAAAACGTCAGGTTCATGCCGATGAAGGACAGCCAGAAATGCAGCTTGCCGAGGGTCTCGTCGTACATGTGGCCGGTCCACTTCGGCAGCCAGTAGTAGGCCGAGGCGAAGATCCCGAAGATCGCCCCCGGCACCAGCACATAGTGGAAGTGGGCGACCACGAAGTAGGTGTCCTGGTACTGGAAGTCCGCCGGGGCGATGGCCAGCATCAGCCCGGAGAAACCGCCGATGGAGAACAGGATCACGAACGCCACCGCGAACAGCATCGGCGTCTCGAAGGTCATCGAGCCCTGCCACATGGTGCTGGCCCAGTTGAACACCTTCACCCCGGTCGGCACCGCGATCAGCATGGTGGCGTACATGAAGAACAGTTCGCCCACCAGCGGGATGCCCACCACGAACATGTGGTGCGCCCAGACGATGAACGACAGGAACGCGATGCTCGCCGTGGCGTAGACCATCGAGGTGTAGCCGAACAGCGGCTTGCGCGCGAAGGTCGGGATGATCGCGCTGACGGCGCCGAAGGCCGGCAGGATCATGATGTACACCTCGGGGTGGCCGAAGAACCAGAACACATGCTGGAACAGCACCGGGTCGCCGCCGCCGGCGGCGCTGAAGAAACTGGTGCCGAAGTGGATGTCCATCAGCATCATCGTCACGCAGCCGGCCAGCACCGGCATCACCGCGATCAGCAGGAACGCGGTGATCAGCCAGGTCCAGACGAACAGCGGCATCTTCATCAGGGTCATGCCGGGGGCGCGCAGGTTGAGGATGGTGGCGATCACGTTGATCGCGCCCATGATCGAGCTGATCCCCATCAGGTGGATGGCGAAGATGAAGAACGTCACGCTTTCCGGCGCGTAGGTGGTGGACAGCGGCGCGTAGAACGTCCAGCCGAAGTTCGGCCCGCCGCCGGGGGTGAACAGGGTCGAGACCAGCAGCAGGAATGCCGCCGGCAGCAGCCAGAAGCTGAAGTTGTTCATCCGCGGCAAGGCCATGTCCGGCGCGCCGATCATCAGCGGGATCATCCAGTTGGCGAGGCCGACGAACGCCGGCATCACCGCGCCGAACACCATCACCAGGCCGTGCATGGTGGTCATCTGGTTGAAGAACGCCGGCTCGACGATCTGCAGGCCGGGCTGGAACAGCTCGGCGCGGATCACCATGGCGAACGAGCCGCCGAGCAGGAACATGCAGAACGCGAACCACAGGTACAGCGTGCCGATGTCCTTGTGGTTGGTGGTCAGCACCCAGCGCATCAGGCCTTTGGCGGGGCCGTGGGCGTGGTCGGCATGACCGTGGTCATCGATAACGGCGCTCATGGCCTTTCTCCTTCAAGCGGACGGGCAGGGCCGTGCGGGGCGCGCAGCCCCGGACGTTGGCGGGAGGACGTGGCGGCGCGGCTCATTTGCTTTCCGCCTGTTTGAGCTCCAGCACTTCTTTGGGCGTGACCATGTCGCCCTTGTTGTTGCCCCAGGCGTTGCGTTCGTAGGTCACGACGGCGGCGATGTCGACTTCCGACAGCTGTTTGCCGAACGCCGCCATGGCGGTGCCGGGCTTGCCGTGGAACACCAGGCTCAGGTGCGCCTCTTTGGGGCCTGTGGCGATCTTCGAGCCCTTGAGCGCCGGGAACATCGGCGGCAGGCCCTGGCCCTCGGCCTGGTGACAGGCCACGCAGGTGGTGTGGTAGATCTTGTCGCCGCGCTCCTTGAGCTCGTCCAGCGTCCATTCCTTGCTGGTCAGCTCCTTGAGCTGCGCGGCCTCGGCCTTGCGCTCGGCGAGCCACTTGTCGTAGTCGGCCTTCTCCTTCACGTCGACCACGATGGGCATGAAGCCGTGGTCCTTGCCGCACAGCTCGGCGCACTGGCCGCGGTAGAGGCCGGGCTTGTCGATGCGTGTCCAGGCTTCGTTGACGAACCCGGGGATGGCGTCGCGCTTGACCGCGAAGGCCGGCACCCACCAGGAGTGGATCACGTCGGCGGAGGTGACGAGGAAGCGCACCTTGGCGCCGGTCGGCAGCACCAGCGGCTTGTCGACCTCCAGCAGGTAGTGGTCGCCCTTGGCCTGCTTGTTGTGGATCTGTTCGGCGGGGGTGGCCAGGTTGCTGAAGAACTCGACGTCCTGGCCCAGGTACTTGTAGTGCCACTTCCACTGGTAGCCGGTGATCTGGATGTCGATGTCCGGCTCGCTGGTGTCGTACATCTTGATCAGGGTGGCGGTCGCCGGAACGGCCATCGCCACCAGGATCAGGAACGGCACGACGGTCCAGAGGATCTCGACGGTGGTGCTCTCGTGAAAGCGTGCCGCGACCTGGCCGGTGGAGCGGCGGTGCAGGATCATCGACCAGAACATCGCGCCGAAGACGATGATCCCGATCACCACGCAGATCCAGAAGATGGTCATGTGCAGGTCGAACACAGCGTGACTGATCTCAGTCGCTCCAGGCGCCATATTCACAGTCCAGGCCGCTTGCGCCTGGCTGAAAATCGACCACAACAGGAGGCCCATCCAGACGTGTGGATGTCGCATCATTGCGGGTTCCCCTTATCGTTCTTGTTGTCCCGTAGGCGCAACGCCTGCGGCAAGGGAGCGGCTGCATCAGACTACGAACTTGAATCGCCGGGCCTTGCTGCGCGGGCAGTCAGGCATCATCAGCTAACTCCATTCACTGGCGAGTATAGACAGCGACTTGAACCTCGCAACGCGAGCGCGTAAATCGCATGAAACAGCTGGCACTTGCGTTCCAGGGCACGAATGGAGAAGGATGCAGCGGAGTGGTGGCACACCGATATAACCCCGGTGTATCAAGGATGAAATAATTATGACAAATGCGTCTTAGCATTTTTCGTAAGCCAGCTAAGTTATGTCTTCCCTATTTCATTGCCCTGTACCCTGGAGTTTTCATGAACACCGCCGCATTGCGCGAGCAGATCCGAATAGCCCGAGAACACGAGAAAGACACCGGACGGCTGACCCGTCAGCTGGAAAATCAATTGCCTCACCTGCACCCGGCGATCCAGTTGCCGGAAACCGGTGCCGAAGCCGTCCTGACGCGCTTCGTCGCCGCCTACATCGATGAAGTGCCGGACCTGCTGGACGCAGCCAATGAAGTCGCCAGGGAAGCGGGAATCGAGTCACAGATCAAACCGGTGCTGAAAATCGCCGAGCAGTACTTCCTCCAGCCCCCCGTGGGCCTGGACAGCCTGCTGGACGAGGCCTATCTGGCCCACCGGTTTGTCGAAGAGGTCAACGACCTGTACATCAAGCATTTCGGCCAGCCACTGATCCCCTTGGACATGACGGTCGCCAATCTGATTGCCCACCAGCTGCTGGGTGAGGCATTCGCCAACCAACTCGACGAAGTGGTGCACCACGCGGTGGACAGCATGCTCGACGACGACAGCTTCGCGCTGGAGTCGGTGGAGGCCTACCGCGAGAAGCTCAGCAGCCCGGACACCGGCGCCGCCTGGAAACGCTGGCCGTGCATGGGCCGCCGCCTGGGCGTGGGCCTGGAGCTGGACCAGCCGGCCGCCTGATCCCGGATCACACATCGTGACGGTGGGAGCGGGCTTGCCCGCGAAGACGTAGTGTCAGTCACTTTCCGTTCGACTGACCCACCGCTTTCGCGGGCAAGCCCGCTCCCACAAGGTTTGTTTCAGCCGGCCGTGCCGATGCCGACGGTGGTGCGCACCCGCCCTTCAAGCCTGCGCTTGAGCCCCCGGGATTCGATCAGCAGCCTCGACCCCTTGGCGGCATTGGCCCTGCCCCATTCCTCCAGCAGTTCCAGGCAGGCGTGGTCGATGTAGCTCAGGTTGTTGAGCGGCACATGCACCGTCGTGCCCGGCGGAACGCTGGCCAGGGCCTGGGTCAGCGCCGGCACCTTGAGGAACGTCGCCGCGCCCGTCAGGCGCATCTCCATTTCCCCTTCCTGCGGCAGGTCGATCAGGCTGATCTTCAGCCGTGCGGCCTTCAGCGCCAGTTTCAGCAGCGTCAGGCCGAAGCCGATCAGCACGCCGGTCAACAAGTCCGTGAAGATGATCGCCAGCGCCGTGGCGGCGTAGGTGAACATCGGCATCCGGCCGTAACGGCCCAGGCCGCGGAACACCTTCAGATCCACCAGCTTGAACCCGGTGTAGACCAGCACGCCGGCCAGGCTCGCCACCGGAATGCTCTGCAGCAGGCTCGACAGCAACAGCACGAACGCCAGCAGCCACAGGCCGTGGAAGATTGTCGAATAGCGTGTGGTGGCACCCGCCTGGACGTTGGCCGAACTGCGCACGATCACCCCGGTCATCGGCAACGCGCCGACCAGGCCGCAGAGCATGTTGCCTACCCCCTGCGCCGACAGTTCACGGTCGAAGTCCGAGCGCGGGCCGCTGTGCATGCGGTCCACCGCCGCAGCGGACAGCAGGGTCTCGGCGCTGGCGATGAAGGCCACGGCGAACGCTGCGACCAGCAAGGCAGGGTCGGCGAGGTTGAGCAGGTCCGCCGGCTTGAGCCAGTCGATGGCCTGCGCCAGGTTGTCCGGCACCTCGACCCGTTTGACCGGCAGTGCCAGCAACAGACTGGCGCCCGTGGCCAGGCCGACGCCCAGCAGCGCGCCGGGCACGAAGCGCAGCGAATGCGGGCGGAACTTCTCCCACAGCCACATTACCGCGATGGTTCCCAGCCCCAACAGCCCGGCCTGCCAGCCGAACGACGGCAGGGCCTGGGCCACGGCACCGGGGAACGCGGTGAGGTTGTCCAGGCCGGAGGGTTTCGGCGCGGCGTCGAGCATCACATGCGCCTGGGACAGGATGATCAGCACGCCGATCCCGGCGAGCATGCCGTACACCACCGCCGGCGCGGTGACCCGGAACCAGCAGCCGAGCTTCAGGCGCCCGGCCGCCAGCTGCAGCAACCCGGCCAGCAGCAGGATCGGCCCGAGCATCTCGACGCCGTGCTGGCGCACCAGCTCGAACACCAGCACCGCAAGACCCGCCGCCGGCCCGCTGACCTGCAGCGGCGAGCCGGCCAGCCAACCCACCACCAGCCCACCGATGATTCCGGTGATCAGGCCCTTGGCCGGCGGCAGGCCGGACGCGATGGCGATGCCCATGCACAGCGGCAGGGCGACCAGGAACACAACCACCGAAGCCAACAGCTCCCGTGGCAGAACAGCTTTCAATTGAGCGGCACGCATAGGGATTCTCCCGGACTTTTCTTCAGGCGTGGCGAGGCCGGACCGCTGAAACAGCGGCCGGCGTCAAACCACAGAGATTTTTAGGAGGATCTAGAAGCGCGCTTTTGGCGTCGCCACCGGGATCGGATGGCTGCCGTCCAGCGGCAGGAAGCAGCCCTGATCCGCGTCGTACGCTTTGATTTCGCTGGTTTCGATGTTGTAGACCCAGCCATGGATGAACAGATGACCGTTCGCCATGCGCGAGGCTACCGAGGGATGGGTACGCAAGTGCTGCAGTTGGGCGATGACGTTTTCCTCGGTGAGGATCGGCATGCTTTCTTTTTCGTTGGCGCAGTTGCAGTTGTCCTGCACCATGGTTTTCGCGACTTCGGCGTGGCGCAGCCAGGCCTTGACCGTCGGCATCTTCTCCAGGCTGTCCGGGTTGAGCACCGCACGCATGGCGCCGCAGTCGGAGTGGCCGCAGATGATGATGTGCTGCACGCCCAGGGCGAGCACGGCGTATTCGATGGCGGTGGACACGCCACCGTTCATCTGGCCGTAGGGCGGTACGACGTTGCCGACGTTGCGGGTCACGAACAGATCGCCGGGGGAGCTCTGGGTGATCAGTTCGGGGACGATGCGCGAGTCGGCGCAGGTGATGAACATCGCCCGTGGCGACTGGGCCGTGGCGAGTTTCTTGAAGAGTTCTTCCTGCTGCGGAAAGACCTCATGATGAAAATGCAAAAAGCCGTCGACGATGTGCTTCAGCGCTGCATCGGCGGTTTCCGCCTCAGGGGCCGGCGCCGACGCAGCCAACGGCTGTTTATCCTTGTCACTCATGATTCATCCTCTTTGGCGGATTCGGGGAGTCATTCCCGTGTATTCCGGTGTGAAGCCAGTGGCTGTTCAAACATCCGGGCCGATCCTGACCCGTCAGTCACTCGATGAACAAGGTAACCGCCGAAACTTAACTCAAACTGAATCAAAGGCTCTGGAACCTGTGTTCCAGGTCACAAAAAACGTGACCGGCGCAACCGGTCGAGCGGTTCCGTCACTCAACCTTGGGGCAATTGTCGCTAAATCAGCGACATCTGGCGACCCGGCGGACAAAAGGCCGAGCAATCGAGGCCGAAGCCTTCCCGACGGTCGAGCCCCAGACGCTTCAGCGCCTTGGCGAACCGCTGGGCCAGCAGGTCGGCGAACGGCCCTTCGCCCCGCATGCGGGCGCCGAAGCGGCTGTCGTACAGCTCGCCGCCGCGGCTCTGGCGGATCAGGCTCAGCACATGGGTCGCCCGCTGCGGGTAATGCGCCTGGAGCCACTCCTCGAACAGCGGCGCCACCTCCAGCGGCAGGCGCAGCATCATGTACGCCGCGCTCTGGGCGCCGGCCGCGTGGGCCTCGGTGAGCAGGCTTTCGATCTCGCTGTCGTTGATCATCGGAATCATCGGCGAGCACAGCACGCCCACCGGGATGCCCGCTTCGCGCATCACCCGGATCGCCCGCAGCCTGGCCTTGGGCGCGGCGGCGCGGGGCTCGAGGATGCGCTTGAGCTCGTCGTCCAGGGTGGTGAGGCTGATCATCACCGCCACCAGCCTTTGTTGCGCCAGTTCGGTGAGCAGGTCGAGGTCGCGCAGGATCAGCGAGCCTTTGGTGACGATGGTCACCGGATGCCGGTGGCGCAGCAGCACTTCGAGGATCTGGCGGGTGATCCGCTGCTCGCGTTCGATGGGCTGGTAGGGATCGGTGTTGGAGCCCAGGTTGATCGGTGCGCATTGGTAGCCGCGTTTGCCCAGCTGTTCTTCCAGCACCTGGGCGGCGTTGGTCTTGGCGATCAGTTTGGTCTCGAAATCCAAACCCGGCGACAGGTCCCAGTAGGCGTGGCTGGGCCGGGCGTAGCAATAGATGCAGCCGTGCTCGCAACCGCGGTAGGGATTGACCGAGCGGTCGAAGGGCAGGTCCGGTGAGGTGTTGCGGGTGATGATGGTCTTCGCCGTCTCGATCCGCACCTCGGTGCCTTGGGTCTGCGGCACTTCCTGATGCCAGCCGTCGTCCTCGGCCACCGAGCGGCTCGGCGCGAAGCGGTTGTGCGGGTTGGCGGCGGTGCCGCGGCCGCGGGGAGGCAAGGGCGTGTGCATCGGCGGTGTCCTGTGTGCTGTATGTGCATACAGTATCCTTGGTCTTCGCAAACGGCCAGTGCCGTTCGGCGATTCTGCCGCTCGGCCCCTGCGGGTTCTGACTCCGCAACGCGTCGGTATCGGGATCGTTAGTTGAGAGAAACGTGAGGTTATATATTCAGCGTAGTTTCGTTAGTTGCTATGGCGTTAGGATTGCCTGCGTTGTAACTCGGATGATTTAAATAAAAGGAATTAAGCATGTCTTACCTCAATCCTCGTGGCATCTTTTTGCAGAAACTCGGCCCCACTCCGGTCAATCCCAAGGAAGTGCTGGTATCCCTGCAATTCGCGCTGAAGGAGTCCGGCTGGGATGCTGAGAACGCTGTGTCGACGGACTCCCTGGTCGATTCCCGCACACTCATCGCCGCTTCCTACGACGGCGGCAAGACGTTCACTGTTCGCAACGAAAAAGACATCGATGGCGACGGTGATATCGATGCAGACGATAAGGCCAAGTTGCTGGCGTTGGTCAAGGCTTATGTCAGTATCAAAACGCCTTGAGGTTTAGCATGCCGCGAAACTTGCGGCGTGCAATAAAAAAGGCCCTGCCCGTATTGCTGCGGGGAGGGCCTTTTTTATGTTGCGGTGTGTCAGTGGGCAGGCTCTTGCGTCGATGCCGTCTTCATCTGTTCGGCACGCAAGTGTTTGACCTCATCTGCGCTGACCGGCGCCCCCTTGTTGCCCCAACTGCCGCGGATGAAGCTCACCACGTCCGCCACTTCCTGGTCCGACAGCCGCCAGCCGAACCCCGGCATGGTGATGGCCGACGGCGCCGCGTGGGTCGCCGGCAGCGTGCCGCCCTGGAGCACGATGTGGATCAGCGAGGTCGGGTCTTCCGATTGCAGCACCGGATTGCCCGCCAGCGCCGGGAACACGCGGGTGTAGCCGTGGCCGTCGGTGCGGTGGCAGGCCGCGCAGTTGTCGATGTACACCGCTGCGCCGCGCTGGCTGTCGTCGCCGTTCCACAGGGCCTTGGCGGCCGTTTCGTCGTATTGGTGCGGGCGGTCGGCGGGATCCTTGGCCGGCAGCGATTTCAGGTAGCGGGCGATCGCGGTCAGGTCGGCGTCAGTCATGTACTGCATGCTGTGGGTGACCACGTCGCTCATGCCGCCGAACACCGCGCTGCGGTCGCTGCGCCCGGTCTTCAGGAACTGCACCAACTGCTCTTCGCTCCAGCCGCCGAGGCCGTCCTTGTGGTCGCCGCGCAGGTTCTTGGCGATCCAGCCTTCCAACGGCGCGCTGCCTGACAGGAACGTGCTGCCTTCGCCTGCACTCAGGGATTTTTCCTGCATGGTCAAGGCACGTGGCGTATGACAAGCGCCGCAATGTCCAAGGCCTTCCACCAGATAAGCCCCACGGCTGACGACGGCATCGTCCGACGTAGCTTTGTAGTCCTCGACCTTCGGCGCAAAAAGCCAGCGCCAGCCCGTCAGCGGCCAGCGCATACTCAACGGCCAGGGAATGTCGCTGGCCTTGTTCTCCTGGGCCACCGGTTCGACGCCGTGCATGAAGAACGCGTAAAGCGCCTGCATGTCGGCTTCGTTGACGCGGGCGTAGGACGGATAGGGCATCGCCGGGTACAGCGTGCTGCCGTTGCGGGCCACGCCATGGCGCACGGCCCGGTCGAAGTCCTCGAAGCTGTAGTCGCCGATGCCGCGCTTGTCCGGGGTGATGTTGGTCGAGTAGATCGTGCCGATCGGGGTTTCCATCGGCAGGCCGCCGGCGAACGGTTTGCCGTCCTTGGCGGTGTGGCAGGCCACGCAGTCGCCTGCGCGGGCCAGGTACTCACCTTGTCTGATCAAGGATGGATCGACGTCGGCGCCGTACAGGGAGGCGCTGCCGAGCAACGCCAGGGTCGCGATAACGAAAGTCTTCATGGTCATCGCTCCTTAAGCCTGGACCAGCGGGCCGGGGTTTTTCAGGTACTGTTCGCGGATCGCCTTCGCCGACCAGTAGGTCAGGGCGGCGACCAGTCCGGTCGGGTTGTAGCCCAGGCCCTGGGGGAAGGCCGACGCGCCTGGGACGAACACGTTGTGCACGTCCCAGCTTTGCAGGTAGCGGTTCAGCGCGCTGGTCTTCGGATCGGTGCCCATGATCGCGCCGCCGTTGAGGTGGGTGGTCTGGTAGGACGCGGTGTTGAAGTGCTCGCCGACCTTCTTGCTGATCACGTTGATGGCCTTGGGGCCCATGGCTTCGGCGATCTTGCCCATCTTCTCGACCATGAAGCGGTTCATCTTGATGTCGTTTTCCTGCCAGTCGAAGGTCATCCGCAGCAGCGGCAGGCCGTAGGCATCGCGGTACACCGGATCCAGATCGAGGTAGTTGCCCCGGTAGGACTGATGCGCGCCGTGGGCGTCCATCGACACCTGATGGGTGTAGTAGTCGGCGGTGGCGCGTTTCCAGGCGCTGCCCCAGGCGGGCGTGCCCGGCGGGTTGGAGGTGCCGGCGATCGGCCGGCTGCCGGCCTGGTTGACCCACATCGGCGAGCCGCCGACGAAACCGTGGGGGCCGTGGTCGAAGTTGTCGGCGTTGAAGTCGTCCACCGCGACCCCGTTGCCGCCGGCGCCGATGAAGTTGTTGGTGTGGGTGTCCTTGTCGAAGAACGCCTTGATCGTGGCCATGTTCTGGTAGGCGAAGTTACGCCCGACCACGCCTTCGCCGCTGACCGGGTCGTACGGCTTGCCGATGCCGGACAGCAGCATCAGCCGCACGTTGTGCAGCTGGAACGCGCCGAGGATCACCAGATCCGCCGGCTGCTCGATCTCCCGGCCCTGGCCGTCGACGTAGGTGACGCCGGTGGCCTTGGTCTTGCTGCTGTCGAGGTTGACCCGAAGCACATGGGCGTTGGGCCGCAGCTCGAAATTCGGCAAAGGCTTGAGCGCCGGCAGGATGTTCACGTTCGGCGAGGCTTTGGAGTACATGTAGCAGACGTAGCCGCTGCAGAATCCGCAGAAGTTGCACGGGCCCATCTGTGCACCGTAGGGGTTGGTGTAAGGTCCCGAGGTATTGGCGGAAGGCAGGTTGTAGGGCTTGTAGCCGACCTCCGTGGCCGCTTTGCCGAACAGCTGTGCGGAAACGGTGTTTTTCTGCGATTCCAGCGGGAACGGGTTCGAACGATCCGGCGCATAGGGGTTGCCGCCCTTGCCCTGGCCCACCAGTTGCCCCTTCACCGTCCAGGCCTGGCCGGAGGTGCCGAAGACCTTTTCGGCGAAGTCGAAGAACGGCTCCAGCTCTTCATAGCTGACGCCGAAGTCCTGGATGGTCATGTCCTTGGGGATGAAGTGCTTGCCGTAGCGCTCTTCGTAGTGGCTGCGCATGCGCAGCTCGATCGGATCGACGCGAAAGTGCACGCCCGACCAGTGCAGGCCTGCACCGCCCACGCCGTTGCCCGGCAGGAACGCGCCCAATTGGCGGTTCGGCAGGGCGATGTCGTTGACGCTGTGGCGGATGGTGACGGTTTCCTTGGAAACGTCCTGGAAGAGTTTTTTACGCACGCTGTAGGTGAGTTCGTCGATCACCTGGGGATAGTTGCCGTCAGGGTAGGTGTCCTGCATCGGCCCGCGCTCCAGCGCCAGCACGTTGAGGCCAGCCTCGGTCAGCTCCTTGGCCATGATTGCGCCGGTCCAGCCGAAGCCGACGATCACCGCATCTACTTTTTTCATTACCGTTGCCATGTTCACGCCCTCTCGCCGCGGATCGAAACGGCCGGGAAGGGGTACGCCTCGTTGCGCTCCACCCAGTCCATGAAGTCGGCGCGGGCGCCGGGGAAGCCGATCAGGGTCCAGCCGACCATGCCTTTATTGCCGCCGTGGATCGGGTCGCAGAAGAACCCTTCCTTGGTGTTCTGCAGCAGCAGACTGAAGAAAACCTTGGCCGGGACGGCGTCGAACTGCGGTTTTCCGGCTTCGAGCTGCCTGAGCAATTCGTCTCGGGTAGCGCTGTCTTGCTCGGCAAATGTTTTGCCGTTGAGGGATTTTGCCCACTGATCCGCAGCGGCGATGCCCAGGCGATAGATCTCTTTGGGCACCAGTTTGCTCTGCCAGCCCATTTCCGGCGCGGCGTCGGCGTTGAACGGGCCTTGCATGTACCACAGGGCGCCGGCGGCGTAAGGCGTGTTCATCTGACGGTCGATGTATTCCGGCACGCCGGCTTCGAGGGCGCCGGGGCCTTGGGCGTCGTTGGGGATCAACTGCGCGACGGCGGCGTTGATGAACGCCCACTCTTCGGCGGTGAAATAGCTTGGCTGATACTCGCCCGTCTGGGCCGCAGCCGATTTTGCGGCAGGCGCAGCAGGCGCGGCTTCAGGGGCGGCCTGCAGCACGCTGCTGCCCAGACCGCTGCCGGCCAGGGTGACGACGGGAATCAAGGTCAGGGACTTGCGCAAGAACTCACGCCGCGGGTTGTCTCGACTTTCATCAGACATGGGGGGGCACCTCGTCAGGCATTGATGGTTGTCAGCCACCTCTGCGGGCGGCTTAAGGTTGTTTGGCTGCGACGTGGCCGGAACGGCCAGAAGAAGGGGAACGCGTCTGCAACATCATGTGACAAATGGTAGCAGGCTAAGCATCGAGATGAATCGATTCATCTGAAAAAAACCGTGATTGCGACGAAGGGCACCGGCCGGTTCACGATTCTTTGACAAGCGTCTCACAGGGATTTGACTGCCGAACCCTGAAGCTGCGAGGCCCCTCAATCATGAATCCCTACGGTCCACCGAGCATGTCCCGATTGCGTTTCCTCCCCGCCATGTGTCTTTCGCTTGCTGTCGTGTTGCACTGGGTGCCGGTCCAGGCCGCCGAGGCTCCGGCGGCCCGTCCTGCCGAATGGGCGCAGCCGGTGGAGGTGCAATACAACCTGTTCCAGATGTCGCCGACCCTCTACCGCAGCGCGTTGCCCGACGGCGGCGCCGTGCCGCTGCTGAAGAACCTGAAGGTGGCCACGGTCATCAACTTCTTGCCGGAGTCCGACTCGGGCTGGCTGAAGTCCCCTGGCGTGAACCTTGTGCAGTTGCCTTACCGCACCAATCACGTGGATGACAGTGATGTGCTCAAGACGTTGCGTGCGATCCAGACCGCCGAGGCCGAGGGCCCGGTGCTGATGCACTGCAAGCACGGCTCCGACCGCACCGGCCTGATGGCGGCGATGTACCGGATCGTGGTGCAGGGCTGGAGCAAGGAAGATGCGCTGAATGAGATGACTCAGGGCGGGTTCGGCGAAAGCGGGCACTTCAAGGACGGCGTCCGCTACGTGATGCAGGCCGATGTCGACAAGTTGCGTACGGCGCTGGCCAATGGCGACTGCAGCACCAGCCCCTTCGCCACGTGCTCGATGAAGAGCTGGTTCCAGAGCGTCAACCTCAAGTGAACCGGACCTTCTGCGGCGAGGCACTGGCGCCCTCGCCGCAGAGGCTCCCTGTCCGGGGCTGACGGCAGGTCAGTCGTCTGACTTTTTCTTCAGCTTCGGATTCGGGAAGAACTGCACCGCCTGCACGCTCTTGTCCGGCGCAGGCTTGAGCGCGACGGTGTTGACCCGCGTGCCCAGCTCCTTCGGAACCGACAGGCCTTGCTCGTTGAGCGTGTCCGCGTAACCGCAGGCCACGCATTCGCGATGGGGAATGTCGTCCTCGCTCCACATCATCAGCTTGTCCGGCTCGCTGCACGCCGGGCAGACCGCTCCGGCGATAAAGCGTTTCTTCGTCTTCACAGGTGCCTCGCTCATGCTGCCGCGTCCTCGCTCAGGCCGCTGTGACGCAAGAGTGCGTCAATCGACGGCTCACGGCCACGGAAGTCGACGAACAGCACCATCGGCTCCTGCGAGCCACCGCGGGCCAGGATGGCTTCGCGGAAGGCGCGGCCGGTGTCGGCGTTGAGCACGCCGTCCTCTTCGAACTTGGAGAACGCATCCGCCGACAGCACTTCCGCCCACTTGTAGCTGTAGTAGCCGGCCGCGTAACCGCCGGCGAAGATGTGGGCGAAGCTGTTGGGGAAGCGGTTGTAGGCCGGCGGACGCATCACCGAGACCTCGTCGCGCACGCCTTCGAGCACTTGCAGCACGCTGCGGCCGTCGCCGTGGGTGGCGTGCAGCTCGAAGTCGAACAGCGAGAACTCCAATTGGCGCACCATCATCAGGCCGGACTGGAAGTTCTTCGCCGCGAGCATTTTCTCCAGCAGGTCCTGGGGCAGCGGTTCGCCGGTTTCGTAATGGCCGGAGATCAGCGCCAGGCCTTCCGGCTCCCAGCACCAGTTCTCCATGAACTGGCTCGGCAGCTCGACCGCATCCCACGCCACGCCGTTGATGCCGGACACGCCGGCATGGTCGACGCGGGTCAGCAGGTGGTGCAGGCCATGGCCGAACTCGTGGAACAGGGTGGTGACTTCATCGTGGGTCAGCAGCGCCGGCTTGCCGCTGTCGGCCGGGGTGAAGTTGCACACCAGGTTGGCCACCGGGCTCTGCAGCACGCCTTCGACGGTGCGGCGACGGTCGCGGGCGCCGTCCATCCAGGCGCCGCCGCGCTTGTTGGCGCGGGCGTACAGGTCGAAGAAGAAGCGGCCCACGTGCTGGCCGTTTTCCTTGATCTCGAACAGGCGCACGTCCGGATGCCAGGCGTCGAAGCCTTTGAGCTCGGCGATCTCGATGCCGTACAGGCGCTGGACGATGGCGAACAGGCCGCTGAGCACCTTGTCGATCGGGAAGTAGGCGCGCAGGGTTTCCTGGGCCACGCTGTAGCGTTGTTCACGCAGCTTTTCGCCGTAGAAGCCGCTGTCCCAGCTCTGCAGGTCCGCGCAGCCCTGCTCGGCGGCGTAGGCCTTGAGCTGCTGCAGGTCCTGGGCGGCGAACGGCTTGCTGCGCTTGGCCAGGTCGCGCAGGAAGCTCAGCACCTGGTCGCTGGACTCGGCCATCTTGGTGGCCAGGCTCAGCTCGGAGAAGCTGGCGAAACCCAGGAGCTTGGCCAGTTCCTGGCGCAGGTCGAGGATCTGGTCCATCACCGGACCGTTGTCGTTCTGGCCGGCGTTCGGGCCTTGGTCCGAGGCGCGGGTGCAGTAGGCGGCGTAGACTTCCTCGCGCAGCGCGCGGTCCTGGGCGTAGGTCATCACCGCGTAGTAGCTGGGGAACTCCAGGGTGATCAGCCAGCCGTCCAGCCCCTTGGCCTGGGCGGCGGCGGCCATCTGCGCCTTGGCCGAGTCGGTCAGGCCGGCGAGGGCGGCCTCGTCGGTGAGGTGCTTGGTCCAGGCCTGGGTGGCGTCGAGCAACTGGTTGGAGAAGCGGCTGCCCAGCTCCGACAGTTTGCTCTGCACTTCGGCGTAGCGCTTCTGCTCGGCTTCCGGCAGGTCGATGCCCGACAGGCGGAAGTCGCGCAGGGCGTGCTCCAGAATGGTTTTCTGGCCCACGTCGAAGCCGGCGGCTTCCGGGCTGTTGGCCAGCGCTTCGTACGCCTGGAACAGCTCGCGGTTCTGGCCCATCTCGGTGGAGTAGGCGCTCAGGGCCGGCAGGCAGGCCTCGTAGGCTTCGCGCAGTTCGGCGCTGTTGCACACGGCGTTGAGGTGGCTGACCGGGCTCCAGGCGGCGCCGAGGCGGTCGTTGAGTTCGTCCATCGCCAGCACCAGGCCGGCCCAGGTCGGGTTCGTGCCCTGGGCCTTGAGGATCTCGGCGATGGCGGCGCGGTTGTCGGCCAGGATGGTTTCGATGGCGGGCTGCACGTGTTCGGCACGGATCGCGGAGAACGGCGGCAGGTCGTAGGGCTGCAGAAGTGGGTTGTTCACGCTCACGGTTGGCACCTTGGCAGAAGGGAACAGGCATTTAGAATCGTGGGCCCATCTTAATTACAATCGGCAGCGACCGCAGCTATCGGCGACAGAGAGAGAACTTATCGTGTCCCTTCGCAAGTACCAGAACCACACCCCGCGCCTTGGCAAAGGCGCCTTTGTCGACGGCTCCGCGGTGGTGATCGGCGACGTCGAAATCGGCGAAGACAGCTCCGTATGGCCGCTGACCGTGATCCGCGGCGACATGCACCGCATCCGCATCGGTGCGCGCACCAGCATCCAGGACGGCTGCGTGCTGCACATCACCCACGCCGGCCCCTTCAACCCGGACGGTTTCCCGTGCCTGATCGGCGACGACGTGACCGTCGCCCACAAAGTCATGCTGCACGGCTGCACGGTGGGCAGCCGGGTGCTGATCGGCATGGGCAGCATCGTCATGGACGGCGCGGTGGTCGAGGACGACGTGATCGTCGGCGCCGGCAGCCTGGTGCCGCCGGGCAAGCGCCTGGAAAGCGGCTTCCTGTACGTGGGCAGCCCGGTGAAGCAGGCCCGGCCGCTGACCGACAAGGAACGCGCCTTTTTCACCTACAGCGCGGCGAACTACGTGAAGCTCAAGGATCTGCACCTGGCCGAAGGCTACGACCAGATCTGAACCGTCCCGCACAAGCCCAGGAATTTTCATGCATTACCAGACCGTACTGTTCGACCTCGACGGCACCCTGACCGACCCGCGCGAGGGTATCACCCGCTCCATCCAGTTCGCCTTGGCCAAGCTCGGCATCGACGAGCCGGACCTGAGCAAGCTGGAACACTTCATCGGCCCGCCGCTGCTGCAGGCGTTCATGCAGTTCTATGGCTTCGACGAGGCCAAGGCGTGGGAGGCGGTGAATTTCTACCGTGAGCGCTTCAAGGTCACCGGTCTCTACGAAAACCGGGTGTTCGACGGTGTCATGCCGTTGCTGGAAACCCTCGGTGGCCAGGGCCGGCAGCTGTACATCGCGACCTCCAAACCCTGGGTGTTCGCCCGGGAGATCGCCCGTCATTTCGATTTCGCCCGGCACTTCAAGGTGATCTACGGCAGCGAACTGGACGGCACCCGCACCGACAAGGTCGAGCTGATTGCCCATTTGATCGCCGAGGAAGGACTGGATCCGGCCGACACGCTGATGATCGGCGACCGCAAGCACGACCTGATCGGCGCACGCCGCAACGGGCTGGACGCGGCGGCGGTGGGCTATGGGTTCGGCAGCCATGAGGAGCTGAGCGCCGAAGCGCCGGCCTATCACTTCGAGACGCTGGACGAGCTGCATCAGGCGTTCCTGCGGCGCTGATCGGGCAGCCATCGCCAGCAGGCTGGCTCCCACACGTGTTGAGGCGTTTCTGTGGGAACCAGCCGGTCGGTTCAGCCGGCTGGTTCAGGGTTCGCCAAGGCCTTGAGCGCCGACTTGCGCTCAACTGCGCCCAATTTGCCTAACTTCTCGACCTCGGCGTAGAACCTCACCCAATCCCCACCCACCTGCCCGAACAGCGCCGCAAACGCCGGCACCCACTGGTCATACAGCCCGAACGGCAACAGGCGAGCATTGTTCAGCGGCGCGTTCACCCACGCATCGTAGCGTTTGTCCCCGGCCCACTGCCGGTCACGCAGGGCCCGGTAATCCCGGCGAAACCGTTCGAACGCCTCGGCCTTGCGCTGGCGCATGACCTCGGCCGCCAGCGGTTGTGCGTAGAGCGCTTCCAGACGGGCACGGGTGTCGAGGATCAGGCCGATGAACTGGTCGCGCTGCTGCAGGCGCGAGCCGTTGTCCGGCGCCAGCCCGCGGAACGCCCGCCATTGCCGCGTGCCTTCCTGCTCGACGAACGTGGCGAAGGACTCGTTGAACTCGGTGTCGTCCTGCACATAGAAGCGCTGATGGGCCAGTTCGTGAAAGATCAGCGTGGCCAGGCGCTCGTCGCCCCAGCCCGTCATCGAATTGAGGATCGGGTCGTTGAACCAGCCCAGGGTCGAATAGGCCTCGACGCCGCCGATCGACACGTCCATGCCCTTGAGGCGCTGGATCGCCGCTTCGCCCCGGGCCGCGCCCTGGCTGTAGTAGCCGCGGTAGGCCACGCAGCCGGCGATGGGGAAGCAATGGTTTTGCGGGCTCAAGGAGAACTCCGGGGTGGCGAACACGTTCCACACCACGAACGGCCGGCCGATGTCGGCGTAGAGCCGGTAGCTCTGGTTGTCCGGCAGGTGCAGGTGACGGCTGGCGAAGTCCCGGGCCTTCTGCGACTCGGCCAGGTGCGCGCGCAGTTTGGGGTCGCGGGCGGGGTCGGCGATCACCTCGGCGACCGGTTCCCGGGCCCGCAGCAGTTGCAGCTGACCGCCGGCCAACTGGCTGTAGTAACTGAGGCTTGCGCAACCGTTGAGCAGCAAAAGCAAAACACCCGGAAACAAAATCCGCAAAACGCGATCAAGTAACCCAAGGCTGGGTAGCGGCCTGAACAAAATAAGAAACCCCCGGACAGTCTGCCCGCAAGACTATCCCGCCCATAGGAGCTTCGCCATGCGCAAGTTGATGCTGACCGCCGGCCTGCTGACGCTGACCGGCTGTGCCGGATTCGGAATGCCCGCCCCTGACCCTTCGCAAGCCTGGATCGACCTGGAGTCCCGCCAGCAGGACACGGCGCTGCAGGCTCTGGAGGTCGATGCCAGGGCGGCGGTCGACAAACGATATTTCGAAGTGCAGCCCGGCAGCCATGAGCTGAAGGTGCGTTACCAGTTCCCGGTGGAGGCGACCAACATCGGCCCGGATGCCGAGCCGCTGTGGCGCGATTGCCGGTTGAGCCTGACCTTCAAGGACTTCAACGCCGGCGAGCGCTATCAGTTGCAGGCCGGCAACATCGGTTTCCGGCCATGGGCCAAACTGTACGATCAGCAGCGCAAGGTGGTGGGGCAGGCCAAGCCGGCGGGCTGTCAGCGCACCTGATCGGCGTTATGCTGGGTGCCCGAATCCACGGACATTCATCATGCGCACGTTGATGCTGTTGCTGGCGGCCGGCCTGATCGCCGGTTGCCAGACGCCGATGCCGCCGGTCGATCCCGCGATGGCCTGGGTCGACTTCTCGACGCCCACCCCTGGCGGCAAGTTGTTGATGGCCGAGCGGCTCGACAACCAGCGCCTGAGGGACGGGCGCTTCTTTCAGGTCACACCCGGCAGCCACGAACTGCGGGTGCGCTTCGACTTTGAAGTGTTCGGCGGCGGCGGCAGCCTGATGACCGGGCCCGTCGAGCGCCTGTGCTACCTGACTATCCGCTACGACCATTTCGAGGCGGGCCAGCGCTACCTGCTCGAAGGCCGCTCCCTGGCTTTCACGCCGAGCGCCCGGCTGTACAACGCCAAGCGGGAAATCGTCGCCGAGGACCGTGAGGTCAACTGCATCATCTAGCCCGGATCAGCGGTCGTTCTTCTGGTAGATGATCTTCTTCGTGCCGTTTTCGCACGAGCCGACGACCATGTTCTGATCGTGGACTTCCTCGTTGGCGACAATCTCCAGGGTGTAGGAGGTCACGCCCTGGGCCTGGATCTTGGCTTCGATCTCGGCCTTGAGTTCCTCGCAGGGTTTCGGGGCCGCCAGCACCGCACTGGCCAGGGTCAGACCGAACACCGCCACAGCAAAAAGTTTCATGGTTGAAGCTCCCTCGACGCAGCGCGCACGAAGATGCGCGAAGGCTGCGGTCAACCATTCGACCACCGTTTGGCCGGGCAGGTTCTGACCCGGCTCAAACCTCTGCCCCATGAGAATCGTTGACTTTTTTAGTAGGAATTTTCCAATCGGCTATTGAAACTCGGGTATATGCCCTCATTGCACAGGACACGCCTATGAACGGGGCAGGTCGGCGTTCGCATGGATGAACCTGCACCCTCACCCGGAGAAGCACTTTATGAAGCAACTGTCCGACGTAAAGTTTTCCACCCTCGATCTGGTGCCGGTGCGCGAGAACGGCAGCCCCGGCCAGTCGCTGCGCAACTCGCTGGATCTGGCCCGGCACGTGGAGAAGTTCGGCTACACCCGGTTCTGGGTCGCCGAGCACCACAACATGGACGGCATCGCCAGTTCCGCCACCTCGGTGTTGCTGGCCTACCTGGCGGGCGGCACGTCGAGCATCCGCGTCGGCTCCGGCGGGGTGATGCTGCCCAACCATGCGCCGCTGGTGATCGCCGAACAGTTCGGCACCCTGGAGAGCCTGTATCCGGGCCGGATCGACCTGGGCCTGGGCCGTGCGCCCGGCTCCGACCAGATGACCGCCCGGGCGTTGCGCCGTGAGCGTTCCGGCAGCGCCGACGATTTTCCCGAGGACGTCGCCGAACTGGTGCGCTACCTCGGCCCGCGCACCCCGGACCAACGGGTGATCGCGATGCCGGGCACCGGCACCCAGGTGCCGGTGTGGCTGCTGGGCTCCAGCCTGTTCAGTGCGCAACTGGCGGGCCAGCGGGGCCTGCCCTACGCCTTCGCCTCACACTTCGCCCCGCGCTACATGCACGAGGCGATCCGCGTCTACCGCAACCACTTCCAGCCGTCGGCGGTGCTCGACAAGCCGTACGTGATGCTGGGCGTGCCGCTGGTGGCGGCCGACACCGACGAGCAGGCCGATTACCTGGCCACCTCGGTGTACCAGCGGATCCTGGCGCTGATGCGTGGGCAAAGCCTGGTGCAAAGGCCGCCGGTGAAGACCATGGACGGCCTGTGGCTGCCCCATGAGCGCGAGGCGGTGGGGGACTTCCTCGGCTTGGCGATGGTCGGCGGTCCGCAGAAGATCCGCGCCAAGCTGGAGGTGCTGATCGAGCAGACCCAGGCCGATGAACTGATCTTCACCTGCGACCTGTACGAGCACGCTGACCGGCTGCATTCCTATGAGCTGCTGGCGCAGGTGATGAAGGGCTGAGTCCGTTTCGCTGGAAACGATGGCCACAAAAAAGCCGACGCGTTGCGTCGGCTTTTGATTTTCAGGCGCCGTCAGCCTCGCTTGTAGACGATTTCCTTGGCGCCGGCTTCGCATTTGCCGACGACCTTGCCGCCCGCCGCTGCCCCCTTGTCCACGATCTCCAGCGAATAGCCGGAAACGCCCTTGGCATCCAGCTTGGCCGCGATCTCGGCCTTCAGTTCCTCACACGACTTGCCGGCAGCGAATGCGCCACCCGCAAGGCTCAACAAACCTACCGCCAACATGAACTTCTTCATCGGTTGCACTCCCTGGTCGGATCGAAAGAGACGGCACCGGAGCGTTCGTCCGGTGCGCTCGCCCTGTAGCGCTTTGCCATTCCTATGGCACTCGGCCAGCGCGCAAGTTCAGAAGCGTAGACCAAACTCAGCTGCTGGCAATCCGGAACCCGACCTTGAGGGTCACCTGAAAATGGGCGGCCTTGCCGTCCCTGATGTGGCCGCGGGTCTCGGTCACTTCGAACCATTCCATGTACTTGACGCTCTTGCTGGCTTCGGCCAGCGCGTTGTTGATGGCGTCTTCGATGCTGCTGGTGGACGAACCGACCAGCTCGATCTTCTTGTAGGTGTGATGGTCGCTCATGGCGCTCTCCTTGAAGTGTGCCATAGAGCCTAGCAGCGATTTGCCGTGTCGGTTCCGGCATGCCGCGGGGGAGGCGGCTCAGATTTTCTGCACTTTCCGGGACGGGCGAAGTCCCAACCATCACACGCCGTTTCTCACCAATGCAGGAGAACCACCATGGCCAACACCTCGTTACGCAAAGCTTCGCTGCAAAGCATGGAAGCCGAGATCGAGAGTCTGCTCAAGTCGCTGGAAAGCCTGAAGGACGACGCTTCGGACGAGTCGCGCAAGACCCTCAAAGCACTCAAGGGCAATGCCGAAAGTGCGTTGCGGCATTCGCGCAGCCTGCTCAGCGACGCCTATGAAGAGGTCAAGACCAAGACCCGCGAGACCGGGATCGCCACCCGTGACTACGCGCAGGAACATCCCTGGACGACCGCCGGCGTGGCGGTCGGTGCGTTGGGCCTGCTGGCCGCTTACCTGCTGTTCAAGCGCGGCGAGTGATCGGTCTGGCGCAATTCGTTCTTCAGCCATTGCGCCAATTGCCGGGCGCGCCCGTCGGCGGCGCGCTTGGGCAGCCATAGCGCCAGTCGCGCCGGGGTTTCGCAAAAGCCCCACGGCGCGATCAGGCGCCCGGCCTTCAAGTCTTCCGTCACCAGCGGTTCCGGCGCGATGGCCACGCCGAGGCCGGCGACCGCCGCCTCCAGCAAGTAATACAGATGCTCGAAACCCTGCCCCAGCTTCAGCGTCTTGGCGTCGAGGCCGCTTTGCCGTGCCCAGGCCGGCCAGGCTTGCGGACGGGAGGTGGTGTGCAGCACCGGCTCGCTCAACAGGGCCTCGGCCGGTGCGCCGTGCAGCCTGGCGGCGCCGCTGAACAACGGGCTCATGACCGGGCCGATGCGCTCGGCGGCCAGCTCGTAGACTTGCATGTCCGCCGGCCATGGCGGTTCGGCGAACAGCAGCAGGGCGTCGAGGCCGGGCCGCCGGGGGTCGAGGTCGCCTTCGCCGGCCGACAGGTGCAGGCGCAGGTCCGGCAAGTCTGCGTTCAGCCGTCCCAGCCGTGGAATGAACCAGCGTGCCAGCAGGCTGCCGGAGCAGCCGAGCACGAACGGGGCGTCGGCGGTGCTCTGGCTGAGTTCGGCGCACACGTTGCGCAGCCGCTCGAACGCTTCGCCGCTGACGTCCCGCAGCCGGGCGCCGGCATCTGTGAGTTTCAGGCCGCGCCCTTCCTTGACGAACAGGCTCACGCCCAAGTGTTCTTCCAACACCTTGAGCTGGCGGCTGACGGCGCCGTGGGTGACGTGAAGCTGCTCGGCGGCCTGGCTGACACTGTTCAGCCGGGCGGTGGCCTCGAAGGCGCGCAGGGCGTTCAGCGGGGGGAGGTCATGGCTCATTTTATTTGTGAGTTTTCCTGACAGGTTGCGGCGATCTTATCGGTTTTCAGCCCGGATCGTCAGGGGTAGAGTGAACGCCATTGTCCCTTAGGCGAATTCACCGGGAGTCATCCATGACCCAGACTTCGAACACCTCCAACCTGCGCAGCGGCCCGGACGACAACGGCCTGTTCGGCGCGTTCGGCGGCCGTTACGTCGCCGAGACCCTGATGCCGCTGATCCTCGACCTGGCCCGCGAATATGAAGCGGCGAAGGAAGATCCGGCATTCAAGGAGGAACTGGCCTACTTCCAGCGCGACTACGTCGGACGTCCTAGCCCGCTGTACTTCGCCGAACGCCTGACCGAGTTCTGCGGCGGCGCCAAGATCTACCTCAAGCGCGAAGAGCTGAACCACACCGGCGCGCACAAGATCAACAACTGCATCGGCCAGATCCTGCTGGCGCGGCGCATGGGCAAGAAACGCATCATCGCCGAGACCGGCGCCGGCATGCACGGCGTGGCCACCGCCACCGTGGCCGCACGCTTCGGCCTGGACTGCGTGATCTACATGGGCACCACCGACATCGAGCGCCAGCAGGCCAACGTGTTCCGCATGAAGCTCCTGGGCGCCGAGGTGATCCCGGTGGTCGCCGGCACCGGCACCCTGAAGGACGCGATGAACGAAGCGCTGCGCGACTGGGTGACCAACGTCGACAACACCTTCTACCTGATCGGCACCGTGGCCGGCCCGCACCCGTACCCGGCGATGGTGCGTGACTTCCAGGCCGTCATCGGCAAGGAAACCCGCGAGCAGTTGCAAGCCCAGGAAGGCCGTCTGCCGGACAGCCTGGTGGCGTGCATCGGCGGCGGCTCCAACGCCATGGGCCTGTTCCACCCGTTCCTCGACGACAAGAGCGTCGAGATCGTCGGCGTCGAAGCCGCGGGCTACGGCATCGAGACCGGCAAGCACGCGGCCAGCCTGAACGGCGGCGTGCCGGGCGTGCTGCACGGCAACCGCACCTTCCTGCTGCAGGACGACGACGGCCAGATCATCGACGCCCATTCGATCTCCGCCGGCCTCGACTACCCCGGCATCGGCCCCGAACACGCCTGGCTGCATGACATCGGTCGCGTCCAGTACACCTCGGTGACCGACGACGAAGCCCTGGCCGCCTTCCACCAGTGCTGCCGACTGGAAGGGATCATCCCGGCCCTGGAAAGCTCCCACGCCCTGGCCGAAGCCTTCAAGCGCGCGCCCAAGCTGCCGAAGGATCACCTGATGGTGATCAACCTGTCCGGCCGCGGCGACAAGGACATGCAGACCGTCATGCACCACATGGAACAATCGACGCAGGAGAAACACTGATGAGCCGCCTGCAAACACGTTTTGCCGCCCTCAAGCAGGAAAACCGCGCCGCACTGGTGACCTTCGTCACCGCCGGCGACCCGGACTACGACACTTCGCTGGCGATCCTCAAGGGCCTGCCGGCCGCCGGCGCCGACGTGATCGAGCTGGGCATGCCGTTCACCGACCCGATGGCCGACGGCCCGGCGATCCAGCTGGCCAACATCCGTGCCTTGGGCGCCAAGCAGAACCTGGCGAAAACCTTGCAGATGGTGCGCGAGTTCCGTCAGGGCAACAGCGACACGCCGCTGGTGCTGATGGGCTACTACAACCCGATCCACAAGTACGGCGTCGAGCGCTTCATCAGCGACGCCAACGAGGCCGGCGTCGACGGCCTGATCGTGGTCGACATACCGCCGGAGCACAACGCCGAGCTGTGCGACCCGGCCCAAGCGGCAGGCCTGGACTTCATCCGCCTGACCACCCCGACCACCGACGACGCGCGCCTGCCGAAGGTGCTCAACGGCAGCTCCGGCTTCGTCTACTACGTGTCGGTGGCCGGTGTGACCGGTGCCGGCGCCGCGACGCTGGAGCATGTCGAGGAAGCGGTGGCGCGCCTGCGTCGCCACACCGACCTGCCGATCAGCATCGGTTTCGGCATCCGCACCCCGGAGCAGGCGGCGTCCATCGCGCGCCTGGCCGACGGTGTCGTGGTGGGTTCGGCGCTGATCGACCACATCGCCAATGCGCAGACGCCGGCGCAGGCGGTCGACGGTGTGCTGGGCTTGTGCGCTTCGCTGGCCGAAGGCGTGCGCAAGGCGCGCATCGGCTGAGGGCAAGGCTCCCGTTGCGGGGGCCGCTCGCCATCGACTGATCAGGCAGTAAAAAGGGATCCGGGGCTAAGCTCCGGATCCCTTTTTTCGTTCGGCCCATGCGGCAGGCCGGTCAAGGCAACTCCAACCCGCCCGCTGCCTTGTGCAGTTTGCGCAGATGCTCGCCGATCTGCTTCACATTGGCCTCGCTGGCCGCGATCTCCGCAGCGCGCTTGGGCTCCAGCAAGGCCCGCACTTCCTTGTCCAGGTCGCCGCTCAGCGCCAGCAACTGCTTCTGGCGCTGGCTGCTTTCGGCCTCCAGCCGGCTGAACTCGCTCGGCTGCGGCAGGCCGTAGCCGCGGGAGTCGAGCAGCTCCGCCGGACGGCTGAGGAAGCCGCTGTTGGCGAGGATCTGCTGCAGGGTGGCGTTGGCCTTCTCCATACCGCCGTTCTCCAGCTCCCGGGCACCGAGGTAGCGCTGCTTCACCTCGTCCTGGGCCAGCAGCAACTGGCGGCGGAAACTGGCCTGTTCCAACAGCAGCAACGCAGCGCTGGTGCGAAGGTCAGCGCGCTCGAACCAAGGCCGGCGTTCTTCGGCGGACAGCGACAGCCAGTCTTCGACGGTGGCCTGCGGGATCGGCAACTGTTTCTTCAAGACATCGAACATCGCCTGATAGCGCTCGCGGAACGAGTCGAAGCGATAGCCCAGGCGCAGGGCTTCCTTCGGATCGTCGAGCACCCGGGTGTCCGCCAGGCCGCGTCCCTTGAGCACCTCCAGCAGGCCGTTGGGCATGATGCTGTCCAGGCCGGCAAGCTGTGCGTTATTGCTGCCGCTGCGCAGCAGTTTCAGGCTTTCCACCGCGCAGTTGTTGGACAGGAAGAAGTAGTTGCCGTCGTAGCTCCAGTGCATCTCGGCAGCGTGCTCGACCACGTCTTCGATCTCGCTGCGCGACAGGTTCAGCGGCACCGAGGCCAGGCTGCGCAGTTCGGTCTTGGTGTATTCGTCGATCACCTGGGCCAGCGGCAGCACGAACAGCCGCGACGGGTATTTGCCCACCAGGCCGTCCCAGCTCGACAGTTGCACGTCGCCGACGAAGGCGCGGTACGACAGCACCAGGTGCTGGTCCAGGTCCAACCGGCAATCCGGGCCACGGGGGCGGCCGGGGGCGCAGATCACCAGGCGCAGCATGCTGTGACCCCAGCGGCTGACCCAGTTCTGGTTGGCCTCGGCCAGCAGGTAGTCGACGGCGTAGACCCGTTCCGGGTCGACCTGGCCCAGCGGCTGCTTGGCGAAGTCATTGCCGGCGTTGAGGAAGGCGAAGGTCTTGGCGCACGTGTCCTTGGCGGGCGGCGCCCAGCCGAAGTGTTCCTTGTAGTAGCGATACAGCGCGGGCCGGCGGCAGGCGTAGCTCGGGTCAAGAAGGAAGTACTCCATGTTGACCGCGACGAACTCCTTGGGGCTGGAGGTTTCGTACAGATCCGGGCTGCGGGCGATCTGCCGGTTGTGCTGCTCGCGTTCGCCGCGGCGGCCGACGTATTGCTGCCAGCCGGCGAGATCCAGCAGGCGGGGATCGTCGCTCAAGGTGAAGCGGCGGCCGTTCTGACCACGGCATTCATCCGGGATGCCGACCAGGCCGCTGCTGTCGTTGCGCCGGGTGCAGCGCTGGATCAGCGTGCGTTCGGCGGCGGGCCACAGCCGGGCGCGGTCGTAGATATGGGTGATTTCGTGCAGTACCGTGGCCAGCAGTTCCTGGCGGACGGTGCCGTGGGGGCGGCCGGTCTTTTCCTTGGCGGCGCTGCCGTCGGTGAGGCCGGCCAGCAATTTGCGGTTCAGGTCCAGTTCGGCCACCAGCGTGGCCTGGCCGTAGGCGTTGCCGGGCATGTCGTCGGTCCAGCCGACGTCGATCCGCCGGTCCAGCCGCTCGATGAAGCTGGGCGGCAGGGCCTGCATGGCTTCATCGAGCAGCGCCTGGCTGGCCTGTTGCTGGGCGGTGCTCAGGCCGTCGGTCTTGAGCCGCAGTTGCAGGCCGGCGTGGGCGCTGTGGCCGGTCAGCAACAGCGCCCCGGCCAGCAGCCAGGTGCCGAGTGACTTCACAGTGCGAGGATGGCTTCGGCCAGCACCTGGTCGCTGGCGTCACGGGCTTCCGGAACGCGGGTGCGCAAGGTATTGAGTGCGGCTTCCAGGTGCGCGCCACGGATGTCGCCGTTGCTGGCGACGAAGCTGGCGGCGTCGTCATGGGCTTCGCGGATGATCTTCGAATCGCGGATCGACGTGGTGGTGTCGGAGGTGAAATCGATGGTGCGCTGGGAGGCGCGGACAATGATGTTACTGGTGGCTACCAGGGTGTGCGCCTGGGCCATATCGGCCAACAACAGCAGGCCAAGGGCGGCAGCAATCAGCGGGCTACGCATGGAACGACTCCGAAAGGGCATGGATGACTATTGGACGAGAATTGCCTGTGCCAGTTCAAGGTCACTGACATGAAGTTTGGGCCGGGATTTGCGCAGGTAATGCAGTGCGGATTCCAGCCGGGCGCCTCGCAGTTCGCCGTCACTGGCAACGAAGGCCGCGGCATCGTCGTGCGCGGCGAGCAGCAGTTTACGGTCGAACGGCGCGGAAGACACCATGCCGGTGGCGTAGACGCTGACCACGGTGCTCTGCGTGGACACATCGAAGGCGTTGGCCGGCGTGGCCCAGCAGGCTGCCGTCAGAACGGAAGGGATAAGCAGATTGGCAAGAAAACGCATGGGGCTCGGCTGCGGTTGAAGAGCCTGAAGGCTAACGCAACGCCCGGGCCAGAGCCAGCGCCGAAACATCGGGACACGGCTGGCGTGTCCCGTGACGCAACGGTTTCAGAGGGTCAGGATGGCCTGGGCCAGCTGCGCGTCGGTGGCGTTCAGTTGCGGTGCCTGATGGCGGATGTGATCCAGGGCGCTTTCCAGCTTCACGCCGCGGATGTCGCCTTCGCTGGCCACGAAGCTGGCGGCGTCGTCACGGGCGGCCAGGACGATCTTGTCGTCGCGGAAGGACGAAGTGACGTCGGAGGTGGCGTCGGAGGAGGACTTGAGTGCGCCGACCACGGCATCGGTGGTGACGATGAAGCTGGTGGCGCTGGCATTGGCGGCGACGGCCAGCAGGGCGGCAGCGCTGAGCAGGCGAAGAGCGGACATGGGAGAACTCCTGTGGATAAAACCGTATTGAGAGGTGGCACGGTGTCTGGGAGTCAGACGCCGATCGCACAGCATTCGCCACGTTCTGCGTGGATATTAGGCTTGCGCACCGGATTCGCCCAGTGGGCAGAGTGCTAGCGCCAGAACGGCTTATCCATTTCATTCAGCCGGTCGGCGTGGCTGAGGCCCAAGTCGGCGAGATCCCGGCCATCGAGCCCGGCCAGCAGGCGCCGGGTTCTGGCACGTTCCAGACCTTGCAGCAGGCCTTTGAGCAGCCGCGTGAACGGACGTTGCGCGCAGGGCCGGTCCTGTTCTTTGGATACGTCCTGTAACTCATTCATGACCTGTTCCTTGGGCGGCGGGAGAGAAGGTCATGTTGAGCCTGGCGCCGAGAACGGAGCAGACACACCGAGGCTAAATTGTACTGGTTCAGTTTGAGTAGTTTTAAAACTGTACCTGTCATTGTGCGGTGCACCTGTTCCGCAGATTCTGGCACGCCCAAACGACAAGGCCCGTCGCGGTTTCCCGCGACGGGCCTTGTCGTTTCAATTCGGGTGCTGGCGGTGGGTCTTGCGACCAGGGCCAGCGACGCTGCTTAGCGCCAGAACGGCTTGCTGAGCTCTTCGTAGCGTTGTGCTTCGCTGATACCGGCGTCAGCCAGCAGACGCGAATCCAGACGGGCCAGTTGGTGGCGGCTGGAGATGCGGCGCTGCCACAGCATCAGGTTGGCGAGAACGCGCAGAGGCATGGAAGCCTGGGATTTTACAGCTTTGTCTTCGAAGAACAGTTCGGAACTGAGTGTACGTTCCATGGTGGTCATCCTTCCGCTTGTGGCGGGATCAGGTAGTGGTTTAACTGGTGCCCATGATCCTCTCGTTTGCCCAGTCTCTGTAGATACAGTTCACTTGTATTGTGAGTGACCAGTTAACTGTTTATAGGGGGTGTACGGGTCAAAATTGAGCAAACTGTACCTGTCCGCACCTGATTGGTGCGTTATTGCTCATTTGGAGAGAAAGGTGCGGGGAAAACAGCTGAAAAGTACCGGTACAGAAGTACAGTTTTTGTCAGGTTAAGTGTTTGCAATCCCCCGCTGACGAAAACTGTGTTTGCGTCAGCGGGGGATCTGTGTGAATTACACAGCCAGCATGCGCCCGGTTTCTTCCAGGTTCATGTGCCAGCTCAGGGCATCCCGCAGGATGTGCGGCGTGTGGCCGCCGATGGCGCAGGCGGCGGTGAAGTAATCGTTCAGGGCCTGGCGGTAGTCTGGGTGCACGCAGTTGTCGATGATCGCCCGGGCGCGCTCGCGCGGGGCCAGGCCGCGCAGGTCGGCCAGGCCGATCTCGGTGACCAGGATGTCGACGTCATGCTCGGTGTGGTCGACGTGGCTGACCATCGGCACCACGCTGGAGATCGCGCCGCCCTTGGCGATCGACTTGGTCACGAACACCGCCAGGTGGGCGTTGCGCGCAAAGTCGCCGGAGCCGCCGATGCCGTTCATCATCCGGGTGCCGCAGACGTGGGTGGAGTTGACATTGCCGTAGATGTCGAACTCCAGCGCCGTGTTGATGCCGATGATGCCCAGGCGCCGCACCACTTCGGGGTGGTTGGAGATCTCCTGGGGCCGCAGCACCAGCTTGTCCTTGTACCGTTCCAGGTTGCCGAACACATCGCTGTTGCGGCGTTCGGACAGCGTGATCGAACTGCCCGAGGCGAAGCTCAGCTTGCCGGCGTCGATCAGGTCGAAGGTCGAGTCCTGCAGCACTTCGGAGTACATGGTCAGGTCGTGGAACGGCGAGTCGATCAGTCCGCACATCACCGCGTTGGCGATGCTGCCGATGCCGGCCTGCAGCGGACCGAGCTTGTCGGTCATGCGCCCGGCGTCGACTTCCTGCTTGAAGAACGCGATCAGGTGGTCGGCGATGGCCTTGGTGTCGGCATCCGGCGGCAGCACGGTGGACGGCGAGTCGGGCTGCTGGGTGATGACGATGCCGACGATCTTCTCCGCAGGGATCGGGATGGCGGTGCTGCCGATGCGGTCATCGACCTTCACCAGGGGGATCGGCGTGCGGGTCGGACGGTAGGTCGGGATATAGATGTCATGCAGGCCTTCGAGGTTGGCGTTGTGCGCCATGTTGATCTCGACGATCACCTGCTTGGCGAAGATCGCAAAGCTCGCCGAGTTGCCCACAGAGGTGGTCGGCACGATGTGGCCCTGCTCGGTGATGGCCACGGCTTCGATCACGGCGATGTCCGGCAGCTTGAGCTGCTGGTTGCGCAGCTGCTCGACGGTTTCCGACAGGTGCTGGTCGATGAACATCACCTCGCCGGCGTTGATCGCCTTGCGCAGGGTGCTGTCGACCTGGAACGGCATGCGCCGCGACAGCACGCCGGCCTCGGTCAGTTGCTTGTCGAGGTCGTTGCCCAGGCTCGCGCCGGTCATCAGGCTGATCTTCAGCGGCGTGACCTTGGCCCGCTCGGCCAGTGCATGGGGGACGGCCTTGGCTTCGCCGGCGCGGGTGAAGCCGCTCATGCCGACGGTCATGCCGTCCTCAATCAAAGCGGCGGCCTCGGCGGCGCTCATCACTTTATCCAACAACGAAGGCAGGCGAATACGGTCACGGTACATGGATTTTTATCTCGGGCAGCGAGTAGCAGGATGCGCAGTCTATTGAATTTCGCGAACGCCTGTCCCGCTACCAAGGTCGCAAAAGAGGCGTCTATTCAGCGGGTTCCGAGTAAAACACCGTTACCGGATCGGTAACAACGCGGCAAATTGTCCAACGATCTGCGCCAACGAAAACGCCCCGACGGAGCGGGGCGTTTTGGTGGTGCGGGAGAGGGTTACTCGACCGCTTTGACCATGTCTTCGATGACCTTTTTCGCGTCGCCGAACACCATCATGGTCTTGTCCAGGTAGAACAGTTCGTTGTCCAGGCCGGCATAGCCGCTGGCCATCGAACGCTTGTTGACGATGATGGTCTTGGCCTTGAACGCCTCAAGGATCGGCATGCCGGCGATCGGCGATTTCGGATCGTTCTTGGCGGCCGGGTTGACCACGTCGTTGGCGCCGAGCACCAGCACCACGTCGGCCTGGCCGAACTCGGAGTTGATGTCTTCCATCTCGAACACCTGGTCGTACGGCACTTCGGCTTCCGCCAGCAGCACGTTCATGTGCCCCGGCATCCGGCCGGCCACCGGGTGGATCGCGTACTTCACGGTCACGCCGTGGTGGGTCAGCTTCTCGGTCAGTTCCTTCAGCGCATGCTGGGCACGGGCCACCGCCAGGCCGTAGCCCGGCACGATGATCACGGTGTCGGCGTTAGTCAGCAGGAAGGTGGCGTCGTCGGCCGAACCGGACTTCACCGGGCGGGCCTCTTTCGAGCCGGCCGGGCCCGCGTCGGCGGTATTGCCGAAACCGCCCAGCAATACATTAAAGAAGGAGCGGTTCATCGCCTTGCACATGATGTACGACAGGATCGCACCGCTTGAACCCACCAGCGAACCGGCGATGATCAGCATCGAGTTGTTCAGCGAGAAGCCGATGCCCGCCGCCGCCCAGCCCGAATAGCTGTTGAGCATCGACACCACCACCGGCATGTCGGCGCCGCCGATCGGGATGATGATCAGCACGCCCATCACGAACGCCAGAGCCAGCATCAGCGCGAACGCGGCTAGGTTGCCGGTGACCATGAAGGTCACGCCGAGCGCCAGCGTGGCCAGGCCCAGCAGCAGGTTCAGCTTGTGCTGACCGCCAAACTGTACCGGTGCACCCTGAAACAGACGGAACTTGTACTTGCCCGACAGCTTGCCGAAGGCGATCACCGAACCGGAGAAGGTGATCGCGCCGATGGCGGCACCGAGGAACAGTTCCAGACGGTTGCCCGCCGGGATCGGGTCGCCCAGTTGCTTGACGATGCCCAGCGACTGCGGCTCGACCACCGCCGCGATGGCGATGAACACCGCCGCCAGGCCGATCATGCTGTGCATGAACGCGACCAGCTCAGGCATCTTGGTCATTTCCACGCGCTTGGCCATGATCGAACCGGCGGTGCCGCCGATCAGCAGGCCGACGATCACGTAACCGATGCCGGCGGTGGCAAGCTCAGCGCCCAGCTTATAGATGAGGCCTACGGTCGTGAGGATCGCCAGCGCCATGCCGAGCATGCCGAACAGGTTGCCGCGGCGCGACGTGGTCGGGTGCGACAGGCCCTTGAGGGCCTGGATGAAGCAGATCGACGCGATCAGGTAGAGCGTCGTGACGAGATTCATGCTCATTACTTCGGCGCCTCTTCTTGTGCGGCTTTCGGGGCTTTCTTCTTGAACATCTCAAGCATGCGGCGGGTGACCAGGAAGCCACCGAACACGTTGACCGCCGCCAGCGCCACGGCGAGGGTGCCCATGGCCTTGCCCAGCGGGGTGATGGTGAGGGCGGCGGCGAGCATGGCGCCGACGATCACGATCGCCGAAATGGCGTTGGTCACCGCCATCAGCGGCGTGTGCAGCGCAGGCGTAACGTTCCAGACCACGTGGTAACCGACATAGATCGCCAGCACGAAGATGATCAGGTTGTAGATACCGGGGGAGATAAGCTCTTCCATCGTCTGAATCCCTGCTTAGGCGTTTTTGCGGATGACTTGGCCGTCGCGGCACATCAGGCACGCGGCGACGATGTCGTCTTCGAGGTTCACTTCGAACTGGCCTTCCTTGGTGAAGACCAGCTTCAGGAAGTCCAGCAGGTTGCGGGCATACAGCGCCGAGGCGTCCGCCGCGACCTCGCCGGCCAGGTTGGTCGGGCCGACGATGGTCACGCCGCTGTTCACCACGACCTGGTCGGCCACGGTCAGCGGGCAGTTGCCGCCCTGGGCTGCGGCCAGATCGATGACCACGGAACCTGGCTTCATCTGCGCCACGGTTTCCGCGCTCAGCAGCGTCGGCGCCTTGCGGCCCGGAATCAGGGCGGTGGTGATGACGATGTCGGCCTGTTTGGCGCGCTCGTGCACGGCCTGGGCCTGGCGCTGCATCCAGCTCGCCGGCATCGGACGGGCGTAACCGCCGACGCCGACCGCGCATTCGCGCTCCTCGTCGGTCTCGTAGGGCACGTCGACGAACTTGGCGCCGAGGGATTCGATCTGCTCCTTGACGGCAGGACGCACGTCAGACGCTTCGATCACCGCACCCAGACGTTTCGCCGTGGCGATCGCCTGCAGCCCGGCCACGCCCGCGCCGAGGATCAGCACGCGCGCCGCTTTCACGGTGCCGGCTGCCGTCATCAGCATCGGCATGAAGCGCGGGTAGTAGTGGGCGGCCAGCAGCACGGCCTTGTAACCGGCGATGTTCGCCTGGGACGACAGCACGTCCAGGCTTTGGGCCCGGGAGGTGCGCGGCGCCGCTTCCAGGGCGAAGGCGGTGATCCCGCACTCGGCCATTTTGGCGATGGTTTCGTTGCTGAAGGGGTTGAGCATGCCCACCAGCACCGTTCCGCGCTTGATCAGCGTCAGTTCGGCGTCGCTGGGGGCGACCACCTTGAGGATCAGCTCGGCGCCGAACGCATCGTTGGCGCTGCCGATGGTTGCGCCTGCCGCCTCAAAGGCACTGTCCACAACACTGGCCTTGATGCCGGCGCCGCTTTGCACAGTGACCTTATGACCTTGGCCGATCAGCTTCTTGATGGTTTCCGGGGTTGCAGCAACCCGTGTTTCACCGGTCTGGGTTTCGAGAGGAACACCAATGTGCACGTCAAATCTCCTGCGTGATCTTATTGAGTAAACCCATGCACTTCGGATGGTGCGGCTGGGGCGGCCGATCAGCACGGCCCCGCCGAATCAAGGCGGGGCGCGGCATTTTGCAGGCGAAGTTTATGCCCTTCAAGGGATTATGACGGGTGACGGAAAATTAACTACAAGTCATCCCGTGACCGAATGTCGCAGATGGCCAGCTGAATCCCTTGCAGGCCGTGCCTTTCAAGGATTCTGGCTGAATTTGCAAAAAAATCGCATCGGTGGCGTGAATGGGCCGTGATGAGTCGCATTGGGTGGCGCAAAGCCACGTCGTCAGGCGCTTGTGGGACGTCTGTACGACTTTCGGATACAGTCTGCGGATTTGCGACAAATACTTACATCTGTAGGGCTTCAATTTTATTGACTACGGGGTCAGTAAATACTGAAAGCCTTTATTCCTCTAGGTTGTAGCCGTGTGCCTGGTTCACCAGCCAATCGCGAAATGCCTTCAGTGATGCCGATTCCACTTTTCGCTCCGGAATCATCAAGTAATACGCCTTGATGCTGGAGAGCGCATTCGGGTTGGCGATCACCAAGCGTTTCTCGGCCAGTTCGCGCTGGATCAGGAACGGCGGGATCAGCGCGATGCCCATGTCGTGCATGGCCGCCTGGGCAAGCATGGAGAATAGCTCGTAGCGCGGGCCTGTCATGTCGCGGGGCACATTCAGGTGCTGTGAGTTGAACCACTGGCGCCAGGCATACGGGCGAGTGGTCTGCTGCAGCAGGGGCAGATCGGCGATCTCGTCCGGCGTCAGGTGCGTCTTGTGGCCGAGCAGGGCCGGGCTGCACACCGGCATCGGATTCTCGCCCATCAGCCTGTGGGATTCCGTACCGGACCAGTCGGCGTCACCGAAGTAGATTGCGGCGTCGAAGTCGGTGTCGGCGAACAGGAACGGCCGGGTGCGGTTGGTCAAGTTGACGGTCACTTCCGGATGCTTGAGCTGGAAGTCCTTGAGCCGGGGCAGCAACCATTGGGTGCCGAAGGTGGGTACCACCGCCAGTTCGATCACGTTGGCGCCCTGCTGGCCCATCACCGACAGCGTGTCGCGCTCGACGGCGTCCAACTGCGTGGCGACCCGGCGGCTGTAGGAAAGCCCTGCTTCGGTGAGTTTCACGCCGCGCCGCGAACGTCGGAACAGTTCGACGCTGAGGAACTCCTCCAGGCTGGCGATCTGTCGGCAAATGGCGCCCTGGGTGAGGGAAAGTTCTTCGGCGGCCTTGGTGAAACTCTCGTGCCGGGCGGCGGCTTCAAAGCTGATGAGGGCCGTGGTGCTGGGGATCTTTCTGCGCATGTACGTCAACCTCACTAATACATCGCACGAAAGGCATCTGGCGATGTTTCGGAGTGAGAAATTAGCACAACAGGATGCGAAATCCTCGTTTGCCGCGACGGCGAACCGAGCCTAGGATCAATGCCACGTCAATTCACCTGATTTGCGAGGACTCACTCATGGGCGGTAAAGCTAGCTTCAACTGGATCGATCCCCTGCTGCTGGATCAACAGCTCACCGAAGAAGAGCGCATGATCCGCGACAGCGCCGAGCAGTTCGCCCAACAGAGCCTCGCACCGCGTGTGCTGGAGGCTTTCCGCCATGAGCAGACCGATCCTGCGATTTTCCGCGAAATGGGCGAGGTCGGCCTGCTGGGCGCGACCATTCCCGAGCAGTACGGCGGCAGCGGCCTGAACTATGTGAGCTACGGCCTGATTGCCCGTGAAGTCGAACGTGTCGACTCCGGCTACCGCTCGATGATGAGCGTGCAGTCTTCTCTGGTGATGGTGCCGATCAACGAGTTCGGCACCGAAGCGCAGAAGCAGAAGTACCTGCCGAAGCTGGCTTCCGGCGAATGGATCGGCTGCTTCGGCCTGACCGAGCCGAACCACGGTTCCGACCCGGGCGCGATGATCACCCGTGCGCGCAAGGTCGACGGCGGCTACAGCCTGACCGGCGCCAAGATGTGGATCACCAACAGCCCGATCGCCGATGTGTTTGTGGTCTGGGCCAAGGACGATGCCGGCGACATCCGCGGCTTCGTGCTGGAGAAGGGCTGGAAAGGCCTGAGCGCACCTGCCATTCACGGCAAGGTCGGCCTGCGCGCTTCGATCACCGGTGAGATCGTCATGGACAACGTGTTCGTGCCGGAAGAGAACATCTTCCCTGACGTGCGTGGCCTGAAAGGCCCGTTCACCTGCCTCAACTCGGCACGTTACGGCATTTCCTGGGGTGCACTGGGCGCCGCCGAGTTCTGCTGGCACACGGCTCGTCAGTACACCTTGGACCGTCAGCAGTTCGGCCGCCCGTTGGCCGCCACGCAACTGATCCAAAAGAAGCTGGCGGACATGCAGACCGAAATCACCCTGGCCCTGCAAGGCTGCCTGCGTCTGGGCCGCATGAAGGACGAAGGCACGGCAGCCGTCGAAATCACCTCGATCATGAAGCGCAACTCCTGCGGCAAGTCCCTGGAGATCGCGCGCATGGCCCGTGACATGCTCGGCGGCAACGGGATCTCCGATGAGTTCGGTGTGGCTCGCCATCTGGTCAACCTGGAAGTGGTCAACACCTATGAAGGCACCCACGACGTGCACGCGCTGATCCTGGGGCGTGCGCAGACCGGTCTGCAGGCGTTCTATTAATAGGAGAGCGAGCATGGGTGCGCTGTCTCATCTGCGGGTTCTGGATTTGTCGCGAGTGTTGGCGGGCCCGTGGGCCGGGCAGATACTGGCCGACCTTGGCGCCGAGGTGATCAAGGTCGAGCGTCCGGGCAACGGTGACGATACCCGCGCCTGGGGGCCGCCCTTCCTTAAGGACGCCTACGGCGAGAACACCTCCGAGGCGGCCTATTACCTGTCGGCCAATCGCAACAAGCAGTCGGTGACCATCGATTTCACCCGCCCGGAAGGGCAGCGACTGGTTCGGGAGCTGGCCGCCAAGTCCGACATCCTCATCGAGAACTTCAAGGTGGGTGGGCTGGCGGCCTATGGCCTGGATTACGCATCGCTGAAAGCCATCAACCCTAACCTGATCTATTGCTCGATCACCGGGTTCGGCCAGACCGGCCCGTACGCCAAGCGGGCCGGTTATGACTTCATGATCCAGGGCTTGGGCGGCTTGATGAGCCTGACCGGCCGGCCGGAGGGTGATGAGGGTGCCGGGCCTGTGAAGGTCGGCGTTGCGCTGACGGATATCCTGACCGGGCTCTACTCGACGGTCGCGATCCTGGCGGCGCTGGCTCACCGTGATCAGGAAGGTGGGGGGCAGCACATCGACATGGCATTGCTCGACGTGCAGGTGGCGTGCCTGGCGAACCAGGCGATGAACTACCTGACCACGGGCAATGCGCCCAAGCGCCTGGGGAATGCGCACCCCAATATCGTGCCGTATCAGGATTTTCCTACGGCCGATGGTGATTTCATCCTGACGGTGGGTAATGACGGGCAGTTCCGCAAGTTCGCCGAAGTGGCCGGGCAACCCCAGTGGGCGGATGACCCTCGCTTTGCCACCAATAAGCAGCGGGTGGCGAACCGGGCGGTGCTGATTCCGCTGATCCGTCAGGCGACAGTGTTCAAGACGACGGCCGAATGGGTGGCTCAGTTGGAGCAGGCCGGCGTGCCGTGCGGACCGATCAATGATCTGTCGCAGGTGTTCGAGGATCCGCAGGTGAAGTCCCGTGGGTTGGCGATTGATCTGCCCCATGCATTGGCTGGGAGGGTGCCGCAGGTGGCGAGCCCGATCCGGTTGTCGCAGACACCGGTGGAGTATCGTCAGGCGCCGCCGCTATTGGGCGAACATACGCTCGAGGTATTGCAGCGGGTGCTGGGCCTGGAAGCCGATGCGGTCGCCGGGTTGAAGGAGAATGGAGTGCTGTGATGCTTCTTCTATATAGAGGCCGGGGTGTCCGGCCTCTATATAGGGTGTTTTGGGATGCTTTTTGATCAATCTGCAAGTTATTGGAAGAAAACCGAAAATAGCGGTTGACGGCAGATTTCAGTTCTCTATAATTCGCCCCACTTCCGGCGCAGTCGAAACGGAAAACTCCTTGAGATTCAACGAGTTACGAAGTTTTCGGCAGCGGGTCGCTTCAGTTCAGCGAAGCCCGGAGGGAGTCGAAGAGGGTGGTGATGTTTGGCCCTTTCGGCGTTTCGATCCTCCCGGTCGAAAGCGGAGAAAAGAGGTGTTGACAGCAGCGTGCAACGCTGTAGAATTCGCCTCCCGCTGACGAGAGATCGAAAGCGCAAGTGGTTGAAGTTGAAAAAGAAATTTTGAAAACTTCTGAAAATAACCGCTTGACAGCAAATGAGGCTGCTGTAGAATGCGCGCCTCGGTCGAGACGAAAG